>JAICQO010000033.1 GCA_025937835.1 Polyangiaceae bacterium
CCGGCGAGGCCTGCGTCTCGACGGTAAAGTGCGGCGACCGCGCGATCACGGGCAACGAGCAGTGCGACGACGGCGACACCAGCGACGGCGACGGCTGTTCCGCGACTTGCCAGCTCGAAGCCGGTTGGGTCTGTGCGCTCGGCGGCTTGTGCCGCGCGGCGGCCTGCGGGGACGGGCTGATCGTCGGTCGTGAAGGTTGCGACGACGGCAACGCCAAGAGCGGCGACGGCTGCTCGGAGACGTGCCAGCTCGAGCAGGGCTGGAAGTGCGAAGCTACGCCCAGCGAGTGCGAAGAGACCGTCTGTGGCGATGGCGTCAAAGAAGGTCTCGAGCCGTGCGACGACGGCAACGACCAGTGGTGGGACGGCTGCACGCCGACCTGTACGCTCGAGCCCGACTGCAAGGCGGGCGCGTGCACCTCGCGCTGCGGCGACGGCATCAAGCTGCCCGGCGACGACGAGCAGTGCGACGACGGCAACATCCTCGACGGCGATGGATGCAGCCAAGAGTGCAAGCTCGAGAACCTGCCCGGCATCTACTGCAAGGATTCGGTGAGCGATCCGGACACGATCAACATCCCGGTCGTGTTCCGCGACTTCAACCGCAGCGGCAAGAACGGCGCCACGCGGCACCCCGACTTCGACGCCTGTTACGCGGGCGACCAGGCGACGACCGGTCTGGTCGAGACCTCGCTCGATGCCGATACCGGCAAGCCCGTGTACACCGGCCAGTGCGGCGTGGGCACGACCTGCAGTGACAAGACCGACGAGTGCCCCTACGAGCGGCAAGTCACCGACGAGGACAGCTTCTCCGAGTGGTACCAGACCTCGGACCAGAGCGACGCGGACCGCGCCAACATCCCGATCGTCCAGTTCCTCACGCTGCGCAAGCGCATGGACGGCTCGTTCGTGTTCGACTCCGCCAACGCCACCGATAACCCCGGCGCGGCAGGCTTCTTCCCGCTCGACGGGCAGGGCTGGGTGGGGCTCAACAAGGAGAACGCCTCCGACGGTCACAACTTCGGCTTCACCACCGAGACGCGCTACTGGTTCGAGTACAAGGGCGGCGAGCAGCTGTCGTTCAGCGGCGACGACGACGTGTGGGTGTTCATCGGCGGCAAGCTGGCCGTGGACCTCGGCGGTCTGCACCCGGCGCGCAGCGGCTCCGTGACGCTGAGCGACGCGGACAGCAACTCCGACGGCAAGAAGGACGACTCGCGCTTCGGCCTCGTCGAAGGCAAGGTCTACGAGATCGCGCTGTTCCACGCCGAGCGCCACACCAACGCCTCGAACTTCAAGCTGACCATCAAGGGCTTCAACTCGGGCCGCACGGTCTGTGCTCCCGAGTGCGGCGACGGCATCCTGGCAGGCCCCGACGAGATCTGCGACGACGGCACCAACAACGGCAGCTACGGCACGTGCAAGAACGACTGCACCCTGGCTCCGTACTGCGGTGACGGCCTGGTCTCGGGTCCCGAAGCCTGTGACCTCGGCGTGAACGTCGATTCCTACGCCACGAGCCCGGATGCCTGCGCGCCGGGTTGCGTGAAGCCTCCGGGCTGCGGGGACGGCGTGCTCGACGGCCGCTTCGAGCAGTGCGACGCCGGTGACGACAACGCCGGCGACGCTTACGGCGCGAACGCCTGCACGGACGAGTGCCGCGCAGCTCCGTACTGCGGCGACTCGAAGACCGACGCCGACTACGGTGAGGTCTGCGACGACGGCGAGGAGAACGGCAGCGGTTACCCGGGTTCTTGCTACGCCGACTGCAGCGGTCGCGTCGATCAGCCGAACTGCGGCAACGGCCGGCTCGACGACAAGGAGCAGTGCGATGCGGGCGCCGCCAACGGCACCGCGCAGAGCAACTGCGACATGCGCTGCAAGTACCGCTGCGGTAACGGCGTGAAGGAGACCGGCGAAGAGTGCGACGACGGCGTCAACGACGGCAGCTACGGCACCTGCAACGAGGACTGCACGCTGGCTCCGTACTGCGGCGACGGTGAAACCACCGCCGACGAAGAATGCGACGCAGGCGACGACAACCAGAGCAGCGCCGACGCCTACGGCGAGGACGAATGCACGACATCCTGCCTCGCGGCTCCCTACTGCGGCGACCGCAAGGTGCAGGCGCGGTTCAACGAGACCTGCGACGGCGGAAGCAACTGCAGCGCGCAGTGCAAGTCCGTGATTCAGTAGCGCCGGCCAAGTAAAGACGAAGGGCTCCGGGAGAAACCTCTCGGGGCTCTTCTTCTTGGGACGTCGTCGAGGACGGCTTTTGTCGCCAAGGCGCCAGGGGACGCCAAGAGTCGCCAAGGTTTTTTTGGGGGGCGACGGATTACGGCGTGGGGCGGCGGGGGAGCGACACGGGAAGTTGCTCGAGCCGTTTTCGGGCAGTGATGCCACCACCGAATCATGGGAAAGGCGAGTTTCCGTTGCCGCTGCGGCGCTCTATCTCTCGTGCGCGGGTTGCAGTGCGGCGGGTAACGATGCGCCGTCGCCCACGGCGCCGGACGTCGAGTTTTTGGGTGAAACGGCGGACGATGGGCGCCGACGGTGCGAGTGCGGGAGCTCGAAGGTGAAGGGCTCGAGCGTGAGGCGCTACACTGCGCCTGCCATGCTTGACGTCACGATCCGCCGCGCGACTCGCGGCGAGCTCTCGGAAATCGCAAAGCTTGCCGGTCAACTGGTGCAGCTGCACCACGACCGGGATCCGGGGCGGTTCTTCCTGCCCGATCGGGTCGAGGAGGGGTACGCGTGGTGGTTCGGGCGGGAGCTCGAAAATCCGAAGGCCGTGATCCTGGCGGCGCTGGATGAGGGCCGAGTGGTCGGGTACTCGTACGGCACGCTCGACGAACGCGATTTCAATCAGCTGCTCGATCGGCACGGCTCGATCCACGACGTGTTCGTCTCGAGCGCCAAGCGGCGCGGGCGGATCGGGCGGGGGTTGGTGGTGGCGATGGTCGCGGAGCTCGAGGCGCTCGGCGCTCCGCGAGTCGTGCTCCACACCATGGTCTCCAACACCGCGGCTCAGGCGCTCTTTCGAAGCGTCGGCTTCCGAGACACGATGCTGGAGATGACGCGCGGTCCGGTTTCGGACTGAGGAAACTGCGCGACGCGGTCGATTCCGTGATCGTGCGCGCAAACGCCGACCATCATCGTGGCGTGACTGGGTTCGAAGGCTTCTTGCAGTACGACGTCGCGGCCGGGTGTCCTCCGGAGGTCGAGTTCCGGCAGGCCGTGGAGCGGCGGGGGGCCGAGATCGCGAGCGGTGGCGGCGACGGATTGCGCTCGGTCGGGGTGACGATCCGGCCGGTACCGGGCGGGTTTTCGGGCGAGGTGCGGATCGAGCCGCGGCAGGGGACGCCAGGGGCTCGCGCGGTGCGGGCGGCGAGCTGCGCGGAGGTCGTGGACGGGCTCGCGCTGGTCACGGCGATCGCCCTCCGCGATGCGGAAACGGCGGCGCGTGACGAGGCTCTGTCGAAGCCACCCGAGCCCGCGCCCTCGCAGCAGGTAGCGTCACCCGAGCCCGCGCCGTCGAAGGCCGTGGACACGCCGCCACCAAAAGCGCACGAGCCGGAAGCGCCGTTGCGTCTGCGCGGGACCAACTTCGGCGCGGCGCGCTCGGAGCGGGTGCCCGCGGGAACGTTGCGCTTCGAGAGCGTGCGCACCGCGACGTTGCTCGCGGGGGCGGTGGTGGGCTGGGTGCCAGGCGTGGTGCTGCCGCGCTACGAGCTGTCGCTCAAGGCGACGAACTTCGTCATATCACCCTCGGGTATTACGCATCTGGTGGGACAGACGATCGCCGTGCGCTGGACTTTGCTCGGGTACGGCACGCACCGCTCGGCGGACGATTACGAGACACGGATGAACGGCTTGCTCGCCGGCGTGAGCTCGTGCTCGGCGCTGACGTACGACTCGGAGGGGTGGCAGGCGTTCCTGTGCGGGGACTTCGCGATGGGGGTGATGCACCTGGACGTGCGCGACCCTGCCGGCGAGCACCGCACGCGCGAGGTCGGGGTCGGGAAGGCCGGGCTCAGCGCCGACTTTTCGTACGCGTTCAATCGGTTTCTGTTCGCGAGCGCGCATTTGGGCGGGGAAATGGCCCTCGAGTTCCGCGCAGAGCGGCCCGACGGCAGCACGCTGTTCGAATCCAACCTGTTTCACGGCTACGCTGCCGGGGGCCTCGGTGTTCGCTTCTGACTCTCGTCTCGGCGGTCGCGTGTTGTCCGGCGAAGGTGTGGCCGAACCGGTGACGCGCGCGGCGCTCGTCGAGTTGAAGCCTTTGTTCACGGCGCACTACGCTTCGGTGTGGCGCCTGCTGCGGCGGCTGGGTGTGCCGGAGCCGATGGTCGACGATGCGGCTCAAGAGGTGTTCTGGGTTGCGGCGCGCCGGCTCGCCGATATCCAACCGGACAGCGCCGGGTCGTTCCTGTACGGAGTGGCGCTGCGCGTCGCAGCGAGTCTGTTGCGGCGTGAAAGACTCGCCCCTTCGCTCGTCGAGCTCGGTGACGCACACGAGCTGGCCCATGCGGAGCCGTCTCCGGAGCAGTGCCTGGAGGAGCGCCGGGCCCGCGAAATGCTGGACGAGGTGATCGCGAAGCTGCCGCTCGAGCTCCGCACGGTGTTCGTGTTGTACGAGCTCGAGGGCTTGCAGATCCGTGAAATCGCGGAAATCGAGGCGATTCCGCTGGGCACTGCGAGCTCGCGCTTGCGGCGTGCGCGCGAGGAGTTTTCGAGCATTGCGCGCCGCGTGCGCGCTGCGCTCTCCGGAAGGGCGGTGCCGTGATGGCGAGCGGTGACGATTTCGAGCGCTGGTTACTCGACTCGGCGCGCGAGGATGCGCTGCCCGCGGGCGCGACGGAGCGCGCCTGGGCGAGCTTTGCCGCAGCGACCGGTGCGATGGGAGACGCCGTCGCCGGAAAGACGAACGCGGCTCGCGTCGATGCGTCGAAAGCGACGGCCGCCAAGTGGTTGGCCATCGGCGCGCTCGGCGGCGGCGCCGTGGTCGCGCTGTGGTTGCGCGGCGCTCCGCCGCAGCCGGGGGCGACAGCGCCGGCCGTGAGTGTCGTGGCTGCGCCGCAAACGCCGGCGCAACCCAGCGCGGCGCCAGCGCCGGTCGTCGCGGTCCCGGCGCCGGAGCCGAGTGAGGTTGCGGTGCGACACGAAGCCCGCGAAGCGCCGGCAAAGATGCGATCGACGCTGGCCGCGGAGGTGGCGCTGCTCGACGCGGTGCGCCGCTCTCTCGCGAACGGCGCCCACGGCGACGCGCTACGGAGCCTGGCGCACTACGAGCGGCGCTTTCCTCAGGGGCTGCTCGCTTCGGACGCCGAAGTGCTGACGATTGAAGCGCTGATAGCGAAAGGTGACGGCGGAGCCGCGCGCGCGCGGGCCGTGCGCTTCCTCACCAAACATCCGCGCGATCCGCACACTGCGCGCGTGCGGGCTCTGGCCGCGAAGCCCTGAGGGCTCAGCGCTCGAACGGGCCGAGATCGACCGGTGCCTGGCGCGCGGCGCCGTCGTGATCGGTCGTGACCTCGGGGAGCCGCTCACCCTCGTCGAGCCAGGGCGCAGCCGCGCTCGGGGCAAAGCCTGCCGGGTCGTGCTCGACGGCGGCCGGGAATGCTTGAAACCAGCCCGCGTCGAACTCGGTCAGGCGGAGCTCGCCGGAGCCGGGCTCGTACGCCGGTGCCTCGTCCTCGGAGCCGAAGGTTCCCGAGATCCACGCGTTGCTCTCGAAGGTGTTGGCGTCGACGGTCGTGCCGTCGGTCGCGAGCAATTGCCCGCCGCTGCTGACCGCGACCACGACGTTGTTCACGAACCGGTTGTCGGTCGAGTCGTTGATGAACTGAACGGCCTGGCGACTGTTGACGTTCGTCACGAAGGCGTTGTGCGCAACGAGGTTGTTGGAGGAGCCGAGATTCGGGTTGTCGGTTTCTTGCCAGAAGCTCACGCCGTGGCGCGCAGGCAGCGCGAAGATGTTGTTCTTGACCACGCTGTTGCGGACGGAGGTGAAATTCGGTCCCTGTGCCAGGCTGTGGTGGAAGAAATTCCCTTCGATCAGCATGAAATCGGAGGCGCCGCGGCCGCCCGTCGGGTGACTGCCAGCGACGGCGTCGCACTCCGGGTCGTCGAAGTCGATGCCGTCGTCGGCACAGGTGGAGGCGGGATCGGCGTTGATCTGGAAGTCGGAGGAGTACGTGTCGTACGTCTCGTTCCAGCGCGCGATGTTCCAGTCGCTGCCGTTGCTGAGGTAGATGCCGTGGCCGTCGCCCGAACCGGTGTCGTAGGCGGTGCAGCTCTGGATGGCGAACCAGTCGGATTGTCCGGTGAAGAAGGGGTCGTTGTTTTGCCCGTGCCCCACCGTGTTCAGCACGGCGATGCCGCGCTGGTGCTCGTCCGCCGGATACCCGAGGCCGACCGCGCGAACTCCATAATTGCCGCCGACCAGCTCGAAGCCGTCGATCGCCACGTAGTCGGCGCCCTCGAGGTTGAAGCAGGTCCGACGACCGCTGTCGCAGCAGTTGATGGTGACGCCCGGCTCGGCTGCGAGCACGATCGGCTGGTCATAAGTGCCGCTGTGGTCCGAGTCGAGCTCGAAGCAGCCGCTATAGGTCCCGCTCAAGAACTGGATCTTGCGGCCCGGAACCGCGCCGGAGAGCGCGCTCGACACACTCGCGGGCGTTGCCTGCGAGCTGCCGTTTCCGGTGCCGTTCGGGCTCACGTAGACGGTGCTCGACGGCTGCCAGTCGCAGTCCGTGTAGTAGCGATTGAAGCGCTCGGGAAAGTCGAAGTAGTCCGCGCCTCGCGCCACGGCGGGCGCGCATGCGTCCGCCGGACCGCCGCTCGGCGCTCCGCCGTCGGCCGGACTCGCACCGCTGCTGCCGCCAGCCCCGCCTCCCGTCTCTCCGCTGTCACCACCGCCTGCGCCGCCGGCTCCGCCGCCCGAGCCCGCGTCGACTCCGCCGTCAGCGCCCGCAGCGGCATTGCTGCCGCCCGTCGTGCTGTTTGCGCCGCCGAGCCCCGCGCCGCTGGCACCGCCGGTGTCGCTGCTGCTGCCGCCACTGCTGCTGCCACCCGCGCCGCCGCGACCCGCGGAGCTCGACGCTCCGCCCGTCTTCACTCCGCCGCTGGCGCCCGGTGTGCCGCCCGAACCGCGCCCGCCGCTCGAAGAGCCGCCGCTTCCGCCTTCAGAGCTCGGCGTGTCGTCGTCGCCACAGCCCGCGAAGACAAGGAATGCGAAACTCACCGCCCAAGGCCAGACGAGCCCGTCGCGCATCGCCCGAGCCTATCCTGATTTCGAAGCGCGGTGTGCGTCAGACGCTCTTGCCGTCGACGTGCTGGACCTGCAGCGCGCCTACATCGACGCCTTCGAGACAGCGCGCGTTGACGGCGACGACGTCTTCACCGGTCTGCTTCTTGCCGCGTGCAAAGGCTTTGATGCCGCAGGTGCTGCAGAACAGGTGGTGGATCACGTTCTTGTTGAACTGGTAATCGCTGAGCGACTCTTCACCACGGAGGAGCTTGAACGAATCCGTCCCCACGAAGGTGAGCAGCGTGCCGCTGCGCCCGCACATCGAGCAGTTGCAAGCGAGCACCGGCTTCTCCAAATCGAGGCTCACCTCGTACTGAACTCGTCCACAGTGACAGCTGCCCTGATACGTCTTGGCTTCGCTCATGCGCGAACGGTAAGAAACCGCGCGCTGCGTGTCGAGTGGCATCGCCCGCTCTGAAAAGTCTTTGCGCGGCGTGGGGCGGGGGCGCAACAGGAAGACCGGTAAGACCGGAAGCCGGATTTTCTTGGAGGAGAGAGAGTCGGGGTCGTGCAACGCAAAATCCCAGCCCGCCTTCTGACTGTGATGTGTGATCGTCGAACCCGGCCGACCCGAGCGTTCTCAGGAACACCCGCGTAGCCCCCACCGGGCTCTGCGCAGCCCATCAGCCAAGCCTAGCGCCCCACAAAACCAACTCTTGTTTCCGGACTTCCTGTCTTCTTGTCTTCCTGTTAGAAAAATAAACGCGACGCCGCGCCGCCCCACCGCGGCCGCGCAACGACGTCGGTAGACAAAGCAAGCCAGGCGCGGCTGCTGAGTGGCATCGCCGCTCTGAAAAGTCTTTGCGCGGCGTGGGGCGGGGGCGCAACAGGAAGACCGGTAAGACCGGAAGCCGGATTTTCTTGGAGGAGAGAGTCGGGTTCGTGCAACGCAAAATCCCACAAAACCAACTCTTATTCGGGACTTCCTGTCTTCTTGTCTTCCTGTTAGAAAAATAAACGCGACGCCGCGCCGTCCCACCGCGGCCGCGCAACGACGTCGGCAGACAAAGCAAGCCAGGCGCGGCTGCTGAACCGCGCCTGGTCTCGGCGCGCTGCCTGATGTCGGGGTGCGACGGGCAGCGCGCTCTTTACTGCGAGGGCCCCCTTACTGGATGCCCATGCAGCGGTGGTTCACGCACTGCTTGTTGGCCGGGCAGGGGCCGCAGTCGAGCACCTCTCCGCAGTTGTCGGAGATCTCGCCGCACTGGGCGCGCTCGGCGTCGCAGGTCGTGGGCTGGCACTCGGGAGTGCCGCACTTGTACGGCTCGTCCAGGCCGCAGATCTGGCCGGGCGGGCACTCGCCGCAGTCGATGACGTCGCTGCAACCGTCGCCGACGAGGCCGCACTCGGCATTGGCGTCTTCGCAGCTGCGCGGCTCGCAGTCGGGGCCGTCCCCGCACTGGTTCGGCGATTGAGCGCCGCAGGTCTGACCGGGCGGGCAGGGACCGCAATCGAGCACGGAGCTGCAGCCGTCACCGATCGAGCCACACTCGGCGTTCTGCGCGAGGCAGGTGGTGGGCTTGCACATGGGGGTGCAGGGGCCGCAGTCGAGCGTGCCACCGCAGCCGTTCGGGATGACGCCGCAAGCGTCGTCCGAGCACTCCGAGGGGGTGCAGCTCGGCGGCTCGGGGTCGTCGCCCACGCACGCGCCGAGGTCGAACAGCATGTAGAGGAGGATTTTCTCCTGGTCGGTCAGGTTGCCGTTGTTGGCGCTGCTGCCCGTGCAGTGGTTCGGGAACGTCGCGTTGGCGTAGGGCGAGAGGCCGCCGCCGTAGGACACGTGGAAGCCGCTGTAAGCGACGCGGCCGCAGGCGGCCATGTCCGGAGCGCCGTACGGCGTGTTGAACGAGAACTGCTGGGTGCGGTTCGGGGTCGTGGTGTGCACGAACTCTTCCGTGCCGTCGTGGATCTGGTCACCGGCCCCGTTCGTTACCTGGCTGCGGGGCTCGTTCAGATTGAAGGAGAACGCCGGGGTGGTGGTCGCCGTCGTGACGCCCTCGGTCACCATCCAGTCGCGGAAGTTTTCGATCCGCGGGCTGACGTGGGGCCGGCCGATCGAGATGATGCCGGTTCCAGTGTTGGTCGTGGAGTCGAAGCTCGCGTTCCACGACGCCGCGCCGCGGAGACCGCTGGTGAAGTCGGCGCTGCCGGTGGGGTAGGCGGTGTTGTTGCCGGTGTTGTTGTCGCTGAGCCACGTGAAGGAGAGGTGGCTCGCGAACAGACGGCCGCCGCGGTTCACGAAGTTCCTGACGTTGCCCTGCTGCGCGTCGTTGGGGTTCGAGTCGTAGCTGCCACCCTCGCAGTCGGCGACGACCATGTCGTAAGCGCGCAGGCGGTCGATGCTGCCGTAAAGCGTGCCCTCGCTCGGCGTGTCGCCGTTGATGCGCGCGCCGGAGTCGCCCGAGTCTCCGCGGTAGAGGTGCACGCGCGGCGCGGCCGTCCCGTCTCCGGGGTTGCCGAACTCGCCCTGGGCGATGCCCATCTTGAACAACACGCACTCGATGGCGTCGATTTC
Source organism: Polyangiaceae bacterium (assembly GCA_025937835.1). Taxonomy (GTDB): domain Bacteria; phylum Myxococcota_A; class Polyangia; order Polyangiales; family Polyangiaceae; genus PMG-095. The sequence goes on from JAICQO010000033.1 coordinate 9,827, forward strand.
GCCCGTGCTGACGGCGATGCGCGGGATGTTGACGGCGAGGCCGTCGTCCATGGCGCGCGGCAGGCGCGTCGGGTTACCGGCCGCGACGGTTGCCGGCAGGTTCGTGGCCTTGCAACCGTCGGCTTCGGGGATCGTGAAGCGCGTGGCGCGGCGGAACTTGCCGACCTTGACGACCAGCACGAACTCGGCGCCGACCGGGATGTTGCCGGTTATCGTGAACGTGCCGGTGGCGTCGGTGACGTCGCCCGCGAGCACGGGGCCGAGCTCCTGATCCTCGCAGCGCTCACACGCGGTGCCGGTGGCGCCGCCGCCGATGCCGGTCGTGATGTTGGGCAGCAGCGCGGGGTCGTTGCTGCGCAGGATGTACACGAAGGCGTTCGGCACGCCGACCTGGTTCTCCGTGTTCGCGTCGTTGCGTCCCGGAGTCACGACGCGGCCGCTGAGGCTCGTCGGGCTGTTGGTCGGGCAAGCGGGGACGTTCCCGCAGAGCTCGCAGTCCGGAACGGCGTTCTGGCACTCGGTGGCGCCGTTGACGCCGCCCTTGCAGAGCTCGAAGGGGCCGCAGCTGCGGCCGACGTCGGCACAGTCGAAGACGTTGCCGCACTCGTCCACGAACATGCCGCACTCCCAGTCGCTGTCTTCGCAGCTCGTGACGTCGGAGTGGCACTCGGGCGGAGCCGCGCATTGATACGGCTGGTCGATGCCGCAGAAGGTGCCGTCTTCACACGGGCCGAGCTCGGCGGTGCAGTCCAGCGTGCCGCCGCAGCCGTCGCCGATCACGCCGCAGCGCTTGCCGGCGTCGGCACAGCTCGCGATGGGCACGCAGTCGCCGGGGCCGGAGCCGACGCCGCACTGGAAGGGCTCTTCGGCGCCGCACGTCTCGCCCGTGTCGCACTGGCCGCATTGGTAGGTGTTGCCGCAGCCGTCGCCTTCGGCGCCGCACGCTTTGCCCTCGCAGGCTTCCTCTTGGGTGATCGGGGTACAGAGGTCGTCGAGCGGCGTGCAGACGTTGGTCTTGACGATGCCGCACTTCTCGTCGTCGCCGCACTCGCCGCACTCGATGATGTCGCCGCAGCCGTCAGCGACGGTGCCGCAATCCATGCCCAGGTCTTCACACGATTTCGGTTCGCACTGCGAAGTGCCGCCGACCGTGACGACCGAGCCGCCGGTGTTGCCGTTGCCGCGGCCGCCGCTGCCGGGGCTGGCGCCGGTGCCGTTGTTACCACCGCGAAGCGGCGTGTCGTCCGGCGACGTCCCGTTGTCGATAGCCTGAAATTGCGGATCACTGCCGCAAGCGACGAAAGCCCCAAGCAAGCTCAGCGTCGCGAAGCGCGCGCCGACACGAATCCCAGAAAACATGATTTCTCAATCTGATTTTCTATTCCGAGAAGGGCAACTGAAAAGTTCCCGGCTCGGATCGATTGTCGTTCTCATTCTCGGTTCGCCGGTTCGCCGCGTTTGCCATCAATCCGAACGAGCATTGGCGGCGTCGTCGCCGTGTGACTGTAAGCGGCTCCGCCATCGGCGGTCGGCGAGGCGCTTCGACTCTAGGTGGTGATGATGTCGGAGATCGGCTCATACGGACGTCGCGCGCAGCGCGAGGCCGAGGCGCTGAACGGGAGGAGCGCGGAGCCCGCCAGAGCGAAGGGGGCCCAGGGGCCGAAATCGCGCGGGGTTCGGGGGCGCCGGGCGGCGGAGTGAGCGTAAAAAAGGCCTCCGCCTCGACAGCTGTGGTAGTCGGAGGGGCATGGCTGGGTCGCCGCAGCAGCCCTCCTCCCCTTCCGTCTCTGGCCGTGAGGATGATCCCTCTCGGCTCACGGGCGCGCGCGCCGAGTTTGCCGCCAGTCTGCCCAGACGGCTCGAGGTGGTGCGGGCCGTCCTGCGGGCGCTCTCCGAAGCCCCGACGGAAGCGGACCGAAAGCAGGCGCTCACTCGCCGGCTCCACGCGCTGGGCTCGGCCGCCCGGGTGCTCGGGTTTGCGAGCGTGGCGGAGGCCATGACCGAGGCGGAGCAGCTGCTCGAACGGCCGGGCAACCCGGCGCAGCGCGCCGCCGCGCTGTCGGAGGTCGGCCGCGCCATCGACATGGTGCCCTCCCTGCTCCTCGGCACGCCCCCGTCCACGCGCATGAGCGAGCCTCCGCCGCCCGTGGGGCAGCAGGCCCAGCCAGTGAACGTGCTGGTGTTCGGGACCTCGAGCCTCTCGGCCGCGCTGGTCGGCGACGCGCCGATCGAGGTCGAACGCACCGAGGACCGGGAGCGGGCGATCGAGCTGGCTCGCGCTTCCGGACCCAACCTGGTGATCGTGGACGCGGACCGCGTCGGGGCTCGGGAGCTCGTCGAGAGCCTGTCCCGTGACCCGCTGGTCGAGCGCATGCCCGTGCTGGTGGTGGGCAATTTCGTCAGTCCGAGCGCGGCCGCGGCCTACGTCTCGCTCGGCGCGGCCCGCGTGCTGCCGAAACCGGTGAGCCCGGACGTGCTCTCGCGCACCGCCCTCGAGCTGTGCGGCGCAGCCTCGGCCGTTCGCGTGGAGCGCGAGCCGCTCGGCAACCGCACGGTGGAAGAGCTCGCGGAGCGGATCGCGAGCGAGGTGAAAAAGGGGCTGGTCGAGAGCCTCGAAGCCGGCGGCCGCACGACCCAGGTGGCGTTCGCCGACGGCGCGGACGTGATGGCCGCGGTCTGGGGTGCGATCGCGCGGGTGCGAGAGCTCGTGACGCTGCGCTCGTCGGGAAATGTGCGGTTCTTGCCGTACGGGCCCGAGGGCGCCGTGCCGGTGGCCCCGTGGTTGGTCGAGGATCGCCGCGCCGGTGAGCGCGGCGCGAGCTCCAAGCGCAGCCTGGACGAGGTCGGCTTGCGCGGCCGACGCCTGGTGGTCGCCGACGACGATCCGGCCGTGGTCTGGTTCCTCTCGGATCTGTTGCGCGCGGTCGGCGCCGAGGTGATCGAGGCCCACGACGGGCAGTCGGCCCTGGCCCGCACCTTCGAGGTCTGGCCCGATCTGGTGATCAGCGACGTGCTGATGCCGGGGCGCGACGGGTTCTCGCTGTGTCACGAGATCCACCGCGACGTCGCCGTGCGCGACGTGCCGGTGATCTTGCTGTCGTGGAAGGAAGATCTGCTGCAGCGCGTGCGCGAGCTCGGCGCCGACGCCGACGGCTACCTGCGCAAGGAGACGGCGGCGTCCACCGTCGTCGAGCGCGTGCGCGAGGTGTTGGTGCCCCGCGCGCGGGTCGAGCAGCGGCTGAAAGCGGGAGGCGAGGTGCGCGGGCGCCTCGACGGGCTCACGCCGCGGCTGTTGCTCGAGCTCGTCTGCCGGTGGATCCCCGACGCTTCGGTGACGTTCCGTGATGCCGTCTACCTGCACGAGGCGCACATCCGCGACGGGCGCTTGCGTCAGGTGTCGCGGAGCGCGTCCGACGGCAGCTTCGAGCGCGGTCCCAAGGTGCTGGCCGGGCTGCTCGGCGTGAACTCGGGGCGCTTCGTGGTGCAGCCGGACACGGCGCCGTGCCGCAAAGAGTTCGACGCGCCGCTCGACGAGCTGCTGCGGCCGCCGATCGCGCGGGCGCGCGTGGCGCTCGCGGCCCTGAGCACGGAGGCCTTGCCGCGCGTCGTGAAGGTAAAGGTCGACGCGGACGCGATCGGCCGTTATCTCGAGTGCACACCCGCCTCGGCGCGTAAGCTGATCGAGCGCCTGGTTCAGGGCGAGTCACCGCGTGATTTGTTGGTCAACGCGGATGCGTCGCTGGGGCTGCTCGAGTCCGTCCTATCGGACCTGGCCCGGCGCGGCGCGATCCAGGGCGTGGAGCACGACGACGGTCCAGTGCGGCTGTCGGCTCCGCCGCCCGAGCCAGCCCCGCTGCCGCCCCCGGCCGAGGGCGCGGGCGGCGCGTTCCGCACGGCGCCGCCTGCGGGCGTCGCGTCCGGTGCGCCCGCCGATCTCGGCAACGTGGACGCTTCGTGGTCCGAGCCGCCCGTGTCCTCGCCGATGGCGGAGCTCACGGCATCGGCCAAGGCCGTCTCCGACGCGGCGGTCAGCGCGGGGGCCCCAGCGTCTTCCGCTTCCCCCGCTGCGCCGGAGCACGGCACGCCGCCGCCGCTGCCGCCGCGCCCCGCGACCCCCACCGCGCCCGCCGTTTCCGGCGCGACTCGGCTCGGCATCGCGCCGCCGAAAGCGGACGTGCCCGTGTTCCGGACTCCGTCGTCAACGAGCGAGGTCTCGGTGCGCCCGCCGCCGCGTCCGGTGGGCGAGCGCACTCCGCCGATGCCGCTCGGCAAGGCCGAGCCGGCGTCCGAGGCCGACGACTCGGGTTGGTTCAGCTTCCAGCTCGATCCGAGCGCGCAGCCGCCGCCGGCCGCGCCGAGTCTCGAGCCGAGCGCGATTTCGGACTCCTCCAAAGCCGCGGCGGGCGAGACTCCGTCGCCCAAGGCGGACGTGATGACGCCGGGCACTGCGGAGGCGCTTCTGGGCTCGCTCAGCGGCACGCCGCCGCGCGCCGAGGAGCCGACCAAGAACGAGCGGCCGCTGACGCGCACGTTGCAGTCGCCGCGTCACGACGACGACGGTGCGGACCCGCTCGACGAGGAGCACATCGGTCCGATCTCGTCGCCGCGCGTCGTGCTGCGCGAGAATCAGGACGACCGCGTCTCGGATGCGTCGCTCGACGCGGGCCTGACCGATGCCAAGCGCGAGCCCCCGCCGGACTCTCAACCGCGCGCACGCGAGGTCGCGCCGGACACCCAGCAATCCGGCACGTCACCGGCGCCCCCCGCGCGGCTATCACCCGCTGGTTCCGGTGCGGCGCCGGCCGAACCCGAGTCCAGCGGCACGCGCACGCTGATCTTCTCGGTGCTGGCGTTCGCGGCGGCCTACGGCGCCGTGCGCTGGGGCCTCTCGCCGATGTTGGCTCCGCCCGCGGAAGATCCGGCGCCCGCGCTGTCCGTGCCGGCGCTCGGCAGCGCGCGGATCATCGATGCCCCGGCCTCGGCATTCACCCTCAAGAGCGAAGATCTCGAGATCGAGCCGGGCGTCGATGTCGGCGCCGGCAACGGGCTGGTCGAGATCGTCGGTGCCGACCGCGACGCGCTGTACGTGGACGGCACGCTCGTCGGCCGCGGGCCGCGCAGGCTGGTGCCGTCACCGCCGGGCCCGCACGAGGTGCGGATCAGCCGCGGCACGGACGACGCGGTGCTCGAGGTCGAGGTCGCGGCGGGCCGCCGGGTGCGTGTCAGCGCTCCCGCATCGAGTCCGTGATGCGGTTGCCGAGCAGCTTGCCGCTCAGGGCGGCGCTGGCGTTCGCGCTGTGCCTCTTGCTTTCGTGCCGCGACCGCACCCGGGAGCGGCCGGGCGCCGAGCGCCGCGAACCGTCGAACAAGCCGGCTCCCGCCCAGTCGAAGCCGCCGGAGCGCCACGATTTACTGGCGGATCTGGCGTCGTGCGAGATCGAGCACAAGGGCGAGCTGCTCGATCTGGGCACACCGGCGGCAGAAGCGCACCGCGCGTTCAGCGTCACGCCGCTGCCGGACGGCGCCTTCCTAGACCGCGGCGGAGCCACGTTCGAGAAGGTCACGAGCTCGCGGGTGTCGTTCGATCTGTGGCTCGACGAACCGCTCGAAAAGCCCAGCGTGAGCCTGCGCGTGCACGGCGGAGTGGCGCGCATCGTGCACGTGTACGTCGACGGGGACCGCTTCGGCGCGCTGCGGCTACCCGGGGACGACACGCGCATCTTGACCGCGAACGGTAAAGCCGAGTCGCTCGCGACCGGCCGGCACCGCGTGGAGCTGCGCTTCACCGGCGTGCCGCGCGGCACGAAGGCGACTTACGCCGAGCTCGACTGGCTCCGGCTCGGCGAGCGCGACGCCGATCCGAACAGCTACGCGGCGCCGACGTTCAAGGACGTGCTGTCGGACGTCGTGCTCGATCGCATCCCGCGCAAGAGCCTGGTGCTGCGCAAGGACAGCACCGTGCGCTGCTTCCTCCGGCCGTCGCGCGATGCGCGGCTCAAGCTGGGGATCGGGATGTGGGGCGCGGGCCGCGGCGTCGCCGAGATCCGCGCGCTCGCCGACGGTGAGGCGCCCAGCGTGCTCGCCACCAAGAAGGTGTCGGGGGGCGATACGGCGGTCTGGGTGCCGGTCAACCTCGAGCTCGGCGCGCAGGCGTCGCGCGTCGTGGGCCTCGAGTTCCGCGCGCTGGAAGTGACCCGCGGCGGGCGCATCGCGTTCGGCGATCCGGTGATCGCGCGCACGGACGATCGTGCGCTTTCGAGCCCGCGTGCGCGGCTGGCCGTGGTCGTGGTCCTGGCTTCGACCGATCGCCGCAGCTTGCCGCCGTGGGGTCCGACGCGGAAGCTCGCCACGCTCGGCGGCCTCTCGCGCGAGAGCCTGGCGTTCGCGTCGCATCGCGCGCCGACGACCGTTTCGGGCGGCTCGCTCGCCACGCTGCTCACGGGCGTCGGCCCGAGCGTGCACGGGCTGGAGGAGCCGACCTCCCGGCTCGAGAGCGAGCAGCGCACGCTCGGCGAGATCGTCAAGGAGGCCAACGGGCGCAGCGCGTTCTTCAGCGGCGTGCCGACCTCGTTCGCGCCGTTCGGCTTCAATCAGGGGTTCGACGTGTTCGACACGGTCTCGCCGGTCAAGGATCTGCCGGCGACCGAGCCGTTCGCGCGCGCCGAGCGCTGGCTCGAACAGGAGCTCGACGATCCGCACGAGGCGCCGCTCCTGCTGGTGCTGCACGCGCGCGGCGCACACCCGCCCTGGGATCTGAGCCGCGAAGAGACACAGTCGCTCAAGCCGGGCGACTACAGCGGCGGGCTCGATCCACGGCGCGGCGGCATCTTCCTCGGGCAGCTGCGCGCGCGGCAGCGCAAGGCCGGCAAGCGCCTGCTCGACGACGACTGGATGCGCCTGTCCCAGCTCACCGAGGCCGCGCTCCTGAAACAGGACGGCGCGCTGGGTAGGATCGTGTCGCTGCTCCGGCGCAAGCAGGTCTGGGACGACACGCTGTTCGTGGTCACGAGCGACGTGGGTCCCGGCAGCCAGCCGGACTTGCCGTTCGATCCGCGCGGCCCGCTCACCGAAGATCGTTTGTTGATCCCGTTGTTGATGAAGCTGCCCGGGGGCAAGCTCGCCGGGCGCGAGGTGCAGGAGCCGTCGTCCACCGAAGACGTGACGATGACGATCTTGCAATCACTCGGGCTCGGTGCGCCGAAGCGCATCGAGGGCCTCGACCTCGCGGCGCGCGCCCAGGGACGCGAGCCGCTGGTGGCGCGCGCGCAGATCGCGACCTTGCCGGACCGCTACGTGGCGCGGATCGGCTCGCGGCTTTTGCGCGGCGAAACCGGCCAGGTGCCGAAGCTGTGCGCGCTCGACGTAGACCCGGGCTGCGCCGAGGACGCGTTCAACCGCGAGATCATCGCCGGCCGTGCCCTCTGGCAAGCCGTGTTTCACGACCAGAAGCTATCGCGCCGGGCCGCACCGGCAGAGCCGAAAGCGCCGATCGAGCTCGATGAAGAGACGGCGGCTGCGCTGATCGTGTGGGGCGATAGGTAGCCCCCCTGCTCGAGCCGTCGTCCGCAGATCAGCGCCACGACGTCAGTTTGCACGATCGTACAAGATGACGATCGGTGCTCCCTTCTAGGGTAGCGACGTAGAGCGAGTTAGCCCTAGTCGAACCCAGGGAGGAGGAATCGGGCTCGGAGAACTCGGAGAGTTCTCGACTGGACGGGTCCGGATCGCATGTTCAATCAAGCTTTCAAACTCGCAGAGGCCGTGAGCTTCGCGGCGACGCTGCTGGTCACTTTCCCGGCGCTGGCTGAAGAGCTTCCGCCGGCGACGGCGGAGGCCGCGCCGTCCGCGCTCGAGCTCAGCGAGCAAGCCCGCTCGCGCTACGAGGACGGCGACTTCGCGAGCGCGCTCACGCTCTTCAATCAGGCCTACGCGCGTGACCCCGATCCGAACCTGCTCTTCAACATCGCCCGCTGCCACGAGAAGCTCGGCGACAGCGCGGCGGCGATCGAGCAATACGAGGCGTTTCTGGCGAGCCCGAACGCCGACCCCGACGGCTTGAAAAAGGCCCAGGCCTCGCGCGACGCGCTCGTGAAGAGCCGGCAGCGCCGCGCCGCACGTCCCGGGACCAGCTCCGAACGACCGACCTTCGGCGACGACGGCGAAAGCGTTGCCCCCGAGAGCGCTGGCTCGTCGCACCTCGCGTCCTGGCTGCTGCTCGGGGCTGGCGTCGCGACCGCGGCGTCCGGCGTGGTCGTCTATTCGCTGGGTGTGAGCGATCACGAGGATGTCGAAGCTCAAGCCGGCTACGGCGATCCGACGCGCGTCGCCCCGATGACGCAGCGGCAGGCCGAACAGCGCGTCGACTCCGGTAACACCAAGAAGCTGGTGGGCGGCTTGTTGATGGGCGGGGGTGGCGCGTTGCTTGCGAGCTCCGCCGTGTTGTTTCTGCTCGACCCGGGGCAGGAGTCGAAGGTCGGCTTCGGCCTTTCTCCGCGCGGCGGTAGCATCGCGATCCGCGGGAGGTTCTGAGCCATGCTCGCGCGCTTCGTGTTCCCGTTGCTGTTCGCGGGCGTGGCGGTCGCTTGCGGCGAGCCGTCGCTCGACGACACGCGCTTCTCCTGTGAGTCGCAGGCGGACTGCGACTCGGGCTACGTGTGCGGCCGCGTCTCGGGTCAGCGTGCGTGCGTCCCGGCGCAACAGTCCCCGATCCGGATCGGCATGAGCGGGCCGCTCCAGGGGCCCAGCCAGGATCTCGGCGGCGAAATGCGGCGCGGCATCGAGGCGCGCTTCGCCGAGGTGAACCGCGCCGGCGGCCTGTTCGGGCGGCGCGTCGAGCTCGACTGCCGGAACGACGACTACGATCCCGAGATCGCCGCCGCCAACGTCGAGACGCTGCTCGACATCAAGCAGAAGGTCGCCGATCCCGATCAGGCCGACGTGCGCGGTGACAACGGCGTGCTGGCTCTGCTCGGCAACATCGGTACACCGACGATGCTGCGCACCGCGCCGATCGCCGACAAGAACCAGGTCGTGTTCTTCGCGCCGTTCACGGGCGCGCAGCGCTACCTGCGCGACGGGACCAACTCTCCCTACGTGTACAACTACCGCGCGGGTTACTTCGAGGAGACGGAGGCGATGGTCGATTACCTCGCCAACTATCGCGCGCCGCGCGTGCTCGACACGCCGGATTCCTACCGGCGGCTCTTGGCCTTCACGCAGAACGACTCCTACGGAGACTCCGGCTACGAGGGTTTCGTGCGCGCCTACAACCAGCTGATCGGGTCCGTCCCGCAGCCGGACTCCGCGCAGCCGAACCCGTCGATCCGCCGGGTGCGTTACGAACGCGAAAACCTGGCGAGCGTCGACCCCGCGGTCGAAGAGGCGAAAGTGTTCCTCGACAATCTGTCGAGGACGGAAGCGCCGGGCAAGATCCCGGTCGGGATTCTGATGGTCGACACCTACGACCCGGGTAACCGCTTCATCCGCGCGGTGAAGGACTTTTTGCACGAGAACGCCGAGCGCGCCGCTCGCTTCGACGTGGTGTTCTTGCACGTGTCGTTCGTCGGCAGTGATTCGCTGTCGCAAGCCTTGATGCGGCCGCCGGCCACGCGCGCGGACGCGACCGACCCCACCGGGCAGAAGCAGCTGAGCTACGCCGCGGGCGTGATCGTCACGCAGGTCGTCCCCTATTACAAGGCGGAGAGCCCGGGCGTGGTCGATTACCGCAACGCCATCAAGCAGTACGACAACGCGGGCTCGAGCTTCACCTCGCTCGAAGGCTACGTCGCCGCGCGGCTGTTCCTCGACGCGCTCGCGCAAGCCGGGCCGGCGCTCGACCCCGAAGATTTGCGGAGCTCGCTCGATACGCAAATGCAGAATCGCGACCTCGGGCTCGGCACGCTGTTGAGCTTCTCCGCGACCAACCACCAGGCGTCGCACACCGTCTGGGGGAGCATGTTGACCGAGGACGGCAGCTTCACGATGCCCTTCGTCTGGACACCGGAGACGCGGATTGTCCCAGGCATCAACTGAGCCGAACCCAAGCCGACACGAGGACCAGATGCTCGCCGAATCCACCGCGCAAACGCTCGAGTCGAGCTCCGAGCCGTCGTCCCGCAAATACCTTCGGATCGCGCGCCTCGATCGGGGCGGCATGGCGGACGTGTACCTGGCGCTGGCACGCGGCCCGCTCGAGTTCAGGAAGCTCCTGGTAGTGAAGTGCCTGCGCGTCGTGGCCGGGCACGAGGAGCTGTGCCGCTCGATGTTCATCGACGAGGCGCGCCTGTCGGCGCGTCTGAACCACCCGAACGTCGTCCAGACCTACGAGATCAGCGAGGACGAGGGCAAGCCGCTGATCGTGATGGAGTATCTGGAGGGGCAGAGCCTCGCGCGCCTGCGCAAGGCGGCCAAGGCCATCGACGCCCGGCGCGCCGCGCGCATCGTCTGCGACGCGCTCTCGGGCTTGCACTACGCGCACGAGCTCCGCGACTTCGACGGCACAGCGCTCAACGTGGTGCATCGCGACCTGAGCCCGCAGAACATCTTCGTCACCTACGAGGGCGCGGTGAAGATCCTCGATTTCGGGGTGGCCCGCGCCGAAATTCCGTCTCGCAGCCGCACCAAGGTCGGCGTGCTCAAGGGCAAATTCTCGTACATGGCGCCCGAGCAAACCTCGGGCGAGCCGATCGATCGCCGCACCGATCTATTCACGGTCGGGATCGTGCTCTGGGAGCTGGTCGCGGGGCAGCGCATGTTCGGCGGCACCGCCGTTCAAAAGCTCAAGGCGCTGATCCACGATCCGATCCCGAAGCTGTCGAGCGTCCGGCCCGAGGTCGATCCCGAGCTCGAACGGATCGTGCACCGCGCGCTCGAGAAGGATCGCGAGCTTCGCTATCCGAGCGCCGCCGAGATGCGTGAAGACCTCGAGAACTACCTGGCGAGGACGGGCCCGGCGATCCGCAGCGAGGACATCTCGCGCCTGATGCTGACGCACTTCGCGGTCGATCGTCAGGAGCTCCGGCAAGAGGTCCAGGAGCTCCTGGCGGCGGAGTCGTCGATGCCGGGCTCCGTGCCCGAGCTCAAGTCGGCGCCGATCCGCGACGGCTCTCCGTCGATGGCTCCGAGTAGCCTGTCGCCGATCACGCGCCCGGAGGCAGCCACGCCTGCAGCGCCCAGCGTGGAACCGCCGATCCCGTGGGGCCGCGAACGCCGGAGAGCGCTGCTCGTCGCGGTCGTTCTCGGAGTCCTTGCGTTTGCCCCGGTGGTGGCGCTGCTGCTCTGGGGTGAGGGGGGACTGCTCGAGCGGCCTGCGCCGCCGAGCGCAGCCGTGCCGGCGTCGCCTCGCGCTGCCGCGCCGCTCCCCACCGCGCAACCAACCCCTGTCGAGGCGTCGAGCGCGCCGCCAGAGGTCGAGCTCACCGAGCTCCGCCAAGAGCGGCCGCCAGCACCGCGTGTGCGCCGCGCACCCACTCCTCCGCCGCTTCCACCAGGGCGCGCGCCGATCCGCGCCGTGCAGCCGGCTGCGGACAATTCCCCGGAGCCCGCGCCGCAGCCCGTGGCGCCCCCGACGGCTTCGACCGCGGCCCCGCGCGTGCGGCTCGTGGACGATAAGCCTCGAGTACCAATCGTCGACTGAGGTTAAACTGAGCCGCGGGAGGCTGCCCGGCATGATCCCCAAATGGCTCTTTGTGTGCGCGGTGTCCGTCGTGATCTCGGCGTGCGACGACGACGACGAGAGTGGTGACGCGGAGACGTCGAGCGGAGGCCGCGCTGCGGCGACCGGCGGCGGCCCGTCCGCAGGCGGCAGATCGAGCGGCGGTCGGGCGTCCACGGGCGGCGCCCAGCCCATGGCCGGCGCGACGTCCGGCGCCGGTACGTCGCCCGGTGGTGCGACCAGCGTTTCGACTTGTTCGTTCCCCGCTCGGGCCGCGCTCGACGCGAACGTCCCGGAAGGGTTCTGTGCGTTCACCTTCGCGACCGATGTCACGAGGGCGCGCGGCATCCTGGTGGATGACGAGGGCACCGTGCTCGTCGCGGGCAACGGCAACATCGTCGCGCTCTGGGACGACGATGGGGACGGCGTCTCCGGTGACGGCGAACGGGCCAGGATCGCGAGCGCGTCCGGTCTGAACCACGGCATCGCCGTGCACGACGGCTACCTGTACGCGTCGAGCGCCAGCACCGTCTACCGCTGGAGTTACGCGGCCGATCGCGCTCCGCTCGGCGAGCCCAGCACCGTGATCCGCGGCATCCCCTCGGGCGGCCACTCCACGCGCACGCTCGCCTTCGACGAAGCGTACCTGTACGTCAGCGTCGGCTCCGGCTCCAACGTCGACCCGAACCCTTCGCGCGCCGGCATTTTCCGTTTCCCGATCGCCGAGCTGGACGACGAGATCCAGTTTGCCGACGGCGAAATCTTCGCCCTCGGTCTGCGCAACGAGGTCGGCTTGCGCTTCGACTCGAGCGGCCGGCTGTGGGGCGTCGAAAACGGCCGAGACGATCTGTCGCGCGCCGACCTGGGCGGCGACATCCACGAGAACAACCCCGCCGAAGAGCTCAACCGCTTCGACGAGCCGGGCCGTTTCTACGGCTACCCGTACTGCTTCTCCGAGTACCTGCTGCCCGACGAGATCGGTGAAGGCGAGGGCGCGCAGTGGGCGGACCCGACGACAATCGACGACGGCACCCACACCGACGACTGGTGCAAAAATCCCGACGAGGTCGTGCCACCGCTGCTCGCCATGCAAGCTCACTCCGCGCCGCTCGACCTGTTGTTCTACCCCGGCGGCTCCTTCCCGAGCTCCTACACGGGCGATCTGTTCGTCACCTTCCACGGCTCGTGGAACCGCAGCGTCGCCACCGGCTACAAGGTGATGCACATCCCGATCGCAGACGGCGAGCCCGCGGGCGATCCCACGCCCGTGCTCGAGTCCGCTGGGCCTGAAGACGACGATTGGCCCCACCGGCCCGTCGCGCTCGCCGTGCTCCCGAATGGAACCCTCTTAATTACCTCGGACGAATCCAACAGCATCCTGGCGCTCGGGTACGCTCAGTAACGACCATTCACGTCGGGGGGAGCTCCGGAATTTTTAACAGGAAGATTAGAAGACGGGAAGTCCTGCACAAGCTTTTGGGGGGGCGCACTGCGCGTCGTGGCGCGACTCTGGTCACGGCTTGGAGATCGCTGGGCCTTGGGATCACCGCCACGCGCGCCCGTGGCGTTCCGCCTGGCGCCCGTGGCGGTAAAAAAAATACGCGTCGCAGTGTGAGGGGGGCTCAGGAGCGGCGGTAGCGGTGGCGGTGGCGCCAGGCGTTGCGGCCGCCGCCGCTCAGGAGGCCGAGGTCGGCTGCGACCGCGAGGGCCGTGAGCAACCAGCCGAGGGCGGGCATGCCTTGGCCGTGGCCCAGAGAGTTGACGCCGTAGGCGAAAGTCAGCGTCGTGAGAGGGAGGAAGAAGAAACCGAGCAGCGGCCAGAGCCAGTGGTCGTAGGCGCGGTCCAGGTACGAGCCGCCGAGCAGCCACACGAGGAAGAGCGCTAGTCGCGGGAAGGCGAGCGCGAGGCAGCCGACGAAGCAGGGCATGCCCCGGATTGTTACTCAGCGCTGGCGCGCGACGCCATCGGGGAAACTACTCAGAGCATGGGTACGCCGGGGCGGCGCTTGGGAACCGGGAAACCTGCGTCGAGCGCGGCGATTTCTTCGGGGCTGAGCTCGAAGCCGAGCGCGCCGGCGTTGTCGCGGACGTGCTCGGGCTTGGAGGCTTTGGGGATCGCGAACAGATTCGGTTTGCGGGTCAGGAACGCGAGTGCCACCTGGCGAACGCTCTTGCCGCGCGCCTTGGCGATGCGCGAAAGCGCGTCACCGCCGGAGCCCGAGGGCGGGAACTTGGCGCGACCGAAGGGCGTGTAACCCACGAGGGTTACAGAGTTCGCCTCGCACCACGGCAGCACGGCGTGCTCGATCGAGCGCTCCCCGAGGTGGTAGAGCACCTGATTGCAGGAGATGCGCCCGGGCCCCGCGATCGACAGCGCCTGCGCGAGCTCCGTCTCGTCGAAATTGCTGACGCCCCAGGAGCGGATCTTGCCAGCGCTGCACAGCTCTTCGAACGCGGCGATGGTTTCCGACAGCGCGTGACGCCCGGGCCAGTGCAGCAGGTAACAATCGAGGTAGTCGGTCCGCAGGCGCTTCAGCGAGGTTTCGCAAGCGCGCACCGTGCCCTTGCGGCTCGCGTTGTCCGGCAAGACCTTGCTCACGAGAAACAGCCGCTCGCGCTGCCCCTCGATGGCGTTGGCGACGAGCTCTTCCACGCGGCCCGAGCCGTACATTTCGGCCGTATCGACGTGCGTGAGCCCGAGCTCGATGCCGAGCTTCAGCGACGCGATAGCCGAAGCGCGGTCGTCGCCCTCCATTTGCCACGTGCCCTGTCCAATCGCCGGCACGTTCACCGAACTGTGACCAAATCGCCTCATGTGTGGTCCGCCTCGAATCGAAGCGGACCATCTTGAGCGACCACGCCGGGCTGTCAATCGTTCAATCGCGACTGCGCGAAACGCCACAGGCGGCCGCGAGAGCGCCAGTTGCAATTCGCAGGCGCGCGAGGACGCGGAGCATCAGCGCGCGACGAGCGAGACCGAGATGCGGTCGTAATAGAGCACGGTCTGCCCTTCGAAACCGGAGTCGGTACCCACCACGAGCCAGAGGCTCCCGTCCGCGGCGGTGGTGACGACGAAGTCCGAAAGAGCCAGGGTCTTGCGTTGGTACATCGGATCCGGGCAAACCAGCGTGTTGCCGACGTCGCCGACGCGCTTCAGATCGGCGCCGTCGCTGGCCTGATTGCCCTTGTCCAAGTTCAACCGCAAGATGCCCTGGCCGTCGAGACTGCTCGCGGGTTCGCGTGCGGACGCGCCGATCTTGAAGTGCACGCTCGGCCCGGGTGAGCCGCCGATGCCGCCGCAGTCGGCCGGCGCGTTGGTCCCGATGTCGACCTCGACGCCGAGCGTGTAGCTCGCGCTCGGCTTCAGCCCTTCGAGACGGTGAGTCAGGTACATGAAGAGGTCGTCGCTGTGGTTGTCGCCGCCGAGGCGCAGACCACCGCCGTCACCGAGCTCGGCGGGCAACGCTGCCTGCGCGAACTCGAGCTCGTAGAAATCTTCTTCACCCTCGGGGTAGTCGGAGAATGCGCCGCTCCAGCCCTCGGCGTCCGAGTCGAAGTTCCAGGTGCGTTCCAGGCTGCTGTCGAAGCTCGCATCACCGGCGGCGCCGGCGTTCCCGCTCGCACCGGCGGCACCCGCGCTCGCGGTTCCGCCGCTCGAGCTTCCAGCATCACCCGCATCGTCACCGGCGACACCACCACTTTCTCCGCCGCTGCCTTCGCCGCCCGCTGCTCTGCCGCCCGTGCTGCCTCCTCGGCCCGCGCTGCCTCCGCGGCCCGCGCCGCTCGCGCCGCTTGCGCCGCCCGCATTGACGGACCCACCGCCCGCCTCACGCCCGCCCGTGACGGATGCTTTGCCTCCGCTACCCGAGCTCCCAGGGCTGCCACCGCGGGGCGCGGCCCGACCGCCGCTCGTGGATCCGCCCGAGGCGCCGCTCGTCCCTCCTGAAGCTACCGCGCTCGGCCCGCCGGACTCTTCATCGTCGGAGCAGCCCGCGAAAGGTAGCGCCGCGATGAGGGCGCACGACCACCAGGTCCCTCTCTTCATCGCGATGAGTATGGATGCCCCGATGACGAGCGCAAGGCTCGAGCGCTCGTCACCGGGGGCTCGATCCCGTGCGATCACCAGGTCGTGATGAAGGCCCAGGGATGGTTGCCAGCCGTGGTCTGGATGCAGTAACCGCCGTTACGCGCGGGCGGGATCGTCGCCCAGTTGAGGTTGTTGCAGGGACGCAGCTCGCCGTTCACGCGTAGCGTGCGCGGGCTCACGAAGTTGCCGCAGTTGCCGCCGTGCACGACCTGCGTGGTCTCGAGGCAGACGGCCCCGGTGCCGATGTTCCCCGACTGGTAGCTGCCCACCCACGAGAACTTCTTCGGGTTGCTGCAGAGGCCAGAGCAGGGCGTGGCCGGCGCAGCCGGGTTGACGGTGATCTGCACGTCGTCGGAGCCGATCAACGCGCTGTCGTTGGCGGTGAGCCGCAGAACGTACACGCCGGCCGCCGAGAACGTGGCGGTGGTCACCGGGTTGGTCGCGTCCGCGAACGTGACCGTGCCGGGCCCGCTCACCTGGGTCCACGCGCGCGAGAGAGCGCCGGGCGGGTTCGGCAAGCCGTCGTCCGTGGCGCTGCCGTTCAAACTGGCGCTCGCCGGCAGCGTGATGGTCTGATCGGCGCCCGCGTTCACGACCGGCGCGGCGTTGCCGCCGCTCTCGAGGAAGCCCGTATAGAGCAGCAGGTTCGGCGAGCCAGTGCCCGGGTCGGTGACGAGCCCCGGCGTGGCTTGCGACGTGAGCTCAGCACCGACCTCGGCCGGCGTGGCCGTTGGGTTCAGGCCGAGATACAGCGCGGCGGCGCCGACCACGTGCGGTGCAGCCATCGACGTGCCGCTCGAGTCCGCGTCCGATCCGGCGAGCCACGTGGAGTGGATGTTCACGCCGGGCGCGAACAGGTCGAGGCAGGGGCCCCAGTTCGAGAAGCTGGCGCGCGTGTCGGTGTTATCGGTGGCTCCGACGGTCAGCGCTTCCGGCGTCGAGCCCGGGGAGTCGTTGCAGGCGTCCAGGTTGTCGTTGGCGGCGGCGATGCCGTAGGTCACGCCGGCGGCGATCGAGTTGGTGACGGCGTCGTTTTCGGCCTGCACGAAGCCGTTGTGCAAGCTGATGTTGGCGACGGCCGGACCCACGTGGTTGGCCGTAACCCAGTCGATGCCGGCGATCACGCGCGAGGACGGACAGGAGCCGAAACAATCGCAGACGCGCACGGAGTGCAGCGTGACCTGCTTGGCGACGCCCCAGGTGGCGGAGCCGATCGTGCCGGCGACGTGCGTGCCGTGCCCGTGACAATCGTCGGGGTTGGTGTCGTTGTCCACGAAGTCGATGCCCGCGCCGACGCGGGTGCCGAAATCGGGATGGTCCGCGTCGATGCCCGTATCCAGGATGTACGCGTGCACGCCGGCGCCTTGCTGATCCGGATAGGTGTAGGTCGTGCTGAGCGGCAAGTTGCGCTGGTCGATGCGGTCGATGCCCCAGGTCGCGCTGGTCTGCGTGGCGACGATCGAGCCCATCGCATCGGGTTCGACGTAATCGACACGCGGATCGCTACCGAGAGCGGCGAGCTCGGCCGCCGTCAGATCCATCGCGTAGCCGCGGAGCGCGTGCTCGTAGGTGAAGACGATCGAGCCGCCGTGTGCGGCGAGGATGTCGGCGCCGATCGCCGTGACGCTCTGGCCGGATGCCTGGACCGCGCTGTCCTTCAGCACCACGATGTAGCGGCCGGGGACGGCGGTGACCGCGGCCGAGGCGCTGCCGGTCTCTTCCCCGGGCAACGCGGACTCCTGGCTGCAGGACGCGAGCAGCGAGCCCGCCAGACTCATCGCAGCTGCCGTGCGGAATGCGGACGTACCCATTCTCCCGATCTTCATTTGGACCTCCGTGGCGATTGATTCGCCGTTGCAGACACGTCGTGGCCCGGCGACGTCTCGTCGCTCCCCCACGCTCGTGAACGCGAGGACCCTAACGCCCTACGACCGCTTCGTCTCGTGCGGTTTTGATCACAGGCAGCGCTCGCGCGCCGCGCATCACCAAGATCACGAGGTCACGTTGTCCGCTCACGCCGGTCTTGCGAAAGATCCGATTCCAGTAGGTCGAGACTGTGGGACGGCTGCAACCGAGCGCGTCTGCTGCTTGGTCGTTGTTCAACCCTTCGAGTGCGTGACGCACCAGGGACGCTTCTTTCGGGCTCAACCGGTAGCGCGTCGCGAAGCGCTTCACGTCGTCGTGCCGGTCGAGCAGCTGACGGATCGCGCGCAGCAACGTCTCCCCGCCGATCGGCAGCGGCAGCACCAGATCGCTCACGCGTGACAGCTCGAGCACACGCGCGGCGTCGTACTCGGACGAGAGGCAGAGCACCTTGAACGGCCGACCAGTGCGCGCCTCGGGGGGCTCACGGCGGAACGCGGAGCTCTCGCACCAGCGCGCGTCCAGGATCGCGAGATCGATCCCCTCGAGACGCGCCGGGATGAGCGAGCCGTCGAGGCCATCGCCGCGCAACACCTCGATCCCTGCGCGCTCCAGGTGCTCGCACCAACCTTCGACCGACCCAGAGCTGCCGCCTGCGAGAAAGACGCGATACGCCACCACCGTGCCGCCTCCGTTGGGGCCCACAATCCCCATCTATCCAGCATCTACAGTCCGTGGAGGTGCGCGTACAGTCCAGATTTGATCACAAGGGCTCCTCTCGGAAGCGCGGCCGGAGCGGATGGCGGGCCGAGCTCGGCTCCGCTCATCGCCTGCGTCGCGCGAGGATGCCGAGACCCGCGAAGACCGCGAGCGCCGTCGCGGCGTTGGTTCCGCCGCTCCGCGGTGCGGGTCCGCTCACGGTGCAGCCCGCGGCCCGCGACTCCTCGCGCTCGTCGGCAGGAGTCGAATACAGCATCGTGGCAGCGGTCGTGTCGGTGTGCTCGAGCGTGCGCTTCTGCGTCTCGCAGCGCCGGCTGCGGTAGTACATGGTCGCGACGTCTTCCTTCATGTCCTCGCCGAGGCCCATGAAGTGGCCCACCTCGTGGGCGAGCACGTTCTGGAGATCGTAGGCGTCGACGTCGCACCGATAGTGTTCTTGCACGTTGCCGCGAGGGTTCTGATGCGGGTCCTCGCCTTCCTGGCTCATGATCTCGAAGGCCACGTTGGCGTTGATCACGATGTCGGCCTCGGCGATCGCGCCGGTGCGTTCGTCCCAGAAAGCCAGGGTGATGGCCAGGTCGTCCTTGTGACCCTCGAGGGTGATGGGGGCGACGAGCACGGTATTCTTGCCGTCCGGTTCCATCGAGAGCTTGGCGCCCTTGGTGCTGTCGAAGCGCAGCCGTGGCGTGTGCGCGCCGAGCTCGACCCAGGCGCCGAACGCCTTGCCGACCGCGTCTCGCGCGGCCTTGCCCAGGCGATCGACGGAGGCGTCGATTTGAATCGTCGTGTCGCCGCGGCGCCAGCGCACCTGATCACCGTTCGGCGCGCGCTTGATCTCGGCTGAGCCGGAGACGATGTACGGTACGAGCTTGGGTTGGCTGCGTTCGTACTGGCGCAGGCCGAGCACCGCCGCGATCGACAACACCGCGCCGGCGGCCGCCCAGCGCAGGTTACTGGAGCTCCACACGCCGGCGCTCTGGCGCGCCGCCGGGGTCGCGGGCAGCGTGGGGCGGTGGCTCGCTGCAATCGCTCCGAGGCTGGTCGCTACGGGCCCCCTCGGGGCAGCGCTGGGTTGGTCTTCCTTCGGCGGTTCGAGCGACGGATCGGTCACCCTCGGTCATACGACCGTTAGCCGCCGTTCTTGAGGCGATGTTCGCGGACCAGCGCTTCGAGCTCGGCATCGCTCAGGATGTGGTCGCTCTGCTTCGCGGCTGCGAGGATGTGCGAGACCAGCTCCTTCGTGGCGGGGACGCCTCTGCGCGCGAGCCAGGACGCGACGTTGGAGCTCCCGGACATGTACCCGACCGAGATCTCCTGCGTGCGACCGAAGCGCGAGGCCGGCACGGCGCTGTAAATCAGATCCGACAGCTCGGGGCTCTGGGCTCGGGCCTTTTCGATCGCCGCCGCGTGCACGCCCGTGGCGGTGCGGAAGGCATTTTCGCCGAGCAACGGGTAGTTTTTCGGGATCGGGAACTCGAGCGCCTCGGCCATCGCCTCCGCGTAGGGCAAGAGCCCCCGCACGTCGTGTTGCCAGTAGCCCTCGAGCTCCAGGTTCAGGATCAAGAGCTCGAGCGGCGTATTCCCCACCCGCTCGCCGATGCCGAAGGCCGTGGCGTGGATCCGATCGGCGCCCTCGTGCGCGGCCGCGAGCGCGTTGGCGAGGCCGAGCCCGCGGTCGTTGTGGCCGTGCCAGTCGAGCGCGATCGGGCGACCCGCGCGCGCCGCGAGCTCTCGGGTGAACCCGAGCAGGCGGCGTACACCCTCGGGGGTGGAGTGGCCGACGGTGTCGCACAGGCACAGCCGCTCGGCGCCGTGCTCGAGCGCCGTCTGGAACAAGCGCGTGAGCAGCTCCGGCGCCGAGCGCGTCGTATCTTCGGTCACGAACACCGTATGCAGCCCGGCGCGCGCCGCGATCGACACCGCCTCGGCGCTCCAGCGTTCGAGCCGCTCCGGGGTCCAGCCCTCGGCCATGCTGCGTAGGGAGCTCGAGCCGACGAAGCAATGCGCCTCGAGCGCCAGCCCCGAGCGCTCGGCGACCTCGACGATCCGGCGCATGTCGGCGGCGACCGTGCGCCCCGCGCAGGCCACGCGGATCGGCAGCTTGGCCCCGGCGACCCAGCGGCAAAGCTCGAGGGTCTCGTCGAAGGCGCGCTCGGACGCCGACGGCAGCCCGAGGTTCACGCACTCCACACCCACGCTGACGGCGCGCTCGATCAGCGCGCGCCGCACCGCGAGCGCGGGCATGCGCACGCTCGCGTTCTGCAATCCGTCGCGCAGCGTGTCGTCGAGCACAGCCACCGGGCGGGTGCGACGCTTCGGCTCGGGGCCGTGGTTCCAGTCGTGAATCAGCTGGCGCGGGCCAGTCGCGGTGGGCACGGGGGTTCGCGCACTATACGCCGCGGGCTTCCAAACGGCTGCTATAGTCAGCCCCGAATGACGACGAACGCCACCCGGCGGCTCGTGGACGAACGACTCGCCGCCGAGGTGGGACGTATCGACAAGGACGCTCCGACGCGGATCGCCCTCGTGTATCCGTCGCCGTACCGCGTGGGCATGAGCTCGCTCGGGTATCAGCGCGTCTACCGGCTGATCCAGGACTCGCCCGACATGGCCGCCGAGCGCGCCTTCCTGCCGGACGGCGGCGACGCCCCGGGCGTGAAGCTCGGCGAGCGCGCCGTGACGTACGAGAACCGGCGCGAGCTGGGTGATTTCCCGGTGCTCGCCGTCAGCGTCGCGTACGAGCTCGAGCTCGCGGGTTTGGTCAAGTTGCTGGAGGCCAGCGGCATCCCGGCGCTCGCGAAGGAGCGTAGCGAGCGCCACCCGATCGTGCTCGCCGGCGGCCCGCTCACGTTCTCGAACCCGCTGCCGCTCGGCGCCTTCGCCGACGCGATCATCATCGGAGAAGCGGAGGAGCTCGCCGTGCCGGCGCTGCGCATCGCGAGCCAGATCGCGAGCCGCAGCGAGGCCCTCGCCGAGCTCGCCAAGCTCGACAGCGTCTACGTCCCGTCGCTGCACGGCTCCACGCTGCCGCCCGTCGCTGCCTGCGACAACGCCTTGCTGCCCGCGCACAGCACGATCATCACGCCGCACACCGAGCTCTCGGGCATGTTCCTGATCGAGGCCGAGCGCGGCTGCTCGCGCGGCTGCACTTACTGCGTCATGCGCCGCAGCACCAACGGCGGCATGCGCATCGTCCCGAAGGAGGTGATCCTCGGCACGATCCCGGCGGACGCGCGGCGCGTGGGCCTCGTCGGGGCCGCCGTCAGCGACCACCCGAAGATCGTCGAAATCGTGCGCGAGCTCGGCGAACGCGGCGTCGAAGTGGGGCTCTCGAGCCTGCGCCCCGACCGCTTGAAGGACGAATTCGTGGGAGCGCTGAAGCTCGCCGGCTATCGCACGCTCACGACCGCGCTCGACGGCCCGAGCGAGCGCATGCGCGACCTGATCGAGCGCCGCGGCCGTGAGCCGCACTACGAGGCGGCCGCCGAGCGCGCCAAGAAGCACGGCATGGACCGGCTCAAGCTCTACTTGATGATCGGCTTGCCGGGCGAGACCGACGCCGACATCGACGAGTGCGTCGAGTTCGTCAGCGGCTTGAGCAAGATCATCCCGATCGCGCTCGGCATCGCGCCCTTCTGCGCCAAACGCAAGACTCCGCTCGACAACACCCCCTACGCCGGCGTCCAGGTGATTCAAGATCGCCTCGAGCGCCTGCGCCGCGGTTTGCGCGGACGCGCCGACGTGCGCTCCACCAGCGCCCGCTGGGCCTGGGTCGAATACGTGCTCGCGCAGGGCGGTATCCCCGAGGGTGAAGCGCTGCTCGAGGCCGTGCGCGAGGGCGGCCGTTTCGCGGACTATCGCCGCGCCTTCGCCAAGCTCGGTCACGCGCCGGACGGCCGTGGCTACCGCGAAGCCGCCACGCCGCTCGCGCCCGAGCGCCTCAAGCTCCGGCGCCTATCGCTCGTCGGGCCGTGAGCCGCGGCTCCCTCGGGTTCCGCGCGTGGCGCCCGGATCAGCCGCGAGAAAGCGCTCCACGAGCGCCACGGTGAGCGGCGGCGCCTCCTGCATCGGGTAGTGGCCGCAATCAGCGAGCGGCGTGACGGTGAGCTCCCCGCACAGCGGACCGAGGCTCTGCGCCACGGCGTTGCTCCGCATCGGCGGCATGTCTTGCTCGCCGGTGATCGCGAGCAGGGGAACGGTGATGGGCGTGCCCGGGTTCGGCAGGCCGTCGGCCGCGAACATCCGGACGTAGCCCGCTGCCGCGGCCGGCTCGGCGCGGGAGCGCCACGCAGACAGCTTGTAGCTCGTCCAGCCCGCCGATAGCCGCGAGCCGAAGCGCTGCTCGAGGGCCTTCGCCCGGGTCGCGTCGTCCGCCAGGGCGAGAGCGCGTGAGGCGGCGATCATCTCCTCGTCGGCTCCGAACCCGGACGGCGGCGGCGGCGTCAATACGACGGCGCGCTCGATGCGAGCCGCGTGGTGCTGCGCGAGGTGCAGCGCCACGAGGGCGCTCATCGAATGCCCGACGACGGCGAACCGCGCCCACCCGAGCGCGTCCGCGAGCGCGAGCACGTCCGAGGCCGCCTCACTCACCGTGAACTCGCCGCCTAGCCCCCGAGACCGCCCGTATCCACGCAGATCTGCGAACACGAACGTGAACCGCTCGCGGTTCAGGTAAGGTCGCGCCGCGTCCCACGTCGAGGTATCGCAGAGCCAGTCGTTCGTGATGAGAACGCGGGTTCTGCCCGAACCAGAGAGCTCGTGCCCGAGCACGCCCGAGGTCGAGGGTCGTTCGCCGGAGGTCATCGCGGTCCCAGTAGCGGTTCTACGCGATCAGCTCGTCCTTATCTACGGCGCGCGTGCTAGCGATCCGTTCGATCATGTCGCGGAGCATGCCGACCCTGTGGACGATCGCGTGGTGCGCCGCGACGCTCGGTTCTGGCTGTTCCAGTGGGCGGCTCGACACGTTCGAGGTGGTCCCTTCCCCGGTCGGGCAGCCGCTGCTCATCGACGACTTCGAAGATCGAGACAACGCCGTGGACCCCGACGGGTGGTGGTACGCCATCGACGACGGGACCGGGCCGTCCGCGCAGATGACATTCGATGCCGTCACGGATCGCGGCGCCAGCCGATTTGCGGTCCGGGTCGCGGCGGGTCCGACCAGCGGCTTCGGCTCGTTCTTGGGATTGGATCTGCCTGGTCCGATCTTCGATGCCACGCAGTTTTCGGCCCTGTCGTTCTGGGCCCGCATGGAGCCCGCGGGCGAGCTGTCGGTGCGCTTTCAGAACGCGCGGGTGACTCAGTTCCAGCAGGTCCGCGCGCTCGACGGGGACTGGCGCGAGGTGCGGCTCCCCCTCGCGGACTTCGTTCCCGTAGACGCGGGTGGCGGCGCCATCACGCTCGACGAGCTCACCCACTTGCAGCTCTGGGTTCCGGACACGCACCCGGCCTACGAGCTCTACGTGGACGACGTCTGGCTGCTTCGAGATCCGTGAGACGAACGACTCACGGGCTGTAACCGAGGCCCACGCCGCTCGACAGCCACGGTTGGCCCAGGCGCGAGAGCTCGGTGCCGCTCGCCCGGACGGTGACCGCCGGGAGCATCACGGAGAGCTCGAGGAACAAGAACGTCTTGAGGTGCCGCGTCTGCCAGGCGGCGAAGCCACGGAGCGCGAACAGCGACACCTGCGTGGAGCGTTCGGTGCCTTCGTAGCCGGGCTTCGCGCGTGGCACTGCCGACAACCACGCCATGCCACCGCCGGCGCCCGCCCCGGCGCTGAACCCGCGCTGCGTCACGGGGGCGACGACGAGCTCCAAGGTCACGCGGCGGAGGAACAGTGTCACGTCGCCGGCAGCCGTCTGGACGGGCAGCCCGCCGAGGGTGAGCCCGCCCGACGGTTCCAGCGAAACCCAGGGGTGCAGTGGCACGCGCACGCCGACGCTCGTCGCCGCCGCCACACTGGAGGCACCCCGCGAGCCGACACCACCGAGAGCAACCCAGGGCCACAGCGACAACGGCGGTGCTTCCTCGACGCGAGGGGCTTCGTTCCGGCGCTTGCTCTCGGGCGGCAGCTCGAAGCGTCGCGCACGAAGCACCTCGCTGACGCGCAGCGCGACGGCACCTTCCGCGACCGCGCCCTGGCGCACGTCGTCTTGCACGAGCACCGGCGGACGACCCGAATGAGGCGCCACGATGGCGATGCCCTGGAGCCCCTCGCGCCCGACGCCGACGGCGCCGGCGGCATCGGGTTCCGTGGCGGCTTCGAGAACCTCGAGCTCGAGCTCGTCGAGATTGAGGGCGGTGCTCGGCCGCAGCACGAGCTCCACGTCACTCGCCAACAGCTCCGCGACGACAGCGCGTTCTCCCGACGGCCAGGCGTGCTCGGACGTGGCGGGTGGCTCGAGGACAATCACCCTCGGGGCTGCACCGGCGACGGAGGCCGCGGCGAACAGCGCGGCCGCGACGAGCCCGCACCTCATTTCGAATCGGCGCGGGCGACGAGTGCGCGGGCGCGATCGGCGACCGCACCCGTCGGATGAAAGCGGAGGTAGTCGCGCGCCACCGCCGTGGCGCCGCCCGTATCGCCCGAGGCGAGCAAGATGCTCATCAGGCTCGCGCGCGCGTCGGCCGCGAGGCGGCCCGTCGGCGATTCAGCGAGGAACACGCGCAGCCAGCGCGCGGCGGCTTTGGGATCGCGATCCAGCTGCTCGGAAATCCGCGCGAGGTATAGCGCGGCGAGCCCGGCCGCAGGTCGACCCGGGAAGCGATCGCGAACCGCGAGCATGGCCTGCCGGGCGCGCCCGCGCTGGCTCGTATAGCGGGCAGCATTGCCGAGGCCGAGCAGGTCTCCCTCGGAGAGCTCGGTGAGGACGCGCTCGAACCCCTGGGCTTCGGCGAGCGCCACCGCGTCTCGATATTTCCCCGACTTCGTGAGCTCGGCGATCGTCGGAGGAGGGTCGGTTGAAGGCGGAGTGGCGCTCGCGCGAGGCGACCGCGGCGTCTCGATCGCCGAAGGCGCGGCAGGCGACGGCGCGGGCTCCAGCGCCAGCTCGGGGCCGGCCTCGGCCTCGGCCTCGGCATCGGCCTCGGCATCGGCTGAAGCCACGAGCGGCGGCGGCGCGGGCGGCGGACGCCGCTCCCACTGCTGCCCCGGGTCCAACTGCAGGGCACCCGCGCCGAGCTCACCGCCCGTCACGCGCACGCGACCCTCGGTCACCGCGACGCGGAACGTGTGGCTCGCTTGCTGCCAATCCACCGTGAACCTCGTGCCAACGACGTGGACCTCGTACGGACCGGCGACGATGGTCCAACTCGCGCCGTCGCGATGCTTCACGCTCGCCTCGAGCCTCCCGCTCTTCAGCGCGAGCTCGGTGTGCTGCGGGTCCAACCGCACCACGCGGGCAGCCGCTCGGGGCTCCAGCAGCACGCGGCTGCCGTCCGAGAAGTCGATGGTCTCGGCGCGCTCACCGGTGGTGACGGTCGAGGATGCAACCAGCTCGCTGCCGCCGCGTAAGCTCGCCGTCGAGGTTTCGGCCCGGCCACGCCAAACGAAGACGGCCGCGACGGCGATGGCCGTTGCGAGCAGACCCGCGGCTAGCTCCCAGCGCACTTTGCCGAGCGGCCGCCCGCCACGGTGCATGGCCTCGAGCACCTTGGCGCGCTGCACGCGGAGCGCGATCTCCGGCGGACCGTCGCCGAGCGCGTCGTCGAGCGCTTTGCCGAACTCACGCTCCGTGCTCATGACTCCCCCTCAGTACCCGGTCCTTCGCCCGGGGCGTCGCCGGAACGTAAGCTGCCGAGAAGCCGCGCGAGCTCCGGCTCCCGCCCGACGAGCTTCTCGAGCCGCTCGTTGGCGCGATTGAGGCGGCGCTTGGCCGTGGCCACGGAATACCCGCAGAGCTCCGAAATCTCCGAGAGCGTCTTGCCTTCGAGCGCGTAGAGGAGAAACACCAGGCGCTCGGCAGCCGGCATCCGATCCAGCACCCGTTTTGCGCGGAGCAAGAAGTCTCTGACTTCGACGTCGTGGACCAGGCTTCGATGCACCTCGTGCTGGACCGCATCGCGGAGGAACAGCCGCCTCAGGCGGCGCTTGCGGATCTCGTCGTAGACGGAGTTGACGGTGATCGAGCGCACCCACGGCAGCAGCTTGTCTGCCTCGCGCACCTGCGAAACGCGGCGAAGCGCGGTCAGAAAAACGTGCTGCACGACGTCGTCGTGATCGGGATCGGCGCCCAGCAGCCGCCAAACGAGTCGGTTTACCTCGGGCTGGAAGCGGTCGTAAAAGAGCGGCGCTCCGCGGGCCGGGTCCGTGCGCAGCAGCTCGAGCAGCTCACCCATCGAGGGCGGTGACGTCGACAATCGCGGCAGGGCTCGCTCTCCCAGAGGGGCCGAGCGCCTGGGGCCCTCGCCGGCGCTCGTGCGCACGAGCTCGAGCAAGCTCCGCGCGAGGTGCGGTCCGGCAGTTGTGGGTAGGGTGAGCCCCATGCGCTAGTCGCATCATGGACGTCCAGGGGCCCGCCGGCAGCGCACAAAAGAACCGCGTGCCGGCAATCTGCGGACTGCCGCAAGAAAACTGAGCTCGGTCTGGGACGCTGCTCGTCTTCTGCGACCACACGCCACGATGAACGCCGTCCACTCCCATTTGCCGCGGCGCGCCGTATACGGCGTGTCCTTGGCACTGTTGTTGCCCTGCTGTTCCGAGGAATCGCCGAACAGCTCGCAGGGTGCGGCGGGAGCCTCCGGGAGCGGCAACGCCGGAGCGAACACGGGCGGCGCGGCTGCCACGGGGGGAAGCCTGGCCACGGGCGGCAACGTCACGACCGGCGGGAGTGCCGCGACCGGCGGCGGTACCGCGACCGGCGGCAGTACCGCGACCGGCGGGCACTCCGAGGCCGGTCACGGCGGAACGTCGGGCGGTGGCGCGGGGGCGGGTGGTGCGTCGGGCAGCGGCGGGAAGGCGGGCTCGGCCGGAGGCAGCGGGATGTGCAGCGCCGGTCAGTACCTGCTCTGCGAGGACTTCGAAGCGCCGTCGCTGCCGAGCGCGTGGACGGCGCGTGGAGTGGTCTCCATCGCCACCGATCAAGCGAAGCGCGGCATGCGCTCCTTGAAGATCGCCCAGGCGCCGAACGGCGAACGGCGCATCGTGCGCAGCGCGGCTGGCATCGCGGCAGCGCATTGGGGTCGTGTGTTTTATCGCGTCGAGCTGCCGACCCCCGATGTCTTCGTGCACTCCACGCTCGTCGCCCTCGCGGGCAATGGACCCGGCATCGGTGTCGCCGAGTACCGCGTCGTCGATACCGTCCAAGACGCGAATCGCAATCATCAGTTTCTCTGGAACGTCCAGCCGAGCGGCGCCGAATTCGGCAAGGGCAGCAGCTACGACTTTCGCTTCGACGGCGAATGGCACTGCGCCGAGTGGCTCGTGGACGCCACCAATCAAGCTTATCGCTTCTTCATCGACAGCACCGAAGTGACCCAGATCGCGATCGCAAACGGAGCCGGCAACGACGGCACGGGCGACAACCGGAGCCACATACCCATGAGTTTCACGGAGCTTCGCGTCGGATGGAACAACTACCAGAGCGCCTCCCCGGGCTTCGTCGCCTGGATCGACGAGCTCGCGATCGGCGCGAGCCGAGTGGGATGCGAATGACTCGCTCGCGGAACACCCGGACCCGTGCGCTCGCCGCGCTGGTCGCGCTCGGGTTTTGCGGATGCACCGGCGCGGTGGGTGACGGCACGGTTGCCCCTGCCGCGGGCGGCGCGTCCGGCGCACCCGTAGCTGGCAGCCCGTCGAATGGCGGCAGCTCCCGCGGCGGCACGAATACCGGTGGCACGTCGTCCGTCGTCCCAGCTGCCGGCGCACTCAGCAACGGCGGAGCAGACACGGGTGGCGCCGGAAAAGCCCCTGCGCCCAGCGTCGACGAGTTCGACGTCGATCCCAGCACCGCAGCAGACGGCGTGCCGGTAGCGAGCCGCGTGCTGCGTCTCGGCTACGCCGACTACGACCGCACCGTCGCGGACCTCCTGCATCTGCCGGTGAAGCGATCGACGGACTTTCCCGCAGAGCAGCCGAACCTCGGTCCCTACGAAGATCTCGGCGCGCGCCGCGTCAGCGAGCCGCTCCAAAATGAGTACGTGCTGAGCGCCGAAGCGCTCGCAGCTGAGCTCGCCACGAACGCCGCGGCGTTCAATCAGGTCGTGGGCTGCGCCACCGCGAACACGGCCTGCCGCGATTCATTCATCGACGCCTTTGGCAAACAGGCGTACCGGCGGCCGCTCACGGAAAGCGAGAAGACGCGCTATCGAACGCTCTTCGACCGCGGACCCGAGCTGGTCGCCAGCGGCGACGCGCTCAAGGACGGCGTTCGGCTCGTCGTCGAAGCGGTGCTTCAGTCGCCGAATTTCCTCTACCGCATCGAAGCCGGCAGAGGAGTCTCGGATGCTCAGGGCGCCTTGCTCACGGATTATGAGATCGCCGTGCGGCTCTCGTACCTGTTTTGGGGAACACTGCCGGACAGGGAGCTCCTTCTAGCTGCCGACGGCGGTAAGCTGTCGACCGCCGCGGGTATCGTCGAGCAAGCAAAGCGCTTGGCCGCGTCGCCGCGTGTCGTCGACCGCGTCCTCGATTTCCACGAGCGCTGGCTGCAGCTCGACGATCTGAGCGGTGTCAGCAAAGACCCGGCGAAATTCCCGCTGTTTTCAGCGGGCCTCGTCAGCTCGATGGTCGAAGAAACGCGGCGGTTCGTGGAAGAGGTGACCCTCACCCAGAACGGCGGCGTGCGGTCACTGCTGACGGCGCCCATCGGCTTCGTGAACGACGACCTGGCGCGACTGTACGGGCTCAACGGCTCGTTTGGCCCCGGCCTCCAGCGCGTTGAGTTCGACGGCAGCACGCAGCGCCTCGGCATCCTGACCCAAGCCGCGTTCTTGTCGGGGCACAGCTCGGCGACCACCCGGACGTCGCCGATCTTGCGCGGCGTGTTCGTGTTGCGCCGGCTCGCGTGTCTCGACATTCCGCCGCCGCCGCCGGGAGCGGAAATGCAGGAGCCGGAGCAGCCGTCCGCGCAGCCGCTGCGCACCACGCGCGAGTACTTCACGTGGAAGACGTCGATGAGTCAGTGCGCGACCTGCCACACGGTCATCAATCCCGTCGGCTTCGCCTTCGAGAAGTTCGACGCCATCGGGCAGCTCCGCAGCCTCGAAGCCGACGCGCCCGTGGATGCGTCCGGGACGCTCGGCTTGCCCGACGGCGATATCGTGTTCGACGGCGCCCGCGAGCTCGTCACCGAGCTCGCCGAACGCTCGCGAGTTCGCGCCTGTTACGCGAAGAACTGGCTTCAATACGCCTACGCGCGCAAGGAGACCGCGCTGGATTTGCGTACCCTCGCCAGCCTCGCCAAGGGGCTCGCAACCGACGCCTTCGGAGCCCGCGACGTGCTGGTCAGCATGACCCAGAGCGCGGCCTTCTCTCACCTCCCGATCCGAGAGTGACCTCATGAGCAAAGCACGCTTTCTCCATCGCAGAGCCTTTCTACGCGGCGTGGCCGGCGTCTCCGTGGGGCTGCCCCTGCTCGAGAGCATCGGCGGAGGTCCGCTGCAAGCGCAGGAGGCCCAGCCCCAGAAGCGATTCTTGTCGTTCCACTCGAGCAGCGGCGTCGAGACCGATCGGTTCTGGCCGCAGATCGGCGCTCTGAGCGCCGCCTCGTTCGCGGGCCGCGGCACGGAAGCGCTCGCGTCGTACGCCGATCGGATCCTCATCCCGCGTGGTGTTCACGGCTACCCCGTCGGCACCTGGACAGGTCATTCCGAAGCCACCTGCCAGGCCCTGACGGCAGCCGCGCACGTCGATACGGTCGCGCAAGGCGCGTCGATCGATCAGGTGATCGCCAAGGCGCTCAACCCCGCGGGGCGCGAGGCGCTCGTGGTGCGTCCTGGTGGTCGCGACGGTGGCGTGGCCGGCTTCAACTCGATTTCCTATCGCGCTGCCGGGCAGCGGGCAGAGGCGGAGTCGAACCCGTATCGCACCTACCGCGCTCTCATGGGGATGGCGCCGGCTGCGCCTCCGGACCCCTCGCAGCCGGCGGACGAAGCCGAGCAGCGGCTGCTCGCGAAGCGGCAAAGCGTCATCGACCTCGTCCGCGCCGAGTTCGTGGAGCTACGCCGCCTCGACCTCAGCCAGAGCGACCAGGAAAAGCTCGACATGCATTTCCAGCTGATCCGCGACGTCGAGGTCGGAATGACTCAGAATCCGACGGCGGTCGGCTGCTCCGTCGACGTCGCGACCACGGCTCAGCTGGGAGCGCTCGACGCGAACACCGTCGAAGCCAACGCGAACTTTCCGTCGGTGGCTCGGCTGTTCGTCAAGCTCCTTGGCTTGGCGCTCGCGTGCGGCTACACACGCTCTGCCGTGCTGCAGTGGGGCGCAGCCGTCGCCGGCTCTCCGACGTACACGTGGGACGGGATGAATCACAGCTTCCGCCATCATCCCCTCTCTCACGGCACGACCGAGGACTTCAACGAGACCATGGTAGCCGGTTACAAGGACATGCTCTTCGCGATCGATCGCTGGAACACCGGCGAGTTCGTGAAGCTGCTCGACCTCTTGGACAGCTACGACGAAGGCGGGGGCCGCTCGCTCCTCGACAACACCCTGGTGCTCTACACGAACGAGTTCTCGCACGGGCAAGGGCACACCACGGGCGATCTGCCCATCGTCATCGCCGGAGCCAAAGGCACTTTCCAGACCGGCAAATCGCTGCTGCTGAGCGGCAGCAAGGCGGACATCGCCGGCGTCACGGGCACGAACGGCCAGAGCCACCGACTACTCTGCACAGTGCTGAACGCCGTCGGCGTCCCCACCGAGCGCTGGAACGGGGGCTCGGAGCTCACCGAGCTGCGCGCCACCTAGTGGGGATTCGCGAGCACGGACGGGCGGGGCCGAGATCGAGAGACCGCCATTCGCAGGACTTCCCGAACGGTTCGGTAGCCGTCACGCTCCTCCCAGCCTTCGAACGCACACCGAGGCGGGTAGCGCCGAAGAGAGGCAAACCGCCGCGGTTGCCGGCGCTGCTTTCCGGCACTATTCGTTCGGGCATGAAGCGCTTGGCCGCGGTGATGGTCGTGTCGATCGCAGGCGTTCTGGGCGCTTGCCAGAAGTCGTCTGCGGGAGGCTCGGAGCCGTCTCCGACCGAACCCGCGCGCACGGAGCTGCTCGCAGTGGGCGCCGAAGCGCCGTCGCTGCGCGCCGACGCGCACAACGGGGAGACGGTCGATCTCGCGGCGCTGCGCGGCAAGCCCGTGGTCGTCTACTTCTACCCGAAGGATGATACGCCCGGCTGCACGGTCGAGGCGCAAGAGATCCGCGATGTCTGGTCGGAGCTGCAGAGCTCGGGCGCGGTCGTGATCGGGGTTTCGTCCGACGACGTGGCTTCGCACCAGGCCTTCGCCGAAAAGCACGCGTTGCCGTTCCTGCTCGTGCCCGATTCGGATCACGCCATCGCGCACAAATTCGGCGTGCCCGTCAGCAACGGCAAGGCCAAGCGCGTCTCGTTCCTGATCGGCAAGGACGGCAAGGTCGCAAAGGTATTCCCCGACGTGAAGCCGCAGGGGCACGGGCGCGAGCTGGTCGCAGCCATCCGCGCGGCGTCGTAGGGGTTCGAGGGCGGCGCGCAGTCAGGATCCTTACTGCGGCGCACGGGGTTTTGTCCGTGATTCAGCTGACGGCGTTACCGTTCCGATCGCGGATGCGGCCGCGGTGGCGATCGACGCGGCGGACGAGCTCGTCGTAGAGCGCGAGCAAGGGCTCGGAGACCTCGGGGCCCTCGAGCCAGCGCAGCGCGTGCGCGATGGCTTCCAGGGTGGACATGCCCGCTTCATGAGGCGGCACGCGCAGGCGGATCGGCGTCACGTCGGGGACCGGCAGCGCCAGCTCGGGCAGCGAGCGGAGCGCGCTGATCTTCTTGTACATGCGACGCGCCTGGCGGAAGCTGCCGTCGAGCACGATCAGGCGGCGCGGGGGCGGGTCGAGGCGAGGTGGCTCGAGGGGCGGGCGCGGGCTCGCGCTGTAGAGCAAAGCCGTGCCGGGAAGTGTGAGCTCGCGATCGTCGAAGTGCGTGCCGCCGCCGTGCTCGAGGATGCGCGCGTTCGGCAGCGCGAGCGCCGCGAAGCGCGCCGTGTTGCTGGTGAGGCGGAGCTCGGCCACGTGGCGCACGATCACGATCTCGGTGCGC
This sequence comes from Polyangiaceae bacterium, assembly GCA_025937835.1. Lineage (GTDB taxonomy): Bacteria > Myxococcota_A > Polyangia > Polyangiales > Polyangiaceae > PMG-095. The sequence continues at coordinate 42,379 of JAICQO010000033.1, forward strand.
GTAGGTAGCTTCGGCAACACCGCACACAGGCAGATCTCGAGATTGAGCCAGCAGGTTTTGCAGTGTCCCGCGAGATCTTCCGGCGTAGTCGATCGCATCTTCGGTCTATCTCGCACGGCGCACCGCCACCCGCCAGCCAAGGACCGGCTCTGTGGGCGCACGATCGAGGATCGACCTTTGTTGCGAGGCTCTGTGGGCGCACGATACTGTGCGCGGATGTCGAGCACGGCGTTGTCCAGTTTGCGCTGGGTCTCCATCGCGTGGTGCGCACTGGGGATCGCGCTCGCATGCGGCGAAAAGGGCAACGAAGATTTGTTCGGGGAGATGCCCAATCGCGGTGGCAACGGTCGCGGGGGCAACACCAGCGGCGGCAGCAACTCGAACGCCAACGGCGGAGTCGGCGCGAGCCTGATTGGCGGGAGTAGCGCTGGGGGCAGCGGCGCATCGGCCGGTGGCAGTGGCGGTCGGTCGCAGTCTGCGGGCGGGTCAGCCGCGGCTTCCCCAGCGGGTGGGTCAGGCGGCGCGCTGGGTGGCAGGAGCTCCGGTGGCTCGGGGGAGGCCGGTATGGTCCCGAACGGGGGCGGCGGTGTTGCGGGTTCGACTGGCGGCGTCTCCGGAGGCGGCACCGCAGGTTCCGAGTCCGGTGGAGCCTCCCCGAGCGAGGGCGGCGCGACAAATGGCGCTGGCAGCGCGGGCGATGCCTCGGCCGGCGCTGCCGGTGACGGCGCGGCCCCGCGCACGATCCAGATCGGCGTCCTCGACGATGCCTACGTGGACAGCTGTGAAACCGAGCGCAACACCGGCTCGGACGAGACGCTCTCCGTAGATTCCGACCCTTGTGTCTTCGCAGTTTTCGTGAAGCCAGCCGCGCTCTCCGAGATTCCGCCGGGGGCGACGGTTGAATCCGCGCTCCTCGAGCTCCAGTGCACCGACGCGGGCAACGCGGTCCGTGTGCTGAGAATCACGGACGACTGGAGTGAAGAGTCGGTCACCTGGGACAGCAGCCCCGGTGTCGGCGACGAAATCGGCTCGTTCGAGCCATTGGAGGGCCCGGTGTTCATCGATATCACCGAGCTCGTGACGGAATGGCTGGCAGGAGCGCCGATTCACGGCGTGGCGCTCGTGCAAACCGAGGAGACCGACGGCTCGGACTACCCCAGCACGGAGGCTGGTGAGGCCAACGCGCCGCGGCTCGTGGTCACGTACACGCCCTGAGGTCCAACGGCGATCCGACGCGGCGGGCGTGCTAGCACCTGTGCCAGGCCCCCGAGAACGACGAATGCCGCGCGAACGTCCCGAGTCCGTGATCACCGAGGTCGAACCGCCGAATCGCCGCCGCGCGCTGTCGCACATCGGCGGGCGTGTCGAGGCGAGCGAGGGCCCCGCCGCGCTGCTCTCGATCCTGGAGCGCGCGCTCGACGTGCGTGTGAGCGAGGACGCAGGGCTCGCGGATCTGCACGGGTTCCACAGCTACCCCGCGCGCATGCACCCGGACACGGCGCACGTGCTGATAGGCTCGATGTCCCGGCGCGGAGAGAGCGTGCTCGACCCGTTTTGTGGCAGCGGCACGGTCCTGGTCGCGGCGCAACGGCTGGAGCGGGTCGCGCTCGGCAGCGACTTGAACCCGATCGCCGTGGCGCTGTCGAGCTTGAAGACGGCTCGGCTCGGCGCGAAGTTCGCGGAGTCGATCGAGCGCGCGGCGGCGCAGGTCGCCGAGCATGCCAAGGCCAGGCAGACGGCGAAGCTCGGGCCCACGGTGCTGTACGGCCCGGAGGATCGCGAGCTGTTCGCGATGCACGTGCTGCTCGAGCTCGACGGCTTGCGCGACGGGATCGAGGCGCTGCGCGATCCGCCGATGGAGCGTGCTTTGTTCCTGGTGCTGTCGGCGATCTTGACCAAGCTCAGCGTGAAGGCCGGCGATGCGAGCTCGCGCACGACCACGAAGCGCTTGGCGCGCGGCTATGCGATCCGCTTCTTCACGCACAAGGCCCACGATCTGTCGATGCGCTTGCTCGAGGCCAAGCAGGCAACGCCGCGCGGCGCGCGCCCGGCGCGGGTCGAGGTCGCGGACGCGCGGCGGCTGGGCTTCGTGGACGATCGGTCGGTGGGATTGATCGTGACGTCGCCGCCCTATCCCGGGGTGTACGACTACTTCATCCACCACGAGCTGCGGCTGCGCTGGCTCAGGCTCGACGGGCGCGGGCTGTCCCGCAACGAAATCGGGCCGCGCCGAGCGGCGCGCAAGGGCGCTGCCAGCGTCGGCGAGTGGGAAAGAGACTTCACGCGCGTGCTGGAAGAGATGCGGCGGGTGCTCCGACCCGGAGGTAAGGCGGTGCTCCTGGTCGCGGACTCGAGCCTCGCGGGCAGGCCGCTCGCGGTGGATCAGTGGTTGCCACGGCTCGCGCAGCGCGCGCGGCTCAGCGTGGTGGCGCGCGCCGGGCAGCGCCGCCCACACTTTCACCGAGGCTCTGCCGAGGCCTTCGCCGGCAAGCCGCGCCGGGAGCACCTGGTCGTGCTGGAGGCGCCGTGAGCTCGCCCCGCTCGAATCGGCTGGAACACGAGACCAGCCCGTACCTCCTGCAGCACAAGCATAACCCCGTGGAGTGGTACCCGTGGGGCGAGGAGGCGCTCTCGCGAGCGCGCGCGGAGGACAAGCCGATCTTCCTCAGCATCGGCTACGCGGCGTGTCACTGGTGCCACGTGATGGAGCGCGAGTGCTTCGAGAACGCCGAGATCGCCGCGCTCTTGAACCGCGAATTCATCGCGATCAAGGTCGACCGCGAAGAGCGGCCGGACCTCGACGAGATCTACATGGCGGCCACGGTCGCGCTGTCCGGCAGCGGCGGCTGGCCGATGAGCGTGTTTCTGGCCCCCGACCAGCGCCCGTTCTTCGCTGGCACGTATTTCCCCCCCGAAGATCGCTGGGGGAAGCCCGGCTTCGGTACGCTGCTCGCGCGCATCGCGTCGCTCTGGCACAAGGAGCGGGCGACTCTGCTCGAACAGGCGCAGCGGCTCACCGAGCACGTGCGCGGTCAATCCGCGAGCGCCGCGCCCGAGGTCATCTCCGCCGAGACGCTCGACCGCGTGATCGACGAGCTCGCGGAGACCTACGACGACACGTACGGCGGCTTCGGCTCGGCGCCGAAGTTTCCTCCGCACCAGATGCTGAGCGTGCTGCTCCGGCACCACCGCCGCACGGGCGACCCGCGCTCGCTGTTGATGGCGCGCGGCACGCTCGACGGCATGAAGAACGGCGGCATCTACGACCACGTCGGCGGCGGCTTCGCGCGTTACTCGACCGACGAGCGCTGGCTCGTGCCGCACTTCGAGAAGATGCTCTACGACAACGCGCAGCTAGCGAACGTCTATCTGGAGGCGTTTCAGCTGACGGGCGAGGCGGAGTACCGGCGGGTCGCGGCCGAGACCCTCGACTACGTCGTGCGCGAGATGCAATCGCCCGAGGGCGGCTATTACTCGGCCACCGACGCCGACAGCGAGGGCGTGGAGGGCAAGTTCTTCGTGTTCACGGTCGACCAGATCGTGGAGATCTTGGGCACCGAAGCCGGCGACACGTTCAACCTGTATTACGACGTCACGCTGCACGGAAACTGGGAGGGCACGAACGTGCTCAACGTGCCGCGCCCCGCGCACGACGTGGCTTACGAGCTCGGGATCTCCGAGGCGGAGCTCGGAAAGCGCCTCGCCCGCTCGCGAGCGCTGGTGTACGAAGCGCGCAAACAACGCATCCCGCCGTTGCTCGACGACAAGGTGCTCACGGCCTGGAACGGGCTGATGATCTCGGCCATGGCCGAGGGCTACCGCGTGCTGCGCGACGAGCGCTACCTGACGTCGGCGCTCGCTGCGGCAAGCTTCGTGCTCGAGCGGCTGCGCACGGCGGACGGGGCGCTACTGCGCACCTACCGCGCCGGAAAGGCGCACCTCGCCGCGTACCTCGAGGACTACGCGTTCCTCGCCGACGGCTTGATCACGCTTTACGAGGCGTCGGGCAGGCTCGAGCTGCTCCGCTCCGCGCTCGAGCTCGGAGAGCGCATCGTGCGCGACTTCGGCGACGAGACGGGCGGCTTCTATCAAACCGCGCGCGGGCACGAGTCGCTGATCGCGCGCACCCGGGAAGGCCACGACGGCGCGATCCCGAGCGCAAACTCGCTGGCGGTGCGGGCTTTGGTTCGCCTTTCGCGACATTTCGATCGTCCGGAGCTCGAGAAGCGCGCGGTCGACGCGCTGACGGCGCACGGCGCGTTCCTCGCGCGAGCGCCGCGTGCCTTCCCGAGCGCGCTCTTGGTGTGTGACTGGCTGCTGGAAGGCCCGGTCGAGATCGCCGTGGTCGGCCCGCGTGGCCGCGACGACACCGAGGCGTTGCAGCGCGTGGTCGCCGCGACGTTCCTACCGAATCGCGTGCTGTCTCCGGTCGATCCGGCTGACGCGGAGCGCTCGCTGCTCGGCCGGGACAAGGGCCTGGTCGACGGGCGCGCCGCGGCCTATGTGTGCCGGAGCTTCACCTGTGAGGCGCCGGTGACGGAGCCCGCGGCCCTCGCCGAGGGGCTCGACCGAGACCGGAAATCGCGCACGCGCGGCACGGCCGTCGGCTAGCTAGCGCTGCGCGGCGGCCAGCGCGCTGACCGGACCCGCGTCGTGGAGCAAGCCGCGCTCCTCGAGCAGCGAGCGGACCATGCCGAGCTCCGTCTCGAGCTCGGCGTGCAAGCCAGGGAGCGCGGCGACCGCGCCAGTCTTGAGGCAGTGCTCGACGTCTTCCGCGAGCAGCGCCATACGCGACGCACCGAAGTTGCCACAGGCGCCCTTCACGGCGTGAGCGAGCGACAGCTCGGCGGGCAGATCGGCGGCAGCGATGGCCGTGCCGAGCAGCGAAAGGCGCCGCGTCATGTCGTGGACGAAGATCTCGCTGAGCTCGAGGGCGATCGCGGGGCCGGCCTCGCGCGCGAGCTCGTCGAGGCGTGACGGGTCGAGGCGCGTCGTGGCATCCTGGCTCGGCATCGGGACCGTGATCGGCGGCGAGGCGGCGCGGGTGGAATCCGAGCCGCGCGCGAACCAGTACGCGACCTTTTGCCGCAGCGTCACCAGGCTGAACGGCTTCGCGATGTAGTCGTCCATGCCCGCGGCGAGGCATGCGCGGCGCATGCCGGCGGCGGTGCCGGCCGTGACGCCGATGATCGGCACACGCTCGCGCGGGCCCTCGAGGCGGCGGATCTCGCGCGTCGTCTCGAAGCCGTCGAGCAGCGGCATGTGGCAGTCCATCAGCACCGCGTCGTAGTGCCCGGTCGCGAACTTGGCGACGGCGTCGATGCCCGAGCTGCACGCGTCGACGCTCGCGCCCGAGAACGACAGAGCGCGCGCAATCAGCGCGCGGTTGAACTCGTTGTCGTCGACCACCAGCACGCGCGCGTCGAGCGACGCGGTGTCGGGGATGCGCTCCGTAGCCGGCGGGGCGTTGCTCTCGCGGGGGTCGTCGAGGATCTCGTTCAGCACGCTGAGCAGCTGTTGGCCCGAGCGATGGACGCCCTGCACCGCCGCGCGCTGCTGCGCGTCGAGCTCGGTCTCGAGCAGGAGCTCGGTGCCGCCGATCACGACCGTCATCGGTGTGCGGAGCTCGTGACCGAGCGCCACCGCTTGCCGCCCGAAGGAGCGCGCGCGCAACAGGCCGCCGATGCGGCCGACCAGCTCATGCCAGCGCTCCTCCGAAGGCGGCCGGCTCTGAGTCGCGCCGACCGCTTCGAGCTCTTCGAGCAACTCGGGCGGCAGCGTCGCCCGGGGGGGTTCCGTCACGCCACGTCCTTGGACAGGTCGAGCGTCGCGATCCGGCGATACAGCGTGGCGCGGCCGATCCCGAGCAACTTCGCGGCCTTGCCGACGCTGCCCTGCGTGACGCGCAAGGCGCGCTGGATCGCGCGGCGTTCGAGCTCGTGGAGCGGCACGACCTCGTCTTCGCCCGAGTCGTTGGCGCGGCGGTTGGCGAGCGCGGGGATCGACGGCAGCACGTTGTTGCGGATGTCGGCGGGCAGATCGGCGAGGCCGATCTCGTCGCCGCGACACGCGAGCAAGCTGCGGTGAACCACGTTCTGGAGCTCGCGGACGTTGCCCGCCCAGCGGTGCCGAGCCAGCGCGTCGAGCGCTTCGGGAGAGATGCGCTTGACCTTGCGACCCAGGCCCTCCTCGAGCGTGCGCAGGAAGTGACCGACCAGGAGCGGGATGTCATCGGCGCGCTCGCGCAGCGGCGGCAGGTGCACCGGGTACACGACCAGGCGGAAGTACAGATCCTCGCGGAAGCGCCCGGCCTCGACCTCGGCGCGCAAGTCGCGGTGCGTCGCGCACACGATCCGCACGTCGATCGGGATCTCTTGCGAGCCGCCGACGCGACGGATGGTCTTCTCCTGCAAGGTGCGGAGCAGGCTGGCCTGAGTCGTGAGGCTCATTTCGCCGAGCTCGTCGAGCAACAGCGTGCCGCCGTGCGCCTGCTCGAAGCAGCCGCGGCGCATGCCGGTCGCGCCGGTGAAGGAGCCGCGCTCGTGGCCGAAGAGCTCCGATTCTTGTAGGGATTCCGGGATGCCCGCGCAGTTGATGGCCACGAACGGGCCGCGGCGGCGGGGGCTGCCGTTGTGGATGGCGCGCGCCACGAGCTCCTTGCCCGTGCCGCTCTCGCCGAAGATGCAGACCGCGACGTCGCTGCTCAGCACCCGCTCCACCTGACGCGCGAGCTCGCGCATCTTCGGGCTCTGTCCGACGATCGAGCCGAGCACGCTGCGCTCGCCGAGCGCGTTCTCGAGGCGGCGCACGTCGGCGACGAGCTCGCCGCGCTCACGCGCTCGATGCACCGCCAGCACCAGGCGATCCCGGTCGAGCGGCTTCGTGAGGTAGTCGTAGGCGCCGGCGCGCATCGCCGCGACCGCAGTCTCCAGCTCGCGCTGCGCCGTCACGACGATGATCGGCAGATCGGCGTCGCGCGCCCGGAGATGCTGGATCACCTTGAAGCCGCCGACTTCCCCGAGTCCGAGGTCCACGCACGCAACCGCGGGGTTCTCGTTCTGAGTCTCGAGCGCGCTCTCCCCGGTCTCGTGCTCGACGACACGGTAACCGGCGCGCTCCAACCAGAAGCGCATCAAACGCCGCGCGGTCGGGTCGTCATCGACGACTGCCACCAGCGCGCCGCGTCCGAGCTGGGTGGTCGAGGAGGGGGGAGGGGCTTCTTCCATCACAACCCCCCCAACGTCCGAACGGAGTCCCTCCTTTAGACGCTGTCGAATCTCAGGTAGCGACGAGCGAGCCAGGCCGAGCCAGGGGTCGAGCTGCTGCGCAAAGCAATCAAAATATTGAATTTGCTCATTTTTTAACCCTGTCCTGCGCCAGGTGCGCCGCGCTCGGGGAGCTGGAACGAGGTTCGCAATCTGCGTGGCGATGACGCCGCATCCGCTCCAAGCCGACCCCTCCGGATTCCCGATCCGGTCGGGCATGTTGGGCGCGAGCGGCGCCGTCGTGCGCGGCACTCACGAAGCGGATGCCTGCGGGAGCGTCGTGGATGAAGGTGGCTCGGTGTGTGTGTTCGTGGTCCAGGTGACTGGCGACGCAACGCCGACCGGCTTCTCGGCCGCTCTTTCGGCGGCCATCGGCGCGGCGGCCAGAGCCCGCCTGCCCATCTACGAGCTCGTGGCAGACGTCCGGCGCGTCGCCGTCTCCACGACGGGCGCGAGCGCCGGGCTGTCGCTGTTGCGGTTCTCGGCGCGGGACGCCCGGGTCGAAGTCCTGAACGCGGGGATGCCGCCGATCGTCCGCTTGCTACCGGGAGCTGCGCCGACGCTGTACCCGTCGCGCTCCGGACCGATCGGCAGCGGCTTCTCCGAAGTCCACCCCTACGAGCTCTCACCGCTGGTCTGGGGAAGTGCCTGGCTCGTCACGAGTGACGGCGTGACCGGCGGCTCGCTCGATCCCCTGGCCTTGCTGCGTGGGATCGCGGCTTCCGGCTTGGAACAGCGCGTCTTCGAGCTTGCCGACGCCGACCCGGCCCAGCTGGCGGCGGCGGCTTCGGCCCTGGCGGACGCGAGCGGTGGCAGCGCCGCGGTCGATCGGACCTTGGTGGTCGCGAGCGCCGATCCGCGTCGCCGCGGCGCATCCGGGATCGAGATCCGCGGCTAGGCGTCGCCCACGCAAATGCCGAAGTCACGGGCGGTTTGCAGCGCGTCGTCGTCGAGCTCCACGCGGTGCTCGAGGCCGAGCGCATCCGCGAGCGGCATCGAGGTCATGCGCGGCGGTCGCCAGCACACGGTGCGCCCCCATTGCCCCGCCGCGGCGAGCCGCACGGCCTCCGCGCCGTAGCGCAGCGCGAGCACGCGATCGTTCGGCGTCGGGGTACCGCCGCGCTGCAGGTGCCCGAGCACGAGGCTGCGCGTCTCGAGCTGCGTGCGCTCGGCGATGGCTTCGGCGACCTGTGCGCCCACGCCGCCCAGGGTCACCTCCTTGCCGAGCTCTTGGCGGGCCACGATGCGGTCGCCGCCCTTCGGCTTGGTCCCCTCCGCCACCACCACGATCGCGAACGGCCGGTCCGTGTCGAAGCGGTGGCGAATCGAGCGGCACACGAGCTCGATGTCGAAATCGATCTCCGGCAGCAAGATCACGTGCGCGGCGCCTGCGAGCCCGGCGTGCAACGCGAGCCAGCCCGCGTAGCGCCCCATCAGCTCCACGACCATCACCCGCGAGTGGGCCTCGGCGGTCGAGTGCAGGCGGCCGATCGCGTCGGTGGCAAAGCTCATCGCGCTGTCGAAGCCGAAGCTCGTGTCGGTGCTGCCGAGATCGTTGTCGATCGTCTTCGGCACGGTGATGACGTTCATCCCCTTTTCTCGAAAGCGCGCGGCGATGCGCAGGCTGCCGTCGCCGCCGACCGCGATCAGGCCGTCGGCGCCGAGCTCCCGGTAGCGCGCGAGCACCTGGTCGCTCACGTCCGTGAGTACGGTCTCGCCGTTCGGGCCGGGGACGGGGTACTCGAAGGGTTGACCGCGGTTCACCGTGCCGAGCAGCGTCCCGCCGCGATCGGTGATGCCGCGGACCAGATCGCGGTCGAGCGCGAACGTCCCACCCGGCTCGAGTAACCCCGAGTAACCCCGCCGCACACCCGTCACACGGAAGCCGCGCCGCAGCGCGGACAACGTGACGGCCCGGATCACCGCGTTCAACCCCGGCGCGTCGCCGCCGCCGGTATTGATGAGCAGATGCATGCCGCATGGTGCCACAGCTCCTACCTGGTCAGAGAGAGCTGAGTTTTCCCAATCCGCTCGCTTCGGTGTACCTTTCCCCTCGTGCGCATCCGAACCCCCACGATTGCGCGTCTGCGCGACGCGCTGATTCTGAGCGGTCGGCGTCCGAGCTCGGTCGTCTCGCCCGCCTACGAGACGCTCGCCCGCAGCGGCCTCCTCGACAAGAACGAGGCGCTGGCGCTGACCCGCGTCGAGCCGCTGGCCGAGACCATGTTCCTGATGATGTCCGCCGACGGCGTGTTGAAGCCCGACGAGCAGGATGCGGTGCGGGGCGCGATCCGCGGCCTCTCCGGTAATGTCCTCCACACCGGCACGATCAACGTCATGCTCGAGCGCTTCGCCACGCGCCTCGAGGAGCAGGGCCGGGATCAGCGCCTCAAAGAAATCGCCGCATCGATCGCCCAGGAGCCCGCCGAAGCCGAGGGCGCCTTCGCCCTGGCCGCCGCCGTCGCACTCGCCGACGACGACGTGGCCACCCAGGAAAACGAGCTGATCAACGAGCTCACCGTCTGGTTCGGCATCAGCCCGAAACGCGCGCACGAAATTCTGGACCAGCTCGAAGCTGACCGGCACTTCCCCGTCCAGTAAAGGCACTGGCCGTCGGGGGGCTGGGATGCAACAAGAAGATCGAAAGCGGGGAAGATCCGAAGGTGTTTATTTCGGTGGGTGGGCTGTGACCTTGTCGGGGCTGGTGCCCTTGCGGCTGCAACGTGTTGGACGAGCTGGCGCTCCCGCTCACCCATCCAACCAGAAGAATCTTCCCGTCTTCCTCCCTTCCAACCTTCTTGTTGCATCCAGTCGTCCACGTCGCGCTTCGTCGTGTCAGCGCGGCGTGGTGCCTTTGGAGGGGTTGGGGGGAGCGTTACTTGCCGAGTAGCGCGTTCATGACGCCGGTGTAGACGGGCTTTTTTTGGTAGTTGTCGTCCCAGAGCAGGCCGCTGGGTTTGCGGCCGCCGCAGTCGAGCTCGTCCCAGGTGTTGAGCCACGAGTACTTGTCCGTGGTGCCCCAGAAGGTGATGGCCTTGCAGGCGGGCTGATTGAGGCACGCGGTGACGATCTCGTGGAAGCGCGTGGCTTGGGACTCGGGGGACTCGCCGTCGCAGCAGTGAGAATCCATCTCGCTGATCAGCACTTCCAGGCCGAGGTCGGCGATGCGCTGCATGTTGGCGATCACGTCGGCGACTGGCGGCTTGCTGTTGGGCGTGCCGAGGTGCGTCTGTAGTCCGACGGCGTCGATCGGGATGCCGCGCTCGACCATGCTCTTGACCATCTCGTAGACGGCGTCCGACTTCGGCTGCAGGCCCTCGGAGCGGAAGTCGTTGTAGATGAGCTTGGCTTCCGGATCGGCTTCGCGAGCGGCCTTGAACGCGTCATCCACGAAGCTCTTGCCGAGCACCCGGTAAAAGACCGAGTTGCGGTAGGTCGGCGTGTTCTCGTCGGGCCAGTTGTTCGGGTTCTCGAAGGCCTCGTTGACGACGTCCCACTCTTTGATGCGGTCCTTGTAGTGGCCGATGACGGTCTTGATGTGGTTCGTCATCACCGAACGCAGCTCGGTGGGATCGTTGATGCTCGAGACCCAGCTCGGGAGCTGCAGGTGCCAGACCAGGGTGTGACCCTTCGGCTTCATGCCGTTCTGCACTGCGAAGTCCACGAACCTGTCGGCGTTCGTATAGTTGAAGCCGCCGCGGTTGGGCTGGAGCGAGTCCCACTTCATCTCGTTCTCGGCCGTCGCGTAGTTGTGCTCGCGCAACGTCTCGACGTACGCGGCCTCGTTCAGGTGGGAGGTCGCAATCGCGGTGCCGATCAGGCGACCGCTGCACTCTCCCGCTTCCTTCAACGTCTTGGCCGTCGGTGGGCACATCAGCGGGCTGCCGCCCGCGCCGCCGCCGCCGTTGTTCGCTTGGCCGCCGCCGCCGCCGCCGCCGTTGTTGGCTTGCCCGCCGCCCCCGGAGGCCGCGCCCGCCGAGCCGCCCTGCACTGGCGCGCCGCCGGTTGCGCTGCCGCCGCTCGGGGCACCGGCGTTGCTCACCGCGCCGCCCGTCGGCGTCTGGCCGCCCGTGGGGGCCGGCGCGCCGCCGGTTGCGCTGCCGCCTGCGGCGCTGACCCCGCCTTGCGTGATGGGGGCGCCGCCGGTCGCGATCTGGCCGCCGGTCGCGCTCCCGCTCTGTCCCGCGGGGTGCGTGCTGCCGCCCGTGGCAAAGGCGCTACCGCCGGTGCTCGACCCGCCGTCGTCGCTCGCGGACTCACACGCGGCCGCAGGGGCCAGCAGCGCCGCACCCAGGGTCAACCAATGCATCGTTCCGAATACGCGGCGCGTCGACATTGCCGCCAACATAACAGCGCGCTCGGGGTTTGGCTAAGGACCTTTACTCCCCGCCAACCACCGACCTACTACCGGGGGGTGACGGGAGGGATCGGCACTCCCAAAGTCAACGCGATGGCGCGGAACAGCTCGGCCTCTTCGAGTTTGACCTTTCCGTCCGCGCAGATCGCGCGCTCGCACGCGTCCAGGAAGCGACGGCGTTCGGACAAGCTGGCGCGGCGCAGGGCGTCGAGCGCGGCGTGTACAGCGGAAAATTCTCCCTCGGGCGCGCGATCGAGGGCGAGCGGCGGATCGTAGCCGGCATCGAAGGAGGCTCTCGTCATGACGCTCGCGCGATGACCGGGCTCGCCCTGGCCGGAGCGCACGATCACGGAGAGCACGACCACCGAGGCCGAGACGAGCTCTCGCGCCGAAGGCGCCGGCAGCCGCGGCTGGCGCGCCGTCTCGGTGTGCGCCGGACCGAGCCCGTGGCGCAGCAGCCGCTGCACGATGAACTCGAACAGATCCGTGCGCTGGTCGGCGGCCACCGCCCGATCGACCGCGTTCAGCAGCATCTCTTGCGAGCGCCCGGGCAGCGTGCGCAGCGTGGGCAAGAGCAGCTCGATCAGCGGCAGCCGCACCGCTGGCCCGAGTCCCGAAAGGCAGGGGGAGAGCTCGTAGGCCGTCTGCAGCACCTCCGGAGGCAGCGCCGCTTGCATGGCCGACCACTTTCCGGCGCGCGCTTCCGGGTTCTCTTCCAGCAACAAGAGCAGCATCAGCCCGACGGCGCGCGTCGGATCGTGCAGCGCGAGCGTGACCGGTTGGGGCAGCGACCCGAGCAGCGAGTGCGCGTAGTCGAGGCTCGGCTGTTGGAGCAAGCCCGCCACCTGGAGCAGGCCCGCGGTTGGGTGCTCCGCCTTGCCGGACAGCATCTGCACCCGCTCGGGCGGAGCTTGCCCGTCCCAGTGCGGGTCGTGCATGCGGATGCGCTGTTCGATGGGAGGGTGCGTGGCGCGCCAGCTCTTGATGCCCTGCGCGAAGCACAGGTGAGCCATGCTCGAAGCCGCCGGGATCTGCAGGCGCGAACCCAGATCCGACACCCGCTTCAAGGCGTTGGCCAGGATCGCGGGCTGGCGCGTGAACTGAATGGCCGCCGCGTCCGCCAAGAGCTCGCGCTGCCGGCACACTGCGGCCTGAATCAGCCGCGCGAAGAAGGCGCCGATCGCGCCGATGATCGTGATCAGGACGATCACCACCACGATCGCGAGCAGGATCGCCGCGGCGTTGCCGCTGCCCTTGCCGCGGCTCGACGACCCGCTCGAGGACGAAGACGAGCTCGACGTCCAGATCCTGCCCGAGCCGCTCGAGCTCGAAGAGTCGCCCGAGCTGCTCCCCGAGAACATCCAAACCCGGATGCCGCGGCCGACGATGGTGAGGATCAAGATGCCGTGCAGCGCCGCGATCAAGCGCGTGTTCAGCCGCATGTCCCCGTTCAGGATGTGGCTGAACTCGTGGGCGACCACGGCCTGGAGCTCGTCGCGATCGAGCTGCTCGAGCGCGCCGCGGGTCACGGCCAAGGCGGCGCGATCGATCTCGTAACCGGCCGCGAAGGCGTTGATCGCAGCCTCGCCGTCGAGCACGTGCACCGCCGGCATCGGTACGCCGGAGGCGATCGACATCTCCTCCACCACGTTCATCAGCCGCCGCTCGAGCCGGTTCTGCGTGGTCGGGTCGACGCGGCGCGCGCCGACCGATTCGCACACGTGCTGGCCGCCGCGCGCGAGCTGCGCGTACTTGGTGAGCCCGGCGACCAGGATCACGAACAGCGTGGTGCACACCGTGACCACCACGCGATCGAGCGTGAACCACTCCACCTCGAACGGAGGCGCGGAGAATTGCCCGTGGATCCGGAACCCGAAGGAGACCGCGAAGTACACCGCCGACACGATCGCCAACAGGCAGATCGCGAACAGCACCAGGAACCAGTGCGTTTTCCGGCGCGCGTCGTCCTGCGCCTGGAAGAAGTCGGTCACGGCCGGATCCAGAGCCGAGGCGCGCTCAGAACTGCACGCGCGGAGCCTCGCGCTCGGCTTCGCTCCCGATCGGGTTCAGCAAGGCAGCCTCGGAGAAGCCGAAGACGCCCGCGATCATCACCGCGGGGAAAGCGCCACGGCCGTTCTCGTACTCCGTGACCGCGTCGTTGTACGCCTGGCGCGCGAACGCGACCTTGTTCTCGGTGGAGCGCAGATCCTCGCTGAGCTCGGACATGGTGGTTTGCGCCTTGAGGTCGGGATACGCCTCGGACAGCGCGAACAGCCGCCCGAGCGCGCCGCTCAACGCGCCCTCACTCGCGGCGAGCTCTTGCATGGCCTGCGTGCCCCCGGGCGATTGGCGCGCTCGGTCGGTGGCGCTGACGGCGCGGTTTCGCGCGGCGATCACCGCTTCCAGCGTCTCGCGCTCGTGCGACAGGTAGGCCTTGGCCGTGGCGACCAGGTTGGGGATCAGATCGTGGCGGCGCTTGAGCTGCACGTCGATTTGCGAAAACGCATTCCTGTAGCGGTTCCGGAGCTTGACGAGCTTGTTGTAAAGCCCGATCACCAGCAACACGGTCAGGCCGAACAGCACGAACACGACCACGGCCACCACGATCCCGACGCTCATGCTTCAGTAGGTAACTGAGGCGGGGGGCGATCGCAATCTCGGGCGCGGGCTGGTAAGCCCGAAACGAGCCGCGCGCTCACGGGGTCGCGCAGCGGACGCGCACTTCTTCGGGGTGCGCGGGCGGAGGGCCTGCCGGCGTGCTCGGGTTCGCTGTCGGAGTCGGAGCTCCCGAGGGTGCGGTCGCCGACGGCGGCGGCGTGGTCGCAGGCGGTGTCGGCGTGGTCGCAGGCGGTGTCGGGTTCGGCGTGGGAGTCTGCGTCGGTCCGGGCGGCGGCGGCGCCGGCACCGAAGCGTCGCTCGTCATCAACAGCGGATACCGATCGTCGAGCTCCGCCTCGCACTCCTCCCTCGGCAGCGCGAGCAACGGCACGTCGCTCGCGTCGATGCTGGCTACCTCTGACCCCGCGCGCCCCACTGCGATTTGCTCACCCCAGAGCGAGAGCACCAACGTGCCGCGCAAGCGCGCTTCGTCGGCGTGCGCCGCGCAGGCGGTCGCATTTTCGACCTTGCATTCCTCCTGACACTGCTGGCGCCCTGTGTCGTCACCCTGCTCGGTCACGAGCGCTTGGCAATCGGCGCTGCAGGCGATGTATTCGCAGCAGGAGTCGCTGTCTTGAGTTCCGCGCCGGTACAGCGCGAGCACCTCGTCGCCGACCTCGATCCCTTCCGCGCCGCCGCACATCAGCGTGCCGTCGAAGTAACCGCCGAATTCGTCGCCCGCCGCGACACCGTCGACTTCGCCAAAGAGCTGCTCTGCCACGAGCCGGTAGCGCGTGAGTCCCACGTCGGCGAACGGCTCCGCGCCGAGCACGCGCGCGCGGATCGGCGCCATGCCACCGGTCGTTCCGCACGGGCAATGCGGAATGCTCGGGATGCCCGGCGGTTGGGGTTCCGGCGTCACGAGCGGCGGCTTGGGATCGTTGTTCTCGCTCCCCGATTGTCCGTCCTGGCAGGCGAGGACCGCGAACGCGAGCAGTGACCAGAATCCGTGGCGCGACATCCATTTTCTTTTGACGTGCGCCGCCCTCCGGGTAAAGCCAGAACTCCGTCGGATTCGAACAAATCGGGTCCCAGAGTTGCCAGGCAATGCTCGAAACTGACAGAGTCACGGACTTCGCGCTGGCCGCGCGCCAGCTGCTGCGCGCCGTGCGGGGCAAGCGTTCTCAGGCAGGTTTTGCGAGAAAACTGGGGTTTCGCGGCAACCCCATCCCCGATTGGGAGTCCGGTCGCCGCGCGCCGACGGCCGAGCGCGCCCTCGAGGCTTGTCGGGCCGCGGGTATCGACGTGACGGCCGCCTTCGCCCGGTTTCACGTGGCCGAGGTCGGAGAGCTGGCGGCTCCGGGCGGGCTCGCTGCGTGGCTCGAGCGCGTGCGCGGCGCGACGAGCGTCAGCGACCTCTCGAAGCGCAGCGGCTTCTCGAGGCATCAGGTCGCGCGCTGGCTCGGCAACGAGGCGCGCCCGCGCTTGCCCGAGTTCTTGCAGCTCGTCGAGGCGATCACCGGCCGCATCTCCGATCTGGTCGCGGAGCTCGTGCCGATCGAGCTCGTGCCGTGCTTGCTCGAGCTGCACACGCGGCGCGACGCGGCGCGCCGCCTGGCCTACGAGGAGCCGTGGACGGAGGCGATCCTGCGCGTGCTCGAGATCCGCGAGTACCAGGCGTTGCCGGAGCACGCGCCCGGGTTCATCAGCGCGTACCTCGGCATCGAGCCCGAGCTCGAAGCGCGCTGTCTCGAAAAGCTGCTCGATGCGGGCGTGATCCGCCGCGACGGCGCGCACTACCGTAGCGTCGGCTCACTCAACGTCGACACGCGTTCGGCCTCGGCGCTCAAGGCGCACTGGACGCGGAGCGCGCTCTCGCGCGTCGAGCAGCCCGGCAAGGACGACCTGTTCAGCTACAACGTCTTTTCGGCTTCCGAGGCCGATCTACGGCGGATCCGCGAGCTCCTGCGCGCGACCTACCGCGAGATCCGCGCGCTGGTCGCGGTCACGCCGGCCGACGAGCGCGTGGCGCTGATCAACATCCAGTTCATGCATTGGCCGCGCGACACCGAAGCGGCGGAGCGCTGAGCTACGGCGTCCCCGGCGAAATCGCGAAGCAACCGAATGCGTCCGGCTCCGACAGGACCGTGCTGCCGATCTCGGCGCTGATGCGCTGGAAATGGCGATAGAAGCGCTCGCGGTCGTACGCGCCGTAGCGCCCGTCGAGCACGTGCGGCTCGTGCGTTCCGATCTCGATCCGGTACGGACACAGCGAGAAGCGTCGCGTGCCGTCTTCTTCGAAGATCATCCGCGCCAGCATGCCGTAGCGCGTCCAGGGGTAGCCGCGCCGCGAGCCGAACACGAAATTGCCGAGGCTGTGGAAGGCGGGGCGACCGCCGAACCAGCGCACGCCGTGCACGACGTGCGGGTGGTGACCGAAGAGCGCGTCGGGTCCGGCGTCCATCGCGCGGTTCACGAAGTTTTTGACCATGGCTCCCGGTGCGTTCACGTATTC
>JAICQO010000074.1 GCA_025937835.1 Polyangiaceae bacterium
TGCCCTGGTACTCGTTCCCGATCACGATGGTCGGGCTGTACTTCGCCGCCTGCTCGCTGATGGTGGCGCCCGCGTGGAACCGGCGTGCCGCGCGGCTCGTGCGCGTGAGCCGCTATCACTCCAGGCAGTGAGTACCGAGCCCGCTCAGGGCATCGGACGGGAGCGCCTCCCATTCGAGGCTGGGATCGAACACGTCGTCGGCGAGCGGATCGCCCTCTGTGACGCTGCAGGCGCGGCGCAAGGTCATGTCGGCTGTCTTGAGCTCGGCGGTGCCCCAGTACTTGTCCGGCGCTGGCTGACCGATGTGTCCGATCACATCGATGAACCCGTTTTCGCATACGAGCGCGACGGCGTCGTCCCCGTTGAAGTTGAGGCCCACTTGGTCGGAGCAAGCCGCTCCGAGCTCCACGAGCTCTTTGGTGCACAACACCCAGGGCACCCCCGGAGCCACCTCGGCGTCGAGCTCTAACTTGCTCGACGCCGTTGCCGAACCGTTCGAGTAAGTCTCGACGCGGCACCCGCGCAGCGTCGTCGACTCCAGCGTCGAAATCTCGAGCGCTTTACGCAGGCCGCTCGAGCCTTCGACGTACTCGCTGAACCAGAGCGCTCGCGACGGAGGTGCGGGTTCGCTGCCGCCCGTTCCCTGACCACCCGTAGACGTGCCGCCAGTTTCGGGGAGCGCTGTCTCTCCTCCGCTCGCGGAGGTGCCGCCGCTGCCGCCGCTCGCAGCGTTGCCGCCCGTGATTTCGGGGACACCGCCCGTGGGCAGCGAGCCGCCGCTCGCTTCTGCGGCGCCACCGGTAGTAGCTGGCTTGCCGCCGGTCGCCGCGCGCCCGCCGGTCGCTGCCTCGGCGCGCCCGCCCGTGACGCTCGACGGCTCGGCGCTGGGTTCCCCGCCGTCGCTGGCCTCGCCAGCGGCCGCCGCATCCGTCGCAGCCGTTCCGCCGCGCGGCGCGGATGCGGTGGGCGCGCGCCCGCCAGTCGCCTTCACTCCTGCGCCGCCACCCCTGGCGCGGATCCCGCTCGGAACGGCGAACGCGCCGCCCGCTTCGGGCGTAGGTGGAGGCCGATTGAGCTCGTCGAGCGCCGGCTCACCGCAACCGACGATGACTCGAGTGGCAACACCGAAACTCACGAGCGAAATCCAGATGCGCTGCTGCATGCCCGAGCTGTCGGTCACGCGCGCGTCGAGTTGCGCGCTCTCTCGCGCGCACTCAATGAAAGTCGCGCGACACCTTGCCGATGTCGCGCCCGGGAACGTCCATGCGCTCGAGGTGATCGACGACGACGTGCACGACCGTCTCGCTCCCGTCTCGCTCGAGCTCGGGATCCGCGTGTTCCAGCTTGCCTTCGACGAGCAAGATCGAAGAGTGCACGGCCGGCAGCCGGAACTGCTCGAACACCCGTCGAAACAAGACCAGGTTGATGAAGCCGGTCTCGTCTTCCAACGTCATGAACACCACGCCGCTGGCGGTCGCTGGCTGTTGCCGGCAGATCACCACCCCCGCCGCTCGCACGCGCCGATCCGGCGGAAGCTTCTGGAGCTCGAGGGCGCTCCGCACGCCCCTCCCTGCGAGCTTCGGGCGCAGCAACGCCATCGGGTGCCGATCGACGCTCAGCCCCTTTCTCCGGTAATCGAGCAACACGCTCTGTTCGGGGCGGAGCGCCGGTAATTGCGGCGCCGGCTCTTGCCAGCTCTGGTCTTGGAACAAGCCCGAAAGCCGCGGCGCTCGGCTCACCCACAGGGCTTGCCGCCGGCCGCGCACCAGCGACTCGAACGCGCCCGCCTCGGCCAGCGCCTCGATCTCGTTCTTCTGGAGCGCGGCGCGCCGGGCCACGTCGTCGATGTCGGAGAAGCGCCACTCTTTGCGCGCGGCTTCGATGCGCCGCCCGCTCGCCTCACCGATGCCCTTCACGAGCCGGAACCCGACGCGGATCGCGCGGTCCACCGTCACCCCTGCGCGCGCATCCGGCTGGCACGGCTCGAGCGTCGAGTCCCAGTTGCTGTGCGCGATGTCCACGTCGCGCACAGCAACTCCATGACGCCGCGCATCCCCCAAAATCGTGGACGGTGAATAGAAGCCCATCGGCTGCGAGTTGAGCAGCGCGCACGCAAAATGCGCCGGATAGTGCGTCTTCTCCCAGGCCGAGGCGTACACGAGCAGCGCGAACGACGCCGCGTGCGACTCGGGGAAGCCGTAGTCGCCGAAGCCCTTGATCTGCTCGAACAGCGCCTCGCCGAACTCCCGCGCGATGCCCTTCTTCGCAAAGCCCTCGAGCAGCCGCTCGCGGTGCCGCATCAGCTTGCCGTTCCTGCGCCAGGCCGCCATGTCGCGCCGCAGCTGATCGGCCTCGCCGCCCGTGTAACCGGCTCCGGTGATCGCGATCTGCATGACCTGCTCTTGAAAGAGCGGCACCCCGAGCGTCCGCTCCAGGATCGACGCGAGCTCCGGGTGCGGCATCACCACTTCTTCCTGCTTGTTCCGGCGGCGCAGGTACGGGTGCACCATGCCGCCCTGGATCGGGCCCGGCCGCACGATCGCCACCTCGATCACGAGGTCGTAATACGACTTCGGCCGCAGGCGCGGCAGCATCGCCATCTGCGCGCGGCTCTCGATCTGGAACACGCCGACCGTGTCGGCGCGCGCCAGGCTCTCGTACACTCGCTGGTTCTCCGGCGGGATGCGCACCACGACGTCGAGCGGGTCGAACTCTTCTCCAGGCTTCGCGCCGAGCCCGCCGTCTTCGTGGATCAACGCCAGGGCTTTGCGGATCGCCGTCAGCATGCCCAGGCCGAGCACGTCGACCTTGAAGAACCGGAGCGCGTCGAGGTCGTCCTTGTCCCAGGGCACGACCGTGCGCCCCGGCATGCGCGCCGGCTCGACGGGCGCCACCTCGTCGAGCGCCGTGGCAGACAGCACGAAGCCGCCGACGTGAATCGACAGATGCCGCGGGAAACCCTGGAGCTCTTGGGCAAGCGCCAGGATCCGCCCGAGCCGCGCGTCCTCGGGATCGAAGCCCATCTCCCTGAGCCGGCCTCGCGACTGCTCGGCCTCGTCCCAATGCCCGATCGTCGAGGACAGCTGTTCGATCATCTCGAGCGACAAGCCGAAGGCTTTGCCCACTTCTCGCAGCGCGCTCCGGCCCCGGTAACAGATCACCTCCGAGACCATGGCCGCGCGCTCGCGACCGTAGCGCTCGTAAATCTCCTGGATCACCTCCTCGCGCCGCTCGTGCTCGAAATCGATGTCGATGTCCGGCGGCTCGCAGCGTTCCACGCTCAAGAAGCGCTCGAAGAGCAGGCTCGAGCGCGCCGGATCGACCGCGGTGATGCCGAGCGCATAGCAGACCGCGCTGTTGGCGGCGCTGCCCCGCCCCTGACACAGGATCCGCCGCCGCCGCGCGATCTGCACGATTTCCCAGGTGCTCAAAAAATACGGCGCGACGTCGATGGTGCGGATCAGCGCCAGCTCTTTCTCGATTTGCTCGAGCACCCTGGGCGGCGCCCCGCCCGGGTAACGCTCCTTCACGCCCGCGAACGTGAGCTCGCGCAGCTTCTCGTCCGCGCTCTCTCCCTCGGCGATTTCGCAGGGAAATCGATAGTTGAGCTCGCCCAGCGAAAACTCGAGCCGCTCCGCGATTTCTCCGCTGAGCTCGACGAAGCCGGGGCGATCACGGAACAGCTCCAGCATCTCGCGCGGTGAGCGCAGGTGCGCCTCGGTGTTGGCGGAGAGCGCAGTCCCGGCGCGATCGAGCGTCGTGCTGTTGCGGATGCAGTACACGACGTCGGCCAGCGCCTTGCGCGAAGCGTCGTGATACAGCGGGCGCGCGCTGGCCGCGATCGGTATCCCGTAACGCGCCGAGCTCACCTCGGCCCAGTGCAAGCGCTCGGCGTCGAAGCCGTCCTTGTGCCGGTACATGCCCAGAGCCGCGCGCTCGCCGAACGCCGCGCGCACCGACACGAACAGCTCGTGCCGCGGCGTGCTCGCGCTGCCGGGCCGTTTGGGCGCCGGCACGAGCGCGAATAACCCTTCAGAGTGCTCACGGAGCCAGCCGAGCTCGAGCTCGCTCTCGCCTTTCGGCAAGTCGGCGTGGGCGCGGGTCAGGAGCCGGCACAGATTGCGGTAGCCCGCGTGGTTCTCGACCAACAGGGCCAGCGTCGGCCGCTCGACTGGAACCTTGCGCTTCGGAGCCGCCACGCCGCGGCGCGGGCTGCCGTCGCCGAGCGTGAGCTCGGCTCCCACGATCACGCGCTGCGAGAGCTCTCGCCCCGCGATGAAGGCGCGCGCCGAGCCGTACAGCCCGTCGCGATCGCAGAGCGCCAGCGCAGGGAGCTCGAGCTCCTTGGCTCGGGCCACGACCTCGTGCGGGTGAGAGGCGCCGCGCAGGAACGAAAAGGACGAACAGCCGAGGAGCTCGGCGAACATGACGGCTTCGTGATACTGAACGCGCGCTCAGTTGTCCAAGCCTTCCGCCGCCTGCCGCGAGACCCCAATGAGATCGGTAGCTTGCCCGGCCCGCCCGCGGCGCGAGGATTTTGCCGGCCCGCCCGCGAACGATCGCGATAGCGTCGGCGGCCCAAGGGAGCTTCGCGCATGAAAATCGTGGACGAGTTCAAGCAGTTCGCCGTGAAGGGCAACGTCGTCGACATGGCGGTCGGCGTGATCATCGGCGCAGCCTTCGGGAAAATCGTCTCGTCACTGGTCGCAGACGTGGTGATGCCGCCGCTCGGCTTCTTGATCGGCGGCATCGACTTCAGCCATTTCCAGGTCGTGCTGCGGGAAGCGGTCGGACCGGACACGCCAGCCGTCACCCTCAAGTATGGCGTGTTCCTCCAGGCTATCTTCGATTTCTTGATCGTCGCGCTCGCCGTGTTCGCGCTGATCAAGCTCATCAACACGCTGCGCCGCAAAGAGGAAGCCAAGCCCGCCACTCCGCCCGAGCCGTCGAAGCAAGAGCTGCTGTTGACCGAGATCCGCGATCTGCTGAAGCAGCAGCGAACCTAGCGCTTCAGAACGTATTCACCCAGTCCTGGATGCATTTCACGTCGCCAGCGCCGAGCTGCATGCCGGTCGGCATCTCCGGGCCACACACGCCTTTGCCGACGACGCGCTTGGTGAGCACGCTGTTGGCGGGGTTGTCCGCGTCGATCAGCTTGCTGCCGCAAGCGGCCTTGTCCGTGGCCATCATGTTCTGAGCCATGGCGTTGCGCAGGCGCTCGCCGACGTTGTCGCCGCCTAGGTCGAGGCCACCACCGATTAGGGCTGCAAACTGGGGGTTGTGGCAAGTCATCGCGCAGTTCCCGGCGAAGAGCGTCTTGACGCACGGAGCAAGCGGCGGAACTCCGCCGCCCATCATGCCTCCGGTCGCGGCAGCGCCTGCAACGGGTGCGCCACCCGTGGCAGTGACGGTGCCGCCAGTGCCACCGCTACTGCCGCCGTTGCTCGAGATGATGCCGCCGGTCGGGCCCAGTCCGCCGGTTGGGCCAGCGCCGCCGCCGCCCGCGACCGTGTACGAGTCCGGCTCATCGAGCTCGGAAGCGCAGCCTGCTGCCAGCGCTGCTCCGACGACTGAACCCAGCGCCGCGACCAGCGCTGCGCGAGACCAAGACCGGGACGACCCCTGAAGCGCGCTGTTCTTCATGATTGACGCTCGAAAGCTCTAGCACGCGGCTGCCACGGACCCCAGCCGCGTTCAGAACGACATAATCCAGGTTTTGAGGCATTCCAGATCGGGACCCGTCACGCCGTTACCGGAGGGCATCGCTGGACCGCAATCGGACGTCCCGGAAATGCGCTTGAGCAGCACGCTCTGAGCGGGGTTTTCGGAGTCGATCAGCTTGGTGCCGCAAGTCGCTGTGTTCGTGGCCAGCATGTTCACGGCGGTGACGTTCAGCAGCCGCTCGGTGACGGTGGGCCCCATCAAGTCGAGCCCGCCGAAGGAGTCCTTGGTCGCCGGGGCATGACAGATCGTACACGTCGCGTTCGTCAATGCCGTCGTGACGCACGCCGGGAGCGCCGGAGGGCCGCTGCTCGAGCCACCCGTTGCAGGAGCCCCACCCGTGACCGTACCGGGCGTCCCACCCGTGACCGTACCAGGCGTCCCGCCCGTGACCGTACCGGGCGTCCCGCCCGTGACCGTACCGGGCGTTCCGCCCGCCGCAGGTGCGGACCCACCCCTTGCTGCGGAGTATGCATCCGGATCGGCGAGCTCCGCCGCGCAGCCTCCAGCGAGCGTTGCGGCGCTTACTAGGCCGAACGCAGCAAGCAGTGTGGAACGAGTCGAAAGCCTGGGGAAACCACGAAGGACCTTGAGGGGCATGACTGACGCAGCGCAAAACCTAGCATCGAGAAATCCGAGTGCAGGCGGATTCCATGGGTGAAAACCAAGAACAATTCGAATGAAAATTTCTTCGAACTGAGTGCTGTTTTGCGTGCGCGCACCGTGTGGTTACTCACCCGCTCGCACAGAGCTGCGAGCTCACCTTTCAATTCTGCAATGTGCGCTGCGACGTTTTCGTCGCTCAAGCAACCGCGCTGCGACGCCCTTCGATCAGCACCTCGAGCGCGCGCTCTTCGGTGAGATCACCGAACGCGTGATCCGCGCCGCTCGCACGCAGCTCGTTGATCGAAAAGCGCCCGGTCGCCACCGCGATGCACTCGGCGCCGATCGCCATAGCAGCCGCGACATCGCGCGGGGTGTCGCCGATCACCACCACGCGACAAGCCTCGCGCTCTTTACCGAGCGCTGCCGCGCCGCGCTCGGCGCCGATGCGGATCAGCTGCGTGCGATCTTCGGCATCACAACCGAAGCCGCCGAACGCGAAGTGCGCGTGGAGCTCGACGCGTTCGAGCTTGATCCGCGCGCCTTCGCGCACGTTTCCGGTGCCGAGCCCGATCGCGGCGCCGCTCCGGCTCGCCGCAGCGATCGCTTCCCGCATGCCGCGATGCACGCGGTAGCGCTCCGGCTCCACGCGCGCGCACTCCTCGCCGAGCACGCCGAGATACGTCGAAAGCAGCTGGTCGATCGCCGCCTCGCTCGCCTCGACGCCGATCCCGACGAGCCCCTGTCGCACGATCAACCGATCGGTCATGCCGTCTAGCGCGATCTGAGCGAGGGCATCGGGCCGTCCGTGCAGCTCGCCGAAGGCGCGGTTCATCGCGCGCCTCCCCGCTCCTCCCGTAGTGACCAGGGTGCCGTCGATGTCGAAGAGTAAGACCGTGGGGCGCATGTGTCGTTGACTGGTCGTAGCGCGTTCCGTGCGTTTTGCCTGATACCCCGTAGCCCTAATCGACCACGCCCTGCAAATAACGGCGATTGGTGTCGCGATCGACGAACGCCAGCGCTTCCCAAACGCCGGACGAGCCGCGCAGCGTGAGGCGGACGTAGTCGCGCGAAATCGAGTGCGACCACCACTCGACGGCTTCGAGGCGCGCTTCGAACGAGACGGCTTCGATCACGTACAGGCGCTTGCCCACGCCCAGCGTGGCGCCGGCGCGCAGCGGAGCTTCGAACTCGACGGGCTCCGGAAACAAGCGAGTCGGCGGGCCGAACGTCGCACCCGACGCCTGCGCCTTCGTCACTGCGACGGGTGAAGGGCGTGCGGGGCGTGCGGGGCGCGTCTTCTTGAGCTCGGTGCGCGAGGGCGCCTCTTTGGGGAAGACCGGCGCGAGCTGGCTGCGCTGCTCCGGCCGGTGAGAGTCGAGCACGCCGAGCACGCCGACGCGCTCTTCTCCCAAATCGGCGCAGAGCTCGGCCACGACCAGCGGCAGCTCGTCCTCTGCCTCGGCGCTCGTGCCGTTCAGCAACGACTCGAGCTCGAGCTGGCGCGGCACGGCCTCGGTCAGGCGCGTGGCTTCCAGGCGCAGACCGACCGACGGCGTATCGAGCGAGGTGCGCTCGAGGCGCGAGCCGAGCACGCGCCGCAGATCGCTCTCGCGGTACATCGGCTTGGCGAGCGTGAAGCGCAGGCAGCGCTCGGCAGGCACGCCGCGGAAGCGCGCGCGCCCGCGATCCCCGTGGATCGTCAGATGGATCTCCGCCGCTGCCTCGCCTCGCCCTTGAAGCCGCGCCGACAGCCGCGAAAGCAAGCCGCGGAGCGCGAAGCCGAGCGGCTCGACGCCGGCCACCGGCTCGTCCCAGCTCGTCTCTTCTACGAGCACGCGCGGCGGCGTGAACGGCACGAGCGGCTCGTGGTCGCGACCGGCGAGCAAATCGAGCACGCGCGGCGCTTGCGACCCGAGCCGGAGCCCGAGCGCGCCCTTCGGCAGCCCGTGAAGATCAGCGAAGGTGAGCACCCCGAGCCGGATGAACCAACTCTGCATCTCGTCGGAGAGCGGCAGCGCGCGGACCGGCAGCGCCGCCATTTCCGAGAACGTGCGCTCGCTCGGCACGACGCGCGCCCCCTCGGCGTCGAGATCTCCATAACGCGCGAAGGCCTGCGCGAGCCGGGGGCCGTCGGAGACCGCCACGCGCGCGCGATGCCCGATCGAGCGCACGAGCGAGCCGAGCTCGGCGACGAGCGCGCCTTCTCCACCGAACAGGTGCGTGCCGCCCGTGACGTCGACCCAGACCGTGTCCGGGAGCTCCAACGCCACGGTGGCACCGAACCCCGAGGCGATCTCCGCGACGCGACCCAGGCCTTGCTCGAGCTCGGCGCGCGACACGCGCTGCACGTCGAGCCGCGCCGAGAGAGCTCGCGCTTCGGCCAGCGTCTGTCCGGCTCTCACGCCGAGCCGGTGCGCGCGGGCGTTGACCGCCGCGAGCACGCTGGTCGCGGAGATCTCTTCCGTATCGTTCGGATCGCCCAGCACGACTGCGAGCGGGGGGCGCTCGCGCTGCGCCTCGGGCACCGGCCGGAGCTCGACGAGCTCGGACCACAGCGCGGGCAGCACCACGGCCACGATCCGGCGCTTTGCCCGAAGCTCGGCTGCTTTTTCAGCCCGTTTTGTCATGACGGAGCTCGTGGGTTCGCGGTTGCCCCTTGCCGAACGCCACGGAACGCGGCGCGGTGATCCGGCCCTGGCGATCTTTGGCGAGCCGCACCATCAGGCGGTTCAGGGCCGGTCGCGCGATTTCGAGGCGCTGAGCCACCGGCAGCGGCAGGCTGCGCGGAGAGCTGGCCGACGTGAGCAGCACCACGCTGCGGTTCGAACCGTCGACCTCGAGCGCGAGCCGCCGCACCAGGCGCGGCCAGTCGCGCAGCGCCACCTCGTGCGAAGCCCCCGGCACGCCCAGCGTATCGACCACCACCAGCTCGAACGCCGGCGAGTGCGCGAGCCGGATCGCCGTGCGCGACAGCGCCTCGAGCGACGGGCGCACCACCAGCAGGCGATCGAGCCGCACACCGGCCGCGACCACGCCCGGGGCATGCAGCGTGCCCCCGGGGTCGAGGAACGCCGCCCAGGGCACGGTCTGCCCGGCGCGCTCGCGCTCGGCTTGGAGGTGGTGGACCAGGCCGAGCGAGAGCGACGTGCCCGGCGCTCCCTCGGCCAGCGAAAGTTCGATGACGCCCCCGCGCTGGAGCCCCCTGTCGGGGAGGGCCTCGTCCAGCTCGGCGATCCCGAATCCGAACCCGTCCCGAGCCCCCTCGTCTTGGGAACGGTTGCCGCCGACCCGCAGGGCGCGGGCCAGAGCCGGAGAGAATCGAGCAGCCAGGTGCGCGGGCAGCGCCATCACTGAACAAACTAGCAGCTACCACTGAACAGGCCAGCACTCACGGCGCTAGCTAGGACAAACAATGACCGGTTCTGGTTCCGCGGCCGGCGCACAAGCCCTTCGACTTTCGAAGTGTTATGCCTGATCGGTCGTGACGGAAGTGGCCCTCCCCCAGGTAACCGGACAGCTCGATGCGTTGCGCGCCCGTCTGCGAGAGCTCGGCTCGGTGCTGGTTTGCTACTCGGGCGGCATCGACAGCGCGTTCGTCCTGGCCGTGGCGACCGAAGAGCTCGGCGAGCGCGCGGTGGGCATGACTGCCGTGAGCCCGAGCCTACCCCAGAGCGAAAAGGACGACGCCTCGCGGATCGCGCTCGCGCTCGGTGCCACCCACCGCTTCGTCGATTCGAACGAGCTCGCGCGCGACGCTTACGTGAAGAACGGCCCCGACCGCTGCTTCCACTGCAAGACGGAGCTCTACAGCATCGCTCGCGACAAGGCGCGGGAGTGGCAGCTCGCGGCGATCGTCAACGGCACCAACACCGACGACCTCGGCGACTACCGCCCCGGGCTCGAAGCCGCGCGCGAAGCCGGCGTGGTGAGCCCGCTGCTCGACGCCGGCATGAACAAGGCGGCTGTGCGCGCCGCCGCCCAGGCCATCGGCATGGAGATCTGGGACAAGCCCGCCGCTGCTTGCCTCTCGAGCCGCATCCCTTACGGCACCAGCGTTACCCGCGAGCGTTTGGCTCAGATCGGCGCCTTCGAAGCCGAGCTCCGCGCGCTCGGCTTTCGCCAGGTCCGCGTGCGCTGGCACGACAGCATCGCGCGCATCGAGCTCGACCTGTCCGAGCTCGAGCGCCTGCTCAATCCGGAGCTCCGCGCCGCTGCGCTCGAAGCCGGCAAGCGCCAGGGTTTCCGCTACGTGACGCTGGACCTCGGCGGCTACCGCACGGGCTCACACAACGAAGTCCTGGTCGGTCGTTCGCTTCCGCTGATCACGTAGCGCCCCACAAAACGACGTCGGGGCCGCGACGTCTCCGTCACAGCCCCGACCTCCGCGCTACGGGTGCGCCTCAGTTGCGGCGCGGGCCGCGGTCGCGTCCGCCACCGGGACGACCGCCGCGATCGCGATCGCCACCGGGACGACCACCGCGGCTCGGCGGCCCGCCGCGCGGCGGACCGGCTTCGCGTGCCTTGGCGATGCGTTCGCGAGCGCGCTCACCCTCTTCCCCTTCGGGGAACGGCAAGAGCTCACGCCGGGTCAGGCGGATCTTGCCGTCGCGCTCGACGCTGATCACCTTCACGTCTACCTCGTCGCCTTCGGCGAGGACGTCGCCGGGCGACTCGACGCGCTCGTGCGCCATCTCCGACACGTGCAAGAGCGCCTCCGTGTTCGGCAGGATCTCGACGAACGCGCCGAAGTCGGTGATGCGGCGGACGGTGCCGTGATACACGGTTCCGACCTCGGGCTCGGCGACCAGGCCCTCGATGATCGAGAGCGCGCGCTTCACCGCGTCCGAATCCGCGCTCGCGACGTTGACCGTTCCGTCGTCTTCCACGTCGACCGAGCAGCCCGTCTGATCGACGATGCCCTTGATGGTCTTGCCACCGGGGCCGATGATCAGGCGGATCTGATCCGGCTTCACCTTGATGCTGGTGATGCGCGGCGCCCAGCGGTTGATCTCCGAGCGCACGGTCGGCAGCGTCTCGATCATCTTGCCGAGGATGTGCAGCCGGCCCTCGCGCGCCTGCTGCAGCGCGCGCTCGAGGATCGAGCGTTCGAGGCCCGCGATCTTGATGTCCATCTGGATCGCGGTCACGCCGCGCTCCGTGCCGCAGACCTTGAAGTCCATGTCGCCGAGGTGATCCTCGTCGCCCAGAATGTCGCTCAGGATCGCGACCTTCTGGCCTTCCTGGATCAGACCCATCGCGATGCCGGCCACGGGGCGCCGCACGGGCACGCCGCAGTCCATCATGCTCAGGGTCGCGCCGCACACGCTGGCCATCGAGCTCGAGCCGTTGGACTCGAGGATCTCGCTGACGATGCGGATCGTGTACGGGAACTGCTCGTGCGTCGGGATCATGCGTGACACGGCGCGCTCGGCGAGCGCCCCGTGCCCGACTTCACGCCGGCCCGGGCCGCGCAGCGGCTTGGTCTCGCCGGTCGAGAAGGGCGGGAAGTTGTAGTGGAGCATGAAGCGCTTCCACGACTCACCCGTCAGCGCGTCGATCTTCTGCTCGTCGCTCGAGGTGCCGAGCGTGGTGGTCACGATGGCTTGCGTCTCGCCGCGCTGGAACAGCGCCGAGCCGTGCACGCGCGGCAACAGCCCGACCTCGCAGGCGATCGGGCGGATCGTCTTGGTGTCGCGGCCGTCGATGCGCTTGCCCTCGTCGAGCACCATCGAGCGCACGACCTGCGCTTTTCGGTTCTCGAATTCTTCGTCGATCAAGCGGCGGTTTTCGGCGAAGCGCTCGGCTCCGAGCTCCTTCGTGAGCTCGTGCTCGACCCGCTCTTCCAGCTGGCCGTAGGTGTCGTAGCGCTTCTTCTTCTCGCGGATCACGCAGGCGACCTTGAGGTCCGCGTCGACCAGCTCGGACACTCGGCGCGCGATCGCCTCGTCGAGCTTCGGGATCACGAACTCGCGCTTCGGCTTGCCGACCGCCTGGCGCATCTTCTCGATCAGCCCGATCACGATCTGCGCTTCCTTGTGCGCGAACATCAGGGCGTCGATCAGGTCCGCCTCGCTAGCCTCGTCGGCGCCGCCCTCGACCATCACGATCGCGTCCTTGCTGGCCGCGACCACCAGGTCCAGATCGGAGCTCTGGATCTGCTCGAAGGTCGGGAACGCCACGAGCTCACCCTCGACGCGCGCCACGCGCACGCCGGCGATCGGCCCGTGCCACGGGATGTCCGAGAGGTGCAGCGCGGCGCTGGCACCGCAGATCGCGAGCACGTCGGTCGGGTTCTCCCGATCGGACGACATCACGGTCGCGATCACCTGGGTGTCCTTGCGGTAGCCGTCCGGGAACAGCGGGCGCAGCGGGCGATCCATCAAGCGCGACGACAGGACCTCGGCGTCGCGCAGGCGGCCTTCGCGCTTGAAGAAGCCGCCCGGGATCTTGCCGGCGGCGTAAGTCTTCTCCTGGTACTCGCAGGTGAGCGGGAAGAAGTCGATGCCCGGGCGCTCCGAGCTCGATACGGCGGTCACGAGCACCGCGCTCTCCCCGTAGCTCACCAACACGGAACCGTGCGCCAGCTTGGCAAGCCGGCCGGTTTCAAAGGTCAGCGGACGCCCGCCGACTACGACGGATTCACGAACGAACATGGGACATTGCGCTCCTCGGCGCGAAAGCCGCTACGTGCGGCCTGACGCCGAACGCGAATGCCCAGGGCTTCAGCCTCGATTCCTGCCGTCGGCAATGGCAGCCGGTCAGCCTGCGCAGAGCGCGGCGACGGCTCACCAGGACAGTCGACGGCACGAAGCGAAGTTGAAGTGGTTAGGCGGACTCGCGTCCGGAAAAACCACGAACGAACTTCGAACTACGACCGGACGACTCGACTCACTTACGGAGCTCGAGCGCGGCCACCACCTTGCGGTAGCGTTCCACGTCGGACCGCTTGAGGTAGTCGAGCAGGCGGCGCCGCTGACCGACGAGCTTCAAAAGGCCGCGCCGCGAGTGATGATCCTTGCGGTGCACCTTGAAGTGCTCGGTGAGGTAGTCGATGCGCTGGCTCAGGAGTGCGACCTGCACCTCCGGGGAGCCGGTGTCGCCTTCGTGGATGCGGAACTTGCCAATGACGCCCTGTTTGGCTTCAGGCTGAAGGGGCATGGGGACTCTTTATCCTCCGGTCTTTCTTTTGGGGGGCGGAGTATACGCTGGCAGATCCCATGGTCAACCGTGCAGGTGTGTGCGCCGGTTTGATAAGCGATTTCGGCCGCCTATCCAGGCGCCCGGCGCACGCCGGCCAACAGGCCTACTCGACCGCGATCCGCTCTCCGAAGCGCTCCGTCAACAGGCGCTCGACGTCGAGCGCGGTCAGCGAAAACAAGGCCTCTTTTGCGGCGTGCTCCGCCTCGGCCAGGCTGACGGCGCCGATCGCCTCGCGCACCGGAGCGATCGCCGAGGCCTCCATGCTGAGCTCGCGCAGCCCGAGCCCCACGAGCAGAACGGCCGCCAGCGGATCGCTCGCCATGGCGCCACACAGCGCCACCGTCCGGTCGTGCCGCCGCCCCGCCTGCACCACCGCGGCGATCATCCGCAGCACCGACGGCTCGAAGAACGAAGACAGGTACGCGAGCTCGGGGCTCGAGCGGTCCACCGCCAGCGCGTACTGCACGAGATCGTTGGTGCCGATGCTGAAGAACTCGGCTTCGCGCGCGAACTCGTCGGCCATCAACGCGGCCGACGGCACCTCCACCATCATGCCGAGCGGCACGTGAGCGGCGCGCGGGTAACCCTTTTGGTCCACCTCCGACATCGCGCGCTCGAACAGGCTCCGCACCGCGCGCAGCTCGCCGAGAGACGCGATCATCGGGATCATGATCCGCATCGAGCCGTGTGCGGACGCGCGGATCATCCCGCGCAGCTGGGTCATGAAGATCTCCGGGCGTGCGAGCGCCAGGCGCACCGCGCGCAGGCCGAGCGCGGGGTTCATATCCGGCGGCACTTGCAGGGCCGAAACGAACTTGTCACCGCCGATGTCGAAGGTGCGCAAGGTCACCTGCAGCGGCGTCACCGCCTCGATCACGCGCCGATAGACCTCGTAGTGTTCGTCTTCGGTCGGCGGTTGTCCGCGGTCCACGTAGAGGAACTCGGTGCGGTACAGGCCGATGCCGCGCGCCCCCTGCCCGAGCGCGAGCTCTGCCTCGATCGGCAGCTCGATGTTGGCGCGTAGATCGACGGCGACCCCGCAGCGCGTGACGACCGGGCGATCGCGCTGCTTGTGGCGCGCCTTGGCCATGTCGGAGTGGCGCTTGGCGCGGTCCTCGTACTCGGAGATCAGCGTCGGGAACGGGTTGACCACTACCCGGCCATGCACGCCGTCCACCGCCAGCACGTCACCGTTGCCGACCTTCTCGAGTAACCCCGAGACCCCGACCACCGCCGGGATCTCGAGCGCGCGGGCCAGGATCGAAGTGTGGCTGGTGCGGGTTCCGGCTTCGGTCACGATCGCGAGCACGCGATCGCGCGTGAGCCCGACCGTCTCGGCGGGCGACAAATCACGAGCCACCAGGATCCCCGGCGGGCGATCGGTCGGGATCGTGAAGGCCGAGCTCCGGCCGGTGAGCGCGCCGAGCAGCCGATCACCGATGAACTCGATGTCGTGGCTCCGCTCTGCAAGGTACGGATCGCTACCTTGACGCATCTGCTGCGCCATCTCTTCGGTGGCGGCGCTGATCGCCCACTCGGCGCACAAGAGGTCGATGCGGATCCTGCGTTCGACCTCCGCGCGCAGCATGTCGTCCTCGACCATCAGGATGTACGCCTGCAAAATCGAGGACTCGGCCTTGACCGAGCGCGAACGCGAGCGCTCTTCCGCCGCGCGGAGCTCGCTCGCGGCGAGCGCCACGGCCTCGTCGAAGCGCGCCATCTCGTCGTCCACGGCACGCTTCGGCACGTGCCTTCGGACCACGCCGTGGCGGCGGACGTCGACCACCACGGCGGCTGCGATGGCATAGCCGACCGAGCCGGCGATGCCCTCGAGCACGAGCGAGCGCAAGCCGGACTCGGGGACGGGGCTGCGGCTCCGCGTCACTCGTCCTCTCCGAAGCGATTGTCGATCAAGGTCCCGAGCTCCTGGATCGCGCGCTGCGCCTCGTCACCCTGGGCCTCGAGCGAAAGGCGGGTGCCCTTCGAGCCGCACAGGAGCAGCACACCCATCACGCTCTTGGCGTTGGCGCTCTGCCCGGCGCGGCTGATCACGATCTCGCACGGGAAGCGCGACGCGAGCTGCACCAGCTTGGTGGCGGCGCGCGCGTGCAGCCCGAGCTTGTTCTTCACCTCGAACGTTCCCCTCGCTACCGTCATCTCGGTTCCCCTCTCGGCAACACGGATTTATCGGGAGGGGCGTGGTCCGGATCGGCGCCGGGCCCGCTCGCCTTCACGCGGTCCACGTCGCGATGCACCACCTCCACCTCCAGGGAAAGCTTGCTGCGAATGCGCTCGGCGAGCTCCACGGCCAGCGTCACCGAGCGGTGGCGCCCTCCCGTGCACCCGACCGCGACGGTCAGGTAGCTCCGCCCTTCCCGCTCGAAGCGCGGCAAGGTGAACTCCAGAAGCTCGGCGGTGAGCTTCAGGAACTGTTGGCTCTCTTCGGCGTCGAGCACGTAGCTCTTCGCCGCCGCGTCGAGCCCCGACAGCTCGCGCAGGCCGGGGACGAAATGCGGGTTTTTGAGGAAGCGCACGTCGAGCACCAGATCGGCGTCCAGCGGCGTCCCGAACTTGAAGCCGAACGACATCAGCCGCGTGTGCATCCTGAGCCGCTTGCCCGAGCCGGGACCGAAGCGCTCGATCACGCTGCGACGCAGCTCGTGCACCGACAGCTGCGTGGTGTCGATCACGAACGTCGAGCGCAGGCGCAACGGCGTGAGCAGCTCGCGCTCGATGCGCACGCCGTCGAGCACGGCCGTGGCGGAGCGCTCGCTGCCGGGCTCGGCGCTGGTGCTGAGCGGGTGCGGGCGCCGCGTACTGCTGAAGCGCCGCAAAATCGCCTCGTCGGAAGCATCCACGAACACCACGGTCACGTCCCGGCCTTCGATGCCCTCGAGCTCCCCGAGCACGCGGGTCGCGTCTTTCAAAAAGCCGCGAACGCGCACGTCGATGCCGAAGCCGACCTTGCGCACGCCCGCATCGCCGAGCGCGGCGAGCGTGCTCGGGAGCACCGGCGTCGGCACGTTGTCCACGCAGAAGTATCCGAGATCCTCCAGCGCGTTGACGACCGTCGACTTGCCGGCGCCGCTCACGCCGGTGACGACCACCACCTCGGGGCGGGACACGACGGGTTCGGAGCGCGTCGTCATCGGCGTCGCTGCTCCCGCGCCATGACCGGCGGTGGCGCCGAGCTCTCGTTCGGGCCGAAGCGCCGCGGCAGCACCGAGCGAGCGCTCGGGCGTACAGACTCCGGCGGGTTCATCAGCCCGCTCTCGAGCTGCTGCACGAAATCGCGCGCCGAGTGGTGGCCCGCCTGGCGCAACAGCTCGTCGCGCGCCGCGATCTCGATGATGCTGCTCATGTCGCGGCCTGGGCGCACCGGCAGCGCAACCTCGCGGATCGAAATCCCGAGCACCTCGCGGTGGCGGTCCTCGAGGCCGATCCGATCGTAAGTCGCTTCTTCCCGCCACAGCGAAAGCTCGACCACGAGATCGATCCGCTTGCGTTCGCGGATCGCGGTCACACCGAACAAGTCCTTGATGTTGAGCACGCCCAGGCCGCGTACCTCGATGTGATGCCGGAGCAGCACCGCGGGCTGGCCGAACACCATGCCGGGCGGGCGGTAGTCGCACTCGATCACGTCGTCGGCTACCAGCCGATGCCCGCGCATCACGAGCTCGAGCGCGCACTCGCTCTTGCCGATGCCGCTCTTGCCGAGCAAGAGCACACCGACCTCGAACACATCGACCAGCACGCCGTGAATGCGCGTGCGCGGCGCGAGCCGTTCGTCGAGCAGCGCGTGGATGGCGGCGATCACGGCCGAGGAGCGCTCGGCGCAGACCACGAGCGGCGTGCCGGTGCGCTCGGCCGCTTCGCAGAACGGCTGCGGCGGATCCACGCCGCGCGTCACCATCACGCCCGACACGTTGAGCGAGAACAGGCACTCGGCGGCCTTCTCCTGCGCCTGCCGCGATAGCGACTCGGCGTAGCTGAGCTCCGTCTCGCCCAGCACCTGCAGCCGGGTCGGAACCACGCCGCGGGTGTGGCCGACGAGCGCGAGGCCCGACTTCTGGATCCGGGGATGGTCGATGCTGCGGTCGAGTCCGGTGGCTCCGGCGACGAGGCGCACGTTCAGCCCGAGCCGCGGATCGTCGAGGATCTCGCGGACCGTCAGGCCGCGCAGAGGCTCCGTTCCCGACTCGAGCACCGCCACGTTACCTCGCTTGCCCGTCGCGGGCTTCGATCAGCTGGTAGGCGAACTCGGAGCTCGCGGCGGAGATCAGGCTCTGACGCGTGTTCTCGTCGCGGAGCAGCCGCGAGATCCGCGCCAGGGTGCGCAGGTGCTCGCCCGTGTCGCGCTTGGGGCCGACCACTCCGAAGACGATGTTCACGGGAGCTCCGTCGATGGCGTCGAAGGCGACGCCGCGTGGGCACAGCAAGAGTGCGCCGGTTTGTTTCTCCGCCTCCTCAAGCGCGGTGTGCGGAATCGCGACGCCGTCGCCGATCCCGGTGCTCTGGAGCCGCTCGCGTTCGACGAGGTGCTCTTCGAGTCGTGCTTTTTCGACGTGCAGAGCCGGCGCGAGGAGCTCGGAAAGCACCCGCAACGCGTCGCTCTTGCCTCGCACGAAGCCGCCATCGCCATCGATCACGATGCGATCGACGGTAAGTATGTCACAGAGTCGCATGGTAAGCTCCGTCGGATCTCAAAGGCGGTCGTAGCACTCCGCCCGAGCCCTCGCCGAGGCGCCGGGGGCGCCACCCGGCTACCGTGCCCTTTTTGCCGTCTTCGCCGGCGCCTTCGCGGATTTGGCCTTGGCCTTCGCGGTCCGCTTGACGGGGCGCGCCCCGTCGGTGAGCGGCACGACCTTGGCTGCCGTCTTCTCGATGCCGCGGCGCTTCGACTCCTGAGCGCCCTTGTCGCGCCGGATCTGCCGCTCGAGCTTGGCCATAACCAGGTCGATCGAGGCGTACATGTCGTCGCCGATTTCTTTGGCCTCGAGGTGTTCGCCTCCGCTCGAGATGCGCGCCTCGGCGATCTGCTTCAGGCCGTCAATCGAGCACGTGACCTTCGCGGTCATCGGCTGCCGCAAGAACTTTTGGAGTTTGCCCAACTTTTCGCTCGCATGCTTCTTGATCGCGTCACTCGACGTCATGTGGCGAAAGGTGATGCTGATATTCATTGGACCTCCGGCTCGCCGAGCATATCAACAAGCCTCCGAAAGGTCTCAGGTTTTGGAGACCTCGGCGTGGCCCATGTATGTTTCGGTAAGCGCAGAGTCCGCGCGATCCGCGCGGCCGCGCGCCCCACCCCCGACCAGAAAACCTAGAACAGCCGCTTACGCTTGGAGCTCGCCAGGATCCCCAGAAGTTCCCGGTACTTCGCGACCGTGCGCCTGGCGATCTTGATGCCTTCGGTCTTCTCCAGCATCTCGACGATCTGCTGATCGCTGATCGGGCTCGCCTTGTCTTCCTCTTCGATGAGCTTCTTGATCGCCTGCTTCACGCTCTCGCTCGCGATGTCCTCGTTCGCGACGCGGCGGATGCTCGAGTTGAAGAAGTACTTGAGCTCGAACAGCCCCTGGGGCGTGTGCATGTACTTGTTGGTCGTGACGCGCGAGATCGTGGACTCGTGCATGCCGACCGACTCGGCGACGTCGCGCAAGATCATCGGCCTCAAGTACGCGACGCCCTTCTCGAAGAACTCTCGCTGCTTCTCGATGATGCACTCGGAAACGCGGATGATGGTCTTGCGCCGCTGCTCGATGGCGCGGATCAACCACTGCGCGTTGCGGAGCTTCTCGCCGACGAACTCCTTGGCAGACGGATCCTTCATCAGGCGCTTGGTGAGCGCCTCGTTGATGAACAGCCGCTGCACGCCGCGGTCGTTGTCGAGCACCACCCAGTCATCGCCGTCCTTGATCACGTAAACGTCGGGGGTGATGCCGATCGAGCGCTCGTCCGTGTCGGTGAAGTTACGCGCGGGGCGGCTCTCGAAGTCCTGGATTTCCTTGGCGGCTTCGTAGACGTCCTCGAGCGGGATCTTCATCTCGCGCACGATGGCCTGGTAGTTGTGCTTCTCGAGCTGGTGCAGGTGGTTCTTGATGATCTCGACTACCGGCTCGCCCTCTTCGTAGCCGGCGCTCTCGGCCTGGATCAGCAGGCACTCGCGGAGGTCGCGAGCGGCCACGCCGATCGGGTCGAAGTTCTGGATCATCTGCAGAACCAGCGGCGCGTCGTCGGGGTGCAGCCCCGCTTCTTCCGCCAGATCCTCGATCGTCAAATCGGGGGTGCGCGTGCCGTCCGGACGCTCGACGCCCGCGAGGTCCAGATACCCCTTCTCGTCCAGGTTGCCGATCACGAGCTCGGCGAAGCGCCGCTCGACGTCGGTCAGGTCGCTCATCTGCAGCTGCCAGAGCATGTGATCCTGCAGATTCCTGGGCTTGGTCAGGTTCTGCTCGATCGGCGGCAGCTCTTCGAACCCGCCGCGGCCGGGCGCGGGCGCCTGCTGCAGCGTGCGGTTCTCCAGGAACTTCTCCCAGTCCACCTCGCGGGAGGCCCGCTCTTGCACCTTCTGTTCCTGATTCCGCAGGAACGAAGTCGGATCGTCGATGCGCTGCTCGTGAGCCGCAGAAACCGAGCGGCTTTCGCCGGTGTCGCTGCGGCCGCGCCCCTCCGGCTCCTCGTCCGAGAGCATCGGGTTGTTGTCGAGCTCTTTCCGAACTTCCTCGATCAGCTCCAGGCGCGAGAGCTGCAAGAGCCGGATGGCTTGCTGCAGCTGCGGTGTCATCACCAGCTGCTGCGAAAGCCGAAGTTGCTGCTTGATCTCCATTAAAGCTGCTCGGGCTTGTTCCGGGCGAGACCCCTTTGGGGGGCAGCTTAACACCCCCACGCAAAAAGCGCGCCCCCTGATCTATGGGTACTTTCGCCGCAGCCCGCGCAGCCAGGTTGGGTTCCAGTGATGGGGCGCCCGTGACCAGAACACTGGCACTGGAATACTGACTGCACGCCCAAACGGGCCCTTGACGTCCCGGCGGCGGGACGGGAACCTTCGCGTGTGCAGAGGCGGACAGGGAGCGGGCGCACCACGGCCTCCCGCTTGAAGAGCTTATACCTGTATGTACAGGCTGAGCACGGGTCTGCCGCCGCCGACGCATTTCTACTGAGCTTGCGGCTCGACCGCGACTACCTCGGCGACGAGACGCGGCTCATCCCCCACGAGCTCTGGCACTCCGCTCTGGTGCGCTTTGCGTCGCGCTTCGGTCGCGCCGCGATCGGCGAAACGCTGCGCGCCGTGGTGCACGCCGAAAATCTCGGAGTGTGGACGCACGTGCTGCGCGGCTCCAGCGACGTCGTGGCCGCGTTCCAGCGCCTCGATCAGTTCGGCGGCGAGCGCATGGGAACCGAGCGCTGGCGCACGGTCTCCGCGCGACCCGGCCGCTGGCGCGGCTCGATCCGCTTCTCGGGGAGCCCCTTGCACGAGCGGGACGGACTGTGTGCTTTGGCGCGCAGCGCCGAGCTCTCGGCGCTACCCCTACTGTTCGGTCTCGGTCCCGGACGCGTCACCTTGAAGCCGGAGCCTGCATCGAATCCGGACTCGCAAGAGTTCGAAGTCACGTGGAACGAGCCGTCGCTGTCGGCGCCGGTCGCCATCGGCTCGACCAGCGGCGCTGCGGGCGCGCTCGGGATCTCGGCCGCGGTCAACGGACAGATCCTGGCGCTGATGTTGGCGTCCGCATCGGGCGCGTTGATCGGGGGGCTCACCGGGCTCACCGTCGGGCGTGAGCTGCGCCGCCGAGCCCAGGCCGCGGCCCAGCTCACGCGCATCCAGGCGCTCGAGCGCTCGGCGACGATCCGCGAGGCCCGCGAAGGCGGCGCGCTCGGTTCCTTCGCGACTGGCTTCACCGTCGCCGGCCAATACCGCCTGAACGTGCAGCTCGGCGCGGGCGCCAACGGCACGATCTGGGAGGCCGAGCGGCTCTCCGACGGCTGCATGGTCGCGGTGAAGCTGCTGCGCGCTGCGGTCGCCCACGACACGCTGACCGCCGACCGCTTGCGTCGCGAAGCCGCGGCGCTCGGCCTGGCCTGGCACCCCAACGTCGTCGAGGTTTACGAAGACGGCCACCTGCCGGACGGCACGAGCTACCTCGTCATGGAGCGGCTGTTCGGTGAGTCGCTCGATCAGCGGATCCGCCGCCGCGGCGCGCTGAGCCCGACCGAGGTGCTGCCGATCGCGCTCGAGAGCTGCGACGCGCTGACCGCCGTTCACGCCGCCGGCATCGTTCATCGCGACGTCAAGCCGAGCAACATCTTCCTCGCGCGCGAGGGCAGCGCGATCGAGAACAACGAGCGCGAGACGGTGAAGATGCTGGACTTCGGGATCGCGCGCGTCGAATGGGCCGAGACGCGCCTGACGAACTCCGACATCGCGCTCGGCACGCCCGGCTACCGCTCGCCGGAGCAGGAGCAGGGGCTCGAGGTCGACGCGCGCACCGATCTGTACGGGCTCGGCGCCGTGCTCTACGAGTGTTTGACCGGTAAGCTGCCTCCGCCCGGCCCGCGCGCGCTCGACTCCCGGGACTCGATCCCGACGCGGAGCGGGCCGCCCGAGAGCGGCGTGCACTTCGCGCTCAGCAACCTGCCGAATGAATGGCGGCGGATCATCGAGCGAGCGATGGCGATCGAAGCGCGGGACCGCTACCCCGACGCCCGCGCACTGCGCGAGTCCCTGCTGTCGACCACCGAAGCGCGACGCGAGTCCGCGCGCAGCGCCTAGCGGCGATACACGACGTAGCGCTGGGCCGTACCCGTGAGCGGAACGCTCGCGACGGGCCGGAACTGCTCGAAGCCGTCGAGCGACTGC
Organism: Polyangiaceae bacterium; assembly: GCA_025937835.1. GTDB lineage: Bacteria > Myxococcota_A > Polyangia > Polyangiales > Polyangiaceae > PMG-095. Next base: position 22,388 of record JAICQO010000074.1, read on the forward strand.
ACGCGCCGCTCGACACCGCGCTCCGGCGTGAGCAGCACGAGCGCGTCGAGCCGCCGCCGCTCGAGGAAATCGGCGGGCAAACGCTTGGTCGTGTGCCCGCCCGCGAGCCGCGCCACGCTCGGATCGGTCACGCCAGCGAAGTCGATCACCGTCTGCTCTGTCGCGGCGCCGACCCAGCCGACGTCGAGCGTCCCGACGCGCTCGGCACCGGCGAGCGCCGGCCGCGCGGCCTCGATCAAATGCGCCCGCTGCGCGCCAACGGCGGCCGCGCTCGCACCGTGACTCAGCGTCAGCTGAGCCGAGGCCGCCAGTGTCACGCCGAGCCTCAAGAGCGGCGGCCAGCGCGACACCGCGCCACCGTTCAGCTCGGCACCCGCGAGCACGAGCCCCGGCAACACCGGCACCGCCAGGCGATACAGCGGCATCCAATCGCCGCCCACCAACACCAGCACCAGGAAATGAGCGAACGCCGCCAGCACCACGGCGACGAGACGCGAGCCGAGCCGCCGGTACGCAGCCAGGCCTGCCACGACCAGCCACGGCGGCCCGGCGTGCAAGAAAGCGCTCAGCGCGTACAGCGCGCCGTGCGTGGTATCCGACGGCTTGGCCACCACGGACAGCGGGTATGCCTGGCCGAATACGGCGATGCGAACCGCTGCGACCACGACGAGCGGCGCGAGCGCGATCGCCATCGCGGCGAACGCGCGTCGAAAGCGCGTCTCCGCGGGACCCTCGAGCAAGGCGCGCGCCGTCGCGAGCACGAGCGCCCATGCGCCGAGCTCTGGCCGTAAGCCGGCCGCGAGCCCCGCGAGCCAGGGCGCGTAGCGCCAGGGCAGAACGGCCAACGTCGCGAGCGCCGTCACGAGCCCCGTTTCCATCCCTGCCCCGGCCCACGCCGCGAGCGGCAGGCAGCTCGCGACCGCGAGCGCGGTGGTGCCGAGCGCGAGACGCCCCGAGCGCGCGGCCTCACGACCGAGCAGCGCCGCGGCTCCGAGCCAGCTCAGCGCGCCCAGCCACTTGGCGAACAGCAGCGCCGCAAGCGGGCCCGAGCCGCCGGCCGGTGCCAGCAAGTACGCAAACCCGAGGGGTGTCACCGCGTCGACCACCGGCCCGTCCGCGTTGAAGCGATAGCCGTGCCCGGTGGCGAGCTGGTGGGCGACCCGCGCCGTGATCAGCGCGTCGTCGACCGTGAACCCGAACAGCCAGAAGAGCGGCAGCGCAGCGCTCGCCAGACCCAGCGCCGCGCCCCCGAAATCCCTCGTAAAGCGCTGCATCGACCGGGTTTTGCCGCTCTAGCTGCCTCCGCGCGGCCTGTCCACTCTTCCGCGATCCGTCCTCAAAAGTGGGGAAGTGTGCGTGGGCCCTCGTACGCTCCCGATTGCGAATGTCAGCCATCGAGGTCGTCGTCCGCCCGCGTCCGGAACCGTCACCCGTCAGCGCGCTCGAACCGCTGTACGGCCTGCTCGACGTCATCGTCGACGGTGTGAACATCACGGCGCGGGTCGGTGAGAGCCAGTCCCTGTCGTTGCTTGCGGATCTGGGCCAGGCGACCGCCGAGCTCAGCCGCGGTCAGCGCGAACGCGCGGTGCTGCCGCTGTACGCCGACGAAGAAGCCTGGGAGATCGGGCTCGAGGCCGACGGCCCCGACGTCCTCTTGAGCGTGTACCGCGTGGGCCCCTACCCCCACGTGGCCGTGCACGACCGGCGTGTGGACCTGGTGGCGCTGCGCACCGCCGTGGCTCGCGCGATCACCGATGCCCGCACCCGCGGGCTCGCACCGCGCTCGGAGCGCGCGCTCGAACGCGTGGCCCGCGACCTCGGCACGCCCTGGCCGAGCTCGGTGCGCCGCCCGCTCGAGATGCGCAACGTCAGCATCGCCGGGCGAGCTTCGACCGCGCTCGCGCTGACGGCCGAGCTCTGCCTCCGCCAGCGCCCGCGCGCCGCGACCCGCGAGGTCTCGGAAGTGGAGCGCGCCGACTTGCACGCGCTGCTCTGCTCGGGCTCGATCACGGCCAAGGCTCGCCGTCGCGACGTTCGCCTCGACGGTGTGCACCCGTTCCTGGTCGTCGAGCGGCTGGTGGCACTTGCTGAAGAGGTTCTGGAAGCGTTTCGCCTCGGCCGCGCGTTGTTCCGGCGCGTCAGCGTCGGCGGGGTGCAGCTCGCGGTGCAGCGCAGCCCGACCGGCAAGCTCTCGCTCACGCTCGCCAATCGCGACGCCGACCGCGACACCGAGGGCGTGACGCTCACGGAGCTATCGCCCACGCATTTCGTGACCGCGGCGTTCCGGCTCGCGCACGAGCTGTGCGAAGCCTGGCTCGAGGCCGATCCCAGCCAGAGCCGCAACCTGCGCCTCACCGCCCTGGCCGGGGCCGCCGACGAGCTCGAGGCCGGCGTCGCCGACATCACGGCCGAGGACTCGCTCACCAACCCCGAGCCCGAGCGCTACCGCGCCTTCGGGCTGCCCCGGGTCGACGACCGCGCGATCTGGGAGCACGGCGGGAAAATGCGCTTCCAGCCGCGCTGGGTCGCGACCGTGCCGAACATCGATCTCGCGGCCACGTTCCACTGCGGCTCTCGCTTCGTGATCGGCTCGCAGCGGGAGACGAGCTGCCTCGAGAGCGGGAGCGGGCGCGTGCTGTGGAAGGTCGCGGGGCCGTCGTTCGGCAACGTCGCGACGCCGCTCGGCATCGCACGCCTGCACGCCGACGGCCGCGTCGAGCTGGTCGAGCTCGAGACCGGAGAGACCCGCTTCGTCACCCGGCTGAAGCCGCGCGCGACCGGCGGCGCCGCGGGTGCGCTCGTCAACGCCCACGGCCTGCCACGGCTCTTGGTCGTCGGCGAAGGCGACCGCTCCGTCACGGCCCTCGACCTCGTCTCCGGCGAGGTGCGCTGGCGATACACGGCGCGCCGCCCCGCGAGCTACCGCCTGCGCCGTGCCGGAAAGTTGTTGCTCGTGGCCGGCGGCGACTCGGCGCTGATCGCCCTCGACGTCGCGACCGGCGAGCTCGTCTGGCGCGTCCGCGATCGCTTGCCCTTTTCGGGCGCGATTTCCGTCCACAAGGACGCGGCCTTCGCGCTCGCGGGCGGACCGATCGGCCCTTCGCGGCTCTTCCACGTGGATCTCTGGAGCGGCTCGCTCAAGTGGTCCCGCGACCTCGAAGAGCGTCCCGTCGCCGGCCAAGCTCCGCTCGTGACCGCCAACGCCATCATCGTGCCGGTGCGTGACCGCCGCGGCTCCGGCGCGGTCGCCTACGATCGCGAAACCGGCGAAGCGCGCTGGACCCACGAGCCGGGCCTCGCCTCGGCGGTCACCGCCTGGCTCGCCTTGGACGACGTGCTCGTCGCGAACTCGGCGTCCGGCGTGCTCTTCTGCCTGGACGCCGACACCGGGGTCGTCCGCTACAACCACGTGTTCTCACGCCACGTCGAAGCCGACAAGCCGCGCCGGCTGGAGCCCGTGCTCCGAAACGGCGCGCTGTTCGTGCCGCAGCACCAGGTGCAGGTCGTGCGCCCGCGTGACGGCGAGCTGCTCGGCGCGATCCCGAGCGACTTGATCCCCGATCTCTTGCGCGTAGACGAGCACTGCAGCGTTTACATCGCCGAAGAGAGCGGCCACGTCGCAGCGTTCGGCGTGGCGCCGAAGCTCGCGCTGGTTCGCTAGGCCTCGCTTCCCAGCTTTCGCGGCGGCAACGAAGACACGGTCCGCGGCAAGGGCAGCGCCCCGCCCACCGCGTCGGCCTTGCTTCGCACGAATCGCGACAGCGCGACCATCTGCACGCGCGTCGGACAGATCTTCTCTTTCTCCTCGAGCACCGACTCCGGCACGAACGAGAAGCTGTACGCCGCCGCTCGGAAGTCGGGCATGCTGCGCGCTCCCGACAACATCAGCGCCATCACCCCGCGGTACGCTCCGCCGGAGCGCGCGATGCGCTCGGCTTCGCCGCGGTCACACAGACCGCAGGCGATGCAGCGCTGGAACCCGACCATGCTCGCGCGCTCGTCGGGTGTCACCGGCGGCAGGCCGTCCGCGTCGTAGTTCTCGCGGAACGCCTCGATGCCGTGACGCCCGCGTCCGACGAGGCGCTTCAGCAGCGTCGTGAACAGGGAGAGAGCCAGCAGCAGCAACGCCTTGAGCCGGCCCGTCATCGTCCCGAAAACTATCACGCGCGCTCACGGGCAGGTCGTCGCGCCTCGGGCCGTAGGATAGGTCGAGCGCAACGCTCCGAGCGTCACAGTGTGACGCGCGTCGGCCGGTGTTACGCCTCGTAAACCAGCGAATTCACCTGGAATTTGGTCGGCACGCCACGTGCTCTAAGTCCCTCCGTCGCCCACGGGGCGCCGCACAAGGAACTCAGCACGATGGACCTCGCTCTCGCCGTCTCGACCTCCTCGTCACTCTCTTCCCTTCCCCTCGGCTCCAGCCTGCCCGCGAGCTGGACCCTCGAGCCGGCTCCGGCCTCGGGCCCGCGCGCCTCGTCCGGGCCGCTCGTCCCGGAACCCGCCCTGACGGAAGCGCAGAGCGAAGACGCCGCGCTGCTCGAGGGCCTGCTCAAGAACGATCGCGCTGCCTGGCGCAGCTTCGAGAGCCGCTACGGCCGGCTGATCCTGAGCTGCATCGCGCGCGTCACCTCGCGCTTCGTGTGCGTGCGCCCCGACGACGTCCGTGAGATCCAGGCGACGCTGTACCTCGAGCTGCTCAGCAACGACAAGAAGAAGCTCCGTAGCTTCGAGCAGAACCGCGGCACCCGCTTCGGAACCTGGCTCGGCCTGCTCGCGACGCACACCGCCTACGACTTTCTGCGCCGCGCGCGGCGGGACTCCAAGTGCGACGGCATCGAAGGCGCCGAAACTCTGCGCGCCGACACGCCGGATCCGAGCGACTACACGCTGGTCCGCGAACGCGCCGCGCTCGTCTCGCGCCTGCTCGACACGCTGAGCGCCAAAGACCGAAAGTTCGTCGAGCTCTACTACGGCGAAGGCTTGGCTGCCGAAGAGGTCGCCGAGCGCATGCAGATCAGCGTGAAGACGGTCTACACCAAGAAGCACAAGCTGCGCGGGCGCCTCGAGAGCCTGCTTTCGAGCGGGCGCGAGGCGGCGTGACGCCGGCGCCAAGATCCTGACTGTGATTTTGCACTGATTCGGGATCCCGCGCGGCAGCAGCCGATCTGGAGCGCTCTTCGAGCCGCGCTCGAGCGATTCCGCGTGCCATCGGCTGCGCTCGGTATGGTAAACGGGCTCGGTGCCAGCCCCGCGTGCGCGACCTACCGCTCTGATCCTGTACGCGCTCTTTGCGCAAGCGTGTAGCTCCGGACCCAGCGTCACGGGAGCTCCCTCGGCGCCTGCGAATGCGGCCGCCACGCTCGGGCGCGTCGACGTGGACGATCGGCCGCCGCTCGCCGTGGTCGGGCGTAGCGGCGATCCTCAGTGGGCGCTTGCCTTCACGGCGAATCACGCACGCGGCGCGACGCTGTCGGCAGCGCTGGCGGGCCTGGTCGGGGCTCGCCTGGAGGCGCGCGGTCTTTCCAACATTGATGCGCGCGCGCACGCGCTCGGCTTCGAGATCGCCTGGCTCGCGTCGAACGCCGACCAGGCCGCTCGCTTCATCGGCGCCGTGCACGATGCGCTGCAAACGCCGGTGCGCGCCAACGATCCGGCGCTTGCGCGCGCCCGGCGCGAAGCGCTCACGGTGCGCGCCCTGCCCTTCGCCGGGCCTGGTGAAGCCGCGGTCGCAGCCTGTTCTGGCGATCTCGGCGTGCTCGCGCCCTCGCACGAGCCCGATCTGAACACGCCCGCCGGCCTCGCGCGGCTCGAGAGCGCACGGAACGCCGTGTTCCGCGCCCGCGCCGCCGCCTTCGGGGCGCTCGGTCCGAGCGAATTCCTCGATGCCGCCGCCGACGCGCTCGCGAGCGGGGAAGACTGGCCGACGGCGGCGCCCGACGCCGACCCCTGGCCCGCGGGCGACATGGTCACGGCCGAAGCGGGCGGCATCGCGCGGCGCCTCAGCGTGGCGCTGCGCATCGCGGACGCGGACGCCGCTGCCTCCGCGGGAGCCGCGCTCGGTGCGCCTGGCTCCGATCTGGTCGCGCGGCTCGCAGCCTTCGCCCCGGCCTGGACGCTCGAGCGCAGCGCGGCGATCGCGCGCCCGCGCGGTGCCTGTCTGCGCCTCGACGTCGCGCCTCCACGCGGCGATCAGGGCCCGGCTTCCGCCGAAATCGCCCGCGCCGCAGCGCTCGTCGAGAGCAGCGCCCGCGCGGAGCTCGCCCGCGCCGAACCGGGCGCACTCGACGAGAGCCTGCTCCGCCCCACCGATCCGCGCCGCGCTGCCGCTCTCGCGGCCTGGCGCGCTCTCGAGGGGCGGGAGCGCCCGGGCCCCGAGCGCCTCGCCATCGCCTACGTCGCCGAGGCGACCGACAGCATCGCCGCGCCCGAGATCGCGCGAGCGGTGGCTGCCGCGCGTGCCCGCACCGAAAAACGCAGCATCGAGCTGATTCAGCGCGTCGAGGCCGGACAAGGCGAGCTCTGGCTGCTGCTCGCTTCGCCCTGCGGCACGCTGCTCGAATCCGCCGCCGACGCGGGCTCGCTTTCCCTCGCGTTGCGCGCCGTCAGCGAGGCCGCGAGCGACAGCGGCGTCGAGCTCGAGCCCTGGGTCAGCGCCGACGGCGTCGGTCTGCTCGCGCACTCTGCGCGCTCCGATCCACGCGAGACCCCCGAGCTCCACGCGCGCCGCGTCGCTGGCATCCTCGGCCGCGCCTTCGTCGAGCGCCTGGAGGGCCCGCACGTGGCGGTCGCGCGCGACGCCCTGCAGACGGAGCTCGGCGGTCAGGCGTTTCCGGCGTGGACCCACGCACTCGAGGGCCTTTCGCCCGAGCACCCGTCGCTGCTCGAGCCGCGCGGCACCTGGTCCACCGTGACCTCGCTCACGAACGACACCCTCGAGCGCGTCCGCCGTGCGCTCGCGCAAGCGCCGCTCCGCCTGTCCATGCTCGCCAACGTCAACGAGCACCAGGTCGCCGCGGCCGAGGCCGAGCTCGAAGCGTGGCTGCTCCCGCTGCGCGCCGAGCTGCGAGCCTGTTCACCCACTGGGGTGACTGCGTCGCGCCGCGGCCTGCTCGAGCTCGCAGGCCCGGAGGCGGATTCTCGCGAGGGCGCCTATATCGGAGCCGTCCTCGACGAAGCCACGCCTCGCGCCGCTCGCGCCCTCGAGCTCACCGCGTTCCTGCTGAATCGCAGGAACGGGCTGCTCGAGCAGGCGCTCGACGGGAGCAAGCTGCGCGCCACCGCCCGCGCCCACGCCCTGGGCGGCGCCCGCCGCCCTGCGCTCGTGATCGAGATCCGCGCGCTACCCCAGGACGTCCCCGACGCCGTCGCCCGCGTCCGGTCGCTGCTGGAACGCCTGGCTCAGGGCGGCGTCACCGCGGCGGAGCTCAAGTATGCGGAACAGGAGCTGGACCGGACCGACGCGCTTGGCCGGCTGGACCCGCGCAGGCGGGTGGTGGACCTGTGGCGGGGAGCTCGCGCAGCCCCGCTGGATCTCGGAACATTGCGGATGATCCAGGCCTCCCTGCGCGGAGCTTCCCAGTGGATCGTCCAGGTCAAAGCCTCCAGATAGGCTTGTCTCCTAGAACGCCGGCCGGCTCCGTGATAGCCCGGCCTTCTCGAAATGACGGTCCGCGACGGCGTTTTAATCCTCGACTACGGCTCCCAGTACACGCAGCTCATCGCGCGCCGCGTCCGCGAGTGCCACGTCTACTCCGAGATCCATCCCTGCACGCTCCCGCTCGCGCAGATCAAAGCGCTGTCTCCCCGCGCCATCATCCTGAGCGGCGGCCCGCAGAGCGTCTATGCCGAGGGCGCGCCCCAGAGCGATCCGGGGCTGTTCGAGCTGGGCGTCCCCGTGCTCGGCCTCTGTTACGGCGAGCAGATCATGGCCCAGCAGCTCGGCGGCAAGGTCGAGCGCAGCGACGAGCGTGAGTACGGGCCCGCGCGCCTCACCGTCCACGAACCGGTCGGCATCTTCGCCCCCTTCCAGAAGGGTGAAGAGCTCAACGTCTGGATGAGCCACGGCGACCGCCTCACCCAGCCTCCCAAAGGCTTCCGCATCATCGGCCAGAGCGACAACGCGCCGCTCGCGGCCATCGCCGATCCCGACCGCCGCATCTTCGGCATCCAGTTCCACCCCGAGGTCGCGCACACCCCGCGCGGCATCGAGCTACTCCGTGCTTTCTTGTTCGGTGTTTCGGGTCTCGAGCCCAGCTGGACCCCCGGATCCTTCATCGAGGACGCCGTCGCCCGCATTGCTGCGGCCGTGGCCCCCGACGAGCGCGTGATCTGCGGCCTCAGCGGCGGCGTAGACTCCTCCGTCGCGGCCGTGCTCTGCCACAAGGCGCTCGGCGATCGGCTGGTCTGCATCTTCGTCGACAACGGCCTGCTCCGCGCCGGCGAGTTCGAAGACGTCGTGCGCACCATGCGCCAGAGCTTCCACCTGAACCTCGTCCCGGTGGACGCCAAGCAAGAATTCATGAGCGCGCTCGCGGGCATCACCGACCCGGAGAAGAAGCGCAAGACGATCGGCCGCGTCTTCATCGAGATCTTCGAAGCGCACGCAGCCCGCGTCGAAAACGCCAAGTACCTCGTGCAGGGCACGCTCTACCCCGACGTGATCGAGAGCGTCAGCGTGCGCGGCCCGAGCGCCGTGATCAAGAGCCATCACAACGTCGGCGGCCTGCCCGAGCGCATGAAGCTCAAGCTCATCGAGCCCCTGCGCGAGCTCTTCAAGGACGAGGTCCGCCGCGTCGGCGACGCTCTCGGCATGCCGAGCGACGTGCTCCAGCGCCACCCGTTTCCGGGCCCCGGCCTCGCGGTGCGCTGCCTCGGAGACCTCACCCAAGAGCGCCTCGACGTCTTGCGTAAAGCCGACGCGATCTTCATCGAAGAAATCCGCGCCGCCGGCCTCTACGACAGCATCTGGCAAGCCTTTGCCGTGCTCCTCCCCGTGCGCAGCGTCGGCGTCATGGGCGACGACCGCACCTACGAAGAGACCTGCGTCCTCCGCGCCGTCTCCTCCACGGACGGCATGACCGCCGACTGGTCGCGCATCCCGCACGATGTGTTGGCGAAAGCCAGCGCCCGCATCACCAACGAAGTCCGCGGCATCAACCGCGTCGCCTACGACGTCAGCTCCAAGCCCCCCGCCACCATCGAATGGGAATGACGCTCCCCCGTCGCCTGCTCCCGCTGGCCGCCCTCGCCCTCGGCATCGCCGCCTGCGGCCCGAACGTCCGCGCCGCCGTCTCGCTCAAGGTGAACCGCGACAAGCGCACCCCGCGCGACGCAGGCGTCTGGATCGACGAAGAGTTCATCGGCCCCCTGAGCTACGTCGCCGCCTACGGCGTCCGCCTCCCGGTCGGCGAGCACCGCATCACCGTCCAGAAGGCCGGATACTTCCCCTGGGATCGCCTCGTCACCGCGGACCGCGAGCCGATCTCCCTCGACGTCGTGCTCGAGCCCATTCCCGACTGAAACCGAGCACTTCGCGTGCTATAAGCCCGCTCCCCTCGGGGTGTACCTCAACCTGGTAGAGGGCCGGCTTTGGGTGCCGGCTGTTGGAGGTTCAAATCCTCTCACCCCGACCGCTCTCCCTGAATACGGCCGTCCCCACGGCCGCGGGCGGCGCTTCACGTCCGCACTTCACGGCTCGTCGCCCGCGGCACGGCTCGCGGTGGGCGGGGCCCTCCCCACGGGCTGAAGCGCCTGGGTGTCTGAAGCTCCGTAGGCGGGCTACGCCACGCAAGGGTGCTGTCTCCCGCGTTCGCTCGATCGTGGGTGAATCGCCCCGGAAATCCCGGAGGCTGTTTCAGTTGAGTCCGACCACCATGGCCGGATCCTCTTGCTTGGCATAGTGCGCGGCTTCGAACTGAGCCGGTGGGACGTGACCGATCGGCCCAAGCAGGCGCTCCTACGACAACGCGCTCGCCGAGGCCGTCAAGACGTCGATGACGAACGCCACGTACACGAAGCCCGCCCAGGTCGCGACGTAGGTGATGTCCGCGACCCAGAGCTGGTCGGGACGCTGGGCAACGAAGCGGCGCTCGACGAGATCAGGTGGCCTTCGCGCTTTTCGCGCTGAGGACGACGCTCGGGCTCTCGGCGCCGCCGGGCGCTCTCGTAGTACGTCGACGGGGCGATGGGCAGCACGCTGCACATCGCGCTCGACCCCGTACGTCTCCTTGTGCTCGTCGATGAACGACACCATCACTTCGGTCGGCGGTCGAGCTCCGCCACAGCTAAATACGCGGACGCCTTCCTGAGAATCTCGTTGGCGCGACGTAGCTCGTGAACCTCGCGCTCGAGCTCCTTGATGCGCGCCTTTTCTTCCTTCGTCGGCCCCGGCCTCTTGCCAGCATCACGCTGCGACTGGCGTAGCCACTTCCGCAGCGTCTCCGGTGTGCAACCGATCTTTTCCGCGACCGAGGTGATCGCTGACCACTCCGAATCGTGGCTCCCGCGGGTCCCGGTCACGAGGCGCACTGCGCGCTCGCGAACCTCCGCTGAGAACTTGCTCTTCCTTTCCATGGCTCCCATTCTCCCAATTCTTGGAGCCTTCGGGAAACCCGGGGCGATTCAAAAAATGTCGTCTCAA
>JAICQO010000194.1 GCA_025937835.1 Polyangiaceae bacterium
CCGGCGCACGCTTGGGTGTTCCTCGCCCTGTTGCTGCTCTCGGGCCTCGCCGCGACCGTCGCGCTCACGCGGGCGGGCATCCGCCATTTCTGGTCGTGGGACGCGGGCACGGCTTCCGTCAAGCGCGTCGAGGCCTTCGCCGTGGTCGGCCTGCTCTCCTCCTGCCTCGCGCTCGCGCTGTGGGCGGAGCCAGTCCTGCGCTTCACGGCGTCCGCCGCAGCGGGGCTACACGAGCCGGGGCCTTACGTCGATGGCGTTCTTTCGAGGCACGCGTTGCCCTCGGCCGGCTCACCGTCGCTGGAGTTCGGCAGGTGACGACGCTTGCGCGGCTTTTACCGGCGCCGCTGACGTCGGTCGCGTTGCTCGCCCTGTGGCTCGTGCTCGCCCGCTCGGTGAGCCTCGGGCAAATCTTGCTCGGGCTCGCGCTGGCGCTGGCCGTACCGATCCTCACCAAGCGCTTGCGACCCAACCGAGTCCGGGTGCGGCGCCCGCTGGTCGTGGTGCGTTTCATTCTGACCGTCGGTTACGACGTGCTCCTTTCGAATTTCCAGATCGCGTGGGACGTCCTGCGCTGGCGCTCGCGCCGTCCCCAGTCGAGGTTCGTGGTCGTGCCGCTCGAGCTCAGAGACCCGCTGGGGCTCGCCGCGCTCTCGATGGTCACCACCGTGGTTCCCGGCACGGTCTGGTCGGAGATCGCGCTCGATCGCAGCGCGCTGTTGCTCCACGTTTGGGACGTCGCCGACGAATCGGACTTCATCGCCCGCTTCAAGCATCGCTACGAAAAGCCGTTGGTGGAGATTTTCGCATGACCAGTTTGCTCTCGGTCGCCGTCCCCTTCGCAATCGGCTGCTACGCGCTCGCATCCGTGTTGGTCCTGGTCCGGCTGATCCGCGGGCCACGGGCGCAAGATCGCGTCTTCGCGCTCGACCTGCTCTACATGCACGCGATGCTGGTGATGCTGGTGCTCGGGATCGGGCACGGCAGCGACGTTTACTTCGAAGCCGCCTTGCTGATCGCGCTCTTCGGCTTTGTGAGCTCTTCGGCGATGGCCAAGTTCATCCTGCGCGGCGAGGTGATCGAATGAACGCTGTTCCGTTCTGGGCCGAGCTCGTGGTTTCCGGCTTGCTCGTGCTGAGCGGCCTGTTCGTGCTGATCGCCGCGCTCGGCTTCCTACGCCTGCCGGACTTCTTCACGCGAATGCACCCGCCCGCGCTCACGTACACCTTCGGCAGCTGGACCGTGGCGCTCGCGGGCGTCCTGTACTTTTCGAAGCTCGAGGGCCGGCTCGCGCTGCATCCCTGGTTGCCAGTCGTGCTCTTGTCGATCAGCGTGCCGGTGACCACGGTGCTTTTGGCGCGCGTCGCCTTGTTTCGACGCCGCGTGGCAGGCGCCGCGGATACCCCGCCGCCGCTCAGCCAGTCCGACGGCTCTTGACGGGCCCGGGCGGAACCACGAGCACGTCGCACTGCGCTGCTCGCAGCAGCTCGCCCGCGACGGTGCCGAGGAACATGAAAGCGATCCCCGAGTACGCGCGGGTGCCGAGCACGAGCAGATCCGCCTCCGCCTTCTTGATCGCCTTTTCGACCACGAGCCGCGGTGGTCCGTGTTGGACGTGCGTCCGAAACGACGGCCCCTCCCCCGGAGGCACGTGCGCCTTGGCCAAGGCTTCGCTCAGCAGCTGGCGGAGCGCCAGGCTCAATTGGGCGCGGAGCTCCGACTTTCGTTCGTCCGCCTCGTCCTCGGAGAGGCTCGGATACATCATGCCCTGATAGGGGATCTGGAACGCGTGAACCACGTCCACCTGCGGGCGCGGCGACGGCAGCACACCCACCATGAGCCGAACCACGTCGCTCGCGGTCTGGTCCACGTCCAGCGCCAGCATGGGGCGGCAATAGACCTCACGCGCCGGCAGCCGCACCACCAACACGGGCCGCTGCGCCTGTCGCACGACGCGCTCCGCGGTGGACCCGAGAAAGACATCGCGCAGCGGTCGCCTACCGCCGCGGCCCATCACGATCAGGTCCGCGTGCGCGGCGGCAGCGCTCGCCGCGATCTCCTTGGCTGCTGCGCCGACCTTCACCGACGACGCGATGCTCACGCTGCCGCGGATTTGCTTGCGCAGGTGGCGCGCGTGGCCCAAAAGCACCTTGTCTGCGTCGCGCGACGCCTTGCGTTGCTCGCTCACGGGGAGCCCGTCGGGGATGACGTGAAGCAGCGTCACGCGGGCATGATCGGCCAGGGGCAACAGTGCGACGCGCCCGAGCACCCGATCGGCGCCCGGCGTGAGATCGATCGGCACGAGCACGGAGTGGAGACTGGGCGGCGGACCGAGAGGACCATTTGACCCTTGTTTTGCAGTAGATCCCATGGCCTTCGTACCATCGCACGGAAGCCGTCCAGCGTCGATGGAAGGGGCGCCACTGGCGCTGTCGTCGGGCGGCTTTGCTCGCTGGGTCCCTGAAACGAAAAAAAGACGTCCCCGTGTCGATCGCGGCCTCCACCGTTCGTCGCGGTCGTAGATGCAGGTGAGTTAGCGCTCCCTGCTCGACAGGAAAGGAACGGAACCATGGCCGAAAATACCGTCAAACTTCATCGGGTTCTTCGTGCGCCGGCTGAGCGGATCTATCGGGCATTCCTCGATCCCGACGCGATGGCGAAGTGGCTGCCGCCGCATGGCTTCACCGGCAGGGTCCACAACATCAAGGCCGAGGTCGGGGGCACCTACAAGATGTCCTTCACCAACCTCACGACCGGGCACAGCCACTCCTTCGGCGGGGAATTCCTGGAGCTCGTTCCCAACCAGCGCATTCGCCACACCGACCAGTTCGACGACCCGAACCTGCCCGGCCAGATGCAGACGACCGTCACGCTGAAGAAGGTGTCCGTCGGCACCGAGCTCAGCATCGTGCAGGAGGGGATCCCGAGCGTGATCCCGGTGGAGGCCTGCTACCTCGGTTGGCAAGAGTCGCTGACGTTGCTGGCCCAGCTCGTGGAGCCGGAAATCAAGGAGTAGCTCCGAACGACCGTTTCGAGCGGGACGACGAGCTCCGTGATCGCGTCTCGCTCGGCCGCGTCGGTGGTACCGTCTGCCTCATGACATCGCCCAAAGCGCCGACTGGGCGCCCGATGCCGGCCGTGTTTCTCGGCCATGGCAGCCCGATGAACGCGCTCGAAGAGAATCGCTACACGGCGGCCTGGCGCAAGTTTGGCGAGAGCGTACCGCGGCCGCGCGCGCTGCTCGTGGTGTCGGCGCACTGGTACGTCAACGCCACCGCCGTCACGGCCATGCCGCGTCCCCGCACGATCCACGACTTCTACGGATTTCCGAGACGGCTGTTCGAGGTGGATTACCCCGCGCCGGGCAGCCCGGAGCTAGCGGAGGAGGTCGCCGACCTCGTCAAGCCCAAGCATGTCGGCCTCGATCTCGATAGCTGGGGCATCGACCACGGCACCTGGTCCGTCCTCGTGCACGCGTTCCCGAAGGCGGACATCCCCGTCGTCCAGCTGTCGATCCACGCGCAGCGCGACTTCGACGCGCACCTCGAGCTCGGCGCAGCGCTTGCGCCGCTGCGCGACCGCGGCGTGCTGATCGTGGGCAGCGGCAACATCGTGCACAATCTGCGCGCGCTCGATTGGGGACAGCCCGACGCAGGCTTCGACTGGGCCCGGCGCTTCGACGAGGCGGCGCGAAAAACGCTCACCGAGACGCCGGCCGAGGCCCCGGCGCTCCGCGGCCACG
>JAICQO010000068.1 GCA_025937835.1 Polyangiaceae bacterium
GGGCTGATGGGCAGCCTGGACTCCGCCGGCGCGGGCTGCCGTGGGGTCGCTCGCGCTTCGCACTCATCACGGCTGCGGCGCATTCTGGCCACGCTCTGGAAGCTGCTGCAGCGCTGATCGCGGCAGAACGGCTAGCGCAGGCGCATTCAGAATTGGCCGCTCAGGCCCACGGCGCCGTAGCCGATCCACGGCTGAACGCGCGTCTTGGCGCTGTCGCCCGGCTCGTCGTGGGACGAGAGTAACAGCAGCACGGTGCCGGTCACGAGCGCTGCGCCGCCGACGCTGGTCGCGATGATCGCACGCACGCCCGCGGAGCCGGTCGAATCTTCGAGGTCGCGGACGGCGGCGATGTCGTCGTCCGTGCAGCTGCCGGTGTCGTTGCAAGCGTAGGCGTCTTCCGCCTGTTTGTCGTAGTCGGAGCGCTGCCAGGCGAAGAAGCCTCCGAGCGCCAGGCCCACGCCGCCGGCGCCGAGCAGGATGTAACCGGGGAGGCGCAGGTCCGTCCCGCGAGCGTCCGCGGCGTACGCGGTTCCGGGCGTCGTCGTCGAGGCCGCGCCCTGCGCGGCGGACCCGCTGCTCGCGTCGAAGTCTAGCTCGTGCTCGGTCACGGATTTGGGCTCGAGCACGACCTCCCAGACGAGCTGTCGATCCCCTGCGCGAGCCGTGATCGTGTGACCGCCCGCGCGGAGCCGGAGCTCGATCCTGCCGTCTACCATCTTGTAGGGTTGGGGCGGCGCCGAGCTACCTGCGCGGCGATCGGACAGCTTGACCTCGGGGTACTTCGAGGTGAGCACCACCGTCGCGAGATTGCCCTTCAACAGCAGGAGATCCTGCTCGATGGCGCGGCGCTCTTCGCTCGCGATCTCGGCCCCGCCTCGGTTCAGATACTCTTCGTAGTATGCGACGGCGTCTTGATCGCGCTCCAACTTGAGCGCGCACAGCCCCAGGTTACCCAGCACCTTCCAGCTATTGCCGCTCTCCTGATACGCGAGCTGGAACTGATAGAATGCGTCCTGGTAGTTCGGCTCCTTCGCGGTGATGAGGTCCACACCGTTCTGGAAGTAGCGCCGCGCGTCGTCTTCGTCGGCCAGGCTCGGGCGAGAGAGGCCAGCCACGGCCATCAAGACCCAGGCGGCTGCCAGCGCGGCACGGGGCGAAAGGAAGGATCTCGGCACGAGCCGACTTAGCCAGATACGCTCGAAACCCGCAAGCCGCGTCGAAAAAGCCGCGTGAGATGGCGGATTTTGCCGGGCGTCGTAATCCCGGCTGGAACCCCGGTCCGACATGATTTTCGCGTGGCCGTTCGATGCGGCCCGGGCCCACGACCGGGCAGCATATGAGCGGTCATGCCCGGGTGGTGCCCGGGAAAAATCGGCGTTTTCGCGGCGAGCTCGCGTTCGGAGTTTCGCTCTGCGTCTCGCGAGCGAGTCGATGTAACTCCTAAGAGTTATTGGGTGCCGCGCTCGTGGGTTGCGCCTGGAAGTCCGCGCGGCATCGTGCTAGCCGAGGAGCCAGGTGCAGGTGATGAAGCGTGCGTTCGGTGCGTTCGGGTGGAGGTGTCTGAAAGTTGCCGCGGTTGCGTGGCTATTTGCCGGCTGCGGGGGCGAGAAGCGCGATTTCGCCAGCGGCTCGGGGGGCACCACGTCGAGTACTGGCCAGGCCGGTGCATCGGCACGGGGCGGCTCGACGGCCGAGGGCGGCTCCACAGCCGAGGGCGGTGCTCCGGAGGACGGGGCCGGCGCGGGCGGCGATGCGTCGACCGATCCAACTGCCGGCGCAGCGGGTGAAGTAGCAACCCTGACCGGTGACAAGCGCGAAGGGCTTGCGTGCACCGCGGGCTCCGAGTGCGCTTCGGGCTATTGTCGCGATGAGGTGTGCTGCGCCACCGTTTGCAGCGGCTCCTGTGAAGCCTGCGCCGAGCCGCTCACCGGTCAGCCGAACGGGACCTGCGCTCCCGTGGTCTCGGGCATGGACCCGCACGACGACTGCGAGACGAGCAGCGCCGAGTCTTGCGGCCACGACGGCGCCTGCGACGGCCAGGGCGCGTGCAGGAACTACGGCACGAATCAGGTCTGCCGAGCTGCCTCTTGCGCGGAGACCGAATACTCCCCGGCGAGCACCTGCGACGGAGCGGGTGAGTGCAGCGTCGAGGAGACCGTGTCGTGTGGCGAGCACCGTTGCAGCGTCGACGGATGCGAAACGCCCTGCGCTGACGACTCGGAGTGCCCCGCGCAGGCGTACTGCGCGACCGATGTCTGCCGGAACAAGAAGACGGACGGCGAGGCTTGCTCGGCCAGCGCCGAGTGCCGCTCCGGCGCGTGCGCGGACGGCGTGTGCTGCGAGAGCTCTTGCGAGGGCAGCTGCGTGGCCTGCTCCGAGGAAAAGACCGGGCAAGAGTCGGGGCGCTGCGTCGTGATCCCGGCGATGCAGGATCCGGACGACGAGTGCAGCGAGGACGGCGCAAACTCCTGCGGCACCGACGGCGTTTGCAACGGCGGTGGTCAATGCCGTGTCCCTGCCGTGGGTACCGCCTGCGGAGCGGCGAGCTGCGACGGCAACAGCTTCACGCCGGCGGGCTCGTGTGACGGCGCTTCATCGTGCGTCTCGGGAGCTCCCCGGAACTGCGCAGGGAACCTGACCTGCGCCTCGAGCAGCGCCTGCCGCGAGTCGTGCAGCTCGGACTCGCACTGCGTGGCTGGCTACCACTGCGCCGACGGCGAGTGTGAGCCGTTCAAGGACCAGGGGACGCCGTGTTCCACGGGTGCAGAGTGCAGCAGCGGGTCGTGCCGCGACGGAGTGTGCTGCCAGAGCGCCTGCAACCTCTCGTGTCAGGCTTGCTCGGCCGGGACGACGGGCCTTGCCGACGGCGTGTGCGGCGCGCGCACGAGCTCAGCGAGCAAGCCGTGCACCGCGGGCGGAACCACGAGCTGCATCGACGTCACGAACAACGCCAACCACTGCGGAGCCTGCGGTAGCGTTTGCAACGGCTCCTCTTTGCCTGGGACCGCGCCCGTGTGCAGCGCTTCGACTTGCAGCATCTCTTGCCCGGCCGGCACAGTGGGCGACGGGGCGAACGTGTGCATCCCCGTGACCACCGTCGCTGCTGGACAGGGCTTCGCCTGCGGTCTGCTCACGGACGGTCACGTGAAGTGCTGGGGCGACACCGCCAACTTGGGGCTGAGCCCGTCGTCGCTGTCGAACGTGCTGTTCAAGTCGATCACGGCGGGCTTGTCCTTCATGTGCGGTATCCGCGACAACGGGGCAGCGTACTGCTGGGGGAACAACGCGCCGACTGCGAAGTCGGGCACGTTCTATTCCATCGCCGCGGGCGAGACGCACGTTTGCGGCATCAAATCGAATCGCACGCTCGACTGCTGGGGCAGCGGCGACGGCATCGATAGCTTCCCGACCGGCACGTACAAGTGGGTAGCGTCCGGTGCCGAGTTCAGCTGCGCCGTGGTGCAGGGCGGAAACCACAACGGCCGTGGCACGTGCTGGGGTGCCGGCAAGCAGGTGTTGGATAACTTCCCCTCGACCGACAGCTCACAGACGTACTTACAGATGTGGGCCACCGGGCTCGGGGGCTGGGGAATGCGCCCCGACGGCACGATGACCAACTGGGGCCAGATCCGCTTCAACCCGCCGAGCGACACCGTCTTCAAAGCGCTGAGCCACGGCCCGTCGGCGAACCGCTGCGGGATCCTGACGGACAGCAGCCTGACGTGCTGGGGCACCCCGGGGAGTGAGGCAATCGTTGCTCCGTCCGGCACCTTCAAGGCGGTCGGCATGGGCGGCGGCTTCGCCTGCGGCGTCAAGACGAACGGATCGATGACCTGCTGGGGCTCGAACGACCTTGGGCAAGCGCCGACCAGCGTCTCGGGGACCTTCCAGGGTTACTGGTGATGCCGCGCAGGCTCGCTACGGCTTGTTGATGATCGTCCTACCGGTCTGCGGTGGGATCGGGAAGCTCACGGGCGGCAGCAGGCTCTGCCCGACGCCCAGGCCCGACACGCCGCCGGACACGATGAAGGTCATCAACTCCGAGCTCGATACGTCGATCGGCTCGACTAGCTCGCGCGGCGCCACCACCAGGTTGCCGGCGAAGTTGTACGACTGCGGCAGATAAACCGCGACGTGATCGTGGTACCCGAGCTGAGCCAGGCTCTCGCGCGTCACGAAGCCCAGGAATTTGATGCCGCTGCCCTTGGCCATGTAGAGCAGCACCGGTCGATCGAAGCTCTTGCGATCGCCCACGAACGCGCCGATCAAATCCTTGATCGACGTGTACACGAGCTTCACGAGCGGCACCTTCTTCAGGATCGCCTCGGTCGTGTCGAACACGCTCTTGCCGACCACGTTCGAGGTCAAAAACCCGGCCAGCGTGATCAACGCCAGCACGATCACGATCCCGAGCCCGGGAATGCCGACGGGCAGGATCTGATCGAAGAGCGAGAGCAGGTAGTAGACGATATAGAAGGTGAGGGCGAGCGGCGCGGTCACCAGCGCGCCGCGCAGGAAATAACGCGGGATGCGGCGCCAGAGCTGTTTACCCTTCATCGGCCCTCGCATAGCTCCCGAGCAAGCGCACCGTCGAGCAGCTCTGCTTGAGCCGTTCGATGGCGCGCGCGACCTCCGGGTCGTTCCTGTGACCCATGACGTCCGTGAAGAACACGTACTCCCAGCGCCGGCCGAGCGCGGGGCGTGACTCGATCCGTGTCAGGTTCAGCCCCTCGTCGTCGAAGATCTCGAGCACCTTGCGCAGCTCGCCGCGCGCGTGCTTGGTCGAGAACACGAGGCTCGTCTTGTCGCGGCCCGTGCGCGGGCCATCGCTCTTGGCCAGCACCAAGAAGCGCGTGGCGTTGCCGGCGCGGTCCTGGACGCCCGTGCGGATCACCGGAACCCCGTAGATTTCTGCGGAAAGCGCGCTGCCGATGGCGACGGCGCCGTCGTCCTTGGCTACCTCTTGTACGGCGGCCGTGGTCGAAGAGCTGCTGATGACCTCGGCGCCCGGCAGCTCGCGCGCGAGGAAGCCTCGACACTGCCCGAGCGGCTGCGGATGCGAGTAGACGCGGCGAACCTTCGAGAAATCCGGCTCACGCCCGATCACGCACAGAGACACGTCGATGATCAGCTCACCGCGGATCGAGACGTCGTTCTCGAGCAACCCGTCGAGCGTCGCGGTGACGCCGCCCTCCGTCGAGTTCTCGATCGGTGCGACGCCGTAGTTCACGAGACCGCGCGCGACCTGATCGATGACGTTGCCGATCGTCGGGAAGTCCACGCAGCGCGCACCGAGACCGAACGCTTCGAGCGCGGCGATGTGCGAGTACGTCCCGGGCGGGCCCATGTACGCTACCGTCTGCGGCTGCTCGAGCGACAGGCACGCGCTCACGATCGACCGGAAGATCGCGCGCACGCTCTCTTTGGGCAACGCGCGGCTCGGGTGAGCGCTGGCCCGTTCCTCAACTCGCTCGAGCACTTGGCGTTCGCGCTCCGGGTCGTGGGCGGGCAGGTTCGCGTCGCGCTTGGCAACGGCCGCCTGACGCGCGAGATCGGCGCGCCGCTCGAGCAAGTCGAGGATCTCGGCGTCTACCGCGTCGATCTGCTGGCGGACGTCCTCCAAGGCCATGATTCGTGAGGGGTGAGTTCCCGGACCCGGGGATCTGTAGCACGGTCCTTCGCTCGAGCAGTCTTGTCTGGTGCGGAACCGCGAGGCTAGCGGCCTTTCTCGATCACCGCGCGGATCATGCTGGCCGCGTGAGCACGGGCGTAGTCTTTCCACCCGAGCAGCTCGCTCGTGCCCTCGACCACCGCGGTCCACGGATCGGGCTCGCGCTCGAGCACGCGCACGATCTGAACGGCGCGCTCGAGCGGCATGCGCTCCCGCACCGCGCGCGGTAGCCCAGCGTGCAGCACGCCCGCGCAGCTCTGAATGGCGGCGGAGAGCTGCTGCTCGCTGCGCGGCGTTTCGCGGATCGCGCTGTGCGCGCGGCTGACCACGTGGGCCACCCGCAACACCTGCGGCGGCGTGGTCCCGCCCAGCGCGAACGCCGCCCACGTGCGGGAGATGGTCGCCTGATCGAGCGCATCGACCTCACCCCGGCCGAGCCGCTCCGAGAGCCAATCGACCAGCGCCTGCGCGGCGCGGGCCCACTCTGCCGCCGGTGGGGGCAGTGAGTCTCGCAGCCGCCTGACCTCGACCTCGGCCTGCTCGGTGGTCTCTGGCAGGTCCGTGTCGCGCTCGAGCGCTTCGAGCTCGGCCGTGCGCGGCCGGAACGGCGTCACGGTTTGCACGGGATCGGCCGGGAAAGCCGGCGAAGATTCCGCAAACAGCGGCCACGTGTTGCCGAGAGCAAAAGACCCGCCCGCCGGGGGCTTTCCCCCGCCGCGTATCGGGCCCGAGCTCACGAAAGAACTTCCGTCAACGCCTGGAGCTTGAGCGCCATGCCCATGTCTCCTTCCACCGTCAGGCGCCCGCTGAAGAACAACTGCTGTCCGGCGGCGCGCCCTTCGAACAGGTCGACGAAGTCCGAAGCGGACATGCGGATCGTACACGGCGCGGCGCCGTCGCCTTCGGTCACGCCGATCTGATCCGTCAGGTTCATGATGAACGTGCCGCCGCCATCACCCTGAATGTCGAAGCGGAACACTCCGCCGATGGTGCTGGCTTGCGCCTTGCGTTCAGAAAGCTTCTGGCCGAGCTCGAGCATCTTCTCGCGGGCGGTGGTCATGCCACCTTCCTACCACTCTCGGCGTTTCGGCGGATCAGAATGCCGGAGCGGGCAGGGGCGCTGCCTGGGGCGGTGGCGCCGCGGCGGGAGGCGCGCTCTCGGGCTGCGGAGCGGCCTGGGCCGCGGCGGGCGGGGCTTCTGCGGATGCGGCGGGTTTGGTCTCCGGGGCTCCGGCCAACTTTCGCTCCGGCGCCGCCTGCGCCGCTGGTGGCGGCGCGCTGTCGATCGGGCGCTCCGTCACGATCACGCAGCCGGACACCGACCACGCCAGCACTAGCCGGCGAAACCAAATAACCGCCATGCCGCCGAGCTTACACCACCAGTGCGCGACTGGCTCGCTCGGTAGAGCGCCCCGCCGGAGTGCGGCGGGGGCTCCCCGGAGGGCGCTCACTTCTCTGTGATCTTCACGAAGTAGGGCTGATCGCAGACCGCGCGGGTGCTGACGAACCCGAGCGAGCCCTGAACGTTGACACTAAAAATCGCGATGCTGTCGGAGCCGGTGTTGGCCGCGACCAGGACCTGGCCGTCTCCAGAGACTGCGATGTCGCGCGTCTGATTGCCGCCCCCCGAGATCGTCGGGGACGCGAGCGCGGTCAGGCGGCCCGCGTTGCTGCCGCTCTGCGCGATCGAGAAGATCGCGATCGAGCCCGGCGTGGAGCCGTCGAGTGGGCTCGCGACGTACAGGAAGTTACCGTTTTCGCTGATCTGAATCGCCGCGCTGTTCAAGTCGCCCGTGTACCCGGCCGGCGGAGGGATGGCGATCGTCTCGTCGTGCACGATCGTGCCGTCTGCGTCGTCGAACGCAAAGTAGCTGATCGAGCCCTCCGTCTCGTTGACGCTGTAGAGCCAGTCGCCGTTCGGGTGGACCACCACGCGCCGCGGACCGGTGCCTGCATCGAGCTCGATCGGAGCGTCGGCGAGGATGAGATCGCCGTCTTCTTCGATTACGTACACCGCGAGCTCGTCGGAGTCCGTGTAAGGGACGATCAGGAAGTTGTCGAGCTGCGTTACGTACGCGTGGTGGGGGCCCGCGCCGTTGCTCGCGTCGTCGAGCAGGTCACCCACGTCGCCGTCGTTCGCGATGTCGAAGGTGTAGACGTTGTCGGCCGCGCCGTTCGCGACGTAGAGGCGCTCGCCGGCGCTGTCGACCATGATCGACTGCGTGCTCGGGTTCACGCCGGACGTGCCGCCCGCACCACCTGCGCCGTCCTCTGGATCGAAAGGCACGTCGATGGCGTCGCGCTCGTCGAGCGCGCCCGTCGCAGCGTTCACACCGAAGGTCGTGATCAGGCCCTCGGACTTGTGCGTCACGTACAGCCGATCGTCGTGGATGTCGCCCGCGCTGAGCGGCGAGCCCGCGGTCGCCGTCGGGCCGGGCGTCAGCACGTTGGTGCCGCCAGCCAGCGAATAGACCTGGATCGTGCCGTTGGTGTCGGCGCAGCCCACGTAAATCAGGTAATCGCCCGCGAGCTCGGGAGCTCCGCCTTCACCGCCTGCGCCGGCGTCTGCCGTGCCACCGGCTCCTCCGGGGGCCGCGCCGCCCTGGCCGCCGGCCGCGCCTCCGGCTCCGCCTTCGAACTCGCCGCCAGCGCCGGAGGTCGGCGCCTCGCCGCCGCCCGCCGCGCCACCTTCGGACGAGCCGCCTTGTGCGGGCGCTCCGCCCTCGGGCTCGCTGCTCTGCCCGCCGGTCGCGGACGTACCACCCGTCGGGGTGGTGCCACCAGTGCTGGTCTTGCCCGCGCTCGGAGTTCCACCTTGGGCCCTGCCGCCGGAGCCCGCCGAGCCGCCGGTTGCGCTCGGAGTCGAACCCCCTCCGTCGTCGTCGCCGCAAGCGGCCAGGACCGAGGAGCCGAACAAGGCGTACAAGGCAAGGCGAGGAATCAAGCCAGCATTAGTCTTCATGACGATCTTCTCCTGAGCGCTCGTGAGACCGCGGGGGCGAAGGCGAACGATACCCGGGGGCCCCAGTCGAGCGGGCTAAAGCTAGCGCTCCGACTCGGGTGGGAGCAACCCCGAATAGCGCGCACACATTGGGGGATGCCGCCTTCGGAAGGGCAACCGCGCCTCGGCTCGACCGCTCCCGAGACGACTAATCGACGGTCATGCCCAGAGCGTCGAACAGGAAGGCGTAGATGTCCGTGACTTCCTGCACCAGCTTGCTCACGGGCATGCCTGCGCCGTGGCCGGCGGAGCGCTCCGTTCGCAACAATACCGGCAGACCGGAGCGGGTGGCGCGCTGCAGCGCGGCGACGAACTTGCGCGCGTGCAAGGGGGCGACGCGCGTGTCGCTCTCGGCCGTCGTGACCAACACCGAGGGGTAGTCCGTGCCGTCGCGGACGCGGTGGTAGGGCGAATACGCGAACAGCGCTCGAAACTGCGCCGGGTCCTCGGGCGAGCCGTATTCGGGTACCCAGAGCTTGGCGATCAAGAATTTCGGGTAACGGATCATGTCCGTGAGCGGCACACCGGCCACGGCTGCGCGAAAAAGCTCCGGGCGCTGCGTGACGGCCGCCGCCACCAGCAGCCCGCCGTTCGAGCGGCCGTGGATCGCGAGCCGCTCGGGGCGCGTCAGCCGCCGCCGGATCAGGTCTTCGGCGACCGCGATGAAATCGTCGAAGGTGTTTTGCTTATTTTCGAGCTGGCCGCCCTTGTGCCAACCCTCTCCGAGCTCGCCGCCTCCGCGCGCGTTGGCCTGCACGTAGACGCCGCCGCGTTCCAGGAATGCGTAGCTCGAGCGGCTGAAACGCGGGAGCAGGTTGATGTTGAAGCCGCCGTAGCCGTAGAGCAGCGTCGGGTTGTCGCCGGACTTCGGGTTCAGCGTCTTCTTGCGGACGAGCGAGTAGGGGACCTGCGTGCCGTCCTTCGAGCGCGCCGCTGCGGTCTCGACCACGAAGTCTTCTGCGCGGATCGGCGCCTTCACGGCCTGCCAGAGCCGATCCTTGCCCGTTCCGAGATCGAGCGCACGCACGGCGGGCGGAACGGCGAACGACTCGAACGCGTAGAACACGGTCTTGTCGTCGGGTAGGCCGGAGAAGCCGTCGCTCGCGCCGACCACCGGCAGCGGGATCGGCCCCTTGCTCTTGCCCGACGTGTCGAAGCGCTCGAGCCGCGAGATGCCGGAGTGCAGGTACGACACCACGAGCTCTCCGCCGATCACGTCGAAGGCCGACAGCACGTCTTCGGCGTGCTCGGGCAGGATCTCCGTCCACGACTCGCGTGCAGGTGTCCTGGGATCGACGCGGAAGACCCGGTACCGCGGCGCGCCCTCGTTGGTCATCACGTACAGCGCGTCCGCGAGCGGGACCGGCGAATACAGATTCTTTCCCTCGGGGCTGATGCGCACGAACGTCGAGCCCGGCTGCTTCAGATCCTTCAGGTAAACCAGGCTCTCGCTCCAGCCACGGCTGACGGTCACGGCGAGGTAGCGGCCGCCGGGCGAGAGGCTCACGTTCGGAAACTCGGTGCGCTCGAGCCCTTCGCCGAACACCAGCGGGTCGAGGGCGAAGGGCCGCCCGAGCTCGTGCTCGTAGACCTTCCGGTGATAGCGCTCCTCGCCCTCCGGCACGCTGCCGGGGGCAGGGTTCCGCGTATAAAAAAAGCGTTGCCCGCCCGGAAGCCAGGCGATCGAAGCGTGCCGCGTCTGCGGGATCACGTCGGAGAGCTCGCGCCCCTGCTCGACGTCGAGGATCTTGAGCACGCTGTCTTCGGTGCCGTGCTCGCTGGTCCCGTAGGCGAGGTGGCGACCCTCTTCCGACGGCGCGAACCAATCGAGCGCGGTGGTGTGCTCGTCGCCGCCGAGCAGATTCGGATCGACCAGCACGCGCTCGGGGCCGTCGAGCCCATCGCGCACGTACAAGATCGGGTGGTTCTGCTTGCCTTCGCGGCGCGTGTAGAACAGGCGCAGCGTGCCCTTTGCGCTGCGCTTGACGTGCGGCAGCGAGATCGAGCCGATTTCGAGCAGCTCGCCCAGCCGCTTCTCGAGCGCCGCCTTGCCGGGCACGCGAGCCAGGGTGCGCTCGAGCAGCTCGTTCTGACGGTCGATCCAGCGCGTGACCTCGGGATCGGTGTCGGATTCGAGCCAGCGATACGGATCCTTCACCTCCACGCCGAACAGGACGTCTCGCACGTCCTCGCGGCGCGTGGGCACTTCGTGGACCGTCATGGGGTGGGAGTGTACCAACACCTTCGTCTGCTCGAGGACTGCGCCAGGGCCGCGACGTTGATCGAGGTGAGACATCGACGGCCGTGCGCCACCACAGGCGCACACGAGCAGCGATCCCGCGACGAGCAGCGCCAGCGCTCTCACGACGGCGGGGGCACCGAGGCGTACGGCCCGAACTTCTGCGACAGCACGCGCAGCGCTTCGCGACCGCGTTCGGTGGTCGGCACGTACATATCGGGTGCACGCGAGAGCGGCCGCGTCTCCACGCGCGCGGAGCGCGCCAGGATCGCGTCGAGGTCTTCCGCGAAAGCGTTCATCGTGGGATAGCGGTTGTCCGGGTGCTTGCGCGTGGCGTTCAGGATCAACGCCTCCACTTGCGGATCGATGCCCTCGACCAGCCAGGACGGCGGAGGGATCGGCGAGAAGAGCTGGTGGCGGAGCACCATCGGGCCGGCGTCGGTCTCGAACGGCAGGTGCCCCGTGACCAGCCGGAACAGCACGACCCCCAGCGCGTAAACGTCCGCGCGCGCGTCGACCATTTCCACCACGATCTGTTCGGGTGCCATGTACTCGATGGTCCCGAGCACGGTCGAGGCGTCGTCTCGGTGCGTTTCTTCGGAGGAGAGCTTGGCCATGCCGAAGTCGAGCAGCTTCACGGCGAGCTCAGAGCCTGGGCCGCGTCGGACCTGCAGGTTGCCGGGCTTCACGTCACGGTGCACGACGCCGGCAGCGTGTGCCGCCGCCAGAGCATCCGCGGCTTCGCGCACGATCTTCAGCGCCTGGTCGAGCTTCACCCGCCCCTTGCGCGCGAGCAGCTTGTCGAGCGGCTCACCCGGCAATGCTTCCATCACCAGGTACGGCAGCCCGCCCGAGGTCACGCCCTCATCGAGCACGGTCACGACGTTCGGATGGCGAACGCGGCGCGTCACCGTCGCTTCGCGCGCGACCAACGCCCGAAACCCCGGCTTTTCCGCGGCTTCGGGCGATAGCAGCTTCACGACCACCGCGCGCTCGGTCGCGAGGTCGCTCGCCAGATACACGCGTGCAGTCGCGCCGTGGCTCAAAAATCCTTCTATCTTGTAGCGGCCGTCGAGGATCGCCCCGGACAACTGCGAAGGCGACGCAGTGAGGACCCGTGTCGCCACGGGTCCTGTCTCCGAAGCGGGATCCTCGCCGTCAGGGCTCAATCAGTCTCCCTCGGTGAGCTCTTGGTTGCTTCGGGCAGCCGCGACGGCTTGCGCTCGCCCATCGGCACGAACTTCCGCTCGTCGTAGCCCGTGAAGATCTGCCGCGGGCGCGCGATCTTCTGCTCCTTGTCGAGCAGCATCTCTTCGTACTGTGCGAGCCAGCCCGAGGTGCGCGGGATCGCGAACAGCACGGGGAACATGTCGACCGGGATCTGCAGCGCCTCGTAGATGAGGCCCGAGTAGAAGTCGACGTTCGGGTACAGCTTGCGCGACACGAAGTAGTCGTCCGAGAGCGCGATGCGTTCGAGCTCGAGCGCCACGCCGAGCAGCGGGCTCTTGCGGCCCACCAGGTCGAACACCTGATCCGCGAGGCGCTTGATCACGCGCGCGCGCGGGTCGTAGTTCTTGTACACGCGGTGGCCGAAGCCCATCAGGCGCCCGCCGACTCCGCCCTTCACCTCTTTGATGAAGGCCGGGACGTTGTTGACGCTGCCGATCTCGCGCAGCATGCGCAACACGGCCTCGTTCGCCCCGCCGTGGAGCGGGCCGTACAGCGCCGCAGCAGCGCCGGCGACGGCCACGTACGGATCGGCGCGCGAGCTGCCGATCCCGCGCATCACGCTGGTCGAACAGTTCTGCTCGTGATCGGCGTGGAGGATGAACAGCACGTCGAGCGCCCGGACCACCTCGGGGTGGATCTCGAACTTCGGCTCGGCGATGCGCTTCATCATGTACAGGAAGTTCTCGGTGTAGCTGAGCTCGTTGCTCGGATACACGAACGGCATCCCCATGCTGTGCCGGTAGCTCCAGGCCGCGATGGTCGGCATCTTCGCGATTAGCCGCGTCATCTGCGCGCGGCGGATCTCTCGATCCATCACGTGCTTGGCTTCGGGGTAGAAGGTGCTGAGCGCGCCGACGGTCGCCACCAGCATGCCCATCGGGTGCGCGTCGTAGCGGAAGCCGTCGATGAACGTGCGCACGTTCTCGTGCACGAAGGTGTGGTGCGTGATGTCGTGCGTGAACTCGGCGAGCTCGGACTGCGTGGGCAGCTCGCCGTTCATCAGCAGGTACGCGACCTCGAGGTAGGTGGCATTCTCTGCGAGCTGATCGACGGGGTAGCCGCGGTAACGCAGGATCCCCTTGTCGCCATCGATGTACGTGATCGCCGATCGACACGAACTGGTGTTCATGAAGCCGGGGTCGTACGTGAGCAGACCGAAGTCGTCGTCGCCGGTGCGGATCTGGCGCAGATCCGTGGCGCGAATCGTGCCTTCGCTGACCGGGACCTCGTAGGTTTTGCCGGTCCGGTTATCGGTGATCGTGAGCGTGTCCTTGGGCATCGTTTGGCCGAGAGCGGAAAGGGTAGGGACGGATACTTTCCCGAACCCTCCCGTACCGCAAGCCCGCTCCGTGATCTCTCTGCCGATTTCTGGGCCACCCCGTCCAGTTTTCGGCATGGGCCAGAGGGATGCGTTCTCGTGTTGCGACGTGGTGCCTCGGTGCGCTGGCCTTGCCAGCCCTGTCGGCGTGCGGCTGGCTGTCCGATACGGATCCGGGGCTTTCCAAGATCGCCGCGGATCCAGCTGCGGCCGCCAGCAGGCGAGAGGGTGACTGGACCCAAGTGCCGGTTCCGCCGACGAACGGTCCCAAGCTCCATCCATTGTCGATGGTGGTGCCGATTCGCCTCAAACCCGAACCCCGCGCCGAAGTGGCTGGGTACCTGCGAATTGGCGCGGCCGTCCCGCGCTCGAAGGAACCGGTCACGCTGCGCGATTGCCCCGGCGGCTGGTACGCGATCCGGCCGGTCGGCTTCGTTTGCGCGGGCCCCGAAGTGACGCTCAACGAGCAACACGCGTTGGTGCGGGCCGTCGGCGTCGAGCCCGATCGCTCCAAGCCGATGCCGTACAAATACGCTTTCGTCAGGGCGATCGTCCCGAATTACCTGCGGATCCCGAGCACCGCCGAGCAGCACCGCTACGAGATGAGCCTCGAGCGTCATTTGAGAAACTACGGCAAACTCCACGAGTCCTGGAACGAGCTCGACGTGGGCGCGAACGACGTGCCGCTCGATGAGCAGGGGCTCGCCACCGGAAAAATCCCGGACCATGCCCGGCCGATGGACCTGAGCGAGCGCTACGGCGGCAACGGCAACGACGCTGTCCCATGGTGGCTCGAGGGAAGCCGCAAGATCCCCAATCTTTCCACCTTCAAGGCGCCGCCCAACGCCGCGATCACCAACCGGGTACAACGCCATGCCGGGCTGGCGCTGATTGGAACGTTCGTCGCCGGGGAGGAGGCGGGCAAGCGGCGTTTCGCGATCACGACGGACGCGCGGCTCGTGCCGGCCGACAAACTAAAAGCCGACTCGGGCTCACCGTTCCACGGCGCCGTGATCCAGAACGTGGGTTTGCCCGTGGCTTTCCCGCGCGCTTCGCGTGCCCGTTTCTATCGTTTCGAAGGCAAGAGCTTCGAAGCAGCCGGCGCCGCCCCCTACCGCGAGATCGTTCCACTCACGGGCCGCTCGCACGTGGCGGGCGGGAAGCGCTACGTCGAGACCCGGGCCGGGGAGTGGTTGAACGCCGCGGAGGCCAAGATCATCGTCAAGCCGAGCTCGCTGCCGAGCTTCGCGAAAAAGGGCCAAATCTGGCTCGATATCTCGCTCTTGAATCAGACCCTGACGCTGTGGCGCGGGGCCGATCCGATCTACGCCACGCTCGTCTCCACCGGCCGCGACGGCATCGGTGAACCCGGCAAGACCCTGAGCACGCCTCAGGGCACCTTCCGGATCGTACAGAAGCACGTCACCACCACCATGGACTCCGCGATCGCCGATCAAGAGTTCGAGCTCCGCGACGTGCCGTGGGTGATGTACTTCAAGGGCGGCTACGCGCTCCACGCCGCTTACTGGCACGACGACTTCGGGCGCGCGCGCTCGCACGGCTGCGTGAACCTCTCGCCGATCGACGCGCGCTACATCTTCGAGAACACCACGCCCGGCGTGCCCGAGCACTGGCACGCGGCCTATGCCAGCGACGGCACCGAGGCCGGCACGCTCATCAACATCCATCCTTGAAAATCGCGCGGCTGCTGCTCGTGTTGGTATTAGCCGGCTGCTCGCGGCTGCCGGACTTCGCTGCGCCGAAGCGCATCGACTCCGACTCGAAAGAAAGCATCGAGTCCGACGATCTGATCTCGTACCGAAAGCTCCAGCGGGGCGACTTCAAACGTGCGAGCGCGCCGGGTCAGGTCAAACACGGGAAATACGAGCTAGGAGCCCTGACCTGCGGCTCGATCTCCACGTCCCCGGACACCCAGCTCGAGCTCGTCACGACCAAGTCGCCCGACGGTCAGGTGACGTACACCGGCACGCTCAAGGTCCTACGCTTCCGCTCGCTGATGGACCGCCAGTGCTCGTGGTGGAACCCCACCAACAAGCAGCACGACTACACGCTCCAGCACGAGCAAATCCATTTCGCCCTTCACGAGATCGAAGCCCGGCGCCTGAACGAAAAAGCCGCCAAGCTCGTGAAGACCACCAAAGTCGAATCCGACGACAAGGACGAGGTCGTCGAGCGCCTGAACGCCCTCATCAAGGAGCTGCTCGACGAGCACATCGAGATCGCCCTCGAGCGCAACCACGACTTCGACTCGGAAACCTCCCTCGGCCACGACCCCAAACGCCAGGCCGAGTGGTGGAAGACAGTCCAACGCGAGCTGGCCGAGACCGCCCGCTTCAAGTAACCCCCGGACGACGTGCACGTCGCACGTCGCAATCATTCGATCCGGCCGACTAGAAGACTGGAAGAGGAGGAAGGGACGGCAGGGATAAGTTCAAAGTGAAGAAATGGATTTTATTGGGGGGTCTAGATCTTAACCGCGTCTCCCTCCGCACCCGTGGCGAACAGCCGTCGCAACGCGTGATCGGTGCGAGCGACCCACAAAAATCTTCCTGTCTTCTTCCCTTCCGATCTTCTTGTTGCATCCCCCGGTACCCGTCGCGACGCGTCGTGGCTACGACGTTCGCGACGGATCGCCCTGCGGGTGAGCGCCCTGCGGGTGAGCGACGGATCGCCCCGCGGGTGAGCGACGGATCGCCCCGCGGGTGGGGGGTCAGTGGTGTTGGGGGGACAGCGCGCGGCCTGCGGGTTGGCGCAGGTCTTTGAGGAGCTGGGTGAACCAGGGTTGGGCGATGTCGAGGGGCTTGCCGCCCTTGATGCGCGCAAACTCGATGGTGCGCAGGCGGTCGCCCTGGTCCTCGTCGTGACCGACCACGCCCGGCTCGCCGGACAGACCGCTGCTCACGGCCAGGTCGACCATGCCCTGGATCAGCCGCTGGTCTTCGATGTTGGCGGGCGCGGAGCGCGCGAAGTAGCCGGACTTTTGCACCAGCGTCTTTTCGGCGGAGACGAGCTTCGCGAACTGCTTCGTGAACCACGCGCCGACGTTGACGGCGTCGAGCTTGAAGTGACCGAAGGCGTCGCGCGGGACGCTCTCGCCGCGCGCTTCCATCTCCGCCACGATCTGCTCGGCGCAGGCGCCCTCGGAGACGAACACGTTGACGCAGCCGGTCTCGTCCATCACGGCGTTCAGGCGCTTCGCCTCGGCTTCGACGTCGAAGTGCATCTCGGGCACGTACACGGCGTGCACGTCGAGCTGCGAGCGCGTCAGGTTGATCGAAGGCGCGAACTTTCGCGACAACAGCCGCTCGCGGTAGACCTTGGCCGTGTAGCCCGTGAGCCAGCCGCAGTTTCGGCCCATCACCTCGTGCACGATCAGCATCCGCGGGTTCGCCGATTGCTCGTTCACGACGTTCTCGAAGTAGATCGCGCCCTGTTCGGCCGCGGTCCAGGCGCCGAGTGACTGGCGGATCGGGTAGACGTCGTTGTCGATGGTCTTCGGCAGGCCGACCACCGTCAGGCCGTAGCCGTTCTTCGCGAGGTAAGCGGCGAGATCGGCCGCCGTGGTGTTGGTGTCGTCACCGCCGATCGTGTGCAGGATCGTCACGCCGTCGGCCGCGAGGCGCTCGGCCGCGACCGCGAGCGGATCTTGTCCGTCGCGAACCAGGCCGCGCTTGACGCAGTCCTTGGTGTTGGTGAGCTTGACGCGGCTGTTCTGGAGCGGGCTGCCGCCGTGCCGGTGTAGCTCGCTCGCTTGCAGGCGCGCTTCCTTCGTGATGTTGACGCTTTGACCGAGCAGCAGCCCCTGGTAGCCGCCCAGGTAGCCGATGATCGGCACCTCGGGAGCGAGGTCGGTGTAACGCGTGATCAGCCCACCCACGGCCGAGGAGAGGCAGGGAGCCAGCCCGCCAGCCGTCAAGATCGCCACTTTCTTTTCGCGTGTCATGTTCGTCGTCAACCTGCCGGATGGAGTTGCGCCTTTTTGACAGCGCTCGGCGGAATCTGCAATCGAAACCCGAACGCCGGTCCGATTGGCAAGCCTTCGCTCCCTCTCCGGAGAGTGAAAGGGGGCTGCCCGGGCCCCGATGTCTCAATTCTGGACGCGCCGATCGGACCGCGAGCCAGCCGAGGTAGCATCGCGCCCATGGATTCGCTGCTCGCCACCGCGGCGCGCGCTCTCGCGGGTGGGGACCCGCTCGGGGCGTTGAAGTGCGTGGCGCTGCGGAGCGACCCGCCGTCCCTGGCGCTGCGCGGCATCGCGCTCGCGCAGCTCGGGCAATACGCGGTGGCTCGGCGCTTGTTGCAGCGGGCGCAGCGCGGGTTCGGCAAGGGCGAGGTCCTGGCGAGGGCGCGCTGCCTGACGGCGGAGGCCGAGATCGCTCTTCGCACCCACGGGCACGACCTGCGAGAATTTCAGAAGCCGCTCGAGAGCGCGAGTCGCGAGCTCGAAGCGCGCGGGGACGTCGCGAATGCGCTGTTCGCGCGCCTGCTCGTGATCCGCGGCTTGCTCGCCGTCGGCAAGGTCGGTGCAGCGGCCGAGGCACTGTCGCGGCTGTCGCTCTCCGAGGTGCCAGCGCGGCTGATCGCCGTGGCCGAGCTCTTGCGTGCGGACGTGGCGGTGCTCGAGCTCCGGAGCCGCGATGCGGCCGACGCCATCGAGCGCGCGGCGAGCGCCGCTGAAAGCGCGGGCATTCCGCCGTTGCGGAGCGAGGTCGAGCGTGCGCGCACCGAGCTCCACGCCGTGGCCGCGCGGCTCGCCGCGGGCGAGGCCGAGACGCCGCTCCGCCTGGCCGAGATCGAGGCGCTGCTCGGTTCGGGCGCGTTCGTGATCGATGCCTGCCGGCGCAGCGTGGTCGCGGGCAAGCAGAGTGTTTCGCTCGTGTCGCGCCCGGTGCTGTTCGAGCTCGCGCTCTCACTCGGCGTGGCCGCGCCGGGGGAGGTGATGCGCGACGTGTTGATCGCAGCCGCGTTCGGTGCCCGGCGTATCAACGACTCTCACCGCGCGCGGCTGCGCGTCGAGATCGGGCGCTTGCGTCGCGCCCTCGCAGCCGTGGCAGAGCTTCGCGCGACCCCGAACGGCTTCGCGCTGATCCCGCGTCGCGCGGCGCGCGTGGTGCGGTTGCTCCCGCCCTCCGAGAGCGAAACCAGCGCGCTCTCCGCGTTGCTCGCGCGGGGCGAGCCCTGGTCGAGCTCGGCCCTGTCGGCCGCGCTCGGCAAGAGTCAGCGCAGCGTGCAGCGCGCGCTGCTCGAGCTCCAAGCCGCCGGCCGCGTGCGCGCGCTCGGCAAGGGCCGCGCGCAGCGCTGGCTCGCGCCCGAGAGCACCGGAATCACGACAGCGATGTTACTCGTCGCTCGAGGTGCGTTGGGTTAGCTCTAGGTCATGAACAAAAGCCAAATCCGCGAGCCGGCGCAGATCCTCCGTGAGCTCGGCCCGTTCTCCGAAGTTCCGAACGTGGGCGGCGTCAGCTTCGACGGCGAACGCGGCTGGTTCGCAGGCGGCAGCAGCTTGCGGGCCTTCGAGCCGGAAACGGGCGCAGAAGTCGAGCGCCTGAACCTCGCCGCCGACGCCGGCACGGCCTTCGACGGCCGCTATCTGTACCAGGTGACGAGCGACCGCATTCACAAGATCGATCCCAAAACCGGCAGCATCGTCGCCAGCATCCCCGCGCCCGGGGGAGGCAAAGATTCCGGGCTCGCCTGGGCCGAAGGCACGCTCTGGGTCGGCCAGTATCGCGATCGCAAGATCCACCAGATCGATCCCGAGACCGGGAGCATTCTCAGCACCATCGAGTCCGATCGCTTCGTCACCGGAGTCACCTTCTGCGACGGCGAGCTCTGGCACGGCAGCATGGACGATACCCGGAGCGAGCTCCGGCGCATCGATCGTCAATCGGGCGAGGTGCTCGAGGCGCTCGAGATGCCATCCGGGACGATGGTCTCCGGGCTCGAAGCCCGCGGCAGCGACGAGTTCCTGTGCGGAGGTGGCACGAGCGGGAAGGTGCGCGTGGTGCGAAAGCCCAAGCGCAAGCCTCCCGCGGCGACCAGCCGCTGACAGCGCCGACAGCCGTGTCCCTTCTCACGGCGGCACCCCGTACGAGAGGAGGCCCAGAAGCAGCGTCGCGGCCGAACACAGGCCCCACGCTCGCCATCCGCCTCGAGCCAGAAAGACCAAGCACATCACCGCGACCCAGACGGGGATCGCCAGCGTGAAACCGAGCGTCAGGCGCGCCCCCTCCGCGAGCGGCAACCGTCGCGCGAGGCAGACCGAGGCGAGTACGGCGAGCGGGAGCGTTCCGACGAGCGCGGCGAGGACACGCAGCGTCGCGTCGAGGCGACCAGACCAGGCGCGCTCAGTCACGGCTTTCCGACGAGAGCAAGAGCCGCGATCAGCAGGGGGCACGCGAGCACGACGCTCCAGAGCGCCCGCGGGCTGAGCGGCGCCAACAGCACGAAGCTCGTCGCGGCGACGGTGAGGGCCGTGAGTGCGACGAGCAGGGCTTCCACGATACCCCCGGTCCGTGCCCAAAGCACGACACCCGCGACGGTCGCTCCCGCGGCTGCGACCCGCATGGCGAAAAGCAACCCCCGTGTTGGCTTCCAGCGAGCAGGAAAGCGCCGAGGGTCCGCGCCGTGAGCGAGCGCGAATGCAAGGTAGAGGGATAGGAGCGCCGCAATCTCCGTCATCGCTGTGTCCCAGGCGACTCGAAGGTGCCGGCGGGCGCGAGCGCGACGGCGCGTCCGGTCTCCCCGTTGGCCTCTGCTGCTTTGGCTGGCCGAGCCTTGTCCGACTGCTTTGCGCCTCGCCGGAGTGCCACGGCGATTCCGCACAGCGACAGCGCCGTGACGAGGAGCGCGACGTCGACGCCGGCCACGGCTGGGATGCGCGGACCCGCGCCGAAGAGGCCCGCTTCCGACCAGCGTGCGGCGAGGACCGGGACCGGGAGAAGCAAGACACCCGCGAGGCCGACACCCTGCCACCAGAGCGCGCGGCGGTCCTCCACCATGCACGCCCAGGCGGCGCAGAACACGAACACGCTGACGAACACGAAGTCTTCGGTCGAGCCGCGGTCGCGAAGGTCGAAGGGTAGCAGTCGGCTCGTGAGGAACAGCGCGGCAGTGGCGACTAGGGTTCCCGCGCCGACGCCTACCGTCAGGCCCGCGAGGAGCAGGTTGCCGGGGCTCTCGCGTCGCGACTCTCTTCGCGCGAGCCAGACGGAATTTCCGGTCAGGATCGTCGCCGCCGTCGCGAGGGCCAGCACGAAGAACAAGAAGCGTAGCGGAAGACCACCGAACTCGGCGTAATGAAGCCCCCGAACCCAGCGCCAGGTCGCGCCCATCGCGGTCTCAGCGGCCGGGGAATCGACGTGGAGTACCTTGCCGTCGATCAGACGCATACGGACCGCGCCGTCGGACTCCGGCGTCGTCCCGTGGAGCGGGCCTTGCACGTCTACGCCGCCGTTGGCGCGCCCTGGGTAGAGAACACGATAGGACTCCGGAGCGAGCCGCGGCTCGACCGCGCGCGCTCGCGCGGCGAGCTCGTCGAGCGAGAGCACCGCCGCGGGCGCGCCCGCCTTTTCCGTCGACTCTCCGGGCATTCCCCAGAACACGGCCTCGGCGCGCTTCTCGTCGCCGCCAAAGACAGGTCCCACGAAGGCGCCGAGCAGGAGCGGCGCGAGCACGATCAGCGCGCCCGTGTACGCGTAGAGGAGCTGAAACGGGAGCCCCATGACGCCGAGCACCTTGTGCATGTCGGACCACAACACGCGCCGCGACTTGTCCGGCCGAAACTGATGGAACTGGCGGACGATGTCCTTCAAATGAATGAGCACGCCCGTCACGATCGCGAGCAGCAGGGCCACCGCGAGAAACCCCGACGCGCGATAGAGCCAGTCGCCCGTCACCTCGTGCCAGAGGAAGTGCAGGTTATAGAGGAAGGCCGTGAGGCGCTCGCGCTCGGGAATCAGCTCCCCCGTGTGCCCGTCGAACCAGAGCTTCTGCCACGAGCCCGTCTTCGGATCTTCGTATCCGAGCTGCGCCGCGCCGGTAGCCTTCGGGTAGAACCAGACGCTTTCGGGCCGGGCGGGGAGCTTGGCGAGCGCGCGCTCGAAGAGCGCCTGGTGGGTACCGGGCAGAGGAGCCTGCTGGGCGAGCGGTTCTTGCCAGACCTCGAGCTCGTCGTGGAACAGCGTGATCGCGCCGGTCAGGAACATGACGTAAAGGACGAGCCCTCCGATCACGCCCGCCCAGGCGTGAACGTCCCAGAAGCGGGTGAAGGCGTGGGCAGAGAGCTTCATGCGCCGCGCTCCTCATCCTGGATGCCCGCTCTCATCGGATCCTCGCGACTCCGTGCAGGAACCCCGGCGCAGTCAGGGCGCGACGCGGACCGCCTTCAGCCGTGAGCTCGATCAGCGTGGTCTCGGAGTAGTCCTCGGTCGTTTCCGTCCCGTAGACCTTCCCGTCGAGTCGGAACCACAGCACGTCCGACGTGGAAGGCTCGAGCGCGTCGACTGGCGACACGTCATAGGTGCCGGGCGTCCAGCGCAGCCAGCGCCACGCGGACTGGCTGGTGAGCTCCCAGGTGAGCGCGCCGTCCGCGACGGTGCCGAGGCCTTCGTCGAAGACCCGCAGGAAGATCTCACTGCCACCCCCGGGAACGGGCTCGCCGGCCAGGGCGCTGCCCGTGAGCTCCTCCAGGCTCTCGAGGTAGTCGGCGTCAAAGGCGTCGTCCCCGGCGCGCACGCGCAGCGCGCACGGTGCCGTGTCCAAGCGATCGAGCCGGTGAGCAGCCGCGGCCAGCGCAGAGCTGACGAAATACACGTCACCCGAGCTCGTCTCGACCGGCGTGGTGATGCCACCACAACGCGCATCCACTTCGAATTTCGACACCTTCTCCGTTTCGGTGTCGAGCACGACGAGCCCCGTCTCGCCGAGGATCGAGTCCGTCTCGTTCCAATCGACCCAGGCCACTGAGAAAAGGAGGTCGCTGCCACGCTCGAGGTGGGCGTAGCTGTAGAGCGACAGGAACCCCTCTCGCCCGGTCTGGCCGAGGTCGACCTCACCCGTAATCTCCATCGCGCTCGGGTCGATGATGATCAGGCGCTGGCCGTCGCGATCCGGGTAATACATCTTCGTGGGCGAAACGACGTAGAGCGTGTCCCACAAGTTCTCGATGCCGTAGTCCTGGAGGCTGATCGTGTCGTCTTCGTCCAGCCGGCCCTCGTCGTCGAGCGTGTAGCGCGTAATCGTCGGCGCTTCGCCGCCGCCGATCGCGAACCAGCCGACACCCTCGATGGCGTAGAGCTTCGCGGCGCCCGGAACCTCGACGGCCCGGGAGGCATCGATCGCAGTGCCTGCTTCGATCGATGACACGACGTGAAAGTAGGAGGTGGTCGACGTGTCGTCCCAGACCCGCGTGCCGAGCAGGAGGGCGGGTGTCTCGGGGCTGCCGCCGGCACGCTCGTTCGCGTCGTTGCCGCTGCATGCGACCATCGCGGTGGCGGCGATCACTGCCAGTAGCCGAGGCAGTCGGCCGGTTGATCGAAGCGCTGCTGCTCTCATGGCTCGTCCTCCTATCGAATTCGGTAAATCGTCCCGCCGAGCTGCCCCTTGACCGTCATCGCCGGTCGCAGCTCGCCGCCCGGTGACAACTCCGTGAGCACGGCGTCGCCGTTCGCATCGAGCGTCGTGTTGTCGGCGACGAAGGTTCTCCCCGCGACCGTGAACCTGTCCGCGAAGCTCCCGTGCGGGGTCTGTCCGGGGACCTCCGTCGCCGTGCTCGAGTCAAGCTCCCAATACCACCAACGAAACGCCCGCACCGTCGCCCTGGCCTCCTCGAAGTTCTCCGGGGTGACCTCCTGATCGACGTCCTCGTCATGCCACGCCCGGAGGAACGCAGCGGTGTCGCTCACGACCATCAGATCACCGGCGACGGGCCGACCGCCGACGAGGTCGCTGAGATCGATGTCGTAGCCCTCGTCGAAGGAGAGTCCCGGCGGGACCACGCGCAGACCACAGGGCGTCGCGCCAAACTCGGGTCCAAACACGTGCCGCTCGAGTACTCGACCCGTGTCGGCGGTGTAGTAGGCGGTGCCGTCGCTCGTCTGCCCGGCGAGCTGCATCTTCTCGCACCCGACCCATTCGTCGACGCTGACGACCTCGTCCGTGGCTCTGTCGACGGCAACGAGGCGGCTCCGGTCGGAGTACCGCACGTCGTCGTCCGGGTCGTTCATGAACGAATTCACGAGCACCGCGTCGTCTCGAACGGTGAGATAGGACATCAGGATCGGCACCAACGTCCCCTCGTTCTCGAGCGGCAGAGGAATGGTGCCGATGACCTCCATGGCCAATGGATCCCACGTGACCAGCTGCGCGCCGATGTAGTCGGCGAAGTAGGACTTTTCCGGCGATGCGATCGGGGTGAACGCTACCGACGAGGTGTCCAGCACGCCCAGATCCGCGAAGCTGATCGTGGGCCCCTTCGTGAGGGTCCCGTCCGGCTGGAGCTCCCAGCGCTCGACGGCGGGCGTCGACCAGAGGCCGACGTAGACGTACGGTTGCCCTTCGATGCCGACCGCGTTCGCTCCGCCCGGGAACTCGATCGCGTTGCGAAGGTCCATCGTTGTCGGCGCGTCGAGCGATGGGACCAATGCCACGTATCCCGTGATGCCATCCGGATCGAAGACGTTGGTGGAGACGACGTAGAGCGGACCCGTGCTCCCGCCGTCCGGCGTCGCGTGCCCGTCGTCACCGCTGCCGGCACAGCCAAGCCCGAGCATCGCTGCGATTGCCGCCGATCCGAGATTCGTCGTCATTTGCTTGCTTTTCCGTAGGTGCTTCATTGCGACGCTCATGCTGTGCCGTTCCAAGTCCTGGATTCTTTCGCGCTTTACAGTCGCGACTCAGTCCACCCGGTAGGCGCGGCCAGGAAAGCCCGGAAACGAAAGCGCCCGCACCACGTCGCTGCTCCTGGAGACGTCGTAGTAGTTGCCCGCGCTGAAATCGGCTTCGACGGCCACCAGGAAGGGGTTCCGCACGCCATTCACGACGGTGCTGAACGAGTCACCGTACGCGGTGAAGGAATCGAGGCCCTCGACTGGCCCGAAGCTGCTCGCTTCGTTGCCCAGCTCGAGGCCGAAGACCCGCCATTCTTCGCCGCGAAGACTGGCCTGCCAGTTGTCCTCCGTGATGGGTTCGCCGTCGTACTGGAACACGTACGCTCGATCGCCAGCACCCTGGAGTAGCCCGCCGACGACTCCACCGGACAGCTCCGAGAGGTTCACGAAATAGTCCTGGTCGAAGCGGCTCTCCCCTTTCTTGATACGAAGCAGGCATTGCGGCGGAGGAGAGTCCCCATCCAGGCCCGCCGCCATGTACACGGCATGACCCGGGTGCGAGCCGAGGTAGAGGTTGCCCGCGTCGTCGGTGACGTTGAACGCGATGTCGCCGCACCGCGTATCTTCGATGTATTCGACCGAATCGTCGCGCGAGTCGACGATCGCTGCACGCACCAGCGGGGTCGTCGTTCCCTCTTCGAGGTGCCAGTAGCGCGCGGTCACGATGAAGCGCTCTCCGTCGCGGTGAACGAAGTTCATGGCGTGCTCCTGTCCCTGGACGGCCAACCCCTCGATGCTGAACGAACCCTCGGTCGTCATGCGCACTGGATCGAACACGACGACCTGCAGGTTCTCGTTGTCGAAGTAGTATGCGCGATGCTCGTCGATGAACTGCATGACGTTGCGCCCGCCACCGAGAGTCTTGGTCACGCCGAAGTTCGCAAGGCTCACTTGATCCTGCTTCTCGAGCGCGTTGCTCTCGTCGAGGCCCCAGCGCTCGATGATCGGCGCGTCCTCGCGACCGACGAACACGACGCGCCCTCCCGGCGACGCATAGACCATGTCCCCGCCAAACTCCACGGCGCGCGAAAGGTCGATGGTTCCATCGCGCGAGAGATCGTCGACGACGGTCAGGTAGCCCGTGTACTCGTCCGCGGTGCTGATCCACCCTCCGACGATCCAGAGCTCCTCTGCGCTTCGCGGAGGGTTGCCCCCCACAGCGTCGCCGGCCTCTTCTCCCCCGCAGGCCACGGCCGTCAGGGCCATGCATCCGGCGCACAGGTGGGCCAGAACTTTCGAGAGCGTGCCAACCGGGTGTGGGTGCTTCCTTGCGATGTTCACGTGCATGCCTTTCCGGAGTCAGAGCTCCGCCGTCGTCTTGATGTAGAAGGCCCTTCCCGGGCGCTGAACGCCGAAGAAATCGAAGACCTTCTCGTCGGTGACGTTCTGCACCTCGAGCGTCGAGCTGACCGTCGCGTGGTCGTTCTCGACGAGGTACCCGAGCCCGACCGTGTGGACGAGCTGCGAGTCGATGGTCTGCTTGAACTCGCGCAGGCCGATGCTCTCCCAGCCGCGGAAGTACTCGTGCACGTAGCGGGACGTCCAGCTGAGCGCGACCTCGTCGCGCGGGGCGACGACGCTGCGGAATTGGAGCCGCGCCGAGCCGTTGGCGAAGAGATAAGGGCGATTCGGGATGCGGTCGCCGTCGAAGTCGCCGAAAGTGCCCGCGCTCGAGGAGTTACGGAAGTCCTGATAGGTCGCGTTGGCGTCGAGGACCAAGTACTCGCGGGGTGACGTCCAGCCGAGCGCCGCTTCTACCCCGAGGGATCGTGCGCCGAAGACGTTCTGGTAGCTCTGCACGCGATCGTTGCCGAGCAGCACGATGAGCCGATCGGCGTCGCGCAGGAAGCCGTTGAGGCCTGCGCGCAGCTCTCCCAGCCGCGTTTCGCGAGCATCGACGGTGAAACCGAGGTTCGCGTTGTGGCTCGTCTCGGGCTCGAGCTCGAGATTGGCGATGATGAACGCGTTGTCCCCGAAGATCTCGTCAGGGCGCGGGAGGCGCGTGGCGTATTCGTAGGAGGCCTTGGCGTAGAGCCAAGGCGTGAAGCGGAACCGAAGCGCATCCCCGAAGCCGAAGCGGTGCGTGTCGCGATCGCGGCGGCGGAAGATGCCTCCTGGGCGCGGTTCTTCGCTCGCGAGCAGCTGCAGGTACTGCTTGGCGAACAGGATGTTCTCCAGGCGGTCGCGGAGGAGATCGAGCTCGTATTCGAGGCCGTTCACGAGCGTCGTGAGCTCCCTCTCGGCGGTCAGTGGGTCGCGCGCGCCCGGGTTGCTTTGCCGCCGCTCGTCGCCGGTGCGCGTCAGGTAGGTGGGAGCGAGGGAGAGCCGCAGCGCGTGTTGGGGATGGACGCGCCATTCGAGCTTCACGCGACCGAACGCCGAATGATCCCAGTAGACCTGGTCGTGCGGGCGCGAGTCGGTCTCTCCCGGGGTGCGGCGCTCGCGCACGCAGCGCCCGAACCAATCGTAGACGCAGCCGGCGACGTCGAGAAAGTCGCCACGGAGGTACGTGTAGCCGCCAAGGACGTCTACCGTGACTCCGTGCCCGAGCGGCTGCTCGTAGCGCAGGCTCGCGCCCGTGGCGGTCTCGCCGTACGTCACGCCGCCATACGGGACCGTCATCACGACGTTGTGCTGGTACTCCTTGTCGTAGTGCGTGACGAAGGCGCGCAAGAGGAGCCGCCTCGCCCAGGGCCGATGGGCGAGCCCGATCTCGGCGTTGCCGCCCGCGGCGCGGTAACCGTCGTGGAAGCGGTAGGCTCGCGCTGGTGAGAGACGCCCGCGCTCGTCCGGAACCTCCACGTTCACCGGGTAATCGTTTCGCGCGTAGTCGAAGAAGCCGCTGACCCGCGTGAAGAAGCCGCTCGGTTCGTGGAGATTCCGTGCGCTCAGCGTGAGGCGATGCGTGTCGAACGAGCCGGCCTCGTAGGAGGCACCGGCGTGCGTGCCGCGCAAGTCTTGGTTGGTGACGAGGTTGACGGCGCCGCCGAGCGCGTCGCCGCCGAAGCGGATCGGGACGACGCCGCTGTAGATCTCGACGCGCTCGACGAGGTTTACGGGGACGTTGGCGACGCCGAACGGGTAGCCCGCGAGCTCGAGCGGCACGCCGTCGAGGAAGAACCGGACTTGCTCGTCGGTGAGGCCGTTCAGCGAGAAGCGCGCGCTCGAACCGAGCCCGCCGCCACGGCGAACGCCGACCCCCTGAGTGCGCGCGAGCACTTCGCCCAGGTCCGCGCTCTCGCGCTTCGCGCGCTCCGTTTCGACTACGGTGACGGCCTCGGCGGATTGACGCCGGCGGTCGGCCTCGGAAGTTCCGCGGACGGTCACCTCAATCGGCGTCTGCGCCGCGGCAGGCTCGAGGCGCGCCGTGATGCGGGCGCCCTGACCTGAAACGACTTCAGCTTGAAGCTCGACTTGGCCGAGCTCGGGCGCGCGCGTCGTGACGACGTAGGCGCCGGGAGCGAGCGCCTCGAACCGGAAGCGTCCGTGCTCGTCGGTCCGCGTCGTCGCCGTCGCTCCATCGGACGCACGCACGACGATCTCGACGCCGGCAGCACCACCATCGCCGCTTCCGGGAAGGAGCAGCCGGCCCTCCAGGCTCCCCGTCGCGGGCGCCTGGGGTAGTCGGAACTCGACGCGGACCAGGACCCGCGACGCGACCTCGGTGTCGCCGCGGCGCGCAGGGCGGTAACGCGCGCGAAGCACGGCGGCCCGCGCCGCCTCGTCGAAGCCGTGGCCCACAGGCTCCATCACCTCGGCCTCCGTAACGTTGCCCTCGGCGTCGATGCTGACGCGAAGCGCGACGGTCGCTTCGAGGCGAGCTGCGGCCGCCTCGCGGGGATATTCGAGCTGAAAGGCCTCGAGCGGCTCGGGCATGTGGGCATCCGGGGGCGGGCCGTCACTTTCAGCGGGCGGAGCAGAGTCACTCGGAGCGTCCGCGGGCGGCTCTTCGCTCCGGGGCTGCGTGGCACCGGGCTCGGGTGGCGCGTCACCGGGGCCCGCATCCTGAGCCTGCGCCGCTGCGCAGAGGACGAAGGTGCAGACGGCGGCTGCGGCCGCAAGGAATGACGAGCTCGGTTCGGACATCGGCTGAGCTCACCGGCGTCTTGCGGGCAGCCCGAGAACCTCGACGCGTCGAGCGAAAGGTCGAGACGGCCGTGAGTTCAGCGGAGCCCGAGCAGGCGTCACCGCTTCGGCGGACAACGCGGCGAACTGCGCGCGCGGGGCAGCGGTCGAGGCGGGTGAATGCCGGTGTCGGTGCTCGGCGCGGTTCTTCATGCGGACAGCTCTCGGCCCTTTCGAGGGGTGCCGGGCGCTGGACGCGGAGGTCGCTGGCCGCTTTAGCGGTGGGTGCCGGTGTCTCTGGGCGTCTCAGCCCAGCCGGTGGGCGGGTTGATACTGCAAGTGATAATCATTTTCAAGTAGAGTTCGAAAAAAAGCCTTGAGAGCCGGAAGGCGCAGCGCGCTGCTGCGTCGGCCGGCGGGCGGAGGGCGCTCCGAGGCGCTGCTGCTCGTGAGCGGCTCAGGAGAGCAGCGCGCGGCGGCACGGGTCGATCACGGTGGTCTGAATTTGCAGCGCGAGCGCCGCGCGAGCCGCGTGGCCGAGGCGGCCGTGAGTCGCGAGTGGGTCGTCGTGCCCCGCTGCGCTGCAGGTCGTCGAGCGGGGCGAGGCCTCGAAGGCGCGTTCGACGGCAGCGCGCACGGGAAGGCTGCCCGTCGCCATTGCCCACTGGACGAAGGCCCAAGCGAGCTCGGCGTGACGCAGCTCGTCTTCGGCGATCGCCGCGAGCAGCCCGGCGAGTGCCGGGTCGTGCGCGAGAC
Source organism: Polyangiaceae bacterium (assembly GCA_025937835.1). GTDB lineage: Bacteria > Myxococcota_A > Polyangia > Polyangiales > Polyangiaceae > PMG-095. Next base: position 29,191 of record JAICQO010000068.1, read on the forward strand.
GCGCCTGTTCCGCGGCGATGGCCGCCGCGACCGTCTCACCGACGCACCCCTCCCGGACGACCAGCGCTGCGATATCTGCCAGGTCTTCGCCTCCAAACACGCCGCCGAGGGGCAGGGGACCGGGCTCGAGCTCGGCGCCTGCGTAGCGGCTCGCTAGCTCGAAGCAGAGCGCCGCATGCTGGATCTCGTCACCGATCGCGGCCTGCGCGCGTTCGACGAGCGAGCGCGGCGCACCGAGCGACAAGAGCTGGAGCACGAAGCGCGCGAAGGCAGCGACCGAAGCGTGCTCCAAACGCGCGTCCTCGAGCCAGCCCTCTGCCAGCGCCGCACGGGTGTGAGCGTCGAGCCCCGTCGGATCGATCGCGCGCAGAGCGCCGCGCCAGCCCGCTCCGCGCCGGACCGGTGCAACGCGAGCCTCGCCGTCAATCAAGAAGGGACGTCCGCAACAGGTGCCCGAAGTCACGTTGTAACAACACAAGCCGTTCTTCTCCGTCGGCGGCTCGTTGATCCAACCGCACGTCCAATTCGCCTTGAACACCGGACACGCGAGCCCGGTCGCCCCGCCGTCACCGCCCGCGCCTGCGCCTCCGACATCCCCCGAGTCGCCCGCGGAACCGAGCATGGCCGCCGGAAACGTCTCGGCGACTTTTTCTGGCGCAACGCACATGTTGCGGGTGCAGCAAACGCCGACGCCACTGTCGTGGCAGTTCGAAGGCAGGCTTCCTCCCGTCCCGATACCAGGACCCCCCGAAGTCGCGCCACCGGTGGTCGGCGGGTTCGTAGCGCCACCCGTGGACGGCGGTTGATTCGGGCGCCCGCCAGGCGTGGTAGGCGAACCGCCCGTCGGAGCGCTGGTTGTGCCACCTGTGCCAGAGGCGGGCGAGTCTGACGTCGACTGTCCGCCGCACGAGGCGCCGGCGACCAACCCAGACGCCAATACCCCGAGGATCCTCTCGATCAGCCGGCTGTTCACGCTGCACATGTTCGCTGCCTCCGGTTTGCGCGACGCAAGAAGCGTACCGGGTCAGTCTACCTCGGGAACAACAGGCGCAAGAACTCCGCCCGGTTTGCCACGCCGCACTTGGCGTAAATTTGGCTGATGTGCTGGCGGATGGTGCGCGGGCTGTTGTGCTCGAGCTCGGCGATTTCGCTGCCCGAGAGGCCGTCGAACAGGTGCCGCGCGACGGTGCGCTCTTTCTCGGTGAGCTCGGCGCGCTCGAACAGGCGTTGAATGGCGGCCTCCGCGCCCCGGCCCGCCTGGCGAACGCGCTCGATCGCCGCGAGCAGCTCTTCGGCTGAAAACGGCTTCTCCAGGAAGAAGGCGGCACCCTGGTTCAGCGCCGTTTTGACTCGGTGCACGTCGGCAAAAGCGGTGATCACGATCACCGGCGCGTGAACGCCCAGGGCGTGGAGCTCGGTCATGAGCTTCAGCCCAGCGAGGTCGTCCGCTCCCAACACGATGTCGGTGATCACCACGTCGAGCTCTGCAGTTCGCGCGAGGGACAGCGCAGCTTCGGCCCCGGCCGCCGTCAACGTGCGAAAGCCGGCTCGGTCGAGGGCACGGGCGAGCAGCTCGCGCGTGTCGTCCTCGTCTTCGACCAATAGCAGCGTGGCGGTCATCGGCCTCCGAGCGGGAGCTCGAGGCGAAAATGTTCGTCTGCGTCGAGGCTGAGCTCGCCGCGCATGGCTCGCGACAGCGCGCGCGCGATCGGCAGGCCCAGGCCGAGGCCGTGGGTCTTGGTGGAGCGCAGCGGGTCGAACAGCGTCGCGGCGATCTCCGGGGCGAGGCCGGGGCCGTCGTCACCGATGCGGATCACCGCCTTCGAATCCGTCGCCGCCAGCGAGACGCGGACCGTGCCGCCCTGGTCCGACAACGAATGTAGGCTGTTTTCGAGCAGATTTTCCAGGATGGTGCGCAGGTAGGTCGGGTCGGCCACGGCCTCAATCGAGCCGGAGGATTCGAGCTCGAAGTGAACCTCGTGTGGCGAGCCGAGCGTCGTCATCTCTTCGAGCAGCGGCGAAAGGAACGTCTCGAGTCGCAAGCGCTGGAAATCGGGGTCACCGAGGCTCTTCAGCCCGCGCAGGGCGCCGAGCCGTGACAGCGCTTTCCCGATCTGCGCTCGCGCCCGCGCGTCGAGATCGGCCCGGCGCGCGGCGTCCGTCTCTTTCGATTGTTCGTCGAGCAAGAGGCCCAGCGCGTGCAGCGGGTTGTTCAGCTCGTGCAGCACGGCCGCGATCACCACCCACACCGCCTGATCGCGCTCGATCTTTTGAAGCCGAATCCTGAGCGCTTCGGCGCGGCTCGCTGCTTCTTCCGCGGCGGCGAGGCGCGACGTGAGGCGAAGTTGGTAGAGACACAAACCGAGCAACCCTCCGGCGAGGATGGGGAAGCTCTGGTCGATCAGCTGGTGCGCGTTGGCGAAGCCGCCGATCAGCGTGCCCGACGCGAGGCGCTGCTCGGCGGCCTTGTCGAACACGACGTAGATCACACCGAGCACGAGCCCGATCAGCACGAACAGGAAGAGCTGCGGGTCCTTGCGGCGCTTCACGTTGCGGGCGATTTATCACACCGGCCTGCTCGCCGAGACCGCCGAGTATCCGGCAGCTGTCGGATAGCGTCCGGAGCAAGAAGCGGCCTAGCGTGTCCCTCCGCCCATGCGCATTTCCGCGATAATTGTCCGATCCGTGATCTTGGCTCTGGCGCTCTCCAGCATCGCTTGCAGCGACGACGAGGGGAGCGAGGACGCGTGCACGCCCGACGACCTCGACGGCGTGATTGGCGGCGACGTCACCTTCGAGGTAACCCTCGGCGACGACGCGTTCAGCCCCCGGATCCTGACCGCGCAGAACCGAGCCCTCGTGACCCTGACTCTGACCAACGACTCGAGCGAAGCGCGCGGGTTCTACGTGGAGTGCTTGCAGACCCCGAACGACGACGGCTGCCCCACCGAGTCGTGTTTTCCCGACGAGGCTCGGATCGACCCGATCGAGCCCGGTGAGTCGGCGACCACGGAGTTCGAGGTCCCGCTCGTCGAGGGCGCGTACACGATCGTTTCGGCTCCCGGGGAGACGGAACCGAGCGCGCAGTTCATCGTCAAGTGAACGGACACGCGCTCCGGCTCGGCTTCGCATGGTGCCTGTGGTGCGTGCGGGCAGCGGCCGAGCCGAGCCCGAGCCCGAGCGTGGAGGTGCGCGGCGAACGCCCGGGCGAGCGGCGTGGCGTCTTCGATCTGGAGCTCGACCGCGAGCTCTTGCAGCTCTCGCCGCGCTTTCAGACCAGCGAGCTGCTGTCGGCCGCGCCCGGTTTTTTCGTCGATCACGAGGACGGGGAGGGGCTCGGAAACGACGTGTATTTGCGGGGTTTCGACCTGTCGCACGGCTCCGGCATCGAGATGCGCGTCGGGCTCGTGCCGATCAATTCGCCCGTGCACGTGCGGGGTCAAGGCTACGCCGACGTCAACTTCGTGATCCCCGAGGTCGTGAGCTCGGTGCGCGTCTCGGAGGGCAGCTACGACCCACGCCAGGGTGACGCCGCGATCGTCGGGAGCGCGCGCTTCGAGCTCGGTGTCGCCGAGCGCGGCGCGCTCGCAAAGTTTTCCTACGGTTCGTTCAATCAGCAGCGGCTCGTGGGGCTCGTCGCGCCCGAGGGCCTGGACGAGAAGAGCTTCGCGGCCGTCGCGTTGCGCCGCACCGACGGCTTCGGCGAACGGCGCGAGGCGCGCTCGGGCACCGTCAACGCGCAGTCCGTGCTCGACCTCGGCTCGGCCGGCACGCTGACGCTGCTCGGCATGGCTTACGGCGCGCGCGCCAGCTTGCCCGGCGTCGTGCGAGAGGACGACGTCGACGCCGGTCGCATCGGTTTCTACGACTCTTACCCGTTTTACGCTGAAAATCAGTCCTTGCGCACGGGGCGCGTGCTTTTATCGGCGGAGTTTCGCCACCAGGGGCCGCGCGGCTCGGAGCTCGTGCTCGCGCCGTTCTTTCAGTGGAGCGACTTGCGCGCACGCGAGAACTACGCTGGCGTGCTCGAAGTGTCGGAGCTCGACCCTTCGGTGTTCGCGCAGGGCGACCTGTTCGAGACCCGCAACATCGAGAGCGCGCTCGGTCTGACGGCATACTACGCGAGCGAGCCGCTGCGCGTCGGCGAGCAGAGCGCGATCCGCGTCGAGCCGGGGCTCTATTTGCGAGCCGGCGAAGGCGAACAGACGAAGTCGCTGCTCCGTCCGGAGGATGCATCGCCGTGGGATCGCCGTCTCGACGCGGACGTGAGCACGCTCGACGTCGGCGCCTATCTGGACTTGATCTGGATTCTGTCGCCGAAATGGACCTTGTCCGGCGGCGCACGCGCCGATCTCCTGCTCGCGGGGGTGTCCGATCATCTGGCTGGTTTGCGGCCGAATTCGCGCGACACCGCGCAACCGGAACGCAACGTGGGCGGCGTCGCCGTCAGTCCGCGCGCGACCCTCGCCTACGAACCGAGCGAGGGCTTCACGCTGCAAGGCTCGTACGGAGAAGGCTTTCGCTCGCTCCCGGTGCCGTATCTGCGAGACGGCATGAGTCACCCCTACTCGAAGGTGCGCTCGGCGGAGCTCGGCATCACCACCGAGGCGGCCGAGGGGCGCTTCGAATCGCGGCTCGCGCTCTTCAACACCTGGGTCGAGAACGAGATGGTATTCGTCGCCGAAGAGGGAGGCCTCGACACCCAGCATCGGAGCGTGCGGCGCGGGCTGGTTGGTTCGTTCGTGCTCCGGCCGAGCAAGTGGCTCCTGGCGTCGACGGCGTTGTCGGTGACGGACGCCGTCTACCGCACCCGAGTCGCGGGTATTTCGCACCGCGTGCCGAACGTCCCGCCGCTGCTGCTGCGAGCGGACCTCGGCGTGCGGGGGCAGGCAACGCGCGGCCGCGTCGTGCTCTTCGGGTGGAGATTCGGCCTGGGCTACACCTTTCTGTCAGGCCAGCATTTGTCGGATCTAGTCGTGGGCCCGGCGACGCACGCGCTCAACGCCTCGTTCGCGGTCCGCCCAGGCCCGTTCGAGCTCGGGCTCGACGTGTACGATCTGCTCGGGCGCAAGAACGCGGATCGCGCGGACTATTACGTGTCGAACTGGAGCCTCGAGCCGGGCCAGCAAGCGGCATCGCTCGCATCGCACCTGACGGCCGCGCCGCCTCGCACCGTGATCGCCTCGGCGACCGCCTACTTTTGATGCGGAATTGCCGCACCGTGCGCGAGGTGCGGCAATTTTTCCGCGGACTTACACAGTCGTTCGGCTTGACGCGCTAGCGCTCGCGTGGAACACCAAACCGCACCACCCTGTCTTGAGGAGCCACCGAATGACCTGGGAAATCCCCGCCTTCGTCGAGATCGAAATGAACGCCGAGATCGGTTCGTATCAAGAAGACTTCGACAACGGCAACGAAGGCATCTGAGCGGCGTCGCCCGCTGGCGCGTTTCGCGCCGTCTGATTTCAAATAGGAGGCGCGTCGTATGCACGTGCGGGTTCTGGGCTCGGCCGCGGGTGGCGGTTTCCCGCAGTGGAACTGCGGTTGCCCGAATTGTCAGGGCGTGCGCGCCGGCAGCTTGCGCGCCAAGCCGCGCACCCAGGAGTGCGTGGCCGTCAGCGCCGACGGAGTCTCCTGGTACCTGTTGAACGCTTCGCCGGAGATCCGGAGTCAGCTCGAGAGTTTCCCCGCGTTGCATCCGAAAGGGCTCCGGCACACGCCGCTCGCGGGCATCGTGCTCACGAGCGGGGATCTGGATCATTGCCTCGGCTTGCTGTCGCTGCGCGAATCGCAGCCGCTCGTCGTGTACGCCACCGAGCGCACTCGCCATGGCTTCGTAGACGGCAACGTCCTCTACAAGACGCTCGAGCGCTTCGAGGGCCAGGTCAGCTGGCGCACGCTCAAGATCGAGGCCGAGGTCGAGCTACCCGCGCTCGATGGGCAGCCGTCGGGTCTCACCCTCCAGGCCTATTCGGTGCCGGGAAAGCCGCCACTGCACGTGAAGGGCCTGGCGCCGAGCTTGGAAGACAACGTCGCGATCCGCATCACCGATCGCAACACGGGCGGCGTGCTGGTCTACGCCTCCTCGGTGCGCGGCTATGCGCGAGTGCTCGAACGCATGGCGGTGGGGGCGACGGCGCTGTTCTTCGACGGCACGTTCTTCTCGAGCGACGAGCTGGTCGAGATGGGCGCGAGCGACCGAAAGGCCGAGGACATGGCGCACTGGCCTATCGGCGGCACCGAAGGCAGCCTGCATTTCCTGCAGGGGCTGCCGGTGTCGCGCCGGATCTATATCCACATCAATAACTCGAACCCGATCCTGAACGAGGACTCGGACGAGCGAGACCGCGTGCACGCCGCCGGCGTCGAGGTCGCCGAAGACGGCCTGGAGCTCGTGCTGTGAGCGCGGAGCGCGCGCCGCGCTCCCGCGACGAGCTCATCGAGCTTTTGCGGCGTGAGGGCGAGCGCCGCTACCACGACGCGCACCCGTTCCACCGCCGCATGCACGAGGGCACGCTCAGCCAGGCCGAGCTCCAGCGCTGGGTGCTGAACCGCTACTACTACCAGACGCGGATCCCGATCAAAGACGCGCTGATCCTCTCCAAGTCGGAGGACCCCGCGTTCCGGCGCGCGTGGATCCGGCGCATCCACGATCACGACGGCGAGCGCGAAGGGGAGGGCGGGCTCGCGCAATGGCTGCGCCTGGCCGACGGCGTGGGGCTCGACGTCGAGCTCGTGCAAAGCACGCGCGCGGTGTTGCCCGGCGTGCGCTTCGCGTGCGACGCGTACGTGACGCTGGTGCGCGAGCGGAGCTTGCTCGAGGCCGTGGCCTCGTCGCTCACCGAGTTCTTCGCTCCCGACCTGATGACCCGGCGCGTTCAGGCGTGGGAACGGCACTACCCGTGGGTCAAGGCCGAGACGCTCGAGTACTTTCGCAATCGCGTCACCCGCGCGCGCAGGGACTCCCACGAAGCCGTAGACTACGTGGTCGAGCACGCAAAGACGTACGAGCTCCAGACGCTGTGCGTCGACGCGCTGATCCGAAAGACCGAGATCTTGTGGCAGCTGCTCGACTCGGTCGAGGCGGCGGGCAGCGCGGGGGAGCGCGCGTGATCGAGCGCGACGCCCGCCCCAGGCTCGCGAGCAAGGCGCGGATCCGTCTCGACAAGCAGACCGGCCAGCAAGTGCTGCTCTACCCGGAGAAGGGCCTGGTCCTCAATTCGACCGGCGCCAAAATCCTGAGCCTGTGCACCGGCGAGCGCCGCTTCGAGGAGATCCTCGCGGCGCTGCGGGGCGACTACACAGAGGGTCCGGTCGAAGAGCTCGAGGCTCATGTCGAGTCGTTCCTCCGGAGCCTCGAGCAGCGGGGCCTCGTCGAAGGGCTGTCGGCGTGAGCGATGCGCCGCGCCTGTACACGCTGATCGCGGAGCTTACCTACCGCTGCCCACTGCGCTGCCCGTATTGTTCGAACCCGGTCGATTACCAGAAGCGAAAGAGCGAGCTCTCGACCGAGGACTGGGTGCGGGTGCTCACCGAAGCCGAGGCGCTCGGGGCGCTCAGTGTCAACCTAACGGGTGGTGAGCCGCTCTTGCGCGACGACCTCGAGGCGATCGTCGCGGCCGGAAAACGCCTGGATCTGTACCTGAACCTGATCACGAGCGGGCAGCCGCTGCGACGCGAGCGGCTCGAGCGCTTGAAGGAGCTCGGGCTCGCGGCGGTGCAGGTGTCGATCCAGGACACCGACCGCGAAGCCTCCGATCGCATCGCCGGCACGCGCGCCTACGACCAGAAGCTGGAAGCCGCGCGCTGGGTCAAAGAGCTCGACCTGCCGCTCACGCTCAACGTCGTCTTGCACCGCGAGAACCTCGACCGCACGGCAGCGATCATCGAGCTCGCCGAGCGGCTCGGCGCGGACCGGCTCGAGCTCGCCAACACGCAGTACCTCGGCTGGGCGCTCGAGAACCGCGAAGCGCTGCTCCCGTCACGCGCGCAGATAGAGCAGGCGCGCGCTGTCGCCAGGGCCGCCAAGGAGCGGCTCAGCGGGCGCATGGAGCTCTTGTTCGTGCTCCCCGACTACTACGCCGACCGCCCCAAGGCCTGCATGAACGGCTGGGGCGAGCGCTACTTGCTGGTCTCACCCGAAGGCAAGGCGTTGCCGTGCCACCTTGCGCACACGCTGCCAGGACTCGAGTTCGAGAACGTGAAGGACCGGCCGCTCGCGGAAATTTGGCGGGATTCGCCCGCGATGCGCGCCTTCCGCGGCGACGAATGGATGTCGCCCACCTGCCGCAGCTGCGACCGCCGCAGCATCGATTTCGGCGGCTGCCGCTGCCAGGCCTTCCACGTCACGGGCGACGCCAGGGCGACCGATCCCGTGTGCTCGCTGTCGCCGGATCACGGAGTCGTGCTCGCGGCGCGCGCTCGCGCGGAGTCCGCGGGCGAGCGCCTGGTCCAGCTCCGTTATCGTGGCGGCACGCGCCCGGTCACCTGAGCGCTACCGGAGCCCCGACTTGTTCAGCAGCTCCTGCGGGCAATTCACCTGCTCGTAGACGACGCGCGGGTTGTCGGCGGTGTTCAGCCAGTCGACCGTCCATTTGCAGCCATCGAGCAGCTGCGAGAAGCTGCCGTTCGAGA
>JAICQO010000084.1 GCA_025937835.1 Polyangiaceae bacterium
GAAAAGCCCAAGACGAACAACAAGCCGAAGCTCAGCATCAAAGAGAAGAAGGCCAAGAAGAAGGAAAAGGCCGCTTCGAAGTGAGCGACTGATTGCGGGCTCGGCGGGACGCCAGCGCGGCCACCGCCGAGCCCCGCTCGTTCTGGATCGATGAAGCAGAAGCTCGTTCTAGTTGCTGCGTTGCTCGGGCTGTTGCCGCTAACGTTTGCGTGCAGCAAGTCGAAGTCGAACGCGATGCGAGAGCCCTCCGGGAATGCGACCGCGACTGCGACGACCGCGAGCGCTGCACCCGTAGTGAGGGCAGCGCCGAGCGCGAGCGCTGCTCCGGGTAGCGGGCTCGTGGAACCCGTGCAGACCGATGAGCTGTTCGCGCGCTTGAAGCGGCTCGGCGGCAAGGGCGTGCTGGTGAACGCTTTCGCGAGCTGGTGCGGGCCATGTCGCGAGGAGGTGCCGATGCTGGAGTCGATGGCGTCGAACCTCAAACGCGACGGCATCCACGTGGTGTACGTGGCCTTCGACGAGCCGGAGGACCGTTACAAAGCCGAGGCGTTTCTGCTGGCAAACGACGTGAAATCGCCGTCCTTTCTGGCCCTGGGCGGGAAGGCGTTCCGCGAGCGGCTGGCGCCGAACTGGCCCGGGATGATCCCGGCCACGTTCCTGTTCGACTCGAACCAGCGGCAGCGTTACTTCTGGCCCGGCCAAGCCTTCGAGCACGAGCTGATGCCGATCATCGAAGGCTTCCTCGCTGGAAAGAAGATCGACGGTGAAGCGAACTTCGCTGTGACACCGCCGCGAACGCAGTAACGTCGCGGACGTCGTGGCGAGGGATGCAGGGATTTTTGGGTTCGGTCTTGCTGGCAGACGCGTCTGGCAGCACCCCCAACCCAACCCTGTCGTTCCGGACTCCCTGTCTCCCTGTCTCCCTGTCAAAAAAACTCTCACCCCGCCGCGCTCCGCCGTTACCACGCCGCGCAAAGCGGCGGCTGACGAAATGACCATTGGAAAGAATGGCCTAGCGGCGCTTGGCTAGGTGAGACTGCCCGGCGGAGCCCGCTGTAGCGAGAGGATCGAGTGAGAGGGACAAGACGCGCTTGGGTCGGAGTGGTGGCTGCGGTGGCGATCGCGTTGCCGCTGCTGGGGCTTGGCTCGAGCAAGGCGGAGCCGATCGATGGGTTGGCGGAGTCCGACGAGGTCGCGGAGGGCGCGCCGGCGGCTTCGGCTGCGCCGGAGGCGGCAGAGCCGCTCGATTACTGCATGCAGCGGTTGCTGACGCCGCTGGCGGAGACGGCGGGGATCCAGCCTCCGACGCTGGCCGCGGAGGAGTGGGATGCGCCGCTGAAGGAGGTGCTGGCGGAGCTCGGCGGAGGGAACGAGTGCACGACGCGCTTCGAGTCGGTGATCGCCACGGTGGCCGATCCGATCGACTCGGGCTTCGGCTACACGTTCGATACGACGCTGCAGGCGCTGCGGCTCGGAGTGGAGCGGGATCTCGGCGAGCAGGACGGGCGCTTCTACCGCGATCGGCGCTGGTTGCCGTGGGACGATCGCGAAGGGAGCGCGGAGAAGGCGACGGAGTCGGAGGAGTGCCGGCACGTGATGCCGGGCGTGGTGCTGTTCCGCGGCGGGGACTCGCTGCGGCGACGGATCCTGGTGTTGTTGCTGGTGGGTGAGACGCCGACCACGGGGCTGCACGTGACGGCGATGATGAAGGCGCTCGCCATCAGCCACCGCATCACGGACATCGGCCAGGGCTGCCTCACCTCGCAGAAGCAGACGGATACGCGGATCGTGGGGCCGTCGTTCTCGGGAAGCGCGCAGTCGATGCGCTCGGCGCTGGAGCGCTACGCGGAGCAGTCACCGAGCTGGTCGCGCAAGATTCAGGTGACGACGGGCTCGGCCTCGGGCTCGGCGCTGAAGCGCACGCTGACGCAGAGCGTGCTGAACCCGGGCTCGAAGGCGACGCCCATCCAGGTCTCGTTCTCGTCGACGACTGCGGCGGAGAGCACGGTGCAGTGCACGTACCTGCGGTTTCTGCATTACACGCTCGGCTACGGGTCGCGCGACGGGTCGCCGCAGACGGAGCTGCCGGGCGTGGCGCTGCTGCACGAGTCGGGAACTGAGTTCGGGGCCTCGCTCGCAGGCGGCACCGCGGATTGTCCGTTCTCGCCGTCGCTCGACGTGTCGTTTCCGGCGCGGATCTCCGACTTGCGCGACGCCTACGAGGACATGGACAAGAAGGACGTGGAGAACTCCGAGCAGGCGGCGATCGCGCGCCGGACGTCGCTCGCGGTGTCTCTGCGGGAGCGGCGGCGGGCGCTCACCGCCGAGTCCGAGGCCTCGCCAAAGACGACGTTCGCGCAGGACGTCGCGCTCGGGAACGTGCTCGGGGCGATCTCGCGCAGCGCCGTGCGGCACGTGGGCGTACAGGCCACGGACGTCGCCGACGCGATCTTCTTGTCGCGCCGGATCCGGGACATCGCGCCGGACGTGCGGCTGGCGTTCTTCGCCTCGGACGTGCTGCTCACGCACTCGGCGTTCCGGCGGGATTTGAACGGGTCGCTGGTGATCACGCCGTATCCGTTTCTCGGTTCGACCGACATCGCCGGCTACTTTCCGTCGCGCTTTCGCCAGCACCAGGGCTTCGAGAATGGCGCGAGCCTCGGCATCTTCAACGCGATGCTCGCAGCGCGCGGCGCCAACGTCGAACAGCTCGTGGAGTACACGTACACCGCGGAGGTCCCGGCGCTGCCGATCTGGGTGACCGCGATCAGCAACGGGAACCTGGTGCCGATCTCGCTCTCGCCGAACCAGGATCCGGACGACATCGTGTTTCCCGGCAAGAGCCGGCTGCGCCTGGACATCGCGAGCCTTTTGCCGACCGACGAGGAAGCCGCGAAAAAGCCGGCGTGGAAGAAGATGCGCGACGCGCAGCTCAGGCTCGACGAGGGCGCGCGGGTGCCGCGCTTCTGGCACTTCGTGTACCTGGTGCTGACGCTGCTGTTCGTGACGGATCGCCTGCTTCAGCGCAATGCGCTCGGGCGGCTCTCGCCCGTGACCATCCCCGGGCGCCTCGGGCGCAAGGAGGACCGCGACGCGGATCTGGCGATCATCCGCACCAAGTGGCGGCTGTACGCGGCGATGCGCACGTACGTGCTGGCGTTCGGCCTCGGCTACATGGGGCTGATCTATTTCCTGGCGTTCTTCACTTACCGAATGCCGGGCACGCTGTCGGTGCTCGCGACGATCGTGGTCGGGCTGGTGGTGGTGGCGGCGATCGGCTGCGCGGCGCGGGACGCGCGTGCCTTCGCCATCGACTACACCGCGCTCGGCCGCAGCGTCGGCAGCTTCTCGCCCACGGTGTGGCTGAGTCGCAAGATGCTGTCGGTCCGCTCGCGCCGGCTGAAGCTGACGAGCTCGCAAGATGTTCCGCATTCGGACGAACAGAGCATCGACTCGGCGATGGAAGAGGATCCGGTGCGGATGGATCGCTGGGACCGGATCTCGCTGCCGTTCGGCTTCGCTCGGCCCGAAGGGCGGATCCCTGCGGCGCGCACGTCGTTCGCGCAGGTGCGGCTGCTCGCGAACGTGGCGCTGCTCGTGGCGTTGCTGTTCACCGTCGGGCAGGTCTGGGTGCTCTTCGAAGAGGCGCAGCTGCGCTTCTCGCAGAGCCACCCCATCCCGCGCACCACGTTACTGGCGCTGCGCAGCTTGCCGATCTTGAACACGGTCTCGCCGTCAGGGCCGACGCTGTGGTGCGTGCTCGCGATTTACCTGTGGTCGGTCGGGCGCATGGCGCGGCTCAACGCGGCGTCGGCTCTGTCGCGGATCTCGCCGGAGGATGGCGTGGCGGATCTGGTGTCGACGCCGATCCGGGTGATCCTGTATCCCGCACACGGCTACGGTCGAAAGGCGGACGAGTCGTTCACCCGTGTCGAGCGCCGCGCGCTGAACGCCGTGGTGCGGCCGGTCACGGGCCCGCGCTATTTTCTGGCGTTGCTGGCGATCGTGATCGTGCCGGTGGTGCTGTTCACGCTGAAGCCCCCGTCCACGCTCGAGCGGCCGCTCACCACGCTGCTGCTGGTGGGTGGGCTGGCGCTGATTGCGGTGTTGATCGGCAACACGCTGATCCAGCTCGTCCAACACTGGCTGGCCATGGAAATGTTGTTGAAGCGCACGTTCCAGCACCGGATCGGGCGCTCCTTCGATCGCGCGGCCAGCTTCGTGCGCGACTCCTTTCACCATCAGCTGTCGCGGGCGCCTCAAGACTTGTTGCGCTTGAGCGGCTGCGCACAGCTCTTCGACCAGCTGGTGCGCACGGGCAAGGCGCTCGGCGGCAGCGCGGTCGCGAGCGACGAGCGCTCGGCGCTCGCGCGGCGCAACGCGAGCCTGCAGATCGCCAAGAGCGAGGCGCTCTCGGCCTCGACGCTGAGCGACGCCTACACGGCGTCGGCGTTCGAGGCCGCGCTCGGCCAGGCCGTGCTCGAGAGCGCGCGCGACGCGATGCGGCTGCTTTACGGGGCCTGGGGCGGGCACCTCGAGCGACCCGCACCGAAGGGCGACGAACCCGTCGAGCTCCCCGAGCTCGGCAACATCGACCCGGCCGAGCGGGGAGAAGACGCGCTCGGTGCCGAAGCCGCGCGCTACACGCCGGCCGAGTTCAAGTGGTTGCGCTCGGTGGAGGCGTACGTCGCGACGGTGGTCGCGCTGTTGATCCGGCGCCACGTGCGGCAGTTCCAGAACTTCATGTACACGCTGACTTGTTGCGGCCTGCTGCTTCTGGCGGCGATCTCGAGCTATCCGTTCGAGCCGCACCGGCTGCTGATCACGGCGCTGTGGGTGATCATCGGCTCGATCATCCTGGTCGGTCTGTTCGTGTACTTGGAGCTCGACCGAAACGCGCTGATCAGCCGCCTGAGCGGCACCGAGGCCGGCCACATGACGCTCGACGGCGCGCTCGCGATCCGCGTCTTCGCCTGGGTGATCCTGCCGCTGCTGGGCGTGGCGGCCGCGCAGTACCCGGATCTGGCCAACACGCTGTTCAGCGCCGTCGAGCCGTTCGCGCGAGCGTTGCGCTGATGTTTCAGGGACGGAAGCACGAGGACAGGTAGCGCTTCGTGTCGTCCACGACCCAGAGCTCGACGTCGAGCGCTCGGTGGCCGAGGCGTTCGAAGTCTTTGCGCGGGATCGGCGCGATCACGGTGTCGCGGCCAGGGCCCCCCGCGATCAAGAGCCCGCTCGACAGCTCGCACACGTCGTAGAAGCGGATCACGTCGTCCCCGGCGCCGGCGGCTGCGAGCAGCGCTCCAGCGCCCGGGATCAGCTCGTCCGGTCCCGCGCCGCCGACCAGCGTGTCGGCGCCGTTGCCACCCACGAGGCGCGCGCCGTCGGTGCCGGTGGCGTGCAGGGTGTCAGCACCTTCGCCGCCGTAGAGCGCGACGATACCGGCCGACGCTCCGAGGTAGTCATTGCCCGCTTCGCCGATCAGGACCGCATCGGAGCCCGACGAAAAGAGGTAGTCGCCGCCGACGCCGCCGCTCACGAACGACTCTCCCGACGCCACGCTGAGAAAGTCGCCATCCGCGCCGAGGCTCGCGCAGCGGGGGCCGTCGCTCCGCTCCGCGGAGGGGCTGCTCGGCGACTCGATGGCTCCGCCGTCCGGGCAACAGCCGCCGGCCGGATCGAACACGACGCGCAGGTTCTGGTTCACGACGCGCTGCTCGTTGCCGAGCACGTCGCGCATCACCCAGCGGATCCGGTGACTCCCGGGCGGTAGCTCGAGCTCGGCCTGCTCGGGGTCGATCGCGATCGGCTCGGCGCCGGGTGCCCGGCCGTTCACGAGCGTGAGCTGCCCGCTGAGCTCGAGCTCCCCGCAAAGCGACTCCGGAACACTCAACCGGATCGCAGACGGCTCGGGACGGCAGAGCGAATGCGTCACGGTCTCGGTCGACTGCGCGGGCGGATCGTTCGGACAGGCGTCGACGAAGTCCGGGATGCCGTCGCCGTCGGCGTCCGGCGCGGCGTCCGAAATCACGAGCCAGTCGTCGAGCGCGCTCGGCTCGCCCTCGGCCGGGTTGTCCACGAACACGGCGCCGCGCGCCGCGGTGCCCTCGCGATCGTCCAGGACGGCGGCGCCGGAGCTGCAGTCCGTTTCGACCACCATCGCGCCGTCCGCGTCCAGCAAGCCGCAACGCAGCGGCCCTGCGCCGCTCGGACGCGCGAAACGCAAGAACCAGCGGCGACCCGCGGCCAGCGCCTCTCGCGTGGCGACCAGGCGCTCACCCGGCAACAGCAGGGCCTCGAAGCCGTCCTTGCCGTCGCCGACGAAGCGCATCGGCAGGTAGCCTTCGCCGAGCGCCGGATCTTGGAGCAACAGCGCGAGGCGGTCCTGCGCGTCCTCGAAGCCGACCACGCGCGTCTCCTCGCGTAGCGTGAGGGCGGAAAGCTCGAACGGGCCACGGCGCGCGCGCACTCCGAGCTCGAGCCGACCCTCGCCGCTGCTGAAGGTCGCGGCGATCGAGGCCGCGCGCGGCGCCGTCTCGAGCCGCTCCGTGACGAGAGGCCTGGCGTCGGCCAGGATGCCGAGCGAGGGGCAATCCGTGCCGCTGCACGGGTCCGCCGTCCAGGCGCTGAGCTCGACGCGGTAGGGCGTATCGGGACGGAGCGACAGCTCGCCGAACGACGCCGTCGAATCCGCCTCGAGCACGAACACCGGCTGCTCCAAGCGATCGAGCCGGGACGGCGCGCTCGGCGCCCGAAAGCCTGCGGCGAACGCATCACCCCTCAGTGTTAGAGAGCGCCGCACGCACTCGAAGTGCGTGAACAGGGAGAAGGAGCTGCGTAAAAACGGGTCGCACGCGGGCGCTTCCGGCTGGACGATCCCGCGCGTGATCTCGAGCGGCACATAGCCAATCCCCGGCGCGCCGGGCTGGCGCGGCTCCCCGTCGAGTGACGGAGCGTGGTTGCACAGGTAGGTTCCGAGCTCCGCGTTGCCGCCCGCCGCGGGCCCGAGCAGCTCGAGCGCGCCGCGGCCGGGCTGGAGCACGCCGGAGCCCGAGCTGCCGTGACAGCCGAACACATCGGTGATGTTCGGCTGGCCTCCGGCGAGCTTCGAGTGCGGCGTGCCGTCCGAAAAGTCGGGCGCGATCAACGGCAGGAGCTGGTGGTGTTCGACGCTGCCCGGGCCGGCGCCGAAGTAGTGGTAATTGTCGGCGAACTGCGGGGTCAAGAGCTCGTAGTGCTCGAGGTAGCCCGAGTCCTCGTCGGGCGGGGCCGCGTAGACCTCGTGCTTCCAGGGCATCAGCACCTCGGCGTCCGGGTCGTCGATCAGCGCGATCTCGAGGAAGCCGTAGCGCGCGCCGGGCGCGCCCTGGCAGCGGAGCAGCGCCGTGTCGCCGACTGACGCGAGCGCCACGTCGCAGTCGATGGGACCGCCGAAATCTTCGGAGCAACGCGAGACCACGCGGCACGGGTAACGATCGACGAAGTAACCTTGCTCCGGGCCGAGCGGCGTGTGCTCGAAATTCGGGAAGCTGCCGGATAGCGCCGCGCCTTCGAGGAAGCCGGCCTCGAGCGCGCGCGTCGGCCGGTACATCTCGACCGTGAGCGCGTCGAGGTCGTTGTCGGAAGCAACGCAGTGGGCCGCGGTGATCGCGTCCGTTTCGGACACGAACGTCACACCGCAGGTGCTGCGGAGCACGGTGCCACCCGGACCTTCGAGCCGTTCGCCGCTCGCGTCCAGCAGCGGAGCGAACAGCGCTCCCGTGGCGCGCGCTGCTTCCTCGTATAAACGAGCGCGCTCCGAGCGCTGCTCGGTGAGCGCCGTCGCCAGCTCGAAAATCAGCCCGCGCTGCTCGAGGCTGATTTCGGCGTGCTGCGCACCGGACGGCGGCTCAGGCGACGCAGAGCACGCCGACACGGCAATCGAGAGCAGCGCCACCGGCCCGACGCCAGATCTGGAACGGAGAGGCGGCACCAAGGAGCAGCTTAACCGAATGGGCGAGGTCGCCCAGCCCCGGCGTCACCGGACCGTAGACAGCCCCGCGGTCGGCTGCTATGAACCTCGCGTCCGCTCGTGGGTCCGCCAACAGCGCAGCTTGAACCCCGCCAGGCCCGGAAGGGAGCAACGGTAAAGACAAGCGGGTGTGGCGGGCCCTCCAACTCCTCCCTGCGCGAGCGCGCAGAGAGGATTGCGGCCGTCCGGGCTAGACGCCGAACATCTCGATCGCCGCGCCGTTGCAGGCGAGCGGCGCATCGAGCCCGTAGAAGATCAGCGTCTTCGCTACCTCTTCGGGGCTCATGCGCGGCGCGAAGCCGCTGCCCTCGAGCATGCGCGTATCGATCGAGCCAGGCAGCACCGCGCAGGTCGCGAGGCCCGAGTCGTGCAGCTCTTCGGCCAGGCTCTTCATGAAGCCGACAAGGCCCCACTTGCTCGCACAGTAAGCGGACTGCCGCGGCGTGCCGAGCGTGCTGGAGATGCTGCCCACGAACACGAAGCGGCCGCTGCCGCGCTGTCGCATCGCGGGCAGCAGCGCGCGCGTGAGCGCGTACGGCGCGCCGAGGTTCAGATCGATCTGCTCGCGCCAGAGCTCGAGCGACAGCTCTTCGAGCGCGGCGCGCCGCGCGACGCCGGCGTTGTGAACCACCAACTCCGGAACGCCGACCTCGGCGAGGATCGTCTCGCCCGCTGCTCGGGCCTGTTCGAGCGACGTGAGATCGGCCTCGACCGTGACCGCGCTGGGCGCGCCGGCGGCGAGGCACTCGGCTCGCGCCGAGTCGAGCTCGGCCGAGGGGCGGCCCACGAGCGCGAGCCGCAGCCCGCGCGCAGCCAGGCCGAGCGCAGTAGCGCGACCGACACCGCGGCTCGCTCCGGTGACGACCGCGAGCGCTGCGTTGCTCATCGCTCCGGCCGCGAGCTTTCGATGCTGGCCGCCGCGTGTCCCGGGGCTGCGAGCGCCGTGACCAGCGCGGCCGCATCTTCGAGAATGCCGGCGCGCGCGAGCGTGAGCATGCGCGCCTCGTGACGCTTCGGCCCGCGCGCTGCGAGGCAGCCGTGGAGCAGCTCGATCTGACAGAACGCGCCGCGCGCGCCGCCTTCGTTCATCAACGCGGTAACCACGCGATCGCCGATGCCTTCTTGCAGCGTGAGCCGGCGCGACGCGGCGTCGAGCAAGCGCGCGAAGGTGCCGAGGCCGAGTAAGCGCGTGCCCGGCTGGTAGCCGATCACGGCTTTGCCGAGCGCGGGCAGCAGGTGATGCAGGCACACCGTGGTGACCGCGAGCTCGCGCACCACGACGAGCCCCACGGGCGTTTCGAGCGGCCCGGAGCCCTCGCGCACGAGCTCACCGAGATCCACGCCCTCGCCCGACAGCAAATCGGCGGAGTACGCCTCGGCGACGCGCGCCGGCGTTTCTCGCAAGTCCTCGTCCGAAAGGTCGTAGCCGAGCGCGCGCAGGAAGGCTTCGATCGCGCGCTCTGCGGCGGCGATGTCCACGCGCCGCGACTCAGTTGACGAGGTGCTTGCGGACGTTGGCGCTGATCGGGCGGCGCCCGGCATAACCCTCGTCGAGATCGTGGAAGTATCCGAGGGAATCCTCGCCGTAGCGCCAGCACAGCCAGACCACGCGACCCTCGACCCGCCCGTAGAAATCCACGAGGCCGATCTGCGGATCTTTGACGATACCGCCGAGGGCGCGCACCTTGCGCCAGCCGCTGTCGTAGCGGGCGATGCGCCCGCGGAGCTCGGACTTCAACCGCTGAACGTCGGCTTCGTCTTCGGCGGCCGGCTCGAGCGATTCGGGGTTGTGACCGCAGCGCTGGGTCAACTCCGCCAGACCCTGCTCGATATCGCTCTGTTCACGCAGCTGCTGGGCCACTATCAGATTCAGAGTCGGGATCAGAGCGTTGACCTCGGAGATCGTGAAAAGAGGGGGTGTTTCCGAGGTGGGCACGTTCGCGGGCGATCGCGCCCCGAACGCTTCGTCGCCGGTGCCTGATCGCCGGCGTCCAGGTTGATTCGACATGCGCTACTTCCTTCAGCCGTTACCCGAAAGCTCGCGGTAACGCCTCACCCTTGCGTTGTCCCCCCACGCGGGCAGCGCGCGAGGAGTTCCCTTACGATTGGGCAAGTGGGGTTGAGCTTAGAAAGCAGATCGCACTCGGTCAAGTCGACCACCGACAACTTCTCGCGCGCACCCTTCGAGTTCGCGCACGAAGCCGGACGGACTCACATATTTCTGTAGCGTCAGCAAAACGAAGCCGAGACGGAAACGCTCGCGATCTTTCGCCGCGAGATTGACGCTGAATTTGGCCGCAATTTAGGCGGAAAACTCAGTCAGTCGGCCAAAGCACAATCGCGAGCTTCGTCAAGAAGAAGTCCGCGATCAAGATGGCAATCGAGATCACGACCACGGTCCGTGTGGTACTGTTCCCGACTCCTGCAGTGCCGCCGCTCGTGGTCATTCCGAAGTGGCAGCCGACCAGCGCGATGATCGCGCCGAAGAACGGGGTCTTCGCCATGCCGCTCACGACGTCGGCCATGCTCACGGTCGCGAGCGCGGTGCGGAAGAAGAACGACGAGGGGATGTCGAACTGCAGATCGGTGATGATCATCGCGCCGCTGAAGCCCAGAACCAGCGCGAACGCTCCGAGCACCGGCATCACGAACACAGAAGCAACGAGCCGCGGCCATACGAGCTTCTTGAACGGATCGGCGCCCAGCGCGCGCACCGCGTCGATTTGTTCGGTGACCGCCATCGAGCCGAGCTCCGCGGCCATGCCCGAGCCGATGCGGCCGCCCACGATGACCGCCGTCAGCGTCGGCGCGAGCTCGCGCGCGAAGGAGAGCGCGACGACCCGGCCCGTGTACTCCATGCCGCCGAACTTGCGCAGACCGAACGCGAACTGCACCGCCATCACCATGCCGATGAACACGCTGGTCACGGTCACGATGCCGACGGACGCGACGCCGAGCGCCTCGAGCTGAGCCACGATCGCGCGTCCCTCGAACGGACGCTTGAACCCCGCGCGCAGCGTCTTCACCGTCATCTCCGAGAGACGGCCGAGGTGCGAGAAGAAGCCGACGACCGTGTCGGACCAACGCCGCACGAGCTTCGGCGGCGGCGGCGGCACGAGGCTCGCGCGGCTGCCCCGGCTGTACGGGCCCTGGCTGAGCGGGCCTTCGCTGGCGTCCGGAGAGCTCTGAGTCACGCGTCATACCTCGGTAGAAAAGCCGCGCACGAAGCGCTCGAAGCTGGCGATCCCCGAAGCTCCGTCCTGCTCGGGGCCGATCCACAAGAAGTCGTAGACGCAGCCGTCCTTCTTCAGCACGAACACGACGAACTTCCGCGGCACGCCGTCGAGCTGTGCGTTCAGCTCGGTGCGCAGCGCCGCGCGGCCGTCGAGCTCGAGCTCTTCCTGAGCGACCACCTCGCGCGCGGTGAAGTTCAGGAACAGGTGATGAGTGAGCGCCTTGAGCGGCACGTCGTCGCCGTCGACGCCGCAGCGCCCGTTGACGGCGATCGTGGCGCCCGCCGGATCATCGCGAAACGACAACAGCGCGCCGTCGACGTCGATCGCACGCCACGCGCTCGGACGTGGCCCGAGTCGAAACGCGACGTCGTCTCCCCGATACACGTTGCCCTCGAGCACGGGACCGCCGCATGCCGTGAGCACGCACGCGATCAGCACGAACCCGGCCAGCAAGCCGAGTCTCCGAAGCAAAGCCCGCATAGGAACGCGCGCCAGGCTAGCACTGCTAGCGGGCTCGCGGGCTCGCTGCGATGCTCGAGCCTCCGGGTGCTACCCTGCCCCCAGGCATGCTCCCGATCGGCGATCAGAATCCGACTCGTACGACGCCGGTCGTGAACTACCTGCTGCTGGCGCTGAACCTCGTGGCGTTCGTGTGGGAGTGGCTCTTGATCGCCGGTGGCGGCGAGGCCTGGGTCGTCCCCGGCTACGGATTGGTGCCGACGCGGTTCGTGGCAGATCCGCTCGGGGAAGCGTTCACGCTGTTCACCAGCATGTTCATGCACGGCGGCTGGGGGCACCTGGGCGGCAATTTGCTCTACCTCTACATCTTCGGCGACAACGTCGAAGACGCGCTCGGGCACTTCAAGTACCTGGTCTTCTATCTCGCGGCAGGTGTGGCGGCCGGGTTCCTGCAGATCGCGATGGGGCCCTCCAGCACGATCCCGATGGTCGGCGCGTCCGGCGCGATCGCGGGCACGCTCGGCGCCTACATCGTGCTCTACCCGAAGGCGCCGATCACGCTGCTCAACCCCGTGCCCCTGTTGTGGCTGTTCCTCGGGTTCTTGATCGTGCTGCCTGCCTGGCTGGTGATCGGCATGTGGTTCGTGTGGCAGCTGCTCGGCGGCGTGGGTCAGCTCGGCATGGAGGCCGAGGGCGGCGTGGCGTTCTTCGCGCACGTCGGCGGCTTCGTCGCGGGCGCGCTGCTGGTGAAGAAGCTCGCGGTGCGGCGCGCCGAGCACGGGCAGTGGAGCCACTGGCGGCCGCCTTCGAGGCGCGCTGGGGCCTATCCGTCGCGCGGCTCATGGCCGTGAAATGGACGGTACTCGGCGCGTTCCTCGCGCTCGGCTGCTCTGATTCTCCAGAAGTCCCGCGAGATCCGGTCGACCCGAGCGTGGGTCCCGCGGCGCGCGAATGGGCGCGCTGGCCGATGCCGAACCCGGCTTCCGATGCGCTGCCGAACCCGCAACGCTACTCGCTCGACGGCGAGCGGATCACGGACGAGGTCACGGGGCTTGTCTGGCAGCGCGACGCCGAGCAAGGCGGCCGCGGCATCGCGTTCGAAGACGCTCCGGCACTGTGCGAGGCGCACGGTGAGGGCTGGCGGCTGCCGACGGCGATCGAGCTCATCTCGCTGATCGACTTCACGCAGCCGAGCCCGACGATCGCCCCCGAGCTGGGCAGCCCGCTCCAGTACTTCTGGAGCTCGACCTTGCTCGCGGGCGATCCATCGCGCGCGTGGACGGTGTACTTCGGCGACGGGCACTCGAGCGACGGTACGATCGCGGCGCGCGACTCGGTGCGCTGCGTGCGCGACGTGCGGAGCAGCCGGCCTTCGTTCCGCTACGAGCGGGCCGACGCCGAGGTTCGCGACACACTCACGGGGTTGGTCTGGCAAGCCCCGTACGCCGAAGAAAAGCTGGATTTTGCGGCCGCCGGGCGCCACTGTGCAGCGCTCGGCGCGCGTGTCCCGAGCATGAAGGAGCTGCAGACGCTCGTGAATCGGATGCAGGTGCGCCCGAGCATCGACGGCGAATTCTTCCCGGACACCGCGAGTGAAGCGTTCTGGACCTCGTCGCTCGTCGCCGACAACCCGGAGCTCGCCTGGAGCGTGAGCTTCGAGCTCGGACGCAGCGACCAGACCGCGATCGGCAGCGAATTTTACGTGCGTTGCGTGCGCTGAGGCGGTGTTAGATTACGCCTCCGAACCATGAGTGTCCGTCTCTACAACACGCTGAACCGCAAGACCGAGCCGCTCGTCCCCCGGGACCCCGGGAAGGTCAGCGTCTACTGTTGCGGCCCCACGGTGTACGACGTGCCTCACGTGGGCCACGCGCGCGCGGCGCTCACGCCGGATCTCCTGGTGCGCCGGCTGCGTTCGCTCGGGCTCGAGATCAACTACGCCCGCAACGTCACCGACGTGGACGACAAGATCCTCGAACGGGCCGCAAAGAACGGCGAATCGCCGCTCGAGCTGTCGCGGCGCATGACCGCCGTGTACCAGGAGCAGATCGCGGCCGTCGGCTGTCTCGAGCCCACCGTGCAGCCCAAAGTCAGCGAGAGCATCGACGACATCTTCTCGATCATCCAGACGCTGATCGGCAACGGCAGCGCGTACCTGGTGGAGCGCAGCGACGGCACGCGCGACGTGTACTTCTCGGTGCGGAGCTTCCCCGGCTACGGCAAGCTGTCGCGCCGCAACATCGACGAGCTGATCGCCGGTGCGCGCGTCGACAAGGACGACATCAAACGCGACCCGCTCGACTTCGCGCTTTGGAAGGGCGCTCTCCCCGAAGAGTGGGGGTGGGACGGGCCGTTCGGCAAGGGCCGCCCGGGCTGGCACATCGAGTGTTCGGCGATGAGCAGCCGCTACCTCGGTCACGGCTTCGACGTGCACGCGGGCGGGATGGACCTGATTTTTCCGCACCACGAGAACGAGATCGCCCAGAGCGAGGCCGCCTGCCCCGAGTGCGGCCCGCTCGCGCGGATCTGGATCCATAACGGCTTCGTCAACGCCGACAAAGAGAAGATGAGCAAATCGCTCGGCAACTTCGTCACGCTGGGTGACGTGCTCGAGCGCAACGATCCGATCGCCGTGCGCTGGTTCCTGCTCGGCGCGCACTACCGCGTGCCGGTCCAGTTCGACACCGAGAAGCGGGAGGACGGCCGCGTGGTGTTCCCGGGCATCGAAGAAGCCGAGCGCCGCGTGGACTACGTCTACTCCGCGATCGAGCGGCTCACGGCGTTGTCCGAGGACGCCGCACCCGGCGGACCGCCGAAAGCGTTGGCGGCGCAGGCAGCCGCGGTGAAGACCGCCGAGAAGCAGGCTGAAGATGCGCTCGACGACGATCTGAACAGCCCCGTCGCGCTCGCCGCACTCGGTGAGCTCGCGCGGATCGGCAACGAGCTCGCCGACCTCGCAGAAAAACGCAAAAAAGACGCCGGCTACCGCGCCGCCGCCGCAACGCTCGCGAGAGAGACGCTCGCCGCGCTCACGCGAGTCGGCGCGCTGCTCGGCCTGTGCGAGGTCCCGCCCGAGCAATACCGCGAGCGCACCCGCGAGCGACGCCTGCGCATTCGAGGGCTAACGCCGGGCCACGTCGAGAGCCGCGTTCAAGAGCGCACCTCCGCCCGCTCGGCCAAGGACTTCCAGGCCAGCGACCGCATCCGCGACGAGCTCCTCGCCCTCGGCGTCACCGTCCACGACAGCCCCCAAGGCACTACCTGGGCCGTCGCGCCTTAGGCCGACGCTGTAACCCCTCAGCGCGGCGTGGTGAGGGGATGCAATCAGAAGATCGGAAGGGGGGAAGATCGGAAGGGTTTGTTTTGGGGTCCCGCCTGCCGCGTTCAGGTGACTGGAGGACTGGCGACCGCACGGGATCGGGTGAGCGGTGGCATCCGATCACCAACAAGAAAATTCCTTCCCGGTCTTCTTCCCTTCCACCCCTCCAGTCGCATCCCCGTCCCACGACGGACAGCGACTTCAGACCCCGATGAAGAGCCGGTGAGCGAAGTTGCGTTCGAGCTTCGCCTTGAGGACTTTGTCGGCGGCGGCTTCGATGTCGTACTCGACGCGCTTGAACTCGAAGCGCTTGCGGTCGCTGTCGTAGACCGTGTAGCTCGCGCGGTTGTCGTAGTCGCGGGGCTGGCCGACCGAGCCGACGCTCACGATGTACTTGCGATCGGGCCGGAGCTCGAAGTCGATCGGGGGCAGCTCTTCTACCGACGTGGGGGAGAGGGCGAACACCTTGCACAGGTGCGAGTGGCCGATCAGCGTCAGGTGACCGAGCTCGTCGTAGATCGGCAAGCACTCGCGCGCCTGCTCGGGAGCGAAGATGTACTCGAACTCTTCGAGGCGCACCGGCGAGCCGTGGCACAAGAGGACGTTCAAGTCCTCCAGCCGGAGCTGGTAGGGCAGGCCCTTGAGCCACGCCAGGTTGGTGGGCGTGAGCAGCTGGGCGTGCAGGTCGAGCGCGTGACGCGCGGCCTCGTAGTAGTACGAGTAGTCCATGCGCCCGGCGACCGCGGCGTCGTGGTTGCCGAGGATGGTCGCTTCGACCAGGTCGCGGATGACGTCGGAGCACTCGTTGGGTGAGCCGCCGTAGCCGACCGTGTCGCCGAGACAATAGTACTTGTCGATCGCCTCGTGGCGGTAAGCCTCGACTACAGCGCTCAGCGCTTCGTAGTTGGCGTGGATATCGCTCAAGATGCCGAGGCGCATGAGGCGGAGACGAAGGTAACACCGCCACGAACTGTTCCTAGATGCAAGTCCCGACTCGGGAAAGCCGTGTTTTTTCCGGCGGCCGAGCAGGGCGGCCGGGGGTGTTGGGCGGTCGCCGGCAGCCTCGACGGCACGCCCGCGGTCTGCGATAGCCTTCCGGCCCATGGCGATCGACGAACCCCCGCCTCAAATCCTGGAGCTTGCCAGCGCGTGCCTCGAGTACGTGGACCGGGCGCTTGGTTTCACGCTGGACTTTTCGCCCGACACGCTCGGCGCTGTTGACCACTACGCCACCACGGTGCGCGCGAACCTGGCCGCGAAGCCTTCCCTCGGCCCGCTGATCGGTCCGGCCGTCGGGGCGTACTTCGGCGAGGTGGTGCGGGCGCACTTCGACGGCTTCTGGCGCATCCCGCCGAACCAGCACGACTGGGCCGTCTGCCTGCGCACGGTGTTCCTCAACATCAACCCGATCGGCGTCGGCTTCGACGCGCTCTACGGGGGCACCGACCACGACGGTCCGCGCTCGGCGCTGCGCATCGCCCCCGAGGATCGCGAGTTCCTCGACCGCCGACTGGCCACGCTGCCTCCGGTTCCCGAAGATCAGTTCCACCTGCTCACGACCCGCTTCGAAGTCTTGGAAGTCGCCGCCGAGTCCCTGCGCGCCAAGATGGAAGAGGAAGGCTACGGCGGCACCGAGTACACGGAGGAAGATTACCTCCTCGACTACGGTTGAATCGACCCACCACGCCGTAGAAAAGTCGCGGCGCGGCGGAGTACGTTCCGGGCAACAAGAAGACTGGAAGGGAGGAAGATCGGGAAGGGATTTTTGGGGGGCTAGCCTGTGCCGTTTTGGGCGATTGGAGCGGGCTGGCCGCAGACGCGATGACGCGAGAGTCCCACAAAACAAAAAAATTCCCCTTCCGACCTTCCCCCCTTTCGATCTTCTTGTTGCATCCCTCTCGCCACGTCGCGCAGCGATTTTTCAGCTGCCGTATTTGACGGAACAGCCGTAAGCCTCCGTCTCCTTCACCGAGACGGGCTTCTTCGCTTCCACCTCGGAGAGGACGACGTCGATGTGGCGGACGAGGGTGCCGGAGGTGGGCGAGTCGCCTTCGCCGTCGGGGCTGTTGTCGGGGGCGCCGCGGTAAACCAACGTGCCGGCGGGGTCGATCACGTAGAGGTGCGGGGTGCGCTTGGCTCCGTAGAGTTTGCCGACCGCGCCGGACTCGTCGAGCAGGATCGGGTGCTTGAGGCCGAACTTGTCGCGCGCGGCGCTGTTGATCTCGCGACCCGAGCCTTGCTTGCCAGGCGCGTTGGAGTTGATCGCGAGCCAGACCACGCCCTTGTCGGCGTAGCGAGCCGCGGTTCCTTTCAGGGAGCCCTTGGTGTGCGAGGCCTTCACGAACGGGCACTCGGGGTTGAACCATTCGAGCACCACGGTCTTGCCGCGGAACGAGCTCAAGCTCACCGAATTGCCGTCGAGATCCGGCAGCTTGAAATCGGGAGCAGGCGCACCGAGCGCGGCGGGGCTCTCGGCTACGGCAGCGCTCGCGGGCATGGCCGACGCCGACGTTGCGGGTTGAAGCGAAGACACGCTCGGCCGTTCAGGCGTCGCTTTGGACTGGCAACCCAATGCCGTGAGCGAAATCACAATGCTGAAACGGGCGACGTTCATGCTCTTCGAACCTCCTCGAGGCCGGAAGCATGAAACGGCGATCGCTCGTTCACAAGCCGGGGCGTGCGGGGAACCGCGCTATCGGCTCTCGACTTCGTCGCCCAGCGCGACGCGCGCGGGTAACGCAACGATCCGGAGCGGAGTCGAGTCATCCCCGATGAAGTCGAGGGTCACCAGGCCGTACTTGCCCGGCAACAGGCCCTCGACGTGCACGTCCGAGCGAGCTGCCACGCGCGCGATCGGCACGCCGTCGAGCAACACGTAGCGCAAGCTCTCGCTGCGGTTCAGCAGCAAGAGCCCGCTCTTCGGCGCGAGCGGATCGGGCTTCTCGTCGCGAGGCGCCGGGCGCAGCCGGAGCTCGGCCAGCTTCGACTTCGGGAGCACGATGGAGGGGCCGCTCGGGGGGAGCCTGCCCTTGACGAGCTCGGCGCCCGCGGGGGTCGTGGTCAGGCTGGCCTCCTCGAGCGGCTGATCCTTCTCGAGCTTCGTGACCTCGAACAGCAGGTGCCCGCCGCCCGCGGAGAACAGCTCGGCGCGCAGCGGGAGCTTGGTGCGCGAGCAACCGTTGTGGGTCGGCTCGGCCGTGATCAGCTCGCCGAGCAGGCGGCACATCAAGAGCCCGCTCGGCCCGGCGCCAGGGACCGGGCCCTGATCGATCAAAAGCCGCCCGAGCGGCGTGGTGAGCTCGCTGCGCTCGGTCGGGATCCCGAGCACGCGACCATAACCCACAGGGGTGACACGCGGCTCGACCAGCGGGGCCGCGTCGGCGCGGTGCTCGACCAACACCGCGCGCAGCGTGCCGGCGGGCAGCAAGGTGTACTGACTGCCGGAATCCCAGAGCAGCACGTGCCCGAGGTACTCGAGCCGGGAGCGCAGCTCGCTGCCCTTCGGCAACACGAACGCCTCCGAGCCGAACACGCCGCGCAGCCGCCCCTGAGGCGAGAGCTCGAACGTGATCTGGAACGCGAGCGAATCGCGCAAGCGGTGCTCGCCCTCGACGTTCGTCTCCGGCAGCCGCGGAAACGGCGGCAGGTCGAGCCAGCT
Source organism: Polyangiaceae bacterium (assembly GCA_025937835.1). GTDB lineage: Bacteria > Myxococcota_A > Polyangia > Polyangiales > Polyangiaceae > PMG-095. The sequence goes on from JAICQO010000084.1 coordinate 18,684, forward strand.
GAAGCGCGCCGTGAGCCGCACGCCGGTCTCGGGGCGCTGAGGATCGCTCGGCAGCTGCACGTCTTCGCGCAACACGCGCGGCGTGGCGCTGGCCACGGGCAAACCCGTATCGCCCAGGGCGCTGGCCGCAACGCGCGCTTGCGCGGCGCGGCGCGTCTCGACGTCGCTCGCGAGCGGCGCGGGCAGAATGCTCGCGTTCGGGCTCGGCTCCGTGGTTTGCGGCTCGGTCTGCGGGCGCGGCGGGTCGTTGCACGCGGCGAGACACGCCGCGAGGGCGAGCAGTGCCGGAGTAGCGCCGAATCCGCGCAACGCGCGCATCGGCAACGATTAGCACGGACGCCTAGGCGAGCGTCTTCTGCATCAAGATCGCGTCCTCGCCGTCGGCGTAATAGGCCGGGCGCTCGCCGTCGGTCACGAATCCGGCTTTCCGGTACAAGGCCTGGGCCGCGGCGTTGCTGCGGCGCACCTCGAGCAAGACCAGCCGCGCGCCGCGCTCGCGGGCGTGGGCGAGCAGGGCCTCGACCAGGGCAAAGCCAACCCCCGCCCGCCGCGCCGGACGGGCCACGACCAGGTCGAGCAAATGCACCTCGTCGGCGACGTCCCAGGCCAACAGGAAGCCGTCCACGCGCTCGCCCGCGCTGGCGACCCAGATCCGCGCAAATGCGCGCGCGAGCTCGTCACCGACGTCGAACGGGCTCGCGGCCTCGGCGGCGAGCGCCTGCACCGCTTCGCGCTCGGCGGGCGCTGCCGCATCGAGCAGGCGGATCACGGCGCGCGCGCCCCGCGTTTCGCCCAGGCCCGCGCCGCGAGCAGCGGCCCGTCCAGAGCCAGCAGCAGCGAGCCGTCACCGCGGAGCACCGCGCCGCTGTACGGCCCCGACGCCGCGATCAGCCGCGGCAGCGCCCGCACCGTCACCTCTTCGATCGTGCCTGCGCGCTCGACGCTCACGGCGATCGGATCGAGCCCGGCGATCGAGAGCTCGACGTCGACGCCCGCATCGCGTCGGCGCGCGCCGCCACCGAGCGGCAAGCACTGCGAGAGCGGAACGGCCGCGCGCTCCGGATCCGGCGCCGACAGCGCCCCCGTGAACGCGACCGGCAGCGCAAACTCGTGCCCCGCCTCCTCGAGCCACAACACATCGAGCACCGTCTGGTCGACCGGAACGCGCAGCGTGGCGCGCAACCCTCCGCTCTCACGCCGCTCGAGCTCGATCGTTCCTCCGAGCGATCGTACCGCCGACTCGACGAGCTCGAGGCCGATGCCGCGGCCCGCCATCAAACCCGGGTCCGCTTGGGTCGTGAGGCCCGGCAAGAACAAGAGCGCGAGCAGCTCGCGTTCGGTGGCGCGCGCCGCGACGTCGGGCGCGAGCAGGCCAGAGCGCTCGGACAGCGCGCGAATGCGCTCCACGTCCACGCCGGCGCCGTCGTCCTCGACGACGATGCGCAGCGCTTCACCGCGCCTCTCGGCGCAGAACCGCAGCGTTCCCTCGGCGCGCTTGCCCTGCGAGAGCCGGTCACCCGGTGGGCTGATGCCGTGCGCGACCGCGTTGCGCACGAGCTGCACGAGGCCATCCGTCAGCCGCTCCGCCGCGCGGCGATCGAGCGCGACGTCGCCGCCCTCGATCTCGACGCGAACCAGCTTCGAATCCGCCTCGGCGAAGCGCACCGCGGCGTGCGCCACGCGTTCGAACACCGAGCCCATCGTGGTCTTGCGCAGGGCCGAGACGTCGCGGCGCATCTCGTCCGAGCGCCCGCGCAAGAAATCCGCACCGTGACGAAAGCCGTGGGCCGCGCGCTCCGCGCTCGCCGCGAGGGCCGAGAGCGCGCCCGACACCGACTCCAGGCGATCGATGGCGGCGTGCGACGGCCCCCAGGGCCGAGGCGGCCCGAGCGCGCGCAGCGCTTCGCCTACCGACGCCCGCAGATCGCGCAGGCGTGCGGCCGCGCGGCGCGCCGTGACGTTGCCGCGCCCGAGCTCGTCGTGGACGCGGTCCACGCGATCGAGCCGCTCGAGCAGCGTGTCGAGCGAGCTCGAGGGGATGCGCAGGCTGTCGTCGACGGGGCGCTCGGCGTCGGGCGGCTGGGTGCGAAGTCGGCGCTCGGGCTCGGGCGGCAGCTGAGCGCGCGGCGGCTCACTTTCCGCTCGAAATTGCGTACCGAGGGCGCGCAGCGCGTCCAGGCCACGCTGCGAGTTCTCGGCCAGGAGCGCGATCAGCGCGCGGTGGCGTGCCAGATCCACGAGGCACTCGCGCGCGACCTGCTCGGTGCGCGCCGCGCGGCGGAGCTCGGTCTCGAGCCCGTGGCAATACCAGGCGGTGACGTCGTCGCCCACGGCCGAGGCCGCGCCCTTCAGCGTGTGCACGCTGCGCTGCGCTTGCTCGAGCGCGGACAGCGCGGTCGTGCTCGCGAGCGCGGCGTCGAGCTCGCCCAATCGGTCGCGCACGGCGCCGAAGTACTCGACGCGATAGCTCGGCTCCACGTGCGAAGCACGGAGCGCCGGCGGTGGCTCCGGCCAGCGCGTGGCGAACGGCTCCTCCCCCGCGCGGAGCCGGCTCGCTGCCGAGCTCAGCACGCCGAACAGATCGAAGCGCGCCGTCTCGTCGCCCTCGGCGAGCCGCGCACCGCCCTGCGCGATCACGAGCGCCAGATCGGTGTGCCCCGCCATGCCGGCGGAGCCGACCAGCGCGTGCAGCGCGGCCCGCACTGTGACGTGCGGTGTGCTCGGGTCTCCGAACAAGGCGACGCGCCGCTCGATCTCCGATGCCAGCAAGGGATCGGTGGCGCGCGGAGCACGGGTCACCCGCCGCCCTCACGCCCCAGCTTTTTCGCCAGCGGTTCGAGGATTGCTGCAAGCTCGGGCTCCTCGGGGCCGGCTTTCAGGCTCGAAAGCGACTCATCGAGCGCCCGCGCCTGCTCGGCGGCGCGGAGCAGCAAGCGCGCGCGCTCGGGGTCCGTCCCGACGGTTCGTCTCACGCCCGCTCCGAGCCGCTCCAGCGCGCGCGCCGCCCCGGCCTCGATCACCTGCAGCTCGCGGCTCTTCTCGAACAGCGCGCCCGTCAAATCGCGCGCCGCGCCCAGCTGCTCGAGCCACTGCTCGCGCTCGCGATCGACGTCGCTCAAGGCGGCGGAGTGCTCGGCGAGCGCGTCGAGCGCCCGCGCCAACAGCACGCGCAGCTCTTCCGCCATCACCACCAGCGCCTTGCCCACGGGGTCACCCTTGCGCGCGCCCTCGAGCCCGGCGTTCAGCGCCGTGAGCCGGGCGCGCTCGAGCGGATCGCGGAGCTGCCGCGCGCTCTCCTTCAGCTCTCGGCTGCGCAGTGCCTGGCCGCGCGCCGCGTCGTGCACCGCGTCGAACAGCGTGCGACCGCGCGCGGACTCTTGAGCGAGCGCCTGCACCGCCTTGTCGGCTTTCTGGCGGCTCTGCTCGGTCTCGTCGAGATCCGAGAGCAGCGCAAGCACGCCGGCGTCGCTCACGCTTCACCCCGCGGCGCGCCCTTCACCAGCCGGTCGAGCGCCAGATCGGGCACGAGCTCCCCCGAGTCCCAGACGCCCTCCGGCGTCTTGTTGAAGAACCCGGCGCGCTCCAGCACGAGCCCTGCGCACGCGACCAGCTGCCCGTCCAGCTCGCACACCAAGAGCGCGCCCGTGGAGCTCCCGAGCTCGAGCACGCCTACGATCCGACCCGCTACCAGCGCCATGCCGAGCGGCGAGCCCGGCACCCGCGAAATCCGCGGCTCCGCCACGATCTGCCGCGCTTGTTCGGCGCTCACGAAGGCCCGCGCGCCACCCCGGCGCACGAGGAGGCCGCCGACCTGGGGCTCCACTAGGCCGCCCTCCGCCGCACGATCCGCGAGTTCAAGAACTGGAACAGGATTTTGCAGAGCTCGAACGAGCTGCCTTCCATCTCGTTCACGATCTGGCGAATCGTGTGCTCGCCGTCGATGGCCTTGAGCACCGCGCGCTCCTTGGCGGTCAGGTTCGTCTCGCTGTCGAGCCGCTCGATCGCGATCGGATCGGGATACAGCACTTCGTCGAAGTCGAAGCTGCCCTCGATCAGCCGCCACTCGTCGACGCGCCGGAAACCCTCCATCACCAGCGAGCTCGGCTCGAGCCCGAGGCGCGTCTTTTCCGCAATTGGGTGCTCGACGCCGATCTGGAACGAGAAGCGCCCGCTCTTCCAGCGCACCACTTCGTAAACGAGCTCGGACGTCTGGCGCTCGAGCGCGCCGCGCACCGTCGCCTCGGGCACGAGCCCGCGCTCGACGAGCAGCTCGCCGACCAGCCGTTGTTCGCTGCCGGAGGCTTGCAGCGTCTGATCCAGCGCGATCCGCGCGATCGAGCCGCCGTCGACCAGGTAGCGGCCGAGCAAGAACTCGTCGCGCAGCCCCTCCGAGGAGGCGAAATCCACGTGCCCGCCGCGCAAAAAGATGGTGACGGCCTGGCCGTGAGTGGTCGCCGAGAGCGAGCCCGACTGCTGTTGCAGGTCGAGCAGCTGCAAGATCTCCGCGATCGAGATCACCGACAGATCACCCGCGAGCACCTCGCGCTGCTGGTCGCTCCAGCTCGTGTTCTGCAGGATCGCCGCCAGCGTGGCCACGGACTCGGCCGTCAGCGCGCGCCCGAAGGCCGTCTCGAGCCGATCGGTGCCCGCGGCGCGCACGCCGGAGCCCTCGAGCTTGCGCAGCTCCGGGATCACCAACTTGCCGACGGCCTGCGCGAACTCACCCGCGATCTCTTCGCGGCGCTGCACCGGGTCGTCGCTCAGCACCCGGCTCGGGCGGTTGTTGTCGAAGCCGGCCTCGTCGAGCGGCATTTCGTTGGCGCTCGGGACGGGTCGGCCGCGACCCTCCGAGTGCTTTTTCAACGCTCCCTCGACCACCGCTACCAGGCCGCGCGCGTCGAACGGCTTGGTGATGGCGTCGATGGCGCCCGTTTGCTGCACGAACTGGCCGCGGATCTTGTCGCCCTTCGCGCTCATCAGCACCACGGGCAAGTTGCGGAACGCCGAGTCGGCCCGCAGCTCACGACAGAACTGATAGCCGTTCATGCGCGGCATCACGAAGTCGAGCAGCACCAGGTCGACGCTCTCGGTCCCGAGCGTGTCGAGCGCCTGTTGTCCGTCGGCCGCCAGCAGCGGCTCGAACCCGCGCTGCGCTAGAATCGCGGCGACGACCTTGCGGATGGTAGGGCTGTCGTCGACGACGAGAATGCGCGCGCCCATCGGGACTACGATCGTGACGCCCTAACGAAAGCTGGGTCAAGCCCGGCATGGAATTCCGCTGCGTTCCGCGGCACGCACCGCGGTCCACAAGGTGGGACAGCCCCACCCGAGACAGTGAACCTCACGGGTCAGGTCTCGGCGATCGTCCGGATCCGGAGCTCGGCCAGCTGGCCCGGGGACACCGGGCTCGGCGCGTCGCTCATCAGATCCGTTCCCTTCTGGGTCTTGGGGAACGCGATCACGTCGCGGATGCTGTCCGTGCTCGAAAGCAGCATCGCCAGCCGATCCATCCCGAGCGCAATGCCACCGTGCGGCGGCGCGCCGTAGCGCAGCGCCGAGAGCAAGAAGCCGAACTTCTCCTGCGCCTCTTCTTCGCCGATGCCGAGCGCCTTGAACACGCGCTTCTGCACGTCTGGATCGTGGAGGCGGATCGAACCGCCCGCGATCTCGAAGCCGTTCAGCACCAGGTCGTAGCGGTAGCAGAGCACCTTGCCCGGATCGCTCTCGATCAGCGGCACGGACTCGTCGTGCGGACGCGTGAAGGCGTGGTGCGCGGCGCCCCAGCTCTTCTTGTCCTCGTCGTACTCGAACAGCGGCGGATCGACGACCCACAGGAAGTTCCAGTTCCCGCCGTGCCCGACCTCCGGGATCAGCCCCAGCTTCTTGCCGAGGTGCACGCGCAGGTTCGCCATCACGGTGTGCACGAGCGACGCGCGCCCGGACTGGAAGACCAAAAGATCGCCTTCCTTCGCGCCGGTCGCCGCGTTGATCGCGCGGCACATTTCGGGCGTGATGCTCTTGGCGAGCGGCGACTGCGTCCAGGTGCCGTCGGGGCCGACCTTGGCCCGCGCGAGACCCGCGGCGCCCATGCTGCGCGCGAGCTGCTCGAGCTTGTCGGCCTCGGTGCGAGACAGGTTCGCGCTCGCCGGCACGACCAGCGCCTTCACGATCTCGGGCGGCAGATCGCGGCGGAACGCGCCGCTCTTGTACTTCTCGGCGAGCGGCTGCCAGAACGGGATCCCGCCGCCGTCGTGCTCGATCACGAGCTCGGTCAGATCGACGTGCGGCATGCCGAAGCGCAGGTCCGGCTTGTCGTTGCCGTACTTGCTCATCGACTCGTCGAACTTCAGCCGCGGGAAGTGCCCGCTCGGGTAGAGCTCCTTCAAGTCGACGCCGGCGGCCTTCCAGATCGTGAAGATCAGGCCTTCCACCAGGTTGAACACGTCGTCCTGGTTGACGAAGCTGAGCTCGATGTCGATCTGCGTGAACTCGGGCTGGCGATCGAGGCGCAGGTCCTCGTCGCGGAAGCAACGCACGATCTGGAAGTAGCGCTCGTAGCCCGCGACCATGAACAGCTGCTTGAAGAGCTGCGGGCTCTCGGCGAGCGCGTAGAACTTGCCGGAGTGGAGCCGCGACGGAACCAGGAAGTTGCGCGCGCCGCCCGGCGTGTACTTGACGAGCAGCGGCGTCTCGAGCTCGAGCGCGCCGTTGTCGCTCAGGTAGGTGCGCGTTGCCTGGTTGATGCGGTGCCGCAGGCGCAGCGCCTTCTGCAGCGGCGCGCGCCGGAGATCGAGGTAGCGGTGCTCGAGCCGCACCTCTTCGCGCGTGTCGCTCTGATCTTCGATCGCGAACGGCGGCGTCTCGGCCTTGTTGAAGATCGTCGCTTCCAGCACGCTCACCTCGACCTCGCCCGTGGGCAGGTTCGGGTTCGCCGCGCTGACGAGCTTGCCTTCCTTCTTGCTGAACTGTTCGCCGCGCGAGCGCACCACGCCGCGAATGCCGATCACCCACTCCGAGCGGAGCTGGTCGGCCACGGTGTGCGCGCTGGGCGAGGTTTCGGGATCGAACACCACCTGCGTCACGCCCTCGCGGTCACGCAGGTCCACGAACACGATCGAGCCGTGATCGCGGCGAATCTGAACCCAGCCGAACAACACGACCTCTTTGCCGATGTCCGAGGCGCGGATCGCGCCGCAATCGTGGGTTCGTTTGAGTTCGTCGATGAAGCGGGCCAACGCCTTCCTCCGAGCTAGACAGCGCCGGCCTACGGGCCCGCGCGGGGCGGCCTTCTTAGCACGAAGCGTTCTCCGAGAACTGGCCCGCGCGCCCCGAGCCGTGGCACCGCTGTCGGAGTGAGCTCGCGACTCGATCGCGTCGGCCCCGTAGCCGCGTTCCTGATCCCCTGGCTGGCCGCCCTGCTGCAGGTGAGCCCGCGCACGGGTTGGGCCGACGATGCTGCCGTGCTGCGCGCGTTCGGCGCCGCGCCTCGCGGGTTTTCCGGGCTGATTTCGGCTGCGCTGGACGGGCTCTTCGGATTCTTGCCGATCGGCACGCCGGTCTTGCGCGCGGGCTCGGCGAGCGCGCTCGCGCTCGGGCTGTGCGGCCTGCTCGTGTACCGCCTGGCTCGCCGTCACCTCGGCCTCGGCTCCGCCGCGCCGCTCGACCCCGCCGTGGCCGCGCTCGCCGCCATCACCGCGACGTTGTCTCCGAGCTTCTTCGTGACGGGCGTCGCGATCGGGGGTGCGGCGGTGGCGGCCGCGCTTGCGCTGTTCGCTCTCGAGCGCGCCGCCCTGGGTTCGGCCGGGGAGCCGCGCCAGGCGGTGCTCAGCGGTGCCGCGCTCGCCGCCGTCGTGCTCGAGTCGCGCCCCGCCGCCATCTCGGCGCTGGCCTCGGTCGTGCTGCTGGTATTGGTCGGGAGGCCACGCGCGGCGCGCCGGTTCGCGACCCACGCCGCGCTCGGGGCAGCGCTGGTTTCGTTGCTGCCGATCGCGCTCGCGGTCGGGCTCTGGGTGTCGCCTGCGGGCGCTCTCGCCGAGCGCGTCGGAAGCGCCGGCGGCTTGGGGGCGGCCGCGGCTCGCGAAGGCTTCCGCGCCGTGCAGGCCTGGACGTCCGAGCTCGGTCTGATCTGGAGCGCGCTCGCGCTGCTCGGCATCGCCGGCGGCGGGGTGCGCGAGCGCCGCTCACTCGCGCTGACCTTGTCGTTCGTGAGCCTGGTCGCGCTGACCGCAGTGAACTTCTCGACGAGCGAAAGTCCCACCGAAGCCGATCCGAACGCGGCCGTCGTCGCGCTCGGGCTCGCCGCGCTCTCCGTGCTCACCTGCACGGGCCTGCGTTACGTCGTGGAGCTCTTGTCGCGCGCGCGGCTGCCGCTCACACGACCGGCCAGCATCTTGCTCCTGGTCTACGGCTTCAGCCTGGTGTTCGTCACGGCCGAGGACGCCGCCAACGCCGCCAGTGCCCGCGCCAACACCTTGACCGAGCGCTGGACCGACGAGGCGCTGCTCAGCTTGCCGCCGCAAGGGCTGCTGCTGCTGCAATCAGACGCGGTCTTCCTGCGGCTCGAAGCGGCGCGCGCGCTCGGCGGCTCGCGGCCGGACCTGCTCGTGGTTCCGACCAGCGCGCTCAGCCAGCGCTCGGTGCGGCTGGATCTCGTCGATCAGGAGGCTGCGCTCTTGCCGGTGGTGCGCGACGTGCTGCTCTCGGGCAAGCCGAGCGAGCTCGCCCTGTCGGGCCTCGCCGACACGCGGCCGATGTACGTCGAGCTCGACACCGAGTGGGAAGAGCGGCTGTTCACGCACCTCGTGCCCCACGCGTTCTTCAGCGAGTTCGCGCCGCACCCGCTCGGGCGCTCGGACCGCATGCTCGGCGTCGAGGGCTCGTTCGCGCGCTTCGACACCGTAGCGGCCTCGCTCCGCAGCGCCCCCGAGCTCGACCCCGCTACACGCGACGTGCTCGCCCGGTCCCTGTCCGAGCGCGCGATCCTGCTCGAGCTGCTCGGCGACCGCACGGCCGCCGCAGCAGTGACTCAAGACCTGCTCTTGCTCTGCCCGGGTCACCACGTGGGGACCGCGCTCCACGAGCGCATTTCCCGGAAGCTCCGGACCAGCCTCGACGTGCGTAGCTTACTCGCGAGCCGCTGAAAGGTGTGCGAGCATGGCGCCATGATTCGCGGCGCATTTCGAGCTGCACCCCTATCCCTGACCGCCGCTCTCGGCTGCGCGGCGCTCACGCTGTGGGGTTGCGGCCCGGCCCAATCGAAGCCACCCGAGCTCGCGTCTTCGAGCGACGAGTCCGCACCGGAGACGCCCGTTCCCTCGCCGGAGCCGAGCAGCGACGCAGCGCCGCCCGTGTCCGAGAACCCGGCGCCCGAAGCGGCCGAAGCCGCGCCGCCGCCGCAGAGCGAGCCACAGCTCGGTGCCCCCGAGCTGTGCCAGAAGATGTGCGACCGCGTGAAGGAGCGCTGCTCGGCAGAGGCCACCGAAGCCTGCCGCAACAACTGCCGGGAGTGGGACTCGAAGCCGTCCGAGTGCGACGCCGAGGTCCGCGCTGCGCTCGACTGCGCCCGCCGCGCCGAGGATCTGCAGTGCGTGAACATCATGCCCGGCAGCTGCACCAAGAAGTTCAAGCAGATCGACGCCTGCGCCGCCGGCAAGCGCATCGACACCAAAGAGATGTCGCTCGAGCTGCCGAGCAGCTGGCAGCGCTTCACCGCCAAAGACAGCGGCTTCTCCGTGCCGATGCCGCCGGGCGTCGAATCCAAGGAAGCCGCCGGGGAGAAGACGTACAGCGCGAGCGTCGGCGCCGTGTCTTACGCCGTGCGCGTGCTCCCCGCGCCTCCGCCGGGCAAGAAGGATCTGCTCGTCGCCCAGGGCGTGCTCGGCGATTGCATGAAAAAGCTGGTGCTGAAGGGGCTGATCGAGCGCCCCGAGCGCCGCTCGATGGAGTTCAAGGCGAGCTGCTCCGGCGGGCGTCAGACCAGCGGCCTGCTCGTGACCATCGGCAACAAGCTCTACGTGGTGCAGGTGCAGATGCCCGACGGCGCCCAGACCGAGCGCGACGTCTTCGTGTACGGCTTCCGCGCTCCGCTCTGATCGAGGCCGCGATGAAAACTTTTCGCTACGTCCTGTGCGACGTGTTCACCGATCGCCCGCTGACGGGCAACTCGCTGGCCGTGTTCACCGACGGTCGCGGATTGTCGACCGAAACGCAGCAAGCGATCGCGCGCGAGATGAACCTGTCCGAGACGGTGTTCGTGCTGCCGCCCGAGCGCGGTGGCCACGCCCGGCTCCGCATCTTCACGCCGCGACAGGAGCTACCCTTCGCCGGCCACCCGGTGCTCGGCACCGCGTTCGTGCTCGGCGGCCCGCTGCAGAGCTCCGAGATGCGACTCGAGACCGGCGCGGGCGTGATCCCGGTGCGGCTCGAGCGCGACGAGATCCGTGTCCTGTTCGGCTGGATGCAGCAGCCGATCCCCGAGGAACACCCGTTCGAGCGCGGAGCGGAGCTGTGCGCCGCGCTCGGCATCGACGTGGCCAGCCTGGCGCTGCCGATTGCCGAGTACAACAACGGACCGCACCACGTGATCGCCGTGCTCGACGACGTCGAGCTCGTGCGCGCGCTGACTCCGGATTTCGCGCGCTTGGGGCGCGAATTCCCGGCCACGGTGAGCGTCGCGGCCGGCACCGGCGACCGTTATTTCACCCGCGCGTTCGCGCCCGCTGCCGGCGTTCCCGAAGATCCGGCGACGGGTTCCGCAGCGGGGCCGCTCGCCCTCCATCTGACGCGGCACGGCCGTCTCGGCTTCGGTCAACGGCTCTACCTCGAACAGGGGACGGGTCTGCTGCGCCCCTCCGAGCTTCACGCGGTGATTTACGGCAGCGCCGAGCGCATCGAGCGCGTCGACGTCGGCGGC
>JAICQO010000221.1 GCA_025937835.1 Polyangiaceae bacterium
CGGTTGGAACGGCGTCAAGTTCGCCGCCAAGGCCGCCGCCGCGTACCTCAAAGGCGAACCGCTCCGCGACACCGAAGACATCCGCACCCACGCCAAGGTCCGTTTGTAGTCCCGCCCGCCCACCCCCACCGGAATCCTCCGCGGGGGCTCATCGCCCCCGTGCCCCCAACGCGATTCGCTTCGCTCATCGCGGCTCGGCTCCGCCTCGCGAAGTTCACGGCTCAGCTCCGCCGCGATGCGAACTACAAAGGACACCTTGCGCTGGCGCAGCCGACATTCAGCGTCAGCTCGAGCTTGCCCTCGGACCAATACTTGTCGATTGCTTCGCGCGCGTAGTCGAGCGGGCGCGTCAGATCGCTGTTCGGGATCCACGAGCGGATCTCGGGCAAGATCAAGAGGCGCGTCGCGGGATCTTCGACGAAGGCGCGGCCGCTCTCGAAAGCCAGGCTCGCCTGGCGCACCTCGACGTCGATGTCCTCGAAGCCCGCGGCCTCGAGCTCTTCGGAAATGGTTTCGATCGTGGGGCGCAGCGAGAGCGAGATCTCGAGCGCCTTCAGAAACTCGGACTCCTCGTACTTGAGGGCGTATTCTCGCAGCAAATCTGCGATCTCCTGGAACGAGCCGCGCAGCGGCAGCCCGACCAATGCCTGACCCCCGGCGCTCATCAACCAGCGCAGCGCGCTGAAGAGCTCGCCGCGCTGCGAGTCGGGCAAGATCGGATGCAGCGTGAGCGCGTGCGTGTACACGCCGGGCTCGAGCTCTCCGGGCAAGCTCTCCTCGACACGGTACTCGATCGGCGCGTCGCGACGAACGGCCGCCTTGTGCCGCGCGAGCTCGATCGCCGACAGCGACGGATCCACGCCGATGATCTCGAGGTTCTCGAAGCGCTCGAGCAAGGCGAGGTCCGGGTACCCGGTGCGGCAGCCGACGTGCAGCAAACGCGCGGATTCACCGACGCTCAGCATCTCGAGCGCCAGGTCTCCAAACAGAGACAGATAGCGCGGCACCACGAAGGTCTCGAGGATGGCGGCGTCGGTGGGGTTGAGCCGATCTGGCGAAAACACGCCGCTCTAGTATCGTCAGTTCGGTGCAGACCCGCGTCAAAATCGCCGTGGCCGCAGTCTTTGCCCTGACTGCCGTGCGCCTTCTGACCCGACCCGCCAGTCATGCGGCGCCTTCTGTCCTACCCAGCGCGAGCGCCGTGGCTCCGGCGAGTGTTCCCTGTCCCGCTTCGAGCCTGCCCGATCATGGCGTGTGCGTGCCAGTGCCGGCCGGCGATCCAGCAGCGAGCGGGTCGGTCCCCTCGCCCGCTCACTCGACGAGTTTGTAGCCGAAGCCGTAGACCGTGAGGATGTGCTCGGGCTTGTCTGGCTGTTCCTCGAGCTTGCGCCGCAACTTCACGATGAAGTTATCGATGGTGCGGTTGGTGGGGCTCGCCTCGAGCCCCCAGATCTTGTTCAAGATCTCGTCGCGACTCACGGGCTGACCGGCGCGCTCGTGGAGCAAGCGCAAGAGCTCGACCTCGTAGAACGACAGGTTCTCGGGCTTGCGCCCCTCGCGTTGAAGCGTGTGCTGCGCGAGGTTGATCGCGACGTCTCCGACTCGAAAGCTCGAGACCTCGGTCGGGCGCTGGGTTCGGCGAAACAGCGCCCGTAGCCGCGCCACGAGCTCCCCGACGCTGAACGGCTTCGTCACGTAATCGTCGGCGCCGGCGTCGAGCCCGCGGATCTTGTCCGCCTCCTGGCTCTTGGCCGTGAGCATGATGATGGGCGCGAACGGGTCGAAGCGCCGGATGTCCTCGCAGACCTGATAGCCGTTCACGTCCGGCAACATCAAATCGAGCAGGATCGCGTTGGGCCGC
>JAICQO010000092.1 GCA_025937835.1 Polyangiaceae bacterium
GCGAATCGTGCGATGCGGGGGGATTCAATCGGCCGTCTTCGGTGCTAACTCCAAGCCGCCGAAGCCTCCGAGCGAGCCGAAGACCCCGATGCAAACCGTTGCCGAGTTCCTGATCTGGTACCTGGTCTTCGTTTTCAGCACGACCTGTCACGAGGCGGCGCACGCCTGGGTGGCACGTCGCGGTGGCGACGACACGGCCTATGCCCTCGGGCACGTCACCCTCGACCCGTTCCCGCACATCCGCCGCGAGCCGCTCGGCATGGTGATAGTCCCGGTGCTGACCTTCCTCCAGTTCGGATGGATGATGGGCTGGGCCTCGGTGCCCTACGATCCGCACTGGGGCGCGCGGCATCCCAAGCGACACGCGGTGATGTCTCTCGCGGGCCCAGGCGCGAACTTCTTGCTCGCTGGTCTGGCGCTGCTCGCCATCCGTGGCCTCGCGAGCGCCGGCGTGTTTCAACTGGGCGGCGCCGGGACGGACGTCGGTCTCGTGACGCTCCCCGAGGGCTACGAGTTCAACTCGGCGCTCGGCGCGGTGGCGCTAGCGCTCAGCGCGATGCTGCGTTTGAACGTGATCCTCGGCCTCTACAACTTGATACCGCTGCCGCCGCTGGACGGCGCAGCGGTCGTCGAGGGCCTCGGCCCCTCTGCGATCCGGCGCTTCTACGACGTGATGCGCAGCAACCCGCTGTATCAGCTGCTCGGCCTGATCATCAGCTGGCGGATCTTCCCGTACATCGCCGAGCCCGCCCAGATCGCGCTCGCTTACGCGCTGTACTCCTGAGCTAGCGCGGGCGCCGCGGCGCGGGCTCCGGCAAGTCACGGAGCGCGCGCACGTCGCGCAACGTCGCTAGCCGGCCGAGCGCGAGCGATTCGATCTGGCGGATCCGTTCGCGCGTCACGTTCATCAGCGAGCTGGTGCGCTCCACCGGCTGCGCGCCCTGTTCTGCGACGTCGAGCGCGCAGGATTCGGCGAGCTCCCAGACCTCGAGCTCGGGAAAGTTCAATTTGATCGTGCCGGTGGTGGGCGACACATCGAGATACAGGTGGTGCTTGCAGGACACGAACGGGCAGGGGCGCGGGCCATCGAGGCACTCGCTGCGCGTCTCGGGGCGCTCGAACTCCCGCTCGAGCTCGAGGGCCCGGCGTACGGCCCGGTCGCGCTCCTTCTGCGTGGCCCGCGCGACGCGAATGCTGCGTGCTCGCATCGGCCTCGCTCGCCGCGGCGATTCGGGCTGAAAGTCCCCGCACGACTCCTCGGTGCTCTGGCTCGGGTCCGACAGCTGCGCCGAGGCGACGTTGCGTTGTCCCATGCCCCGCAAGGCTGCCCGACCCGTTCGCGAATGGAAAGGCCGAAATTCGTGCTGCAGCAGGAATTACATGGACCTACAGCCGCGCGTGAATCACGTGCCCGTGGCTTCGAGCTCGGGCTCGATCCGGGCTTCGCGCTGCTCGAGGCGGATCAGCTGCTCCACGAGCGGGCGGCAGCCGCCGCAGGTGGAACCCGCGCGACACCGGAGCGCAACCTGGTCGGCGCTCTCCGCCCCTTCTCGAATGCATTGCCGAACGGTTCGATCACACACGCGGTTGCAGTGACAGACGAGCATCGGAGGGCTGGGGAAACCGTAGCTTGCTGCAATTGATAGTCAATATCATCCGCGCCCCGGGCGAGGCCGGGCCCACGTGGCCGGGTGGCCGGTTCTCGAAATCTCCCTGAAAGCTTGCGATCTTCCGTCTCCGAAGCCGGGTTCGGAGCGCGGCTGCGACGAGCTGCTGTCGGTGTATTGTTCCGGGATGCTATTGCCCTCGGGGAGAGCCCCGGCGCTCACGAAGCGTCACCCAGAGGCCGGGGGACCACGCCCGAGCCCCGGCCCGCGCGGCCCGGTCCCCCCGACACCCCACTGCTTTCTGCATCACCCCGAGCAATAGGAGCCCGTCATGCGCGGAGACCCGGAAATCATCGACGCCCTGAACCAGATCCTCACCAGCGAGCTGACGGCGATCAACCAGTACTTCATCCATTTCCGGATGCTCGAGAACTGGGGGTACAAGCGGCTCGCGAAGAAGAAGCGCGAGGAGTCGATCGAAGAGATGAAGCACGCCGACCGCGTGATCGAGCGCATCCTCTACTTCGACGGCGTGCCCAACATGCAGCGCCTGAGCCCCGTGCGCGTCGGTGAAGAGCCGATCGAGATGCACCGGCTAGACCTCGAGCTGGAGGTCGAGGCCGTGGCTCGACTGAACGCGGCGATCACGCTGTGTCTCGCCAAGAACGACGCGGGCACCCGCGAGCTCATCGAGTCGATTCTCACCGAGGAGGAGAACGCGATCGAGTGGCTCGAGGCGCAGCTCTACCTGGTCAAGGACATCGGTCGGGAGCGCTACCTCGCCGAGCAGCTCCACGACTGACGCTCGAGCTCAGCGATAGGCGATCCGCCGCGGTGGAAGCCCGATGCGCTCCTCGACCGTGACACGGTCGAGGTATTCGGGCGCACCGTCGTCTCGCAGCCGCAGCCGCTGCAAAACACCCGCGGCGGCGTCGGCCACCAGGCAGTAGTTCGAACAGCCGGGGTCACAGGTCACGGTGCCGAGCGTCAGTCCATCACCGGCACTGCCCGATTCGACGAGGGTTTCGACGCGACCGCTCGCGAGCTCGAGCGAAAGGAGCCGGTTCTGCGTGGCTCCACCCACCGGCGTCTGCGTCTTCAACAGCAGGAAAGCCTCGCTCGCGAACGCGAACTCGTACTGCACGGGCTCACCGCCGAAGCTTTCGGCGCCGAAGCGCTGCAGCAAGCGCGGCGGCCGTTCGCCCGCGTCGAACAGCAACACGCCGCTCGACTCGAGCCCCTGGCTCTCGCCGTCTTTGGTGACGAGGCCGCTGCACGCGACCGCGAGCAGCGTCCCGCTCGGTGAGCGCCGCGCCGAGCCGCAGTTCTTGGCGCCTTCGAGCAGGAGCTCGAAGCTCGGCATGTCGGTGGTCGTGTCGACACCGACCAGCATCGAGTCCTCGCCGCGCTGAAAGCCGAGCTCGAGGCGCGTCAGCGTCACGACGATTTCATTCGGGCCGAGCCGCTCGAAGCCGGTGGGGCGCGCCGGCACCTCGGAGTCCGACGGCATCGGGATCCGGCCGACGATTGCCGGCTTTCGCGTATCGACAATCAGGAGGTCGCTGCCTTCGTCGAACGGCTCAATGCCTGCGAGCAGGTTGTGTCCGAGGCGCGAGACGTAAGCGCGAGTCGCGTCTATCTCGATGTAATCCTGGGGGTTGGACTCGAAGCCCGTGCCGATCGGCAATTGAGCCAGCACCTCGGCCGTCGTTGGATCGAGCCAGGTGAGCACGTTGGTTCCGAAGCGGTCGATCAACACCACGCGACCGGACGGCGGGCGAAGGCCGGGCACGATCGTGTCGCCGGATAGCGCGAAGGCGAGCCCGTCGGCCTGCCGCGACGCGGTCGAGACGAACGACTCGGACAGCGTCACGCCTTCGACGCTGGTCAGCGCCACTTGCGAGGAGCCGTAGTCCGAGAGCACGACGACGGCGCCGTCCGGGCAGACACCGCCGTCACCGCGCGCCACCCCGCCGGTGTCTCCGCCCAGCGCTTCGACGTTGCAGCCGAGCAGGAATGCAGCGAGCGCGTGGACTCGCATGCCTCGCTCTTAGTAGCTCTTGGCGAAGACCACGCGTTCCTGGCTCGGTTCGCGGCACACGATGCAGGCGCCCGGCTCCTTCAGGCGCTCGGCGGCCTTGGCGCCGTCGATGCCGTGGAGCGGGATGCAGCGCACCGTCACCTTCAGCGCGTCCTTGATCGCCGTCTCGCACTCGGCTCGGCCGCACCAGTGAGAGAGCGCGAGCCCGCCGTGGATCTCGGGCTTGTCCGCGCTCTTCGGCGTGAAGAAGCGATCGAAGCTCTGCCGGTCGTCGATGGCGTGCGTCTGCTCGTCCCGGAACGCCAGCGCCTTCTCGAACAGGCCGCGCTGCATGCTCTCGAGCAGCTCCGGGATGCGCTTCGGCAGCTCGGCGAACGGGATGCTCTCTTTCTCTTTCGGCCCGCGGTCACGGCGCATCACCATCGCCGAGCCCGAGGCCAGGTCGCGCGGTCCGATCTCGATCCGCAGCGGGATACCCTTCTTGATCCACTCCCACTGCTTGTCGCCACCGCTGATGTCGCGAAGATCGGTCTCGACCTCCACCGCGCGATCGCCGAAGCGCTCGGCGCGCATCGCCTGCGCGAGCTTCTCGATGGCCTCGAGGATCGGCGCGCGCGTGTCGTCGCCGCGGAACACCGGCCAGAGCACGGCGTGCGCGGGCGCAAGACGAGGCGGCAGGACCAGGCCGTCGTCGTCCGAGTGGGTCATGATCAGCCCGCCGACGAGCCGTGTCGAGACGCCCCAAGACGTCGTCCACGCCAGCTGTTGCTGCCCGGCCGCATCGAGGAAGCGGATCCCGCTCGCCTTCGAGAAGTTCTGACCGAGGAAATGCGAGGTGCCGGCTTGCAGTGCTTTCCGGTCCTGCATCAGCGCCTCGATGCTGTAGGTATCCACGGCGCCGGGGAAGCGCTCACTCGCGGTCTTCGGTCCGCGGATCACGGGCATCGCCAGGTACTGTTCGGCGAACGTCGAATACACGCCGAGCATCCGCAGCGTCTCTTCGCGCGCGTCTTCGGCCGTGGCGTGGACGGTGTGCCCTTCCTGCCACAAGAACTCCGCGGTGCGCAGGAACAGCCGGGTGCGCAGCTCCCAGCGCACGACGTTGGCCCACTGATTGATGAGCAGCGGCAAATCCCGGTAGCTCTGCACCCACTGCGCGAACGCGGCTCCGATGATTGTTTCGGAAGTGGGTCGGACGATCAGCGGCTCTTCGAGCTCCGCCTCGGGATCCGGCACCAGCCCACCGTTCTTGCCCGCGACCAGCCGGTGGTGGGTGACCACGGCGCACTCTTTCGCGAACCCTTCGACGTGCTCCGCCTCTTTTTCGAGGAAGGACTTGGGGATGAACAGCGGAAAGTAGGCGTTCTTGTGGCCGGTGGCCTTGAACATGCCGTCGAGCACGCGCTGGATGTTCTCCCAGATCGCGTAGCCCCACGGCTTGATCACCATGCAGCCGCGGACCGGTGAGGTCTCTGCCAGATCGGCGGCGCGGACCACTTGCTGGTACCACTCGGCGTAATCTTCGGCGCGGGTGGGGGAGATGGCGGATTTCGGGGGTTGGGCCTTCGACACGGGATCGCTCCGGCCGGGGCTATGACCCGTTTTCGCGGGCAACACAAGAGTTTGCGGTGGCAGCCGAATCTCGGAGGTCACTCGGCAACCGCGGCTCCGCTCGCGTAACACGCGTGCTGCGATCCGTGCTACGCCGCCAGCGTCGATGCAGACGCTGCTTTCGATGCTGCTCCTCGGCTTCGTGCTCGGCCTTCGCCATGCGACGGACGCCGATCACGTGGTGGCGGTAGGCGCGATCACCACCCGCGAGCGCTCGCCGCGTTCGGCGTTGCTGATCGGTGTGTCCTGGGGTCTCGGCCATTCGCTCACGGTGCTGGCCGTGGGCAGCGCGATCGTCTTGTTCGGTCTGGTGATCCCCCCGCGTGTCGGCCTCGGCATGGAGTTCTCCGTGGCGCTGATGTTGATCGTGTTGGGTGCGATCAACTTGCAAGGTGCCATGAGCAACCTGCACGCAGCAGCTCATCCGCCCGCTGCCACCGGCGAACCGAGTCACGGGCCCCGCGGGCCGTGGCGCGCGCTCGGCGTCGGCATCGTGCACGGCCTGGCAGGCTCCGCCGCAGTCGCGCTGCTGGTGCTGGCCTCGATTCAGGATCCCGAGCTGGCTGTCCTGTACCTCGCCGTGTTCGGTCTCGGCACGATCGCCGGTATGGTCGCGCTCACGTCCGCGCTGGCGTTGCCGATGGCCTACGCCGCGCGGCGCTTTCAACGTTTTCAGAGCAGCCTGTCGCGCGCGGCGGGCGTGCTGAGCGTCGCGCTCGGCCTGTTCCTCGCGTATCGGATCGGCGTCGTGGACGGCCTGTTCAGCGCCGCGCCCGTTCTCGCCGCCCCGAAGTAGCTGCAGCACCGAGAGAAAGATGCGTCGGCGCTGGAGGCGCTGGTGATACCGACGCTCACCGTGTGGGGTGAGCGGCGCACGCCTGAAAACCAGGCCCCCGTTCGTCGATCCTCCGAGCCATGCCGGGCCGAGGCCAATGTCACGAGCGACGGATTGAAGTAAGGACCGTTTCCTCCGTCGTCCGCCTGCAGTCGAAGTCGACACGAGCAGGCGATTCGGGTTGCGGGAGACTCCGCACGGAGCAAGATTCGAGGTTGATGTTTGGCTTGCTTCGACACGCGGCTGCCTTCCGCGTCGCGTGTGTGGCTCTGGGGTTGGTGGCTTGCTCCGGCGAGATCGAGTCGGGCGATGCGCCCCCGATGGGCTCCGCCGGCAACTCGAGCATTCCCCGCGGTGGGGCAGCCTCCAGCGCGGGCGGCGTACCCGGACGAGGCGGAGCGGGCTCGACGCCGTCGAATTCGGGCGGCAGCGGGGATCCCGGTGGCGGTGCGGTCTCGAACGGCGCGGTCTCGAACGGCGCGGCCTCCACGGGAGGTGCGGGGCAGGGGCTTCCACCCGCCAACCCGGACGCGCTGATCCCCGCGCGCATCCGCCGCCTCGCCAACGCCGAGTACGACCAGAGCGCGCGCTCCTTGCTGGGCTCGGCGCTGAGTCCCTCCATCGACTACGATTTCCCGCCGGACGCGCGGCAGGCCGGCTTCACGGTGAACGACGCTCAGCGGGTGGATCCGGTGGTCGCTCGCCAATACGCGACGGCCGCCGAGACGCTCGCCGCCTCGGTGAAGGCGGACGTGCAGAGGCTCGCACCCTGCTCGGATCCCAACCCTGGCGAGGCTTGCGCCAAGCAGTTCATCGAGAGCTTCGGCGCGAAGGTCTACCGGCGCCCGCTCACCGCGGCTGAGATCGACGGGCCTGGCGAGAACGACGGCTTGCTCGATCTGTATCGAGTCGGAGCCGAAGGGGCCTCGTACGCCGACGGGATCGAACAGGTGATCCGCGGCATGCTCTCCTCGGCGGGTTTCCTCTACCTGACCGAGATCGGCGAGGGCACTTCGAGCCCGGGCACCAAGGTCCAGCTGACGCCGTACGAGCTCGCCTCTTCCCTGTCGTACATCGCGACCGCGGGGCCGCCGAGCGAATCGCTGGTCGCATCGGCGCTGGCCGGGGAGCTCGACACGCCCGAGGGCCGCCGGCAAGCCATGAGCGCCTTGATCGACGGAGCCGAGCTGCCGGCTCGCGTGGTTCGGATGGTCGAGGAGTGGCTCGGCATCGACCGGCTGGGCGCGACCGCCAAGGACTCCAACATCTATCCCGGGTTCGACGCGGTGAAGGCTCCTCTCGCCCGCGAGACCCGCGAGTTCATCGCGGAGGTGTTCGGGCGCTCCACCGGCACCGTGGGTGAGCTCCTGAACGCCGACTACACCTACTCGAGCGGCATGCTCGAAGCGCCGCTCGCCGAGCTCTACGGCGTGAACGCCGCGCAGGGTCGAATCTCTCTCGAGAGGCGGCGCGGCATCCTCAACCAGGGCGCGTTTCTCTCCGTGTTCGCGCACGCCCACGAGAGCAGCCCGGTGCTTCGCGGAGTGACGATCGGGCGGCGGCTTGCCTGTTTGCCGATCCAGTCACCGAGCGAGCTCAACATTTTGGTCGTGCCGCCTCTGCCCGATCCGTCCAAGTCGACGCGCGACCGCTTCGCCGCTCACTCGCAGGACGCCGCCTGCGCCGGCTGTCACCGGATCATCGACCCGCTCGGCTTCGTGTTCGAGTCCTACGACGGCATGGGCCGTTATCGAGAACGCGAAGTGGTGCTGCAAGGCCAGACCGACGGCCCCGTCGTCGACAGCCATGCCGTACTCGGCGCGGGCACCTGGCTCGACGGCGACTACGCCGACAGCGACGCGCTCGTGGCGCGCCTGTCCGAGAGCCCGGAGGTGCGCGAATGCTTCGCGCGCCACGTCTTCCGCGGCTCGATCGGCCGCAGCGACGCCGACGTCAAGGCCGCGGAAGACGAGTTCGTGCGCTACTGGAAGGAGCTTTGGGAAGCCGAGGACGCAGCGCTGAAATCGGACTCGCTCCAGCAAGGCAACCTCAAGCGCGTGCTGCTCTCTCTGGTGCAAAACCCCCTCTTTTCACAACGGATCGTACTGCCATGAAGCCGTCGAGTCGCCGCGCGTTCCTCCGAACCGTGGGTGGAGGCTTTGCCTCGCTGCCGTTCTTCCGTTTGATCGAGAACTCGTACGCCCAGTCGATGGGCGACAAGCTGCCGCTGAAGTTCGTGGGCATCTATCACCCGCACGGCGTGTGCGCGGAGCACTGGGTCGCGCGCGGAACGGACACGGAGACGAACTTCGATCTCGAGTTCGAGAACAGCTCGCTCTCGCCGCTCGCGCCGTTCAAGGACAAGCTGATCGCGATCGAGGGCATCGACATCCTGTCGAGCGCCAACGGCCACGACACGTGCGGAGCCATCCTCACCGGTAGCCGCATCAACGGCGACCTCAAGCCCTCCAACAGCTCGCTCGATCAGTTCTTGGCCGTCGAGCACAAGCTCGGCACCGCCACCCGCGTGACGAGCGTCGCCCTGGCCGTCGGCACCAAAGAGCTCAAGTCGGGCACGACGCTCTCCTTCGGCCCCGGCGGCGAGCCGTTGTCGAAGATCATCGACCCGGTGAAAGCCTACGACCTGCTGTTCGATGGCTTCTCGCCGAGCGGCATGGGCTCGACGCCGGACCCGGCCGCAGAGCGCAAGAGGAAGCTCGCGCAGGCGAACCTGGCCTTCGTGCGAGCGGACGTGAAACGCCTGGAAGCGCGGCTGTCCGGCGAGGAGCGCCAGAAGCTCGAGCAGCACCTGACGTCACTCTCGGAGCTCGAGAAGCAATTCAGCGGCATGCCCTCGAGCGGCAGCGTCGCAGGTTGCGCGCCGAAGAAGCCCGGAGCGATCGACAAGCTCGAGCAGTACAACGGCGGCGAGCCGTTCTTCGACGCGATCACGGACGCGCACATCGACGTGCTCGCGCAAGCCCTCGCCTGCGACGTGACGCGCTTCGCGACGCTGTTCATGAACGACCTGTCGTACATGGGGAACCCGCTCGGGCTGCCCGCCGACAACCACGGCTCCGTGGCGCACACCTACTCCTCGTCCGACATCGGCCAAAACGGGCGCCCCGTCGGAGCCGGTGACCCTTCGACCTGGCTGCCGCTGTCCAAGTTCAACAAGTACAGCTACTCGAAGGTCGCTCGCTTGATGCAGAAGCTCGACGAGCTCGGCGTGCTCGACAGCACGATCATCTACGTCTCGAGCGACATGGGGAACCCGGCGCTGCACAGCACGCGCAACGTCCCGACGCTGATCGCGGGCGGCGCGAACGGCGCGTTCCGCATGGGCAGGCGCCTGAAAGTCGCCGCGGATTGCCCGGCGAGCAGCCCGTGGTGCGGCGAAAACGACGCCGTCTTCGAGGGTGTCACCAACAATCACATCTTGGTGTCGATCGCCAACGCCTTCGGGGTCGATATCGACTCGTTCGGTCAGCAGCCGGACGCCAAACACAAGACCGGCGCGCTCGCGGAGCTCGCCTGAGTCCACGCCGGTGCGCCTGCGCGGCGCACCGGCAACCCAAGTCGCGCGAGCGCGAGCCTCAAGGGCAAGGCTTCGCAGCGAGCACGAGCGCGATCGCTTCGGTGGAGTCGTCGTCGCCGATCTCGGCCTCCGCTTCGCCCCAGGCTTCGCTCGCGCTGCAGGCGCCGTCTCGGTTGCGATCGTCGATCGCTCGCACGACCACGCGATCGCCGGAGAACTCTGCCTTCTCGGAGAACTTGCCCAGGGCCTGCAAGTTGGCGGTGTGCACGCGCTCGAGCTCCAGCTCTTCGCCCGTGCCTTTCGCGTCGTAGAGCTCGAGCACGAATGGCCCCCGCACGTCGGTTCCCACGGCCGCGCTGAGCTCGCCCGTGACCTCGACTTCGCGGCTCGCGCACCCGGTCGCGAGCGCCGCCAGGACACCCATAGAAAAACACCCTGCCATCATCCAGTTCGACATAGATAACCTCCCTGCCTAACGAGCCGGCGCCCCGACGCGGGGGGCCGCGCTCTTCGAGCCCGGGAAGAGCAACGCGCGTGCCGCGCGCGAAAACCTCACGCTTTGCCGGGTTCCGGGCTGCCTCGACGCCGAGCCGGGCTCTGTCCGTGAAGAACCACGGCGCTCCACCGACACACTGTGGTGACGCGACGACGACGCGGCGCGCGAACTTGGCCGCCCGATAACCCGCCCCCTACGATTCGCGCCTGGAGGTTCTTCGCATGACCCGACTTCGTCCGCCCATTCGCCGCTTGGCTCGCCGCGCGGCGCGACTGCCCTGTCAGGTGGTTCGTGAGCGCGATTTCCGGTTGGTGGCGGACCAGGTGCTGAACCTCTCGAGCGGAGGCGTGCTCGTGGGGCCTGCGGATCCGGTGCTCACGGGTGAACGCGTGATCGTCTCGTTTCGAGGGCAAGCGGGCTGGGTCGACGCCGAAGCCGTGGTCGCCAGGGTGGTGCACGGGCGGCGCAACGGCGAGCATTCTCGCTCCCTCGGGCTGTGCTTCGACTCCCTGGATGCCGCTTCGCGACAGGCTCTGGAGCGCGCGCTCCGGATGTGTGTGCCGGTACCCCCGGGTCAGCGTAGCGAACGTCGCGTCGCGTCGCGCTGACTCTGCTCGGACTGAATTCGAGCGAGACGAGCGCGGTGACCGAGGTGCGCTCGGTTGCGCTCACCACTCTGAATGCCAAACTCGACGAGCGTGCCCTGCCCCGGGGCCCGCGCTTCAGCTTCAGAGAAGGTTACACAATGAGCTTACGCCGTGAGATAGCGCGCGCCGCGCTGGGCTCGCTCGCACTCGTCTCGATGAGTGCGTGTTCCGACAATTCGAGCCCCGGACGCCCTTCCATCGTCGAAACGGACGGCAAGGGCGGGAGTGTCGGCGCACCGAGCGGCACGGGCGCCATGCCGGGCGCTCCGATCGGCACCGGTCCGGACGGCGGCATCCCCACGAGCCCGCCGCCGCCGGCAGCGTCGCAGCTGCCCATGCCCACCTGCACCTCCGGCTGCACGGATTTTCCGGCGCAACCGATCTTCGAGGACGGCGTTCCTCCGAACGCCCCGGAGCTGTTCGGAGTGGCGGATAATTTCGGAGGCACCCCGCCGTGCGTCCTCGAACCGCAGCTCTCTTCCGGAACCACGCCTGGCGCGCTGTTCCCGGCAAACTGGCTGCGTCCCCGGTTCCGCTTCACGGCCATGGGGGATCTGTTCGAGATCCGCGTGCACTCGGAGGTGCAAGCCAACGATCTCGTCGCCTACACCAAGACACCCCTGTGGATGATGCCGCCCGAGGTGTGGAAGGCGGCGGCGCCCAACAACGCGGGCAAGTCGATGACGGTCACGATCCGCGCCGTGAACTCCAAGTCGCCCGGCATGCCCAACGGCGTGCGCGGCGACATCTCGATCGCGCCGGTCAACGCCGCCGGCAGCATGGTGTTCTGGACCGTGAAGTCCGCGGAGGTGACCCCGGACTCGAGCAAACTGATGGGCTTCAGCGTCGGCGAGGAGGGCGTGGCCCAGACGCTGGTATCGAACACGGTCAAGTTCGACAACGTGATCCACGAGGAAGGCCGGGATCTGCGCGGCACTTACGGCGGCGGAAAGCCGGGCTTCGAAATCGGAGCCGTGCAGTGCATCGGTTGCCACACGTCCACGCCGGACGGCGCAGCGGTGATCTTCACCGACGATTGGCCGTGGAACAAGGCCATCGCCTCGGTGCGTGAGGCGGACGCGGGCGCTATCCCCGAGTATCTCACCGAGGGCGCGCGCACGCTCTTGAAAATGCCCTGGCTCGGCACGCAGTCGATGAGCAAAGGCCACTGGCAGACCGGCGATCGGTTGCTGATCACCGGCTTCGGTGCGCGCGGTCTGCCGTTCAGCGCCTACCAGAACAACGACAAGATCGCCTGGATCGATCTCGAGACCAAGGCGGCCATCAGCGACGTCGTGCCGACCGACGAGGCCAACGACGCCAAGGGCGTGGCCCAGCGCAACCGCAACCAGGCGATTCAGGCGGCGATGGGCAGCGCCTGGGGCGTGTTCGCGCTGACGGGCGAGACGGGTCACGCCGTGACGCCGGATATCAACAACGCGGGAGACACGATCGTCTACGTCTCCACCGACGACTCGCCGAACGGTCACACCAGCTACAACGCGGCCCGCGCGGACCTGTACACCGTGCCCTTCAACGCGCGCCAGGGTGGCGCGGTGAGCCCCGTTCCCGGCGCCTCGGATCCGAAGTTTTACGAGTACTACCCGTCGTTTTCGGCGGACGACAAGCTGCTCGCGTTCAACCGCGCCCCGGTCAAGGGCGGCTGCGCCAAGTGCCCCGACGGCCCGTATTACAACCGCTTCGGGGAGATCAACGTGATCCCCGTCGCAGGCGGTACGCCCACGCCGCTCGTCGCGAACCAGCCCGTTTCGTGCGCGGGCGACGACCCCGAGATCGGCTTCATCAACAGCTGGCCCAAGTGGTCCCCGGCCGCGATCAAGGTAGAGGGCAAGACCTACTACTTTTTGATCTTCTCCTCGGCCCGCAAGTACCCCGAGCAGTTCGCGATCCCGCGCTCGACGGACACGCCGAGCACGCTCGACGACGGCAACGCCTCGGGCGTCCGCTCCTCGCAGCTCTACATGGCGGGCGTGGTGGTCGACGAGTCCGGCGCGATCACGACCTACCCGGCCCTCTATCTCTGGAATCAGAATCAGGTCGTGGTCAACGACAAGGCCACGCTGATCCCGTCGAGCAACCTGACGCCCGCCTGGGACGAGTTTCAGATCCCGCCGGTCACCGTGGTCATCGAGTAGCGGTCTCAGCCGCTTCGGACGCGCTTCACCGCTTCCGAGACGAGCTTGCCGTCCGCGGCGACGCCCTGGCTCTTCAGGTGCTTCATGGCGATCCCCGTCGCTGGTCCGTCACCGGACGCGGCGCGGATCGCCTCCGCCGCCGGGGCGAGGGCGGCGACGAGCTCGTCCAGCCCGAGGGCTTTCGGCAACAGACTCGCGAGCACCCCGAGCTCCTGCTCCAGGGTGGCGCGCTGGGCGTCGTCTTGCACGGTGGCGAGCGTTTCCTCCACGGACTTCTGGAGGCGGCGAACGATGGCCGTGGCTTCCGCGTCGTCGCCCTTGCGCCCCGGGCGGGCCGCGTCCGTCGTGATCTCGCCGATCGCCACGCGCAGGATCTCCTTTTCGACCTCGCGCTTTTCTTTCATCGCCCGGAACATCCGCGCCTTGATCTCGTCGAGCAACATCGGCGGAGGCTTGCAGAGCGCGGAGGCGAAAGCAATTCGAAGCCGCGCGCCGGGCGAGTTTGACCGCCAAAGGCTCGCCGATAACACTGCGAAGGCGCGCCGCCCGCTCCGGGCGCGCAGGGATCCCTCGATGATCACGATGAAGACCAAGTACGCGCTCAAGGCGCTGAGCCGCCTGGCAGTGGCGCCCAAGGGGCAGCCGCTGTTGATCGCGGACATCGCCGAGCAGGAGGGCATCCCCAAGAAGTTCCTGGAGCTGATCCTGTCGGAGCTGAAGCAACACGGCATCCTCACCAGCCGCAAGGGGCGCGGCGGTGGCTACCTGATGGCGCGCGCGCCGGAGGAGGTGACCGTGGCTTCGGTGCTCCGAGTGTTGGACGGTCCGATCGCGCCGGTGCCCTGCCTGAGCCGCACGGCATACCAGCGGTGCAGCGAGTGCCCGAACGAAGCAACCTGCAGCGTGCGCCTGGTGCTGCGCGAAGCGCACGAGGCCTCGGTGAAGGTGCTCGAGAACACGACCATCGCGGACATGATCAACCGCGTCGGTCAGGAACGCGGAGCCTTGCCCGCTCTCCGCTATTCGATCTGAGCGCATCCGTCCTCTCTCGAGGGAGGGCCGTGAATCAGGGGATGGGAAGGGCCGTGAATCCGCAGAGTTCCGTCCGAGCACTTCGCGACGATTCGATTTGATGGTTCACTCCCGGCCATGCATGCGTTCGGGCGTGGCTGTGTTGCACTGACCCTTTGCGGCCTGCTCTTCGTCTGGGCCTGCTCGAGCGAAGAAGGCGGAAGCGCGGTCACGCCGAAAGGCGGCAGCGGTGGTTCCGAGCTTCCGGCCGGGAACGGCGGGAACGGCGTCGGTGGCGCTCCGAGCCCGTCGCAGGGCGGTGCGCTGCCGAGCCTCGGAGGCAGCGGCGTGGTCGTCGGCATCAGCGGAGCGGCTGGCTCCGCCGGTAAAGGTGCCAGCTGTGCGGGAGACATCACCAAGGCCGAGCTCGTACCCCTCGACATCTTCGTCATGCTCGACTCTTCGGGATCGATGTTGGAATCGACCGCTCTTGGCACGACCAAGTGGCAGGACGTGTCGATGGCGCTGGGATCGTTCTTTCGCGACCCGGGGTCGGCGGGCTTGAGCGTCGGCCTCGGCTATTTCCCGATCCCGCTCGAGATCGGCGATCGCTGCACGAGCGACGCCGAGTGCGGTGAGGGCGCGCCGTGTATCCGCAGAATCTGCCTGAACGTGCTGCTCGATCTGGAGATCGCCTACGAGTGCGCGAGCGACGACGACTGCGACGTCGGTACGGATCTCCCTCCGCTGTGCGGCACGCTCGGCGAGTGTTCGGCCCTACAACCGCCCGATAATTTCTGCTACACCGAGCTTGCCGACGAGACGTGCGAAGCGGGCACGTGCGCCCAATCCGGCGTGTGCTCGCGCTACGTCTCGTGCGACGCCGCGAGGTACGCCGCCCCGGCGGTGCCGATCGCCGCGCTCCCCGGCAACGAGCCGACGCTGTCTGCGTCGTTGCAGCTGCGTGTGCCGGTCGGAAGCACGCCCACGGCTCCGGCGCTCCAGGGCGCGCTCGATCAGGCGCGCAGCTGGGCGGCGAGCCACCCAGGGCACAGCGTCGTCACGCTGCTGGCGACCGACGGCTTCCCGACCGAGTGCTTCGCCGACACGGCGATCAACAACGACGACCTGATCGAAGAGGTCGCCGCGGCGGCGCGCGCTGGCGTCACGGACGGGATCCGCAGCTTCGTGATCGGCGTTTTCAGCGCCACCGACATCGCGGCCGGCGCGCGCACCAACATGGATACGGTGGCCCGAGCCGGCGGCACCGAGCAATCCTTCATCGTCGACAGCAGCGGCAACGTCGCGATGGAGTTCTTGTCGGCGCTGAACCAGATCCGAGGCAGCTCGCTGAGCTGCGAGTTCCAGGTGCCCAAGGCGGACGGCAGCGGGCGCGAAGTGGACTACGACAAGGTCAACGTCGAGCTCACCGCCGATGGCGTGGCGACTCGCATCCCTCGAGCCCAGAGCGTCGCGGCCTGTGATGCGGCACGGGGCGGCTGGTTCTACGACGTGAGCCCGGGTACCGCCGAGCCGAATCGAATCATCCTGTGCGAGGCGAGCTGCGCGGCGATCTCGTCCGCGCAAAACGTATCGGTAGAGATCGAGCTCGGCTGTCAGAGCGAAATCATCGAGTAGTCGCGAGCGGCGTTTCCGCGGGTCGAGCTTGGCCATTGGGTCGCAAAGATCCCGCGAGTCCGACATCCGGCGCGGTTGTCCCACATGTCGGCTGGCAAGCGACGAATTGGTCCCCTTCGAGCGAGGCTCGGAGTTTGCTTGTCCCAGAGAGCGAGTCGGCTACCCTGCCGGTGAGTCATGCCCCTCGTCGGGAACCGATGACGAGCGAGTTTCCCCCAACATCTGCCGAACCGAGCACCGTACTGCTCGTAGACGACGAGCCCGTTTTCGTGCGCTCGCTCGCGCGCTATCTGGGCGAACGAAAGTATCGCGTCGAAACTCGCGGATCGGCCGCAGATGCCGTGGCGCGCGTGCGCGAGGGGGGCGTTCAGGTCGTGGTGAGCGACATCTCGATGCCGCGCATGACCGGCGTCGAGTTGCTGCGCGCGATTCGCGAACACGAGCCCGACTTACCGGTCGTGCTGGTCACGGGGCTGCCCGCCGTCGAGAGCGCGGCGGAAGCGGTCGAGTACGGTGCATTCAAATACATCGTCAAGCCGGTCGATCCGGAGATCCTCCGGCAGACGGTCGACCAGGCCGTGCACGTCTACCGTCTCGCGCGTGCCAAGCGCGAGGCCCTCGAGCTGCTCGGCACTGCCGGCGGCGCGTCCGACCGCGCGGGGCTCGAGGCCTGCTTCGAGCGGGCGCTCGCGTCTTTGTGGATGGCGTTTCAGCCCATCCTGCGGGTCTCGGACAAGAGCGTGTTCGGCTACGAGGCGCTCATGCGTAGCGACGAGCCGGCGCTGCCAGGGCCGGGCGCGGTGATTTATGCCGCGGAGCGGCTCGGTCAGCTGGGGCGTCTCGGCCGCATCACGCGCGAGCGCGCGGCATCGCCCTTGATGGACTCGATGGCGGACGATCCCAGCCTTTTGTTCGTCAACCTTCACCCTCAGGATCTGGTCGACCCGGACGTGGCCGCCAGGGATTCGGCGCTGGCAAAGGTGGCGCATCGTGTGGTGCTCGAGATCACCGAGCGGGCCTCGCTCGAGAGCATGGACAACGTGCGTGCGCGCATCAGCCACCTGCGTGAGCTCGGATTTCGAATCGCCGTAGACGATCTCGGCGCCGGCTACGCGGGGCTGTCGAGCTTCGCGTTGCTCGAGCCGGACATCGTGAAGCTCGACATGACGCTGGTCCGCGACGTGGACCGGAGCTCGGTGAAGCAGAAGCTCGTGGCCTCGATGACCAGCCTGTGCAAGGACATGGGCCTGCTCACGGTCGCGGAGGGCGTCGAGACGCAGGCGGAGCGCGACGCGCTGATCCACCTCGGGTGCGATCTCCTACAGGGGTTCTATTTCGCGCGTCCCAGTCGTCCCCCGCTGATCGACATCGGCTCGATCCGAGACACGCTCGGCTGACGGATACTCGAGCGTTCCCGAGTCGGGACGTCGAAGCCGCGAAAACGTGCGGCGGCGTGAGCGGCGGGAACACAGGGCCTCACCGAGCTCGGCAAATTGCGGCGGTTTTACGATTAAACCGCGAGGTGTGTCTGCCGTTGCAGACAGCGTGCGGTTCCTCGAGCCAAAAGCCGGCGCGGTGCTCGGCAAGTACGAGTTGCTCGCGCCCGTGGCCAAGGGCGGGATGGCCCAGGTCTGGTCGGCGCGCCCGGTGGGCTCGCGCGGCTTCCGCAACGTCGTCGCGATCAAGACCATCCTCAAGGGACAGATCGACGACCGCCGGCTCGAGCAGATGTTCCTGCAAGAGAGCATCGTCGCGGCGCGCGTGCAGCACCCGAACGTCGTGAAGACGTTCGAGGCCGGAGAACACGACGGCGTCCTGTACATGACCATGGAGTGGGTCGACGGCGAGCCGCTGCAGGTGATCACGGCCGCGGCCCGCGAGCGCGGCGGGATCCCGCTCCCGGTCTCGGTTTATCTGGTGAGCCAGGTGCTCCGAGGTTTGCACGCGGCGCACGAGCTGTCGGACGACGACGGCCAGCCGATGAACGTCGTGCACCGCGACATCTCGCCGCAAAACGTGATGGTGACGGCCACCGGCGCCGTGAAGCTCGTGGACTTCGGCATCGCCAAGACCGCGCTGCAGGACGACTCCTTGACGGAGGCGGGCGAAATCAAGGGCAAGTTCGCCTACGTCTCGCCCGAGCAGGTCGCCGGCGCAGCGCTGGACCGGCGCTCCGACGTGTTCGCGACCGGCGTGCTGCTGTACATGCTCACGACCGGCCGGCACCCCTTCAAAGGCGAGAGCGCCGCGGAGACGGTCCGAAACATCTGCGGTGAAGCGCCGGCGCTACCCCCGAGCCGGATGCGCGAGCAGTTCCCGGTCGAGCTCGAGCGGGTGCTGCAGAAGGCGCTCGAAAAGCGCACCGAGCGGCGCTGGGCAACGGCAGAGGAGATGGCCCTCGCGCTCGAGGCCGCGCTGCCCGAGTGTGCGAGGCCCGAGTTCCA
This sequence comes from Polyangiaceae bacterium, assembly GCA_025937835.1. Classification (GTDB taxonomy): domain Bacteria; phylum Myxococcota_A; class Polyangia; order Polyangiales; family Polyangiaceae; genus PMG-095. The sequence continues at coordinate 18,025 of JAICQO010000092.1, forward strand.
GAAATACGTGGGCGACTACGTGCACCAGCTGTGCGGCTCGCGGAGCAGCGAGCGCCGGCAGCAGCTGCGCGCGGCCGAAGAGCGGCTCGAGCGCGAGCGCAACGAAGGTTCGAGCCCGATGCTCGCCGCAATCAGCCAGGGCTCGCTGCGCGCGCTGTCGATCGAGCGCATGGGCAGCGAAATCGTGATCCACGCCGAGGCCGACGCGAGCTTCGACACGCTATCTCTCGACATCCCGGAGCGCAGGAAGCCGAACCCGCTCAAGCGGCGGCTACGCCAGGCGCTGTGGAGCGCGGCGCTGCTCGCCTCGGGGGCGCTGGTCGGAATCGGTGCTCGCTCGCTGATGCCGCAAGCTGCCGATGCTCGGAGCCACAGCGCGAGCCCGGTACCGAGCGCGGTGTTCGAAGACGGGCGCGTGCGCACGCTGAGCGAGCCGAACAAAGCCGGTCAGGCTTCCGGAGTGCGCCACTCGAAGCGGTCGACCAGCACCGGCGTCGCGCCGGCTCCCAGCGGATCGACCAAGCCGATACAGTAGCCGTCGACGCCGCTGCCGTCGGCGCGGACTCGAAAGCGCACGAAGTGCTTGAACCCCGGGTGGTCGAGCGCGGTGAAGGCCTGCGTGTGCTCGAGGCCGAAGCGGGTCAGGAGCGCGAGGTAGGCGCCGAACAGGTAGGCGGCGGCGAACACGGTCAAGACGAAGGTGGCGCCAGCGACGACCCAGGCCGACGGCCGGAAGTCGAGGGCAAACAGCAGCCGCGTCAGCAGCAACGAAGACACGATCGGGATCGCGGCGGTGATCGCGGCGATCGGATAGGCGAGCATCGCCACTGCGCGCGGGCGCCGGCGGATCCCGCCGATGAACAGGAACACCGTGCCGACCACCAGGGTGATCAGCAACGGCACGACCGCCAGAAGGCCCGGCTTGCCCATGCTGCTCGCGGCCCAGGCCGGCGCAAACACCGCCGCCAGCGCCCAGTGCGGCAAGAAGCCGGAGCGTCCGCGAGCGATCTTCCACGGCACGCCGCGCAACAGCGCGCGGCTCTGACGCGCGTTGGGCCAGCGCACGTCGGCACGCAGCCGCCCTTCGAACATCGGGGCGGGGTGCAAGAACGCGCCGCCGCCGCCCGCGATCACGTGCAACAGGCCGTCGTCGGCGAGCCGCTCGTAGTGGTGGACGTCTCCAGAAAGCAAGAAGTGCGGCCGCGAGGCGAAATCCAGCCCGAGCCCCTGCACCATGGCGGCGCCTGTGGGGCTCGCTCCGCCGAAGCGATACAGCGGATCGGGCAGGAGTACCCAGGCCGCTTGCGGATTGTGTCGGTACCAGTCCACCTGAAAGCGCCGCTGGTGCGAGTCGATGGTCTTGAGCTGGCGGTCGACCGCGTACAGATGAATCGTCGGTGTGAGCGGCAACACGAAGTAGCTCGCGTTCTGGACCGGCGTGTAGCCCGAAAGCACGAGCGCCTTGGGTTTCTCGATCTTTCCGCCGCGCACCAGCTCGCGCGCCCACTCGGTATAATGCGCGAGCATCTTCACGGACACGCCGAGCATGCTCGGGCGAAGGTCCTCGGCTCCGGCCTCGCGCCTGCGGAACATGCGGCCGAAGCCGTCGAGGCCGTCGTACCAGTCGTGGTTGCCGGGGATGCCGAGCAAGACCCGCTGCTTTCCGTCGAGCCGCGGCTCGATCGCCTGGTTGAACGGAACCAGCACGCGGTTGGCGATTTCCTGGGCCGTGGCGACCGGATAGGCCGTGTCGCCGCCGAATAGCAGCAGATCGCCGCGCGGAAGCGTGGTCGAGCGCCCGGGGCTCGTGGGGTCGTCGACCTCGTAGGTTTCGACGAGCAGCCGCGCGACGGCGCCGCTCACGGAGACGTCGTCGCCAGTGTCCGAGACGTAGTCGATCCACAGATCCCGCCCGAGCGCGCTGACCAGATCGGACTGGTCCGGCGTACCCCCGAGGATCTCCGCGACGCGCCTGGTCAAATCGATCGGGTCGTCCGGGTTCATCCAGTCGCGCGAGTCGATGTCTTCCGTGGCGATCGCGGCCGCCAGGAAATGCCGCAAGTGACCCCAGAACGAGCGGACCCCGAACCACACCACGCCGCGCGGCGAGACCCGCCCGCGCACGAACTTGCGACGCAGCTCACCCGACGCGGGTTCGAGCCGCATCAATCACCAAGCTCGCGCCGCAAGCGCTCCACGTTCTCCGCGTCGCTCTGGTAGCGAACGGCCACGCCGTCGTCGGTGTAGCGCTGCTCGAGCACCCGCCCGGTTTCATGCATCTTCGCGAGCACGGCCTGCCGCTCGTACGGTACCAAAAAATCGACCTGCCGATAGCCCGCTTCCACCGCCTCCACGACAAGGGCGTGCAGGCGACGGACGTCGTCGGCGTCCCTCGCCGACACCAGCCAGGCTTCGGGGAAGCGCTCGGCGAGCCCTTCGCGGTCCGCCTCGGCGACGCGGTCGATCTTGTTCAACACCAGCCGGATCGGCACCTCGCCCGCGCCGATCTCGCGCAGCACACCGCGGGTCACCGCAGACTGAGCCTCGAAGTCCGGATCCGAGGCGTCCACGATCTCGAGCAGCAGCGACGCTTCGAGCGCCTCGTCGAGCGTGCTGCGGAAGCTCGCCACCAGGTCGTGTGGCAGCTTGCGGATGAAGCCGACCGTGTCACTGACCAGGATCCGCGGCTTCGTCTCGGGGTGGAGCGCGCGGACCGTCGTGTCGAGCGTCGCGAACAGCTTGTCTTCCACCAGCACCTGGCTGCCCGTGAGCGCGCGCATCAACGAGGACTTGCCGGCGTTGGTGTAACCGACCAGAGCCACGCGCTGCGCATCCCGCCTACGCTGCCGGCGTACGTCCCGTTCCTTGGTCGTGCGCTCGAGCTCTTCCGTGAGCTCGGCGATGCGGTCTCTGATCCTGCGGCGGTCGAGCTCTAGCTCGGACTCGCCCGAGCCGCGGCCGTGGCGTCGCTCCTTGCCTTTCGGCGCTTCGCGCAGGCGCGGAGCCGTGTACTTGAGGCGAGCGATCTCCACCTCGAGCCGCGCCTCGCGGCTCCGCGCGTGGCGGTGGAAGATCTCGATGATCACGCCGGTCCGATCGAGCGCTTCCACGCCCGTGGCGCGCTCCAGATTTCGGAGCTGGCTGGGCGAGATGTCGTGATCGACAGCGACCAGATCGATTTCGAGCGGGTCGCCCTCCGCGACGCCGACCACTCCGTCGTCGTCGAGCTCGAGCTCGGGGGCCGCGTCCGGCTCCGCGCGAGAGCGGGCGAGCTTCGGCTTGAAACGCGTCTGTCCGCTGCCGCCGCAGAGCTTCGCGAGCTCCATCAGCTTGCCTTCGCCGAGCACCGCCGCGGGCGAAAGCCCGTCGCGGGCCTGCGTGATCTTGGCCACGACGTCGTAGCCGAGCGTGTTGACCAGGCGCTCCAGCTCGGCGAGGCTCGCGCGGAAGTCGTCCTCTTCGACGCTCGCGAGCTTCACCGCGACGACGATGGCTTTTTTTCGCGCGTTTTCGGGCATGTCCCTGGCGCCGATTATCATCGAACCGCTCCGCCGGCCAACGCGAGGCTTGCCCCGCGCGCGGTCCGCGCCCAGAAAAAGCCCATCGAATCCCTCGAATCGCGCCGCTCGCGGGGCCCCGGGCTCGCGCTTCCGACCCCGGTTTATCCGTGGCGGGGCAGCGCGTTCGGTCCCGGCGAGCTCTGGATCAAGGACGACGGCGTCATTCACCCAAGCTACGGCGGCAACAAGACGCGCAAGCTCGCGCTGGTGCTGGCAGACGTCGCGAGCCGCGGCGCGCGACGGATCGTCACCTTTGGTGCCGCGGGCAGCCACCACGTGCTCGCCACGAGTTTGTTCGCTTCGGAGCTCGGGCTCTCCGTGTTGGCCTTTCTGACGCCGGAGCCTGGCACGCCGCACACCGGCGCCGTGCTGCGGGCGATCGCTGCGCGTGCCGTCGAGCTCGCGCCCGTGCCGTCGGCGCTGGCCCTGCCCGGGGCGCTGCTCACTCGGCTGCGGCGCGGCGACTACGTGCTCCACGCGGGGGGCGCGGGCCTCCCCGCCACGCTGGCGTATGTCGAAGCCGCGCGCGAGCTCGAGCAGCAAGTCGCGGCGCAGGTGCTGCCGGAGCCGACTGAAATCGTGCTCCCGCTCGGCTCGGGAACCACCGCAGCCGGGCTGGTGGCGGGGCTCTCGATGACACGGCTCTCGACGCGCGTGACTGCCGTCGAAGTCGCGTCCGCGCCGTTCCCTCGCACACGCACGCTCTACCTTGCAGCGCAAGCGGCTCGGGCCCTCGGCTCGCCGACGGAAGGGCTTTCGTCGCGGCTCGAGCTGGTGCGGGACGAGCTGGGTCCCGGCTACGGAGCGCCGAGCGCGCGCGGCCGCGTGGCGGCAACGTTTGCGGAGAGCGCCGGCCTCGCGCTCGACCCGACCTACACCCAAAAGGCATTTGCCTATGCGCTGCGTCGCACCCAGCTCGCTGCGTCGAACGAGGTGGTGCTGTACTGGCACACGCTGTCGAGCGCTCCACTGGACCCGCTGCTTGCCGGGGCGCCCGAAATCGCGTCGCTACCGCCGGAGCTTCGTGCGCTACTCTCGTCGGAGCGTCGAGCGCCCTTCGAGTGAGGGGTTCTGGGTTGCACGGGCCGGCGAGTTGGGTCTAATTCGGAGCGAGTGTCGCTCCTCTTCGGCTTGGGTCTCTTGCTGCTGCTCGCGATCCCGTTCGCCTTTGCTCTGCGGCGTTCGAACGAACTGTTCGTGGCAGAAGTGCGCGCGGGCAAGCTCGAGCTCGTGCGCGGACGGCTGCCGCAGGGGCTCTTCGACGACCTCGAAGACGTGTTCGCGCGGGCCAAGAGCAACGCCTCGTTGCGAGTGGTGGTCGAGGATCGGCGACCGCGGCTCGAAATCAGGGGCGCCGACGACGGCACGGCGCAGCGCGCCCGCAACGTCATCGGCCGCTTTCCGCTGGCGGAAATCCGCGCCGGCCGGCGTGCCCCGAACCGCGCAGCGCGACGCAAGCGCAGGGCTTAGCGCGCTTTCGCGGTTTGCGGGGTTGCGGCATTCCGCCTCAGGCCGGAGTGCGTCGAAAGCAGTTGCGATTCGCGGCCTGCGGCGCGATTGGAAGGCTGCAGGATCGAAGTCGATCTCGCAGCTCTTCGCTTCAGTCAGGAGGATCGCATGAGTTCAAACAATCACCGCTCAATCTGGTTACAGCGCGTCATTTTCGCCGGGGCGCTCGGCGTCGCCTCGGCGTCACTCGCCGCGTGCGACAACAACCCGACCAAGGACAAGGTCAAGGCCGACGTGGCCGAACCGGTCAAGACCGCTACCGCTCCGGTCGCGAACGGGCGTACGTACACCTTCTCTCAGGACGGCTCGAAGTTCGAGTGGGTCGGGGCCAAGGTCACCGGCAAACACGACGGCGGCTTCAAGGTCTTCAGCGGGACGATCCAGGTTCCCGACGGCAAGATCGAGAGCGGATCGGTGACCGTCGATGTCGACACCACGTCGGTGTTCAGCGATACCGAGAAACTTACTGGCCACCTGAAAAGCGCGGACTTCTTCGATGTGGAGAAGTTTCCGAAGGCGCGCTTCGTGTCGACCTCGGTCACCCCGGGCGGCGCCGCTGGGGCTACCCACACCGTCACCGGAAATCTCGAGCTGCACGGTGTAACCAAGTCGATCTCATTTCCTGCCAAGATCAGCGTGAGCGATTCGGAAGCATCGATCGACGCAGAATTCGGGCTGAATCGTAAGGACTTCGGCATCCTTTACACGGGCAAGGCCGACGACCTGATCAAGGACGACGTCCTCATCAAGCTGGACATCGACGCGAAGGCCAAGCCGGCTCAATAGCTCGGAGCGCTGCGCGCCAATGGACTCGGAGAAGCGGAGTCCCGAAAGCCCGCTCGTCGGAGCTGCGATGCATCGAGCGTCGCGAAGTCGGTAGACGAGCGGGCGCGCTCTGTTAAACTCGATTCCCAGCGTTCGGGGGTTGGCGACGAGCCGCCCTCGATGACCTTCCGCCGGTCGGGTTTACTTCTATGCGCTTCCGCGATCCCCTCAGATTTGTCCTGCCGCTCTGGGCGTTGGCTGGTTGCAGCTCGCCCCCGACCGAGCGCCC
>JAICQO010000172.1 GCA_025937835.1 Polyangiaceae bacterium
CCTGTCTCAGTCGTTGACGACCGCGTTTCACTCCATTTGGGCGCGAACAGCCCATCGTTGGTTCCACCGCGGCTCGCCCCGAACACTCCGCTCCAGCGTAGACCGGCACGCGGACCTGACCGACGCAGCGGCTCTGTCGGATTGGGCGGATGAAGGCGGCCAACACACCGTCGAAGACAAACCGGAGGCTACGAGACCCTGGGAAGGTCAACGGTGAACACGCAGCCGATGCCGGGCACGTCTCTCACCGCGAGCTCGCCTCCGCTCGCGCGGATGCCGTTTCGAGAAATAGACAAACCGAGCCCCAACCCCGAGTGATTCGCGCCGTGCCGCGTGAAGGGCCGAAAAATCTCGTCCGCCGTTCCGGGCGGTAGGCCGCCGCACGAGTCGGCGATCTCGATCGCGATCCGCTCCCGAGTTACCCGGGCGGTGAGCACGACGTTGCCGGGAGCCTTGCTGAATTTGAAGGCGTTCTGCAGCAAGTTCGCGAGCGCCCCGCTCAACAGCTGCCGGTCCACTTCCATCTCGATGTCGCTCTCGATGGGACCGACCTGAAAAACCAGGTGGCGGGCCTCCGCCTGCATGGCGGCGACCGCGCGAATTGGCTCGATGAACTCCGCCAGAGAGGTGCGCTCGATCCTGGGGACCCCCGCTTCCAGCCGCACCTCCATCAGGGAACGATCCACGAGCAGCCTTAGCTCCGCGAGGGCGCGCGAATGAATAGCGCTTGTGCTTCCGCGAATTCCGACCATTCCCTTCGTCAGCACCTCGAAGGAGAGGATCGCCGTGTTGAGCAAGTTGCGCATCTCGTGGGCCAGGATTCCGAGTCGCTCCGTGCCCTCGTACGCAAGCTCGGCTTCGCGCTGGTCCTGAAAGGCCGTCACGGCTCCCGCTATGGCGTCGTCGAGGCAGCGGTTGAAGACGCGAAAGTCGTCGGGGCTGATGGAGGCATCGGTGTGGGTAGCGAGCTCCGTCACCACCTGGCACACGTCGCCATAGCCATGAACGACCTGTCCGACCGTGAAGCCGTTCTTCAGCAGGTCGTGGCCGTGTTGCGCCGCCGTGCCGCGGATCCCGACGTTGTCCGGCTGATGCGAGCGCGAGCCCGTCAACGCGTTCTGGGCCAAGGCATCGGTGAGCTGGGTCAAGAAACCCGGGATGCCGAGCTCGGTGCCGTCCTCGCTCGTCTTCAGCGCCGTTCGCTCTCGGACGCGTTGTTGGGCAAGCGCGATGATCCGCGCGCGGTTCGCAATGATGAAATCGTGAAGCATCTTCGGTTCCATTCCGAGCGCCTAGGCTCGGCCGCCACCAGCGCTCGGTTCCGCGACGCGCCGGCGGCGCGCCGAAGAAGCCCGAGACGCCGCCTCCGGCGTCCGACGTCACTGCGCTGGGGTCGGTGGTTGAACGACGATCTCCACGCGGCGGTTGTTCGCGCGGCCTTCCGCCGAGCCGTTGTCCGCGATGGCGCGCGTGAGGCCAAAACCCTGAGCCACGACGCGGTCGCCGGCGATGCCTCGCGTCACCAGGTAGTCGCGCACGGATTGCGCGCGGCGCTGCGACAGCTCCTGGTTGAACGGGGCGGACCCCTGCGAGTCGGTATGACCCTCGACCACGATCTTCGAGAGCGGATCTTCGCGGCTGAGGGCCGTGGCGACCTCGGTCAGTCGCGCCTGCGCGGCCGGCAAGAGCTCCGACTTCCCCGAAGCGAACAGGACGCTGCCGGAGAGGCTTATCACCATTCCGCGCTCCTCTTGCTTCACCGTCGCGAATTTGGCGAGATCGGCCGCGGCCTGCTGAGCGCGCTTCTCTGCGTCCATGCGGCGGGAGCGTTCGTCTTGCAACGCGATGCCCTGGGTCGCAAGTTGCGACTTCGCGCGGCCGAGCTCGGCGGAGGTGTTCGCGACGGCGCGCCCCTGGGCGGCGTGCATCGCGTCTTCCACGCTCTCGGCCTTCTTGTCCGACTGGCGGCTGCGCCCGACGGACTCCGCGAGCTCGATCTTCCGCAGCGCGACGTAGGCTCGATCTCGCGTCTCTTGCGTGTCGCCGTCTTCCTCGAACGAGGCTTCCGCGCGATCGAGCTGCTTCTTGCCGGCGTCCAAGTCGGCGGGGTCGTGCTCCTGCGCGGGGCCTTGGCTCGCGCGATCGTATGCGGCACGCGCGCTGGTGAGGTCCTTCGGTGGCGGGGTGGAAGAGCAGGCGGCCAGCGCCATGGTCACCACAGCCAGCGCTCCATGAATCGTCTTCATTTTACTGCCCCCTGTCCTGCGTTGGTGGCCTTCTGCGCGGCCGAATCAGTCACGGCGTCCGTGACGCCGGCGGAAGACTTCTCCTCGCGAGCCTGGGCAATCGCCAGCTCGGCGTCCGCCTGGGCGCGGATCAGCAGGCTGTCCGCGCGAGCGTTTTCGCCTTCGCTCATCGCCTTGTCGGCCTGCGCGATTTGATCGCCCGCGAGCTTGAGTGAGAGCTGCGCTTCGGGAACCTCGTTGGCTCCGAGCTCTTGCGCGCTCCGGTGAGCGGACTGCGCGTCCGCCATGCGCTGCGTGGGCGGCGGAACGCTCGCCCCGCACGACGCAAGCAACGGCGTCGCGACTACTAACGAAAAGATCCAACTCGACATAGCCTCTCCTTGACCGCGATGGGACGCGGAAACACCGACCCGGAATCGCTCGACGCCGGGTCTCGGCAATGCGGTGAGCAAGTTCCGTGCCCCCGGGCGGCGAGTGCTCGCTCCGTGATCGCTCACTCGCACGGCGCGTATCGCGCGCCCGAGGCGTCTGCGCGTTCGCCCCACTTCTGATTTCGATATCGAGTCGAAGAAAGCGCCCCCCGGCCTCGAATGTGCGCACGGCCCCCGCGGCTGAAGAGAGCCGCGAACGACGCGCTGCCCTGAACACCGTGACCGGCCGGGATGTGTTCACGTGAAATCACGCCGACCAGCTCCTGGCGCGTGCCATCAATGTGAAGTACTGACTCGTTCAATTCGAAAGGAGCCTGAATGCGCGTCGAGGATCTGGCTCACGAAGAGCTGCTCGAGCTAGACCCCGAAGGCGGGACCGTTCGCTTCGCCGGACAGCGGGCGCTGGTGATCGACGCGGTGGCGATGGGGCTGCTGCGAAAATACCTGGTGGAAAACTTCGGCACGCTCGCCGCGCGGACCGTGCTCACCCAGTTCGGATTCGCCCACGGCTGGCGCATGGCAGAGGCCATGGAGTCCGATTTCAAGTGGGACAGCCCTGACGACTGGGTCCGCGCCGGTAGCCGTCTCCACGCGCTCGAAGGCCTGTTTCAGATCGCACCGGGAAGCGACGATCCGCAATCCCCCGACGGCATCGTCTTCGTCGCGTCCTACGAGGCCGAACAGCACCTGCTCCACTTCGGTCGCGCCGATGTGCCGGTGTGCTGGACGATCTCGGGCCTGACGAGCGGCTACCTGAGCCGGAGCACGGGCAAGGAGATCTACGTGCTCGAGGACAGGTGCATGGGGCAGGGCTACGCCGCCTGTCACCTGTTCGGCCGAACTCGCGAGGCCTGGGGCAACGACCGCGCGGAAGAGCTCCGGTTCTTCGAGCCGAACCGTCTGAAAGAATGCCTCGACGTCTCGCTTCAGCGCGTCACCGAGACGTTGAAGCTCGCAGAACGCAAGCTGCGTGAGCACCGCCGAGCGCTGGTCTGCGTCGCGAAGGACGTCGAAGAGCCGCTCGGCATGGTCACGAAGAGCAAGGCCATGCGTGACGTGGTGGAGCTCGCACGACGCGTGGCCAAGGTGGACGCAACCGTGCTCATCACTGGCGAAAGTGGCTCGGGCAAGGAGCGTATCGCGCGGCTGGTGCACGACGAATCGACGCGCGCGGCAGGGCCGTTCATCGCAGTGAACTGTGGCGCCATCACGGAAACGCTGCTCGAGGGAGAGCTGTTCGGACACGTCCGCGGCGCGTTCACGGGCGCGACCCACGATCGGTCTGGCCTGTTCGAGGGCGCAAACGGCGGCACGTTGTTCCTGGACGAAGTCGGCGAGGTCTCGCCCGGCATGCAAGTGAAGCTGCTACGCGTGCTCCAGGAACGGGAGATCCGCCGCGTCGGGGAGAACAAGTCACGCCGCATCGACGTTCGCGTCGCGACGGCCACGAACCGCGACCTCTTGCACGGCGTCGCCGAGGGCGTGTTCCGCAAAGACCTGTACTACCGGCTCAAGGTGGTCGAGCTGCGCGTGCCCTCGCTGCGCGAGCGCAGAGACGACGTGCTGCCTCTAGCGCGGATTCTGCTGACAGAAGCGGCGGGCAGGATGAAGCGGGACATCTCGTCTCTGTCCCCGGACGCCGCCGATCAACTCCTCCGTTACGAGTGGCCCGGCAACGTTCGCGAGCTGGAGAACGCCATGGAGCGCGCCGTGGCGCTCGCGCGAGGAAAACGTGTGGAGCGCGAGGACCTGCCTGAAGAAGTGCGCGACGCCTTCCCGAATCCGATGACCCTGAGCGGCCCGGTCAGGCCTCTGGACGAGGTCGAGAAAGAATACATCCTGGCGGCGCTCGAGCTGAACGGCGGAAACCAAACCCACACGGCCCTTCAGCTGAAGATCGGCTCGGCGACTCTGTATCGGAAGCTCAAGAAGTACGGCGTGGTCGCCGCGCGCAGCCCCTCCCAGCGGCCGCTCGGGGAGGCTCAGTAGTATTGCGAAGCAGAGTGGCCGCCGGCCGAGTGCTCCCGTGCCTCGGACGCCCGGTGCTCGCCGATCAGGCACTCGGTCGTCATCATCAACGCGGCGACGCTCGCTGCATTCTCGAGCGCCGTGCGCACGACCTTGACGGGATCGATGACACCCATGCTCAACAGATTGCCGTACTCGCCCGTCGCAGCGTTGTAGCCAAAGTCTCCCGCGCCCACCCGGACTCTTTCGACCACGATCGAACCCTCCACACCGGCGTTCTGCGCGATCTGCCGCAGCGGCTCCTCGATCGCTCGGCGGATGATCCGCACGCCAGCGCCTCGTTCTCCCGTGAGCCCGAGCGCATCCAGAGCCGTCTGCGCGCGGATCAGGGCCACACCACCGCCGGCGACGATGCCCTCCTCGATCGCGGCCCGCGTGGCGTGCAGAGCGTCTTCGACGCGCGCCTTCTTCTCTTTCATTTCGATCTCAGTGGCCGCCCCCACCTTCAGGATCGCGACGCCGCCCACCAACTTGGCGAGCCGCTCCTGCAGCTTTTCCTTGTCGTAGTCGCTGGTGGTGGTCGCAAGTTCGGCGCGGATCTGCTCGATGCGCCCCCGGATCCCGTCCCGTGAACCTGCCCCCCCGATGATGGTGGTCGTGTCCTTGTCGAGCACGACGCGTTGGGCGCGCCCGAGGTCGGCTAGGGTCACGTTCTCGAGCCTGGTCCCGAGCTCTTCGCTGATTGATTGTGCTCCGGTCAGCGCCGCCATGTCCTTCAGCATCTCCTTGCGCCGATCGCCGAAATTCGGCGCCTTCACCGCGGCGCAGTTGAGCGTGCCGCGCAGCTTATTGACGACCAGCGTGGCCAGGGCCTCGCCTTCGATTTCGTCAGCGATGATTAGGAGCGGCTTCTCTTGCTTGGCGATGGCCTCGAGCACGGGCAACAGGTCCTTCATGTTCGACAGCTTCTTCTCGCAGATCAGCAGGAAGGGTTCGTCGAGCACGACCTCCATGCGCTCCGCGTCGGTCACGAAGTACGGTGAGAGGTAGCCGCGATCGAACTGCATCCCCTCCACGACCTCGAGCGTGGTCTCGGTGCTCTTGCCTTCCTCGACCGTGATCACGCCTTCCCGTCCGACCTTCTCCATGGCCTCCGCGAGCTTTTCGCCGATCTCCCAGTCACCGTTGGCGCTGATCGCACCGACTTGCGCGATCTCCTTCGGATCCTTGGTTGGCTTCGCCATCCTTCGCAGCGCGGTCGCGACGGCCTTTACGGCTTGCTCGATGCCGCGCTTGAGGTCCATCGGGTTGTGTCCCGCGGCCACCAGCTTGGAGCCTTCTCGGTAGATCGCCTGGGCCAAGACCGTCGCCGTGGTCGTGCCGTCTCCGGCCACGTCGCTGGTCTTGCTCGCGACTTCGCGCACCATTTGCGCGCCCATGTTCTCGAACGGATCGTCGAGCTCGATCTCCTTGGCGACGGTCACGCCGTCCTTGGTGATCGTCGGAGCTCCGTAGCTCTTCTCGAGCACCACGTTGCGGCCGCGCGGGCCAAGGGTGACTTTGACGACGTCGGCGAGAGCGTTGACACCTGCCAAGATCCTGTTGCGAGCGTCCTGCGTGTAGAAAATATCTTTGGCTGACATGTGAAATCCTTCGGTTACCGAGCTCACGCTCGTGGCACGACGCCGGAGGATCGCCGCGACGCCGATCTGCGCCGGTGAACCCGTACGAATCGTGATTTGCCCGCAGGATCGCGCTCGACGGCGCTACAACGCTGCGATCGTTGCGGAGTGTACTCGCAAACGGATCGCCGCGCACGCCGCTATCCCCGAGGCGGGGCAGCGGGCACGGAGCTTGCTCCTCCGCATTCCGTGCAAACCCTCGGCAACGGAATGAATTGGTCTCGAACGGACAAACAGTGGCGCACGATGGCGATGGTCGTCGAAGCGCAGTGGGGCTCGTGCGGCGACGAGCTCGACGTCCCGCAGGGCTTATTCGAAGAAGTGGGGCGCGTGCTCCGACGCTTGCCTCTCGGAGAAGCCGGGACGACGTCTTCTGACTCGCCTGGAGCGGACCTCGGCCCGTTCACTCGTTCTGGTGAACCATCCTTCATTCTGATTGAGCGCCACGACGGAGGGCCCGTAATCCGTGTTCCCGTCCCGGGGCGCGCTCGGGACGGGGAGGCGACGTGGTAAACGAGCTGGTCGTCCTGGCAGTTTTCGCGCTCGTGGTGCTGGGCGCGCTCTCGGTCACGTTCTTCACCGTCGAGCAGCGCACCGTCGCGATCGTGCAGCGGCTCGGAAAGTTCACCCGCGAAGCCCCCCCGGGCCTCCACGCCAAGGTCCCGCTGATCGACGCCGTGGTGGGCCGGA
>JAICQO010000165.1 GCA_025937835.1 Polyangiaceae bacterium
AGCAGATGGCCGAGCTCGTGAACGACCATGAGCAGGGCGAGCCCGAGAATGCCAACGAGATAGAAACCAAGCACGGCTGAAGGATTCGTTATAGCCTCTGGCGGGATGCGTCGCCACGAGCCCAACTCGAGAGGGGATTTCACGCGGCAGAAGCGGAGCGGAGCGCTGCTCGCGCTGCTCGGCCTCGGCCTCGGGGCACCGGTTGCCCACGCTCAGGCAACCGCGGCCGGCGGTGTCGAATGGTACGGCAGCGGCGTCGCGCCCTTCCCGCAGGGCACGCAGAGCGCGGTCGTCGCCAACGACGACGAGCCGATCTTCAGCGAGCCGTCGAGCCGGAGCCCGCGTCGTGGCTCGGCCTACCGCGGCGCGCGCTTGCCGCTCTTCGGCGCTCGGCGCGGCCCCGGCTGCGATGCTCGCTGGCTCTCGGTCGGTCCGAGTGCGTGGCTGTGCGAGCAGCGAGCCAGCTTGTCCTCGGAGGCGCCCGTCGCGCTCGACGCACCGTCGGAGGCGACGCCGCTCGGCCTACCCTACCGCTACTTCTTCGTCGGCAAGGACGGCAGCTTCGGCTATCGCGGCCTCGAGAGCGCGGAAGAGGGCTCGCCCGAGGCGCAGTTTCGACCGGGCTTCGGTATCGCCGTCTCGCGCGTCTCGAACAAGCCGTCGAAGGGCGATCCGTTCGGGCTCACCTCGCGCGGGTTCTGGGTGCCGATGCGCGACCTCACCCCGGTGGAGCCGACGGCGTTCCAGGGCGCGCCGTGGTCGGCGGCCACGGGCTGGGTCGTCAAGGACGGCACGCCGATCTTCTCCGCTCCGGGGCGCCGGCGGCCGGGTGCAACGCTCGCACGCCTCACGGCCGTCAGCATCCAAGACAGCCGAGACGTCGGGATCCTGCGTTACTACCGGGTCTCCGAGAAAGACTGGCTGCGCGCGGAGGACGTCGTGCAGCCTGCCGTGTATCCGCCCCCTCCCGAGGTGCGCCCGGGCGAACGCTGGATCGACATCGACCTGTCGCGGCAAACGCTCAGCGTCTACATCGGCCCGTCGCCGCTGTTCGCGACGCTGATCTCGAGCGGCGTCGGCGCGCCCGGGACCGAAGCCGCGACGCCGATCGGCACGTTCCGGATCTGGGTGAAGCTCCGGACCAGCGACATGGACAACCTCGAGAACGTCGCGGCGCGCGAGAACTACGCGATCGAGGCCGTGCCGTGGGTGATGTTCTTCAACAAGGGCTACGCCCTGCACGGCGCCTTCTGGCACAACCGCTTCGGCGAGAAGAAGAGCCACGGCTGCGTGAACCTCGCGCCCCGCGATGCGGAGCGCGTGTTCCACTGGACCAGCCCGCGTTTGCTCGCCGGCTTCAGCGCGGTGCATCCAACGCCGCACGAACCAGGCACGCTGGTACGAGTGCGCGCGGACTAGCGCGATCTTTCTGGGGTGCCCTCGCGGGGACGAGCGCGACGCGCGGCGGAGACGCCGCTAGGTCACGCTCGTCGGCGCGGCGCTCGAACAGCAGCCGCGCCTGGCCGGGTTTTATTGTTCGCCCCGGCTAGACCTTGCCCTGGAGCAAGAACGCGATGAGGAAGCCGAACAGCACCAGCGACTCGATCAGCGCCAGACCGAGAATCATCGGGGTCTGGATGCGGGGGGCGGCGCCGGGGTTGCGGCTGATGCCTTCGAGCGCGGCAGCGGCCGCCTTGCCCTGACCGAGACCGCCGCCGATCACGGCAAGGCCGATCGCGAGGCTGGCACCGATTGCGGCGGCAGCAGAAGAACCGCCACCCGAGGCAGCAGCTTCTTGGGCGAACGCGGTGGACGGCACCAAAGTGCTCGTGGCAATCGTGGCAAGCACCAGCTTGTTCTTCGAATTCATGCGAGGGCTCCTTGTCGGCGGGTCCGTTTGGGACCGGCCTCTTAGTGCGTTTTACGGGAGCTCGCCAGTAGTTTTGCGCGAGCCCTAAGGGTTTCGGGGATCAGTGCGCGTGCTCTTCGTGGCCTTCGGTCGCGAGACCGATATAGATGCAGGTGAGCAGGGTGAAAACCAACGTCTGAACGACCACCACGATGCACCCGAGCAACATCACGGGCACCGGGACGATCAGCGCGACCAGCCCCAAGAACAGGGTGAGCATCACGTGGTCGGCCGCCATGTTCACCATCAATCGGATCGCCAGCGTGACGGGCCTGATGCACAGCGACAGGACTTCCAGCGGAAACAACAGCCACGCCAGCCACCAGACCGGGCCGGCCAGGTGCTTCACGTAGCCCATGCCCTGCGCCATCAGGCCGTAGGCGTTGAACAGCACGAACACCACCAGCGCGCACCCGAGCGTGATGTTCAGGTTGCTGGTCGCGACGGGCATGCCGGGCACCAGCGCCAGCACGTTCGAGAAGAACACGAACAGCGCCGAGGTGCCGATCAGGGGGAAGTACTTCTTGGCGCGCTCGGGGCCCATCACGCTCTTCGCGAGGTCATAGAAGTAGCCGAGGAACGCCTCCATGAAGGTGCGCAGCGTCAGACGTTCTTCGGGGATCAGCGCCTCTTCGGTCTTCGACAACCGCGAGCGCACGCGGATCGAGACGAGCAGCAAGATCGTCGCGACGAGCAGCGCCGCACCGATCGCCTCGAAGCTCTGCCAGGTCGGCGGGTGGTGACCGACGACCGTATCGCCGAGCACGTGGGCGTTGTGATCCAGGGTCTCGCGCATGTGCGAGAGCACGAGCGTCAACCAGCTAGAATGTTCGGGCATTGTGGTTCAGCCTTCTCCCCGAACCGGCGCCGGAGCGCGGAACTGCGAGAGTACGATACCGAGCGGCAGCGCCGCATAACCAAGACCAAGGGGCACGAGCTCGATCAAGCCGTGGCGCACGGCGACGGTGAGCAACAGGAACAACGCCCCGAACTTGAGCACCGCGACCAGCGCCCACGACGGGCGGCTGCCGCTGGTGCCGAGGAACGCGCTCACCGTGCGCCCGATCAACCACAAGTTCGAGACCGCGAGCAGGGCGCCGACCCCGACGCTGACCACGCCCATCGCCTTGAACAACGCCGGGCTCGTCAACGTGATGAGCCCGCCGACGATCGCAATGGACCACAGCGCGGGTCCGAGACTCGAGACCTGTTCGTCGCTAGGGGGGTCGCTTTGCATCGTCGAACTTCTTTCTGGCTTCCCGCTCTTCACGTTCGAGCCGTTCGGCTTCGCGGTTTGCGGTTCGGAGCGCCCGATAGATGGCCCGGCCCGCGGCGGCAAGCCCGTACGCCAAGCCGATCCACGTCAGCCAGGGTTTGGTGCCGAATTTTTCGTCGAGCCAGGTCCCTCCCAGCAGCCCAACGATGACGCTGAGCGCGACCTCGAGACCGAGCGTCCCGGGTCCTGAGAGAGCTTTCCAGTCCTGCTGCACATTCCTCGCAAGAGCGGCGCCGGCTTAGCACGCGGTGCGTTGCAGGGTCAACGCGCCAGCGGCTTGCTATGGTAGCCGCCATGCCAACGCGGCACTGGGCATTCGTCGCCGTGCTGGGCAGCTCCTTGCCCGCCTGGGCACAAGAGCCGGGCCCCGCTCCCGATCCTCGCACGCCCCCCGTCCCCGATCCGTCGGCGCTCGTGAACCCGGCGGCGCCGCCGGACCCCGTCCCCCTGCCCACGCCCGACGCGGCTCCGGCAGAGTCACCTTCCACCACCGACTTGGCGCCGGCCGCACCGGCGACCGCAGCGCCGCCCCCGGCTCCGCTGCCGCCGCCCGCGTATTACATGGAGCCGCCGCAACCGCGCGAGCCGCCACGCGAGCCGCCACCGCCGGTCGCGCCGCCGCGGTTGATCTGGGAACCCCCGCCGCCCCCCCAGCCGATGCACGTCGCGCCGCGCACCTCGCTCTGGGCGGGTGTGCGCATCGGCTGGTTCGTGCCGTTCGGCGGCGTGTACGCCGACGGTTCGACGACCGGGCCGTATCTCGATCGCGAGAGCGTGTCGTGGCGCGACTTCGTGTCGTCGGGGCCGGCGTTCGAGGTGCAGCTCGGGGCGCGGGTCGCCCGCGCTTACACGATCTTCGCCCTTTGGGAACGCGCCGAGCTCGGTGACGGGGAGGGCAGCCCGCTCGGCAAGCCGAGCCACTCCAACACCGACTTCTGGGGAGTCGGCCTGCGCGCGACCTCCGACGCCGACGCGACCGGCTTCCTCACCGAGGTCGCGCTCGGGTACCGCCGCGCGCGCACCGAGTTCGAAAGCGGCGCAGCGCTCGAGCTCACGGACGGCTTGCTCGAGGCGCGCATCGGTGTCGGCGCCGAGATCCGTCTGAGCCCTCAGTTCACGCTGTCACCGATGGCGACGCTCGGCGTCGGCTCGTTCGGCGAGGTGGAGTGGGTCAGCGAAGACGACGTCGCCACCGACCTGATCGGCCCGCTCGACGACCACGACGCGCACGGCTGGTTCACGATCGGCATCGGCGGAAACGTCGATTTGTTCGGACAAGACTAGGGAAGAAGCGGCGCGACTTCATGGGGCGCTCACTGGCAGACAACCCTAAATGCGGCTTGTAGGTCAGTTCCGACGGCAGCGCCGACCACCCGGGGCAGCGGCTCCTTTCCCCAGGACCGACACTCCTCAATGAGCTCAGGAACTTCCGTGAAGCAATAGCCCGGGGGACAGTCTGTGCAGAATAGATCGTGCTCACACCGATCGCGATCAGACCCTTGGAGCTCTCGGACCTCGCACTCCCGCCGGCCGTCCTCCAAGGCACCCCCCGCAACGTCCTGCCAGCCGAGCTCCTCTGGACACTTCTCGACCTTGGCCGTTACGAACAGGCGACAAGTTGCGCCCGCGCTTGGATCCAAACAGCGTGCGACACAGTCAGCTTTGAGCCTGGACAGAGGACAGAACTCATCCGCAGTCCAATAGCTCGGGCGCCCGAGCGCTGGACCAGAGGCAGCGACCCATGCGGAAAGTCGTGGCGTCGCGCTTGAAGGCTGCTGGCAGCCTGCGCCCCCCAAACCTGGAAGAACGAGGTCTGCCACGACCGGCGCGTCCTCCGCCGTTGCGGCGTCTAGCAAGTAGCTTGAGACCGACCCCTCGCTTTGATCCTCATGAGCGCTCGCGGCCACGATCACCGTGACCTCCGATCGCGCGAGGCTCGAAACCAAGGACGATTCTTCCGCGGACTCTGGTGAACGTAGTCCTTGCAGCAGAGACGCACTATCGGACAGTGTCGCCAACCAACGAAAAGGGTTCTCTGGATCCGCCGTCAGGTTCTGGTCCAAGCGGCTGAAAACTGCTAGTGCCCATTCGGCCAGATCGGTTTCGCTCGTCCGATGCGAGCGCAATTCGAACTCGCCCGCACTGATCAACCTGGTCCCGCTCGCCGACGGGAGAGCGAGCACCGCGATTCGGTCCCTCGGATTCGGAACTGCAGGGTCGCTTCGGCAACTTCCAGACATCTGCATTTCGCCGTCTAGGAACGCTTCGGAGAGGTGGGCGCGCAGAGCTTCGCCTTCCGCGTCGTCTCGGTCATCCACAACGAACAGCCACGTCTCAGGCACCGCCTGTGGAAAGATGAAGGACGCTTCTTCTGGCGCCGGGCGCTCTTCCGTATCCGTAGTGCCGCACCCTGAGACCGTGCTGAAGACGAGAACGAAAGCCACTAGTTGGATAACGTTCAAGCAAGGAAAGCTCGTGCAGAGAATCAAGCAAACGCCCAACTTACTCACGAACGCACCTCGACATTTGGGAATTGCATCTACCCTCACAACAATCACTATCCTTGCGGCACGCACTCTCCGCGCCATCCGGCGCCGAGCAGCCACACTGACCCGCGGTCAAGTCGCAGTACTCCGAACAACACTGAGCATTCCACGAGCAAGGGTCGCCGGCAAGCCGGCACTCCGAACAGGCCCCCGAGTAGCAAATGCCGCTGCAACATTCGTCTCGACTGACGCAGGGCCGCCATACGTGAGTACATACCGATGCTGAACCCGCCGCGCCGGGATCCCGGCCACCAGCAGCCGATGCCCCCGCGCCGCCTCCTTGCGGCGCGCGGGGCTCACCCGGCTTCACCCAATGGGCGTTTTCCTCATGCTCCAAGGGCGTGCGCGCGCCGCATGCCAGCGCGACGGTGCAACTCAGCACTGTCTGCCAACAGGCACGCCCGCGCACCGTCCTCCGGTTTGCCGCGATGTCGCAACCTCTCACAACAAACCGAGCTCGCAAAAAGGGAAAGGCCACATCAATAAAAAGCCAAATTATCCAGAATATACTCGCCCGAACCAGCATTCACGTTAAGAGCAACCTTGAACGAGCAGGCCCGCCCTGGAACCTGAAGGGCCGCGCGAACGCCAAGCGGAAGCGCGGGGAAAATCAGGGTATTGAACTCCCCCTGAAAGCGCCCGGTCAGACTAACCAAACCAAGATATTGATTGTTAATCCCGGAATAAGGACACGTGACAAAAAGCGACACATCCCCGATCCAGTATTGATTCGGTTGCACCGGGGGAATGTAGACATCAATACCTAAAGAACCAGTAACCGTCGGGAGCTCGTTCGCGGTAAACCCTCGACTCACAACTTCCGAGTATCCGGGCGAGGAGACACCGAGGGCAGATTCGCCACCCGTCCGTAGAACTGTCTCGCGCCGCAGCGCGGCAATCCCGGAATTCCAGTCTCCCGTGGACTCAAAGCTCAGGAAAGGTGTGCTTGAGCCCGCCGAACTAGGCCCGCGATGGAATACGGTCCTGTCGGCAACGTCACCCGTGAAGCGGATATTGTCGAGGCGCAGGGGCGGGGCGTTTTCCGGTGTATTAACCGCAATTGCAACGGTCGCGTTCGGGTAGTCTCCAGCAATCGCCAGTCGGGCGGCCTCGGTCAGATGAAAATCGACCGTGTGCCAAACGCCGGTTGACAGTGGCGTAAGCTCCACATGACCAACCGCCGCATTGTTGAGGCCAGCAGCGGGGATTGAGATCGCTAGATCAACACTGCCCTTCCAGTTGGGATTAGGCTGCCCCCCTGGAACAAATACATCGACAGATAGAGTATCGCTAACCTGAAACCAATCGGCTGTTCTGAATCCGGAGCTAGTTACCACACGGTAGTTACCTCCGCCCACACGCAAAGCCGCACTACCCTCTGTGAAAAGATCTGTATCAAACGAGAGCGTGCCGGAGCCCGCGCTCGATTGCCAGCCGCCTGCTGCTGGAAGCGGGCTACCCGAAGACGGTGGATCCATTTGAATTGGCACTGCCGCCCTCACGGCGATTGTTGTCGCTGCCTGGCGAGCAATCTCGCAGCTAGCGCGAGTTGGCACGGACTCGTTGGGAACGACAGAACAATTATATGGAACAGTTGATAGCGGCGCTCCATTCCTGCGCTCGCATCCAGGAATATGTGGCGACCACTCGTTTGCCGATTCGCACATCACGTTTCCCGTGCATTGACCGCCCGGGTGATCCAATCCAAACGCGTGGCCAAGCTCATGGGACAATGTCAGTGAGTCCTTAGTGCTCGCATGTGCAATTGCCAGCGCAACAACATGGTTGACATCGTCCGTGAGACCGACAGCCGACCCTTCTGGGCAATCCGGATGAGCTACATAGTGCGAGAATGCAACGGTGACCCCGTTCTGGTTGAAAGCCCCCAAAACCACCTGCGCGCCCGGCCCGGTTGCCGCAGTTTTCCAGGAGTTGAAAATACCTTTCAACGTAAACTCGGAC
>JAICQO010000021.1 GCA_025937835.1 Polyangiaceae bacterium
CGGTTGTTTTGGATCGTGTTGGTCTGGTCGTGCTTGACCAGCGTGGTCATGTCCTTTTCGGCCTGGATGTAGACCTGCTCCTCGCCCTTCTTGTCCTCGAAGCGGAGCTCGTTGAAGTTTTCTTCCGTGCCGCCCTTGCTGCTGCGGCTCTTGATGCCGCTCTGGGTCTGGTTTTCGGGCAGCGTGTACGGCGGCATGTTGACGGCGTTGTAGACGCGACCCGTGATGATCGGCCGATCGGGGTCGCCTTCGAGGAAGTCGACGATCACCTCTTGGCCGATGCGCGGGAGGTGCATGCCGCCCCATTTGGCGCCGGCCCAGATTTGCGCGACGCGCACGAAGCACGAGCTGTTTTCGTCGTACTGGCCCTCGCGATCCCAGAAGAACTGCACCTTCACGCGGCCGAACTCGTCGGTCCAGATTTCCTGGTCTTGCTTGCCCACGACCTGCGCGGTCTGCGGGCCTTCGACGACCGGCTTCTTGGTCACTCGCGGCGAGCGGAACTGGCGCTTGCTGTCGATGGCGCGGAAGCGCAAGCGGTAGTCGGGGTCGATGTCCTCGCTCCTGCCGGATTCGTACTCGCTGGTGCGGATCTCGTAGATGGCCTCGGTGACCAGGTACTCCTTGTTCTGATCTTCGCGCGGGAAATCGATGAGCGAGAACAGCGTGCCCGCGAACAGGCTGCGCGCCGTGGCGTTGCCCTCGATGACCTCGTATTCGGCCTGGTTCTCTTCGAAGCGGATCCGGGTCTGCTGTTTGGCCTCCGGCGGCTCGAGGAAGTCCCCCGGGTAGTCGAAGAGCTCGTACTCGGCGTGGGCGTGCTGGTTCGGCGCCTTGCGGACGTCGTCGAGCAGCGTGGCGGGGCGCTTGAAGTTGTAGTCCTTGGCCGTGTACGAGCCGGAGCGGATGCGGCGCGAGGCGAGCCAGCCGTTGATGTGCTCGACGTCGCGCCGTTCACGCTCGAGCGGCGGGTAGTACGGTAGCTCTTCGTTGGTGGGCGCCGGCTCGTGGGCACTGTAAGAGTCGGCGAGCACGAGCGTGTGCTTGCCCTCTTCGTGCTTGAAGAAATAGTAGATGCCCTCCTGCTCCATCAGCCGGCTGACGAAGTTCAGGTCGGACTCGCGGTACTGCACCAGAAACTCCCAGGTCCGGTACTCGCCCGAGAGCATCTCCTCGAAGTCGGTGAAGCCGTGCTCGCGGAACATGGCCTTGAGTACGTCCGGTACCGTCTTGTTCTGGAAAATCCGCGAGTTCGTGCGGTTCGAGAGCAACCACAGCCACGGGCGCAGCACGGCCCGGTAACGGATGAACCGACCGTGCTCACCCGCGAGCGCGAAGTGCGTCACGATCCCGTGAAAGTAACGGATCGAGGCGTCGTTCCGCTCCAGCGCGACCGACGCGGGCTGACCGAGCAACTCCGACAGGTCGATGTTCGGATCGGCGCTCAGCAGGTCGACCTCGTAGACGAAGGGTTGGCCGAGCGCTTCACGCCCGCTCATCGCGTAGAAGAGCAACGGACCCGGCCCCAGCGGATTCGCAAATACCGTCGTGCGATCGAGCGTCATGTTTCCATTCCCACGTATTGTCGGGCTCGATTTCCACCGACCTCGACAGGACCACGGACCTGCGGAGGGGCCGTCACCGGCCGTCCAACAACCACCACCTTACCTCACATATCACGTTCCCCTGATCGTGGCATGAGAACCTACGTCGGCGCGCGCCGAACCCTCCCCCGGGCTCACGCTGATCATCCTTTGGCCGATGGCCCAGTCGCAGCGCGAAACACGACGCTCTGGCGCACATTTTCTGGATTGCCGGGGCAGGCCGCGGGGCGGATACTGCTAGCTCGCGCGGTGGAGGCGTCGATGAGCAGCCAGGGTCGGAACGCAATTGGGATCGGGGGCGGCGTGTATCTGCTGCTCGCTAGCCAGGCGGCGCTGGCGGCCGATCCTCCAAGTCCCGCAGTGCCGGATGACCGAGGGCCGGCCCTGCAGGCGGCGTGCACCGAGCTGGTGCGGGACGCCGAGCTCGACCCCACGCAAAACCGGCTGTTCGCCGCTGGACGTTGCGAGGAAGGAACAGGGCGCATCGCCAGCGCCTGGACGCACTATCGCAAGGCCGCGCGCCGAGCCGAGGAGAGCGGTGACAGCGGCGCGGACGCGCGTGCTGCTGCCGCCAAGCTGGAGCCGTCGCTCAGCCGGGTCGAGGTGCGTGTCCCCGCGTTCGATCCGCGCACCATCGAGGTCTGGCTCGACGGCAAGCTGCTACGCCCCGAGGCCATCGGCTTCCCGATCCCAGTCGATCCGGGCAGTCACGAGATCACCGTGCTCGCGAGCGGGCGCGTACCGTGGTCGGTGAAGGTGTCGCCGCCACCCGCGTCGGTCACACGCATCGACGTACCGGTGTTGGTGCCGTCGGAGCAGGCGACCCGGGTCGTCGGCCAAGTCGAGATGCCCCCGAGCGATCGCGGTCCGGCAGCGCCGTTGCCGAGCTTCGTCCCGCCTCCACCGGCTCCGGGCGTGCGCGATGAAGATCCGGGAAAATCCCAGCGAACGGTGGCTTGGGCGCTCGGCGGTGCCGGCGTGGGTGGGATCCTGCTCGGCACGTATTTCTCGCTGAAGTCCTCGGCCACTCGCGACGACATGAAATGCAAGGACGCACACTGCCCGGCGTCGCAAATCGATGCCCTCGATCGCTCGCGGCGGCAGAGCGAGATCGCGAGCTGGGCCTTCGGGCTCGGCGGCGCCTCGCTCGCCACGGGCGTCGTGGTCTACGTGCTGGCGCCTTCGCGGCCGCACGCTGCTTCCGCGCTACAGGTCTCACCGGTGCTCGGGACGAACAACGCGGGCCTCACGGCGAGCGGGCGCTTCTGACGAGCTCGGTCTACGGCCCCGAAGCGGGGCACTTATCCCAGTAAGCTCCGCAGGCGGGCGTGGGCTCCGGTTCGAAGCTGAGCGCCGCTTCGAGGTTCGCCAGCGTGAGCTCGCTGCACTTCGGCATGCCCATCGCGACCTGCTCGAGGTACTCGGGGTACTCGTCCACGCAAGCCTGGAACTCGGAGATCGTCGCGGGGCACGTCGCGTTCCCCTCGCAGTCGTCGTCGATCTCGAGCGGCTCGGCCACGCACTCGTCGTAAGTCTCCTGGCAGAGCCGTTGCAGCTCCGCGTCCGACGACGGCTCGAATAGCACCACGGCAAAGATGCCCGCGGTGCGGCAGGTGAGCTCGCCCGCGGTATCGGTGGCGCCCGAGGAGTCGAAGCTGGCTCGCGCGCCGGCGCAGAGCTCTCCGAGCTCGTCGGGGGTCAGGCTCTCGAGCGTCGGCTCGCCCGGGTTGGCGGAGCCGCCAGTCGAGGCGGGCACGGAGCCGCCCTGCGTCCCGGTCGAGCCGCCCTGGACCGGGTTGCCGCCGAGCGACGGTGCGAACCCGCCGAAGCCCGCAGATCGACCGCCGGTAGCGGGGGGAGCGCCAGCGTTGGAAACGCCCGTGCCGCCCGTCGTGCTCGCGTTGCCGCTTCCACCCATGCTCGGGCTCGTGTTCGAGCCACCCGAGCTCGGCCCGCCCGCGCCACCGCCGTCGTCGCTCTGGTCGTCGCTGCTGCATGCAGCGAGCAGCGCCGCCAGAGCCAAGCCAACGACTACCCGCGAGCGAGTCCGCTGTCGTTGCATGGGCAAGGCGTATCAGAGCTCCGCGATCGGGCTGCCCGCGGGATCGCCGTAGCGCGACACCTCGAGCCCGAAGCGTCGGATGATCGAGGCGTGCAGAGCGCCCGTGGGCTGATTCGGCGCCGCGACGCAACGCCCGGTCTCGAAGCCGCCAGCATGTCCGGCGATCAAGGTCGGCATCTTCTTGCGCTCGTGGCTGTCACCGTTGCCGTTCTCGGAGGCGTAGACCGCGAGCGTTTCGTCGAAGAGCGTGCCATTCGCGGTCGGCGTGGCCTTCAACGCATTCACCAGGTACGCGAAGCGGCGGATCTTGAAGCGCGAGGTCAACACCACGCGCGCATCGGCGATCTTTCCGGCATCCGCGACGCCGTCCAGATCGGTCGCGCGATCCTTGTCGCCGAGCTTGTGCGAGATGAAGTGATCGCTCCAGTCCTTGAGCGCTTCGAGGCCCGAGCCGATCGTGTAGCCGTTGTAGTGCACGCCCCAGCTGTCGCTGTATTGCAGCGAAACTACGCGCGTCAGATCGCAGGCCATCGCCAGCACCGCCAGATCGATGAAGGCTTTCATCTTCGTGTGCCAGTCGCTGGTGGTGCCGGGGGCCTCCGGGACCGTGCAGCCCATGGTCGGCGCAGCCATCGCGTTGACTTGCTTTTCGACCTCGAACACGGACTCCAGGTGCTGATTGATGCGGAGCTGATCGGCGGCTCCGAGCTTCGCTTTCAAGCGGTTCGCATCTTCGCTCAGGTAGTCGAGCAAGCTGCCCTGGCGCTTCTTCAGCTTGTCGTCGGCCGCGGGCATCATACCGCCGGCGCCCGCGGTGCCCTTGCCGAACAGCGTGTCGAACAGCTTCTTCGGGTTGCGCTCGACGGTCTCGACCTGGCCGCCCTCGCGAAACGAGATGTTGCCCTGGGCGATGTCGGTGCTCGGAGTCGCCGACAGCGCGAGGTTCCGGTACGGCGTGTCACCGCGCAAGCTCTCCGCCAGGTACTGATCGAGCGTCGGCTGCGGCGGCGTGTAGTTGTTCTTCTGCCCCTTGTGCGCCGAAAACGCCATGGACGGCACGTGGATGTCCGTGCTCACGCCGGAGTGATCGATACCGGTCACCACCGTCACGTCGCCGACCGTCGCCTCTCCGGCGGGCCAGATCCCTTCGGCAGCGAAGCCATCGAGATCCGTGAGACAAACCGGCAGCGAGCCAGACTTGAGCGCGCCCGCGGGCGGATCCCAGCGCGATGGATCGGTGCCGTTCGGATAGAAGAAGCCGATGAAGCGCTGGACCGCGGCGCTTTGCGCGCTGGCTCCGCGCGAGCCGGTCATGGCCTCCAAGAACGGGAGCGAGAGGCAAAGGCCCGCGCCGCGGAGCACGGTTCGTCGAGAGAGAGGTCGTATCGCCATCTGGATCCTCGTGGGCGCTACTGCGCCACCGGCGCTTTCCGCAGGCGGAACTCGGGAGCTTCGACGAGCCCCTTCACGAGCCCAGTGAACGACTGACCGCCCGCGGCGAAGGCCTTGCTGGCGGCGTCGATGGTGCAGGCGTCTTCTGCGGCGGGCTCGTGGCCGTTGACGTACAGGAAAGCCTTGGACGCGAGGCAAGCCGAAACCGCCGGCAACTCGCGCAGCTTGAGCGAGAGCTCGGCGACCGATGCGAACGCGGGCTCCGCGGCGTCCGGGAGGCCTGGAGCGACGCCGTAGGCCGCGATGTCGACCGTCTCGTCGTAACGCCCGGTCACGTCGAACTTGGCGAAGCCCACGCCGATCGGATCGATCAGCGCGTGGCACCCCTTGCAGGCGGTCTCGGAGTTGCGCGCCTGCACGATTTGCTCCGGGCCGAGCCCCTTCAGGCGATCGCCGATCAGCGTCGCAAGGTCCGCCGGCACGGTCACGTGCTGGCACAAAAACGTCTTCCTCAGCCAGTTGCCGCGGATCGCGATCGGATCGCCGTCGGTCTTCATGCTGATCAGCGCCGGGTGCGTGAGCACGCCGCTGTTCTCACGCGGGTGGCCCGCGGGGAACGTCACCGTGCCGTCGGCTGCCGGCGCCGGGAGCCCGAAGAATTTGGCGACGTCGGCGCTGACGCGGGTCGTGTTGCTGGTGAGCAGATCGAACACGTTGCGGTTCGACCAGGCCACTTCGGAGACGGCAGAGTCCGTCTCTTCTTGCATCAGCGGCATCAGCGTGTCGGCCCAGCCCGTGGGGCGCACGTTCGGAGCGCGCAGCTTGTCGAAGCCGAGCCACTGCCGGAAGAACGCGCCGAAGAAGCTCTGCGTGCGCGGGTCCGCGAGCATCGTGCTCACGACCTTGGTGTAACCCTCGGGGGTGCTGAGCTCCCCCGCTGCCGCCTGGTCGAGCAGCGCGGCGCTCGGGCTGCGCCCCCAGAGCGCGAACGACAGGCGCGACGCGAGCTCTTCCGGCGCGAGCGTGGACACGCCCTCGGGCTCGCTGCCGACCTCGATGCGGAACAGGAAATTCGGCGAGGCCAGCAGCGCCTCGATCACGAACTTGAACTGGTCGCTTTCGTCGAGCGCATCGGCCGTGGCGCGGCTCGTGAGCGCCGTGACCTCTTCCGGCGCGAGCGCACGACGCCAGGCGACGCGCCCGAAGCTCGCCGTGAACTGGGCGAGGCAGTCGGTGGCGGTGGGGGCGCAGCCGAGCACCTTTTGCTGGCGCGCCGTGTCCGTCATCAGCGCGTCGGCGAGCTCGTGCGCCTTGTCGAGGTAGGCGCGGACGTGTTGCGGCGAGACCGTCTGCACCTCGGCGAAGGTCCGGAAGCCGTCCTTGTCCGTGTCGGGCGGCATGCCCTCGACGCTCGGCGGCTCCGCGAGAGCGAACAGGTCTTGCAGCGTGAGCTGGTACTCGAGGTTCGAGAGGCGCCGCAGCACTCCAGCACCGGTGTTGGTGCCCGGGCTCGTGCACGCGCTCGCGGGCGCCCCCGGTGTGCCCGGAGCGCCGGGCGTTCCCGGAGTGGTGCCGGTCGGCGGCGGAGCCGCGGTCCCGCCCGTCGGCGAGGTGCCAGGAGCACCCGGGGCGGTGCTGCCCGTCGTCGGCTGCGAAGTGGGCGAACCCGGCGCGGGGCTCGCAGTGCCTCCGGGCGCCTGAGGAAGCGGACCCGGCGCATCCGAGGTGCTGACTTCACCCGTGCAGCCGCCCAGCGCGAGCGCGAGCACGAACGCCGAGACGGGAGAGCGAGAGTCGCTTGGTTTTCTCATCACACTCCTCCGCGTAGCCGCGGGGGACCGCCAGTGCAGGACCACGGAAAACGATATCCGATCGTCGCATCGGTCACCAGCCGCACCAGCCGGCAACTCGCGAAGCGAAACGGGCTGCCGCTAAAAAAATGCCGCCGGCACGACAGTGTTCCGTCAATGTCGGAAGGCACCGCGCCAGTTCAGCGACCCTCGGCAATATAATGCGAAGGTCGCAGATTTCGGGCTCAGCGCGTACCCGTTCGGATGGAGTCCGAGCCCTCGGAGAACGGGATGGCCGAGCGAACGCCGGACTTGGACGCAGCGCTCGGTCGGCGGAGCTTGGCCGCGAACGCTTCGACCACGATCTCGGTCGCCGCCTGGAGCGTGATGGTGCTCGAGTTGATCAACAGATCGAACTGGCCCAGTTGCTCGATGTCGACGTTGAACCGGTCGCGATAAAACGCCGTACGCTCGGCATCCACGCGCGTGGTGAGCACCTCGGCCTGCGCGAGCGAGATCCTGCGGCGATCGGCGATGCGCTGCGAGCGCCAGGCCGCCGGCGCGAACGAGCGCACTCTGAGCGTGAGCTCCGGATCGAGGATCAAATGCGCACCGCGCCCGACGATCACGCCCTGCCCGTGGCGCGCGAACGTGAGCAGAACCTCCGATAGGTTCCTCAGATAGTCGCTGGCGGTGAAATGCCGCTGTTCGACGAGCTCATCGACCCAGCGCACGATGCCGGAGCGCGCCCGCTCGTCGAGCGATTCGACGACTTTGCGGCGGACGTGCGCGTGCTTGGCGATCTCGTCGACCAGATCTTGATCGTACACGTGAAAGCCGAGCCGCTCTCCGACTGCTCGCGCCAGATCCGCTCCGTAGGCGCCGAACTGTCGCGATACGCAGATCACGGGTCGCTGGCCTTCGCCACGGCTCGGCGGCGGATCGTCCGGGACTCGCCGTTGTTGCTCCAGCCACTTCAACACTTGTTGATTGACGAGTTGCTCGATACTTCGCGACATCGGCGCCTCCCGTGTGGTCGAACGCATAGATTACTGCGTTGCCGAGATTGTCGCCATGATAAAACCCTGCCAGCGGAACCCTCGAGGATGACGCACAAAGACATTTCCCAACGCAAAGCGCTGCGAGCACGCAGCATGCAAGGCTCGCTCGCTTCGATCTTGGTCATCGTCGCGGCTTCGCTCGACGCCACCGGCTGCGACGCCAGCAACTCTTCGGGGGGCGACGCGACCGGCAGCGCGCCACCGATCTCGACCGGCGGCACGCCGGGAAACGCCGGTAGTCCGGGCGCGAACGGCGGCGCACCAGCGCCCTCGAGCGGCGGGGTTGCGACTGGCGGCGCGCTGGCCGCCGGCGCTGCGAACGGCGGCGGCGGTGGCTCAACCAGCACCGGCAACGCCGGGAGCGGTGCAGGCGGGGCGGCAAATGGCGGTAGCAGTAACGGCGGCGCGCCTTCGGGCGGCATGGCCTCGAGCGGCAGCGCGGGCCTCGGCGGCAACGCAGGAAGCGGTGGAATGAGCACGGCAGGCAGCGGCGGAAAAATTGGAACGGGCTCGCATCAGTTCCCCGAAAACCAGCGCCTCGAGCGTTGCGCTTACCCGACGAACGCCAACCCCGCCGACGTCGTCAAGGCCTACGAGCGCTTCAAGACCGAGATCGTCACGTCCGAAGGCGCGCGCGGTCACCTGCGCGTGAAGCGACCGAACTCGCCGGGCGCCGAGGTCAACTCCACCGTCTCCGAAGGCATCGCTTACGGCATGGTGATTGCCGTCGCGATGGGCGATCAGCCGTTGTTCGACGGCCTCTGGAAGTACTCGCAGGAGTTCTTGAACGAGAACGGGTTGATGCACTGGTACATCAACCCCGCCGGCACCGCGCCGATTTCGACGGGAGGCGCCACCGACTCGGACGAGGACATGGCCTGGGCGCTGGTGATGGCCGACCGGCAATGGGGCGGCAAAGGCTCGCTCGACAAGGACTACATCGAATACGCGAAGACCCAGATCCAGGCGATCTGGGATCACGAGATCGACCACACCCAGGGCGATTTCCTGAAGCCGGGAGACACCTGGAACGAGACGGTCTTCAACCCGTCGTACTTCGCTCCCAATCAGTATCGGATCTTCGGTCAGGTCACCGGCAAGGTCGCGGAGTGGAACCGCGTGATCGACCGCGGCTACGAGATGCTCGACAAGTGCCTGAACGCCGAGAACAAGAACCAGGACAACGGCCTCGCGCCGGCCTGGTGCGACTTGAACGGCAAACCCACCGGCACCAACAGCGCCTTCAACTACCAGTACGACTCCGCGCGCATCCCTTTCCGCATCGGCCAGGACTACTGTTACAACGGCGAACCGCGCGCCAAGGCGTACCTCGAGAAGATCAGCACGTTCTTCGCGAACATCGGCGCCGCCAAGATCGTCGACGGCTACGCGCTCGACGGGACGCCCGAGCCGGACAAGGACAGCGACCCGAACGGCCCGCAATCAGCCGTGTTCGTCGGCACCGCCGCAGTCGGCGCCATGCACGACCCCAAATTCCAGAGCTTCATCGACGAAGCCTACGCGCTCGTCGCGACCGGCGAGCTGCTCGCACGCAGCCGCTACTACAACCTGAGCTGGACGCCCCTCACGCTGCTGATGCTCACGGGCAACCTCAACGAATTCCCGGCCCCCTAACGGCCAAACGGCCACGGGCGCTCCAGAATTTACCGCCAAAGGCGCCAGGCGGAACGCCACGGGCGCCAGGTTTTTTGGGGGGGAGCACTGCGCGTCGCTGCGCGCAAGGTTACGACTCGGGCTCCGTTTACCTCTGCGCGCTCGGAGATACCGCCACGCGCGCTCCAGAATTGACCGCCAATGGGCGCCAGGCGGAACGCCACGGGCGCCAGTTTTTTTTGGGGGGGAGCACTGCGCGTCGCTGCGCGCAAGGTTACGACTCGGGCTCCGTTTACCTCTGCGCGCTCGGAGATACCGCCACGCGCGCTCCAGAATTGACCGCCAAAGGAGCCAGGCGGAACGCCACGGGCGCCAGGTTTTTTGGGGGGAGCACTGCGCGTCGCTACGGTTCGTGGGACGACCGCGTCGAGACCTTCTTAGACGCTCTCGACGTCATTCGTGCCGCTGCTCAAGCGATGCCAGACGGCGGTGCCGTGACCTTCGACCAGGTTCGACGTAGTTCGCGACCCCATAATCCTGGCGCCCGTGGCGCTCTGCCCGGCGCCCGTGGCGGTAAAACTCTGGAGACGTCCCCGTCGTGACCTTCGACGAAGTTTGACGTGCAGTGCGACCCCCCCAAATCCCTGGCGCCCGTGGCGCTCTGCCTGGCGCCCTGGCGGTAAATCTGGAGCGTTCAGAGACGTGCCCTTTGCGAGGTTCGACGTACTTCGCGACCCCAAATCCTGGCGCCTGTGGCCTCTGCCTGGCGCCCGTGGCGGTAAATTCTGGATACGTCCGCGACGTCCAGGGGCCGCGACGTTAGTGGGTGAGGGGGACGGTCGCGAGGATCTTGGAGAGCTCGGTGAGGTTTGCGACGTTGAGCTTGGTGTCGCTGATGCCGAGCGCGAAGTCGTCCATGAAGATGCTGCGCTTCACGAGGGAGGTGCTGTTGGACCACCAGGTGCCGCAGCTCGCGCCGGGGGTGCCCGCGGGTGCGGCTTGTTGGGCGTCCACGAAGGGCATCCGGCCCCGTTCGACGATGCCTTCTTCGAGTGACACGTCGAACACCATCAGCCCGCTGAACGTGAGCTGGTCGGCGTAGACTCCGTCGTCACCGCCTTCGCAGACGGTCATCGGTAGCGCGAGCAGCTGCTTCTGCGCGAAGTAGTTGAACGCCAGGTGGTTCATCAGCGCCTCGGAGCCCGAGCCGCGCGTGCCGATCACGGTTTTGTGCAAGAGCCGGGGGTCCGCGAGATCCGTCACGTCGAAGATCTGGATCTGAATACCGTCGAAGTACGCAAAGTCGCCGTGGTCGTCCGCGTCGAAGCCCACCGCGAGCAGGTGATGGTCGTCGAGCCGGTGCATGTACGTCGAAAAACCCGGGATCTTGAGCTCGCCGAGCACCTTCGGCGCGCTCGGCTCGGCAAGGTCGATCACGAACAGCGGGTCGGTCTTCTTGAAGGTGACAACGAAGCCGCGGTCGCCGTCGAAGCGCACCGAGCGGATGTCTTCCTGGGGAGCGAGCCCGGTCAGCTCACCGCGCCGCACGAAGTTTCCCTGTTCGTCGGAGCCGAACGTGGTCACGTTGCTCGAGACGTCCGGGTTCGGGACGCGGCCGCTGCTAGTGGCCACGCGCAGCACTCCCTGGTGCTCATCCATGCTGAATTGATTGAGCACGTGGCCGCGCACCGCCTGGCTGCCGGCGTAGAGCGTGCTCGTGCCCTCGAGCGAAAACTTGTGGATCGTGCTGCGCTCGCTTTCGGCGGCGCCGGAGTAAGGCTGCGGGTAGGCGTCGCCGCCGTCCACGCCGTCGGTCGCGAGGTAGAGCGCCTCCGCCGACGAATACACGAACCCCGGCTTGCCCGCGATCAACGTGCGCCGCGGAGGCGCGAGCGTATCGAGATCGAACGCCACGAGCGAGACGAAGCTGAGCCCGGCGGCGGCCTTGCCCACCAGCGCCGAGTCGCACGCCTCGATCGGCTGGGGCTCACCGCCGCTCTCGCCCACCTCACTGACCCAGGGCACGAAGAACGCAGACGGCACGGCGTCGATCGTCTGCTCGATCGACTGGCGGCGGTCCTGATAGCTCGCGCGCAGCGCCTCCAGGCTCGTAGACTCGAGCTTCAGGTCCACCGGTGGAGACGAAGTGGCGCCCGTGTCGTGGACCACCGTGTACACGGTCGACCCGACCCGGCGCGCCGCTACGAAGCCGCCAGACAGGTCGAAGCGATGGAGCAGCACCGGAGCGGCCGCGTTCGACACGTCGAACAGCGTGATCGCGGTGCGGCCGCCCTCGCTCGTGAAGCGACAGTCGTAGCCGTAGGTGCAGCCTTGCATCGACGGGCTCTGCCCAGCCGCCCCGACCCCGTTCGGAGCGTAGCTCGACGACTCGACGCGCGAATACACGGCCAGCACGTCCCCCTCGAGGAACATGCGTCGCGGCTCGCCGACCACCGTGATCTTCGCGATCTCTCTGGCCTCTTCGGCGGGCCAGGCATCGATCACGTGCAAGCCAGTCGGCGACAGCACGTAGACGTGCTCGTCGTCGTTCTTCACGAAATCCGGCTCGTCGACGTCCTCTACCTGAGTGTTCGTGGTGGACACTTCACTGGCGCCGCCCCCCTCGTCCTCCGTTGCCGGCGTGCCCGTGTTCCCCGGCATGGTGGGGGACGGCGCGGTAGGCGCGAATGCGATGGGCGAACCCGGCGCGCTGGATGTCCCCCCGGTGGCGCTCGGCCACATCGTGGTGGATGGACAATACGGGATCCGCTCTCCGCGCTCGTTCGTGAGATAGCTCGAGGTAGTCGGAAAGCAGCGGCTCGCGAGCTGGCTGCGGTACGTCGCGTCGAGTTGCGCGACGTAGTTGCGCTTCAGCACGGGCCTCCGCAGCGCGGCGAGGCCCGCGCAATCAGTCTGCGAGAGCGACACGTCCAGGCTATCGCTAGAGCTCGTCACGGGGACCGCTGGCGTAGGCGTCGCGCCCGTGCTCACTCCTCGCGCGAGGTCCTTCTCTTCTTGCGTGCACTCCCACGCGGGCGGCATCTCGACGATAACCGTGATGCACTGGCTGGCAGTCGGTGGCGGCGGCTCGACGCTCGTGACTTTCCCGCCGTCCTCCGTGATGTCGCCGACCTTGGGCAGCCCCTCGGAGCTGTTCGAGTGTCCGCAGCCCGCAAGCACAGCGAAGGTCAGCCCCGTCGCACGCAACCCTCCGAGCCATTTCGTGTATGCCATTCGCCAGCCTCCGCCGGCGGCTTCAGCACGCTTCGTGCCAGTCGATAACTCCTCGAATTCAGGAGATTGCGACTCGGCGCGACGCGCCGACCGGCACACACTGGCACACGAATCGGCTCAGGCGACGTGGCTCGCGACGTCGGGAGCCCGGCACGGTGCGGCGACGCTTTCGAGGCGCACCCGCTCTTCGAACGGCTTCTTGCCGAGCGAAAGCAAGCGCTCGCGCGTGATCTCGAGCGAGCGCGCGTTCATGTCGATGCCGATGGCTCGGCGCTCGAGGCGAGCGCAAACCGCCAGGGTGGTGCCGCTACCAGCGTAAGCGTCGAGCACCAGATCGCCGGGCTCGGTGCAAGCCTCGACCAGACGCTGCAGCAGCGCCTCCGGCTTCTGCGTGGGGTAGCCGGTGCGTTCGCGTGCCACGGGTGCGATGATCGAGATGTCCCAGACGTCGCCGAGCGGCGTGCCGGGCGAGGGCTCGGCGGTCACGCTCGAACGCCGCCTGCGCCCCGAGTCGTCCACGACGGCGCGCTGCCGGCTCTCGCCCCAGGTCGCGAGCGTCGAGGCCGCGAGCGGCTCGTAGAGCTGGCAGAAGCGCGGCGACGCGTCCGGGTTCTTCACGTAGCGGAGCAGCACGTCGTGCACGCGCTGGAAGTTGCGCGTCTTCGCCGGCCAGCGCCGGTAGCGCCAGATGATCTCACTGGCGAAGGCGCGGGCACCGAACAGCTCGTCGCACACGATTTTTGCGTAGTGGCTGGTCTTCGGGTCGACGTGCAGCACCAGGCAACCCTCGTCGGAAAGCAGCTCCCGCGCGGCGCGCAGCCGCTCGTAGAGCGCCCCCAGGTACTCTTCGAGGCTGCTCCAGCGATCGTCGAAGGCCTTGGTGAGCGTGCGCCGCACGCCCGTCGCGGTGCGCTCGCGCTCCACGTGCTCGTGCTCCCGCCCGGTGAAGAACGGCGGATCGAGGTACACCAGCGTGGCCCGCTCGGAGCGCTCGGCGAGCGCCGTGAGCGCCGCCAGATTATCGCCCTCGATAAGCCGGTAGCTCGAGCTCCCGCGGCGGACGATTTCGAGATTTGCCGGGGACGAAGCAGCGGGGCTCGGCGCGGGCTTGCCGGCCCATTCGAGACGGATCCCACCCCGCGGGTTGGCCGGTGTGGCCACCGCCCGCCCGCTTTCGACGAGCCGGGGACTGTGCTTTCGAGCAGGGACGGGACCGGGACCGATTCGAGCCATGGGTTCTCTGAAAAAATCGTATCGAGGCGCGATCGGAACTGCCAAGAACCGAGCATCCCGGTCGTTTTGGGGTCCCCGGACGGGCGTTCTCGGGGCATGACTCGCGGTGATGCTGGCCCGCCCACCGCACCGATCGTGCTCTTCGCGGCCCCGGGCGTGCCGCGCGCTGTGGTTTTGTCTGGTGCTCGGCGTGCTGCCCGCGCTCCCCGGTTGTGAGGGCGACCCGATCGACGAGACGCCGGAGCGCGTCGTCGAAGAGTTCATCGCGCGCATGCAGCGCGTGCACGGAGATCCGAAGGCGTCGCGCGCGGCCTACGAGCTGTTGTGGGTCGAGGCTCGGCGAAACCTCGCCGAGCGGGCGCGCCGCGCTCGCGCCGTCGCCGGTCGGGAAGTTGCCCCCGAGGAGATGCTCGCGCCCTCGCGCTTCGCGCTCAAGACCACACCGAAGCGCTACCGCTCGCGGATCGACGGCGACTGGGCAATCGTCACGGCCAGCGGGGAAGGCCCCGAAGCGCACGAGTACGACATTCGCTGCGTCCGCGAAGACGGCCACTGGCGCGTCGTGCTCGAGCTCCCGCCTCTGTCACCGATCCAAAAACGCGTCGCACCGGACACGGGCAGCTAGGCCGCCGCGTCGTGGCCCTTTCTGTGCCGCGCTTGGCCGCAAATGACGAAAGGCGCGCACTGCTTGTGGACAGGGCGCGCCTTCGTCGGCGGCGGGGGCCGCTGTGAATCAGTTCGAGAAGAAGATCGCTTCGATCTCGGTCTTCACGTCTTCTTCGGTCTGGGTGCGGGCGATCGCGATCTCTTTCACGATCAGGCCGCGCGCCGTGTCGAGCATGCGACGCTCGCCGAACGACAGCTGCTTGTTGGCCTTGAGGCGATACAGATCGCGCAGCACCTCGGCCACGTCGTAGATCGAGCCGGTCTTGATCTTGTCCATGAAGCCGCGATAGCGCCGGTTCCACGTCTGCGTGTCGAAGCCAATCGTGCGCTCTTTCAGGATATCGAAGATCTCCCGGATCTCCTGCTCGCTGATGACCTGCCGCAAGCCGACAGCATTGGCATTCGATACCGGAACCATGATCTTGCGGTCGGTGTCGAGGATCCGCAGCACGTAGAAACGCTGGCGCTGGCCGGCGATGTCTTTCTCGTCGATGCTGATCACCTCGGCGACGCCCTGGGCGGGGTAGACCGCCTTGTCGCCGACCTTGAACTCGATTTCCTGGCTCGCTTCCATGACTGCTCCTTATTGCGCGGTACCTGCGGGCACACCCGGAACATGCGGGCGTGTGAGTCCCACCGGACCTTCAGACCAAACTCGACCTAAGTCCCGCCGATGCCTCGCGACGGCTGCTTCGGGCCCGGCATGAACGAACGGGACTTGGAATTCATTCCGTCTCTCACGGAGCCCGCTTCGTGCGCATGTCGCGCTCGTTTCTGCCGGGCTCGCGGCCACACTCCCAACCTGAAGTCAGGGGGCGCCAGGCGCGGTACTCTAGTCTGAGGATTCTGCTCTGTCAACTTCAGATGACCTTGATGAGTCACTTCTGTCCGCAGCCCCAGACCTGCGCCCTCGCGTGGTTTGGCACTGAAACGGCTTGTTTGACCGGAAAAATCCGAAGCCGGTTTCAGGGCGCGGGCAAAAATGTAGCATGAAACCCACATCCGGCCAGGCCGATTGCCGATTTCGTCCCGGCGAGCTCGCGGCGCGCGTCGGGCGCGCTGTTTTCCCCTGCGTTTCGCTAGTGGTGACGGCGGCCGCACCTGAACAC
This sequence comes from Polyangiaceae bacterium, assembly GCA_025937835.1. Taxonomy (GTDB): domain Bacteria; phylum Myxococcota_A; class Polyangia; order Polyangiales; family Polyangiaceae; genus PMG-095. The sequence goes on from JAICQO010000021.1 coordinate 15,766, forward strand.
GCAGGCGGGCCAACTCGTCAGGCGAGGCTCAGGTGAGGCGCTCCGCCAGGCCCCAGCGCACGCCGCGATCCGATACGACCAGTTCGGAGCTGCCCGACCAGTCGAGCACTTCGCGCACGATCGCGGCGCCGACCACGATCACGTCGGCGCGCTTGGGTTCGAGCCCGGCCAGGGCCTGGCGCTCGGCGAGGCTCAGCGCTGCCAGTTGGTCGGCGAGCGCAGCGACGCTCGAGCGCCCCAAACGAGCGCCGTGCACGCGCGCCGGATCGTAGTCGTCGAGACCGAGCTCGATCGCGGCCAGCGTCGTCACGGTTCCGGCAACACCCACCAGGGTTATTCCGCTGCTCGCTGCGGGTGGCTCGACCGTGCCGAGCGCTGCGCGGATATCGTCGCGTGCTCGCTCGAGCTCGTGCTTCCGCGGTGGGTCGCTGCGAACGTGGCGCTCGAACAGGCGCACGCTGCCGATATCGAAGCTCTTGCCGCGCGTGAAGCTCGGCTTCGAGCCGGCCCGCCCGCTGATGACCTCGGTGCTGCCACCGCCCACGTCGAACACGCTGACCGCGCCGTCCAGACCGAGTCCCGAGAGCGCGCCGTGGAACGTGAGCTCGGCCTCTTCGTCGCCGCTGATCACGCGCGGCCGCTCGCCCAGCAGCCGCTCGGCGGTTTGGATGAACTCGGAGCCGCCGGCGGCGTCTCGCATGGCGCTGGTGCCGACTGCCTCCAGGCGCTCGACGCCGAACGCGCGGAGCTCTTCGGCGTAGCTCGCGAGGCAGCTCAGCGTGCGCTCGACGGCCTCGGGCAGGAGACGCCGCGTGGCGTCCACGTTCTGTCCGAGGCGCGTGATGGTCGCGCGCTCGAGCAGCGGGACGAGCACACCGTCCCGCCGCTCCGCGATCAACAACAGAACCGAGTTGGTTCCGATGTCGATCGTCGCGACCTTCACGCGTTCTCGCTTTTCACTTGGCGAGGGTCTGCAAATTCAGCATCTCGCTCACGTCGGGCTGCACGACCAGCTCGACGCGGCGGTTCTTTTGCCGCCCGTCGTCGGTGTCGTTGCTGGCGACGGGGTCCGTGTCGGCGTAGCCGGCGGCGCTCCAGAGCGCGGGGTTCAGGCCGCCCTTACCCGTCAGCTGCAAGAGCACGGAACGAGCGCGCATCGCGCTCAAGCCCCAGTTGTCCTTGAATTGTCCGCCCACGAGCGGCTTCGCGTCGGTGTGACCGGCGACCTGGAAGCGGCGCTTGTTGAGATCCGCGTCGGTGCGAATCACCTCCGCAACCTGCAGCAGGATCTTCTCGCCCTCGTCGCGCAGCTTGTCCTTGCCCGAGTCGAACAGGATGTCCCCGGGGAGCTGGATCAGCATGCGGTTGTTGCGCACCTCGACCTTGAGGCCGAGCTGCGTCAGCTTCTTCAGCTTCGTCTGCAGCAACTCGAAGCGCTTGCGGATCTGGTCGAGCTGCTCGGCGCGCCTGGCGTACTCCTCGAGCGCCTTCTTCTGCTGGGCGAGATCCGCGCTCAGGCTGTCGATGTTCACGCCGCGCTCGGTGAGCTGCTTCTTCAGCTCGTCGATCTGCTGGTTGGCGGCGGCGTGATCCGATTCGCACTTCTTCCGCGCCTGCCGCTCGGACGCGAGCTCGGAGCGCAGCCCCTCGTTCTCGCGAACCTTCTGGTCCCACTCCTCTTGCGAGTAGCCGCACGCGACCACCAGCGGAAGCATCAACAGAATCCCGAACCGGCGAAGCGCCCGGTGCGCATCGAAAAAAGCTCGCATTGTCATGAGTCAGCGGGCGCCGGGGAAAGCGGCGCCTTCTCCAGCACGACGCGCTAACAGCCTTCGGCTCGAGGGGTCAAGTGCCCGAGGCCCCTGGTTTTTCCTGGAGCGGAGCGACCGGCGACCCCCATGAGGATCGTCCGCGTGGGGAAGGTTCGCCGACCGGCGCTCCTCCAGGGCGGATTCCTGGCGCAGCACCTGCACAGACGTGCCCTCCGCAACGACTGCGGGGCCGGAGATCCCACAAAATTTGCCAGGCCATGGGGCCCGGAGAATTTTTTTCGTTGACACATCACAATAGGTGGCAATATACGTCTTGCAACATACCCTCGGAACAACCTCACGGGCCGGAGCCCGGCGAGGAGGTCCCGAATCAGGGAGGTAACGAGAAAATGGCTGCAAAGAAGACCCGTTCGAAGACCGCACGTAAGACCGCCGCGAAGAAGGCCCCCAAGGTCGCCAAGAAGCGCACGACCAAGAAGCGCAAGGCCAGCAAGCGCCGCAAGAAGGCGTGAGCTCCCGAACGCCGGTAGCGCCGACTCGGGTTTCCCGAGGCTCTGGCCGCCGGCATTCGCGCCCCGCCCCGTCGAGGACCTGACCCAAGCTCATTCGTGACGGAGCAGGTCCTTCCCGACGCGGCGGGAGCGGCCAATCGGAGCGTTCATCCGGTTCGACCCCAGCGGCGACCGGGTGAGCCACCAAGGCGGCGGATTCAGATCCCTTCCTTGGCCCGGGCACGCGAACGGTCGGATTCATCTATCCCTCCGTTCGCGTGCTCGGCACGAGACTGCAGTCCCTGAGGAAACGCAGTCTCCCGCACTAACGGCCCTGAGCTCGGGGTGCGATCTCGTTACTTCGCGCCCTGCGACGCGCCCTGCTCATCCCCGAAAATCTGGCGCCCGTGGCGCGCTGCCTGGCGCTCTGGCGGTTTCTCTGGAGCCGTTGCCGAGACGTGGTGCGCGGCTTTTCAGGGAGGCGTGGCGCGGCTGCTGTGGGAGCTGCGACGGGGAGGGGCGCCTGGTGACGTCTGCGACTCGTAGCGCGCCCTTTTCAGAGGGCGCACCCTAATCCCCCAGATAGAGCCGGAGGGTGCTGGCGGCGGCGCGGCGGTCGAAGGGCGCGGAGGAGAGCTCTTCGCGGCGGGAAATGTCTTCGAACAGCTGCGAGAGGAATTGGTGGAAGGCGACGCATTCTTCGAGCGCGACGCGGAGGCGCGCGGGATCGATCAGATCCGTCTCTTCCAGGCGCGACATCGCGGTCATGAAGGAGTCGACACGCGGGTAGTCCGAGGCGCGGAGCAGCGGTAGGCCCATGGCGCGGAAGTAGTTGAGGAACTCGCGCACGTACTGGAAGTTCTGGAGGGCAGCCCAGCGATCGTCGCCCGGGGAGTGCTGGGCCTTGGTCGCGAAGGCGCGGACGATTTGCGCGAACATCCAGATGTCGCGGCGTAGCCGTTCGCTGGCGTCGCGGCGCGCTGCGAGGGCGTCGAAGACTCCACCCTCGTCGAGGCTGACGCCCAGCGCCTTGCCGAGGAACAGGATCGAGTTGCGGAGCGCGGGTCGTAGGTTCTCGACCGCGAGCAGCACCGCCTGAGTCGTGGCAGCGGGGGCGTCGAGCGACTCGGGGTCGGGCAGATCGTGCTGAAACGCGCGCCGGAAATCGAGGCGCAGGCCGCCGGCAATGCCCTCGAGCGCGCTCTTGATGCCGAGCAGCCGGTGACCCGCGGCGTGCAGGTTCGCTGCGCGCGCCGGGAGCGCCTGCGCGTGCACGGACAAGACGTCGCGTTCGAAGCTATCGGCGAGCAGCCGGCCCGCGCGGCGGCGGAGATGGTCGCTGAGCGCGCGCGCGTCCGAGCGCAGCACGCTGAGCACGAGGTACGCGCTGCCCACGGCCTGGCGGCGGCTCGCGCTCTCGGCGCTCAGGCGCTCGAGCAGGGACAGGTAGCGCAGCATGCGGAACAGCGACAGAAAGGTCAGCGCCACCAGGCGGTGGGCCTCGACTCCCGGCACGCTGCGGATCAACTCGAGGACCTGCGCTGAGCGAATGCGATCGAACTCGGGGCGAAACTCGAGCGCGTTCAGCGGGTTGAAGAAGGTGTTGCGGTCGATCTCGCGATACAGCGAGGCGAGCAGCGTGTGGAACAGGCGGTACGAGACGCGCTGGGCGCGCACGACGCCGTCGGCGAGCTCGGCGGTGCCGATCAACGCCTGGCGCAGCGCGATCAGGCTCTCTTCCGGCGTGCGCTGGCTGCCGCCCTCCGACAAGAGCCGCGTCCGCGCCTGGTCTTCGGGCAGCACCGTCTCGAGGTAGCGGTGGAAGACCAGCGCGCGCTCGCGGTTGCCGAGCAAGATCCGCGACAAGCCCGCAGCACGCGAGAAGCCGTCACAGGCGAGCTGGGTCGCCGAGCGGAAGTTCTGGGCGACGACAGGCACGCGTCGCGGCTTGCCGGGGTGGTTGCGCGGGTTCGAGAAGCAGGCCGCGGCCTTGAGCAGCACCTCGAACTCGAACAAGACCTCTTCCTTGTTCTCGAGCTCGAGGCCGTCGTGCCACGCGTCGCGCTCGGCGCGCTGCTCGCGAGCCAGGCGGCGAGTGCCGCTCAGGAGCGCCGCATACGCGTCTTCGCCCCCGAGCGACGGCGGGATCAGGCTACGCCGTGCCGACACGTCCATGCCGAGCCGGGATCAACGCTTGAAATCGAAGGGATAGTTGACTTCGCTCTCCATGCCGCGCGACGAACGCGGAAACTTCATGGCTTTGAGCACGCCGAGCGCGCAGTCGACCACGACGGGCTCGACGATGTCGGAGCGCTCGCGGTTGAGCTCGGCGGTCTTGACCTCGCCCTTGGGGTTCAGGACGAAATGCAGGGTGAGCGTCCCCTCGAGCTCCGGGATCTTCTTTTTGCCCTTTTCGTAGCAGTCGCGGAAAGGCTGGCGGTTGTCGCGGATCACCTGGGCGATGACCTCGCTGGTGCGCGTCTCGCCGTTCGAGTCCGCAGCGGGCGCGGCGGGCGCGGGCTCGGCGCTCGGTGCTGCTGCCGTTTCCGTGGGAGCGGGCTCGGGCAGGCTGGGCGGCTCGACCACCTCGGCTTCGGTGATCGGCGAGACGGGCGGCTTGTCCGGTCCACAAGCAAGGCTCAGTAGAAGGCCCAAGCTCACGAGGCGCGCGAGGTGCGGCAAAGCTTTCATGCGCCGGGATGGTAGTGCAGCTCCCGGGGTTTCGGGTGATTTCTAGCCCGCCTGCAAGAATGGATGCCACTCGGCGAACGGCTCGCGCGTGATCAGGCGGATCCCAACGCGCCCGTCTTGCCCGAAGCAGATCACGATCGGCGCGGGCGGCGACTCCGAGAAAATCCCGGCGAGGCCGGGCGGGGCCTGGCTTCAGGCGACGCTGGACGCGCGAGGTTTCAAACACCGAAACCCCCAAAAAACCCTAGCCCGCCTGCAAGAATGGATGCCACTCGGCGAACGGCTCGCGCGTGATCAGCCGAATCTGCGTCGCGGTCGTCCAGCGCGGGCGGTGCGGAACCGAGAGCAGTGCCATGCCCGCCTCGGTCGGGGTGCGCCGGCCCTTGCGCAGATTGCAGGTGCGACACGAGACCACCAGGTTCTCCCAGGAGTCGAGCCCGCCGCGGGAGCGGGGCACGACATGATCGACGTTGAGGTCGCGCTGGGTCGGGCTGCGGCCGCAATACTGACACTGGAAGCCATCGCGGATCATCAGGTTGCGTCGCGTCAGACGCACGGCGACGCGCGGTGCGCGATCATAACGTAGCAAATGCAGCACTCGTGGAACGCGCACTTCGCCGCCGACGATCGGTAGGCCGTCGTCTTCGCTGCGAACGGGCTGCGTCAACCACGACTGGAAATCGTACGTTTCTCCCGAATCGACTGCATGCGCGGCATCGCTGAACAAAAGCACCACGGCACGGCGTACGGTCGCAACACTCACCGGGGCAAAGTGCCGATTGAGGAGCAGCACCGGCAGCGTGAGCACGTCCCTTTCGGTCCGGCGTGTCGCGCGGGGCGGTCCCAAGGAATTCACGCTCGTGAAGGATAGTCCAGATCGGGCGAGTTGGCGACTCGCCCCCCGGGCTTGCGAGGCACGCAGCGCGCCGACGCGAAGAAACCCGCGCGCCGATCCGAACGTAGATCACTTCACGAACGGCGCTCCCTCGCCCCTGGCGGCCCCGCAGCGCCCGTTCGAGAACAGGAGTTCACCATGGTGAAGGCATGGGTGTTCGGTTCATTGGTGGCGGGGGCGACGTTGTTCGGGACGGCGCTGTACATCCAGACGCAGCCGCTCGCGTTCACGCAAAGCGGAATCGCTGCTTCGATGGAGCCCGCACTCGCGGTCGAGGCGCCCGAGGTGCCCACGCTGATCGAGCCGCTCGGCGACGTGCGCGTGGACGCCCTCGAGCTCGCGCCGATTTACATCACACCGCGGCCGCTCGCGGTTCCGGCCGAGAAGGCCGCGCCCGCCCTCGAGCCGTGCTCCGACTGGCGCGACATCGGTCCGGCACACGTGGAACGAGGGCAGGGGCTCGACACGCGCCGCGTGCGCGAGCTTTGCTAGGACAATCGCCGGGGTTGCGCGCTCCGGGCTCGGGAGCGCGGGGCTGCCGGACGGACCGGCGCCACGAGCGGAAACGAGTGACCTCGGTCGCTCAATGGGCTAAGCCGTCTCGTCCGCGCGGCCCCTCGCCCCGCGGGCGCGCGCTTCGCCATGTCGATCTCACGAGCCTTCTCTAGCCTCCGCCGTTCTTCGGCTTGGATCTCCGTCGTCGTCTTGACCGGCTGCACCGCTTCCTTCGCGTCGGGCGACGCGGAGTGGCCCCCGACCGCGCGCAAGTGGTTCGACCGCGCCGAGGCGAGCTTTCGGGTGGGCGACACCGAGGACGCGCGCGCTGCCGTAGACAACGCGCTCCGCGTCGTGCCCAACCGCGAAGAGGCGCGGCTGCTGTCCGCGAAGATCGCGCTGGCCGATCTGGAATACGACCGGGCGCTGGCGAGCATCAACGACATCCAGACCTCGGAAGCGAGCTCGGTGCGCGGGCGCGCCTACTGGTACGGTGGACAGGTCGAGAAAGCCGCCGACGAGCTGGAGCGGCTGCTCGCGGATCCCGAGGTGCGCGACCCCTGGGCGAAGGAGATCGCGAAGCTCGCTCGCCTCGGCGTGGGCCGCACTCCGTTCGCCATCTCGGGTGGGCTCGTGGCCGTGACGGACATGCCGCGCGCGGGCACCCCGTCGCTGATCGTGCCGCTCGAGCTGAATGGCGAGCCGGCGCTGGGCCTGGTCGCCACGGGCATGGCCGAAGCGGTGATTGATTCGAGCGGCGGCGCGAGGCCGTCCTGGGTCTCGCTGCGCTTCGGCGAGCGGATCGAGGTGCGCGACGTGCCCGCCCTCGCCGAAGATCTGTCGGGCCTGTCGAAGCAGATCAACGCGCCGATCAAGATCTTGCTCGGCGTGAACGTGCTGCGGCACCTGCACCCGACCTTCGACTTCGCCGGCGGCCAGTTCGTGGTCCGCTCCTTCGATCCGCCGACCCCGCCCGCCGCCACCACCGTGCGGTTGAGCTACATCCGCGGCGGCGGCATGCTGATGCGCGGCGCGCTGGGGTCGGAGGCTGCGCAGAGCTGTTCGCTGCTGGTCGACACCACGCACACCTTCACGGTCGCGCTCGACGACGGCGGCTGGAAGAAAGCCGGGATCAACCCCAACACGCTCACGCCCGTGCCGGGCGGCGGGCAGCTCAAACACGGCGTGCTGCCGCTGATCAAGCTCGGCGCGTTCGACGTGCCGCGCGTTCCGGGCATCGCGGGTGAATCGGTGATCAAGCAGCGCGAGGACGGGCTGGGCGTCGAGCTCGACGGGCTCATCGGCTCGGGCTTGCTCGCGACCTTCCGCGTCACCCTGGTCGACGGCGGCCGCACCATGTGGCTCGAGGACTTGCCGCAGGAGGCGCTCAACCAGCCGTCGCTGTTCGCGAACCAGCCGCCGGTCCTCGACGATCCGGACGTGGATACCGGCGCCGAAGAGACGCCCGAGGCGCCCGCGAAGGGCGGCAAGGCAGCACCGAAGCCCAAGGCGCCCGCCGCACCGAAAGCCGCGCCCGCTCCCGCGGCGCCCGCGCCGGCAGCGCCGAAGGCCGCGCCTCCCGCGGGGTCCAAGCCGTGACACAGAGCGTCCAGCTCGCGATCTACGCGGGCAGCTTCGACCCGCCGACGAACGGCCACCTCGATCTCGTCGAGCGCGCCTCGCGCCTGTTCCCGCGGCTGATCGTCGCCGTCGGCAAGAACGCCGCGCGCGCGCCGTTGTTCGCCCCGGACGAACGCATCGAGATGATGCGCGAGGTCTGTAAGCCGTACTCGAACGTGATCGTGGATTCGTTCCAGGGCTTGCTGGTGGACTACGGCAAGCGCGTCGGAGCTCGCGTGATCGTTCGAGGGCTACGGGCGGGTGCCGATTTCGAGTACGAGCTACAGATCGCGCACGCCAATGCGGACCTGAAGCCGGAGATCGATACCGTGTTCTTGCCGACGCGCACCAACTACGGCTTCATTTCTGCCTCACTGGTGCGAGAGATCGCAAGTCATGGCGGAGACGTGAGTCGCTATGCCCCGCCCGTGGTCTGCGACGCGCTGAAACGTCGATTCCAGCCGTAGCTGGGAAAAACCGCGCCGAAATACCGGCTTCGCCGCCTCTTGCGAGCGCGGGCTACGCGACTTAGTCGTTCTCGAATACGCATGTTGCAATCGAAGCTGATCGGCACTGGTGTTCGAGCTCTGGGGGTTCTGGCAATAGCGGCCTGTGCGCTGTGGCCGAAGGACGCGCACGCCGGCCCTCAGCTGGCGCTCGACCTCGACTATGCCGGCGGCGTCGACGAGCCCGGTATCGGTCACGGTACGGGCGGGCAGCTGCGCTTCGGCCAGCAGCTCGACCTCGTGGTCGTCAGCCTCACGGGTGAGCTCGGCGTCAGCTACCACACGTTCGACGGCCCCGCCGATCCCTCGCACTACTCGGGGTTCGTGGGCGGGCGGCTCGGCTTCGGCAAGATCCTCGAGCCGTCGATCTTCGCTCATGTCGGGTACGGCAGCCTGAACGTCGCCGACGAGCACGACTGGGGACCGGTGTTCGATCTGGGCCTGGCGCTCGACCTCACGGTGTTGCCGCTGATCGACATCGGCGTGCACGCCGCCTACGACTTTCAGCGCCTCGACACCGGGAACAACCTCGACTTTTACCGGGTCGGCGCGCACGCGGCGCTGGTGTTCTGACGCAGCGCGGGCCGCTCACGTCCGCGTGAACGGCATCGGCATGAACAGCAGCACGAACAGCACCAGGCAGCCCCAGGCCACGGCCTTGCGCCAGGGGTCGAGCTCGCCCGGTTCGCAGGGCGGGTGATTGGGGCTGCCGGACAGGACGGACATCACCCCGAGCACGATCAGCCAGGTGAACCAGAACACGGAGTTCCAGATCGCGACTTCTAGCGTGAGGTTGGATCTGCCGAGCAGCACCGGGGCCACGAAGTAGATCGCGCTACCTAGAAACAACAAGCGCAGCGCGTGCCGGAACCAGGCCGCCACGCGGTGATGCGCCTCGCCGAGCAGCGCATAACCGATGTGGCCGCCGTCGAGCTGGCTCACCGGCAAGAGATTGAGCATGGTCACGAACAGGCCTGCCCAGCCCGCGAACGCCGTGGGGTGCAAGAACACGTCGTGGCCGTCCGGGATCGGGCCGAGCACCACGCGCTTGACCAGCAGGTACAAGAGGCTCTGCCCCTCCTGCATCGCGTGCTCGGTCACCGGCTGAACGGGCGAGAGCGTGAGCCCGTATGCGAGCACGGGCAGCGCCACGACCATGCCCGCGAGCGGGCCGGAAGCTCCGATGTCGAGCAGCGCCCTGCGCGAACGGATCGTTTCGCGCATCACGATCACCGCGCCCATCGTGCCGAACGTCGCCGGGAACGGGATGAAGAACGGGAACGAAGCCGGCACGCGATGGTAGCGCGCCGCGAAGAAATGGCCGAACTCGTGGGTGATGAGGATCGCGAGCAACGGCACCGCGAAGGCGGCGCCGCTGGCGAGAAACCCGGGATCGCGCAATTGCTGCCAGATCTCACGCGAATCCTCGATGCCCCGGGCGCCCTGGGCGAAGATCGCGCCCGCGTAGAGCATGCTGATCACCGTCACCGCGAACAGGATCAGGTTGGTGCGGACCGGCGGCAGCGGCAGCGGTGCGTCGCGAGGCGCTGCCGCCGGAGAGCGAAAGTCGTGCTCGCTGTTCATGGAGGGGCCGCTCGCAGCGCAGCAACCAGCCGGTCGAGTTGCACCGAGAGCTCCGCGTCGAGCACGCCAATTTCCGTCTCGAGCCGCAGGCTGCCGCGCGTACGCTCGGCGTTGGGCAGGACGCGCGTCACGCGCTCGAGCTCGCCCTGACGGAGCGCGCGCTCGAGCTCCGGCAAATCTTCCGGGTGCGCGACGATCGTGACGCTGCGCGCGCCGCGGGCTTCCGCGAGGGCCGCCCGTGCCAGCGACACGACGCGCGCCGGCTCGAGCTGCAAGGCCTCACCGAGCAGTCGCTCCGCGAGCAGCCTGGAGAGCTCGGTCGAGCGTGATAGCGCGCGCTCGTCGAGCGCCGCCTCCGCGCGTGACAGCGAAAGCGCCTGCGCAGAGAGCTCGGCCAGCGCGAGCTCTCGCCCCAGGCGGCGAGCCTCGGCCTTCAAACGCTCGAGCTCGGCCTCGGCTCCGTCCACGAGCTCGCGAGCGCGCAGCTCGGCGGCGGCGACGATGCTGCGCGCCTGCTCGTGAGCATCGACGACGACCGCCGGTACGATCGACGCCGGGAGCGTGTCCCCGGCCGGCACCGAAACGGGGACCGCGGCCTCGGCGGACTCGGCGCGCACCACGCGGGCCAGGGTCAGCGTCATCGGAGCCTCCGCGCTTCGAGCACGCGCGCGATGCGCTTGAGCTCGACGGCCAGCGCTTGCGCACGCTCTGTCCGAACGCCGGACGACAGCGTGCGCACGAGCTCGAGCGCGCCCTCGGTCGCTCGAGCGAAGGGCGCTAGCGGCGCCGCTTCACGCGCTCCAGCCGCGTAGCGCACGGCCACGAAGGCGCGTTGAAAATCGGCGTCCACCAGCCAACCTTCGGAGTCGTTCATGCCGCGCACACAGCATGTCGGAGAACCGGCCCGCGCGCCAATCAGACCCGCTCGACGACGACGGCCACCGCTTCTCCCCCGCCGATGCAGAGGGTGGCCAGGCCGCGGCGCAGCTTTTCGCTCTTCAGCGCGAACAGCAGCGTGGTCAGCACCCGCGCCCCCGAAGCACCGATGGGATGTCCGAGCGCCACGGCGCCGCCGCGGACGTTGACCCGCTCCGGATCCGCCCCGGACAGACGCGTGCAGGCTAGCGTGACGCACGAGAACGCTTCGTTGATCTCCCAGAGGTCGATCTCGCGCGGCGTGAGGCTGAGCCGCTTCAGGGTGTTCTCGATTGCGAGCGCTGGCGCGGTCGTGAACCACTCCGGCGCGCGCGCCCCCGCGCCCCAGCCCGCGATGCGCGCGAGCGGCGTGAGCCCGTGCTTCTTCACGGCGTCTTCGCTCGCCAGCACGACCGCCGCGGCGCCGTCGCTCAGGCTGGAGGCATTGGCGGCGGTGATCGTGCCTTGCTCGTCGAACACCGGCTTGAGCTCCGCGAAGCGACTCGGATCGCCACGGCCCGGCTCTTCGTCGGCCGTTACCTGCGTCTCGGCTCCCTTCTTACCCGGGACCCCGACCGCGACGATCTCTTCCTGAAAGGCGCCCGATGCGACGGCGGCGCGCGCACGGCGGTAGCTCTCGGCGGCGAACGCGTCCTGTTGCTCGCGGCTGATCGACAGCTCCCTGGCGCACAGCTCGCCGGCCTGCCCCATGTGGAAATCGTTGTAGGGGTCCCACAAGCCGTCGAAAATCATGCCGTCCACCAGCTTGCCGTCGCCCATCCGGTAGCCGGTTCGGGCTTGTCGCAGGTAGTACGGCACGTTCGACATCGACTCCATGCCGCCCGCCACGACGAGCGACGCATCACCCGTCAGGATGGCGCGAGCGCCGAGGACGACGGCCTGGAGCCCGGACCCGCACACCTTGTTGACGGTGGTGGTCGGGACCTTGTCGGGCAACCCCGCGTGCAAGCTGGCTTGCCGCGCGGGGGCCTGGCCGATCCCGGCCGACAACACGTTGCCGAAAAAGACCTCGTCGATCACGTCGCTGCCGAGCCCGGCGCGCTCGACCGCGGCGCGGATCGAAGCGGCGCCCAGGCGCGGCGCGGGGAGCGGAGACAGAGCTCCGAGATACGAACCGATGGGCGTGCGGGCAGCGCTGACGAGGTAGACGTTCGGGGCGGGCATGGCGACCCGCAGCCTAGCACCACTACCTACGCGGCCAGCTGCTCGGCGATACGGCGCAAGACGGGGCCCGTGTCGTCGGTGATGATGTTGCCGTGCGAGACCACGATCCGGCGCAGGTTCGGGATCTCCGCCCAGTGTTCGAGCTGCGCCTTGAGCGCGGATTCGTCCTTGACCTCGCGCAGCTTGATCACCGGGGGAAGATGCGGCTCTTCACCGGTCAGGCCGAGCGTTCTCAAGAGCCAACCCGAGAACCCGGGCCGATTCGCCAGATTGAAGATCAGGTCGTTCAAGACCAGCGTCGTGCCGGACTGGTTTTCGACGACGAGCGCGCCTTCGCGATCTCCCGTGCCGGGCACGGTGACGAAGCGCACGTCGGGATCGCCGAGGTCCACGTCTGCCGCGTTGACGGGCACCACGTCCTCGACGCGCTTTTGCGCGCCGCGCGGCGCGACCACGATCAGCGACGGATAGCGATCCTTGTAGACGCGCGCGTCCGTGCGGTGGATGTCGTTCGGGACTATCAGATACTCCGGCGTTCCGAACGCCTCGAGTGCGCTCATTTCTGCCTCGTCGAGCGCGATCGCGCTGTAGATGACCAGGCCTCCGTCGCGCAACCTCACGCAGGTCATGCGGCGCTCCACGTCTCCGAGCGGCATGTGGATCCGACCCGTCACCGTGAGGATGTTGTCATCGAGCCGCGTCAGCTTTCCGTGCGGCAGCACGGTCCATTCGCGAAAGGGCTTGGTCATTGCTGGTTCCTCCTGCGCCTACGGATGCAAGCGCCGGGCCCTGAATTCCGGGGATTTTCCCGATTATGCCGGGAGACCGCCCACTTGGAGCGCGCTCGAAGCGACGGCCCTGGCGGCGTGGTAGACGCGGGCCGTGCCCGAAGCAACCGAAACGGCCAACGAGCTCCCAGACGTCGAAGCCTGGGCGGAGCACTACATCCTGAGCGCGGAGCTGTCCGTGAAGCTCGCTCCGCCGCCGGTTCCGAGCCGCTTTCGCGACGGCGCCGTGCCGGTGCGGATCGCGGCGCCAGGGCGACCACCCGAGCTCCGGCTCGCGCGCCGCGGCGAACGCACGCCCAGGCTCGAAGCGCTCAAGGAGCCCCACTATCGCGCCCGCATGCTGCACACGTTCTGGCACCACGAGCTCCAGGCGGCGGAACTGATGTGTTGGGCGGTGCTCGCCTTCGCGGACGCCGAACCCGAGTTTCGCCGAGGCCTCGTCGGCATCTGTCTGGACGAGATCCGTCACATGAACCTGTACCGAGCGCACATCGAAGCGCTGGGCGAGCGTATCGGAGCGTTCGGGATCCGGGACTGGTTTTGGAAGCGAGTCCCCACTTGCCGCAGCAAGCTCGCGTTCGTGTCGCTGATGGGCATGGGCCTCGAGGCCGCGAACCTGGAGCACGCGCCGAATTTCGCGGCGTTGCTCCGCAGCGCCGGAGACGAGACGGCTGCGGCGATCCAGGACCAGGTCGCGCGCGAAGAGCTCGCGCACGTCCGCTTCGGCACTACCTGGTTTCGTCGTTGGACGGGCGGTTGCGACTTCGACGCCTGGCTCGTGGAGCTGCCTCCGCCGCTCTCACCGTGGGTGCTCAAGTCGGAGCCGCTCGCGAAGAGCGCGCGGCTCAGCGCCGGCATGACGCCGGAGTTCCTAGAAAAGCTCGTGGCCTACGTGCCGACGACCAAGGGTCGAGTCGCGCCCGCTTACGACAGCGGCGAATGAGCGTGCGCTTCGCCTGGGTGTTGAACCTCGACGCCGAGCTCGAGCTCGCGCAACCAAACTACGCGCCCCGCGCGCGCGTCGTGCAGCAAATCGAGCTCTACGGGCGGGACTCGCAGCGCTTATTGGGGCCAGGCGACGTGTTGCTCTCGGCGCGCGCGCCACTCGAGGCGCCGGCGTCGTGGCTCGGCCGCACGTGGTGCCCGACGCCGCGCGCGCTCGCGCAGTTCGCCGGCGCGGGGGTCCCACCCGAGCCGCATCCGGACCCGGGCGTGCTCCGGCGCGTCAATCACCGGCGCTTTGCGCACGAGCTCGGCGGAGGTCTGACAGGACAGCGATACCTCGAAGATCGCCGCGAGCTCGAGCAGGCGCTACGGGATGCCACGGCGCCGCTGCTGCTCAAACGACCGCTCGCGTTCGCGGGCCGCGGGCAGCAGCGAGTCTACGCTTACTCGAAGCTCACGGATAAAGAGCGGTCGTGGATCGCGGCGTCACTCCGCGAAGACGGGCTGATCGTGGAGCCGCTCGTCGAACCGTTGCTCGAGGTCAGCGTGCACGGCTTCATCTGGCGCGACGGGCGGCACGAGCTCGGGCTTGCGTGTGTTCAGGGCGTGAGCGATCGCGGAGTGTTCCGCGAGATCCGCCGCGCGCGAGCCGGCGAGCTCTCCAACGACGAGCTCGAAGCGCTGTTCGAGCGCGCCGGAGCGACCGCCAGCGCGCTGTTCGAAGCGGGCTACTTCGGGCCCTTCGGCATCGACGCTTACCGCTACCGCCACGGCTTCTGTGCGCAGAGCGAGATCAACGCGCGCTACACGATGGGCTTCGTCAAGGGCTTCCCGCGGCCGTCGCACGAGCTCGTGCTCTGAGGGCTCGCTCCGCGGTTACTTGAAAAAGCCCTGGCGGCGCTGCTTCTCGGCGTCGCTCACGGCGTGGACGGTGCGGATCACCAGCGCGAACCGCGTCTTCCGGCTTGCCGCGCGGCCGAGAAACTCGGAGAGCGCCTCGAGATCACGGCGCAAGTCGGCCTCTGCCGCCGAAACCTGCGGAGTTATCACCTTGATCGTGGCGACGGCCAGCGCGGGCTCGTGCCACTTCATCGGCTCGCCGTAGAAGTCATCGACGAACCCGAAGCTCGACAGCGGGTTCGCGCCGGCGGCGGCGGCCAGCTCGTCGAGGTGCTCGGAGTTTTTGGCCAGGGCGTCGCCGCCGCTGAAGGGCGCGGGCTCGCCCAGGCTCTTCTCGAAGTAGGGCACGACTCGGGGGACGAGCAGCGCGCGCAGCGTGCGGTAGCAGATGAACCCGCCGAACCCAGCGATGCCGAGCAGCAGCAGGCCGAACACGACGCGCAGCGGCAACCACGCCGAGCCGGCGAACCAGGCGATGGCTCCCCCCAGCGGGAGCAGCAACAACAGCACCACGGCGACGGCAGCGCGCTTGCCTTCGTCGAGGAAGATCTCGCGATAGCGCGCCGGGTAGCCTCGCCAGTAAGAGAAGCGAGGTGTTCGAGTCTCTGCGTCAGGCGCGGGCATGTCCGGTCCGACCGGAATGCCTATCACGAATCCGCGCGTTCGGGATCGCTCAGGCGCTCAGGTAGCGGTCGACGTTCTTTTGAATACGTGAGAGCGGCTCGCTCAGGTCCGGCTCGAAGCTCTGACCCGTGATGCGCTCGACGGCGGTGAGATAGCGGCGCGACGCCTCGACCTTCACCTCGTCCGGGATTTCGGGGATCGGCCCGTCACCGCGGAAGCCCTGGTCGGCCAGAAAACGCCGAACGTACTCCTTGTCGAGGCCTTCGGGCGCTTCCCCGCGAGCGAAGCGCGACGCATAGCTCTCGAGGTACCAGAACCGGGACGAATCCGGGGTGTGGATCTCGTCGATCAGCACGATCTCGCCCTCCGGCGTCTTTCCGAATTCGTACTTGGTATCGACGAGGATCAGGCCGCGATCGGCGCACAGCGCCTGACCGTGGCGGAACAGCGCCATCGCAAGTTCACCGGCCTTGTCGAAATCGGCGGCCGACATCCCGGACAATTTCAGGATCTCTTCACGCGAGGCGGAAATATCGTGGTCGCCGTGGGCCGCCTTGGTGCTCGGCGTGAGGATCGGCTCGGGGAGCCGCTCGTGTTCGCGCAGCCCTTCAGGCAGCGCGTGGCCGCAAAAGCTGCGTTCGCCCCGGGCGTAGTGGACCCAGATGCTGGTCGACGTGGTGCCGGTGAGATAGCTGCGCACCACCATCTCCACCGGCAAAGGCTGGCACTCTTTCGCGACGAGCACGTTCGGGTCCGGCACACCGAGCACGTGGTTCGGTGCAATCTTCCGAGTCTCCTCGAACCAGAACGCCGCGACGGAGTTGAGCAGCTGGCCCTTGAGCGGCAGCGTACCGAGGATGCGATCGAACGCGCTGATGCGATCGGTGACGACCAGCACGCGCCGCCCGTCCGCGGTCGTGTAGTTGTCGCGCACCTTCCCCTCGTAGCGCCGGCCCCACGAGAAGTCCGTGTGCTGCAGGGGATGGCTCAGAGCTTTGGTGAGGATCTGGTTGACGTCGCCGAGCACGGTCGGGCGAAGCTAACACGCCTGGCGACTCACATCCCGAGCTCTTCCGCGCGGACCCAGAACTGGCCGTCCGGACGCGGGACGACCTGGAGTGACTTGGGCATCACGCTCACCCAACCCGCGACCACGTCGAGCACGTAAGCCTCCGCTTCTGGCTCGATGACGCCGATCGGCGGCTCGCTGTCGAGCGCGCGCGCACGGAACGGAACCTCGCGGAGCGCCTTGACCACGCGGGGCTCGCCCTGGACCGCCAGCTGCGCAGAAATCCTGGAACCCCCGTCCGTTCCCAGCTGATCGAGCGCCTCGCCCGGCGGCAGCGCCTCGAGGTCGCCCGCTCGCACCCAGGCGTCGATGATCAGCTCGCCGCGGTACTCGACGCGCAGGAACGAACCGCGTTGCTCGCGACCGAAGAACAGCGCGGGCGGCGCCTGTGACGAGCTCTGGAGCGTGAGCAGCCGCGCCTCGGGTTTGCGTGGATCGCCGAGCAGGTCGAGGCGCGCGCGCCTCACGACGTAGCCGGGAGCATCACCCTTAGGAGTGACAGGAGCTGCGGCGGGTCGCGACAGGGACACCGCGGCGCACGGCGCCCAGGCCCGGAAGCTCTGCGCGAACGGCACGCTGACGCGCTTCTCCACGTGGAGCGCGCCCCGACCGCTGCCGAGGTAGGACAGGCTCTTGCCCTGGGCGATCCACACGTGGCCCGGGGCGACCGCGATCGGCGAGGCCGCATAGAGCGAGAGCTCGCGCACGGGCGTGAAGCCGTGGACGCGGAAGCTACCCTTGCCGGTCCCCGTCGTGACGCGAACCCGTCCGTTCGGCTCCGCGGGAAAGGCTTCGACGACGAGCTCGGTGACGGCGCCGCTGAAGCGCGCGACCAACCGCCCCTGTGCGTCTTCGATGGGCGCATTCGCGCGCGGCTCGGCCGTGCCCTGCACGCGGCAGCCAGCGACCCGGCGCTCGGCGCTCGGCTTGGCTGCAACGGCGGCAGAGCGCTTCGACCCGGGATCGCTCGCAGCTCTGCCGGCGCCGAGGATCAGCGCGAGGCCGAGTCCGAACGCCGTGAAGCGATCCACTGCCATGCGAGCTTTGCCGCGGATAGTCGGCCGCAGCGACCGCGACGTAAAGCCAAAAGCGCCGCCGGAAGCGCGGGGTTACAGCACAGACGGTAGTTTTCCCCCGCAGCCTGCGAGCCCGGCGTGTCGATCTTCCAAGCTGGGCTAGAGTGCGGCGCGCGTCGGAACGCGCTCGCATGCATCTAGCCTTCGGAACACCGAGAAAACTCCCCAAGGTCAACAGCCTCGCGGGCCGCGTGGCGGTGCTCGACATCGCGTTCGCCGGCGGCACCTCCGGCGGGGGTTTCGACAAGGTGACTCGGCCGTTCATCGAACGGCTCGGCGAGCGTCTGGCGGTCTGGGTCGATCACCACGACCACGAAGAACACCCGAACTACGCGCAGGATCGGCGCTTCGTGCTGTCGACCAAGGCCGAGCACGGCGCGTGCCCGGAAATGATCAGCCCCGAGCTCGTGGCGCGCACCGGTCCGGTGGACACGATCGTGTGTCACACGGACTTCGACGGGCTCGCGAGCGCGGCGAAGTGGATGCGCGCCGGCGTCGAGCCGTATCCGGGCTGCGACGACGATGCGCGCGCCATCGACACGCGGATGGGCACCCCGAGCCGCGTCGCCGATCGCATCGACCGCGCGCTGCGCGGGCGCCCGCACGACATGGGTTTGTTCGGGCTCGTGGTGCGGCTGCTCGCGGGCGGGCTGTCGGACGACTCGCTGTGGACGCCGGTCGACGCCGCCGCGGCGGAGCTCTTGCCGGTGGAGCGCGAGACGCAGCGCGCCGCCGAGAGCTACAAGCGCGTGCCGCCCGGTGTCGCCATCGTCGACGTGACCGAGGGCTTCACGCGGCTCGACAAGACCCTGCTGCTGCTGCTCGGCCAAGAGCGGGAGCCGGTGAGCGTGGTGGTAGACCGCGACAACGTGAGCGTGGCTGCTCGCTTCGACTCGGGGCTGAACTTCGTGGAGCTGCTCGGGCTGGGCGGCGGCATGCCGACCCGCGTCGCCGTGCCGCGCTCTCGCCTGGACGAAGTCCTCGCGGCGTTGGGCGTGCCTGCGGGCGCGTACGCGACCTAGCCGTCGCGAGCGAGAGTGGTGGCGCCGGGGGCGCGGCTTTGGCAGGCTTTGCCCGCCGATGACCCCGCTGCTGCGCAAGGTTTCGCTCACCCTCGGGCTGTGTACGCTGACGAAGCTCTCCTGGGCCGCGCCGGCGTTCGCGCCTCCGGGCAAGGGGCAGAGCGGGCTCGCCGTCGGCAATGACGCGAGCGGCGTGCTGCGCGCCGTGGCCTGCGCGGCCGAGCCATGTCGCGTGGACGGCGGCGTGGCGCTGGACCTGCCGGCGGCGCTGCGGGCGAACACCGGCCGCGCGCGGCTGTCGGTGGTCGGTATCGGCGGCGGGCGGCGCGCGATCGTCGTCAGCGTGCCCGGCGCGGCCTTCGGACAGAGCTACGAAGCCGTAGTCGCGATGCCGATCGGCGGGCGCGAACCGCGCGTCGTGTTCCAGGGGCTCACGGGGCTGGTCGAGGGCAGCGACGGCGTGCGCCAAGGCAAGAGCGTGACGATCTCGGAGGCGGACGAAGACGGCGCGCGCCGGATCGTCGTCGGTGACGAGCGCGAGGATCTGAACCTGTGCGGGCGCCGCGCCGTGCTCTCGCCGAGCCTGCTCGACCCGAACGACCTGTCGCTGAAGCCGGCGCGCGTGCAGCGGCTCTCGGCCGCCGAGCGCGAACAGGCGCCGAAGCTCGCTGCGACGAAGCTGGACACCGCCGCGCCTCCGGCGAGCGCCTCGCTGCGCGCGCTCGGCGCGAGCAGCGCAGTCGGCACGCCGTGGGCGCTGACGGACGGCAAGCTCGACACGGCGTGGGCGGAGAACCGCGGCGGCAATGGCCGCGGCGAGTTCGTGGTGCTGAGCGCCCCGCAGGAGCTGCCACTCGCCGGCTTCGATCTCACCCCTGCGACAGGGCGCGGCCCGCGCGACGTGCCGAAGGAGCTGTGGCTGGTCACTCGCGGAGAGGTCTTCCAGGTGACGCTTCCCCAAGATGCGACGGCGAGCCCGGGCCAGCGCTACCGCGCCATGCTGCCCGAGCCGGTCAGTACGGACTGCGTCGCGCTCGTGATCGAGAGCGGCTTCGACGACGAGCCGGACTCCAGGCTCGGCCTCGCCGAGCTCGCGGCGGTCACGGAGTTCGCAGGGCAATCGCCGGAGTCGCTGGTGGCCGCGCTCGCGGGCGGTGCCGAGCGGGCGCGCGCGGCGGGCGCTGCCTTGCGGGCGCTCGGCGCGCCGGGGTACGCCGCGATCGCGCGCGGCTTCGATGCGCTCGACGCTGGCGGGCGCTCGGTCGCGCTCGACGCGATCGACAGCGCGCCCTGCGACGTCAGCGGGCCGCTGTACGTGCGCGCGCTCGGCAGTGGCGTCGAGAGCCACGTGCTCCACGCTCGTGATCGCATCCCGCGCTGCGCCGAGGCCGCCACGGAGCCGCTGCTCGCGGCGACGTCTGCGGCGCAGGGCGAGGCGCTGGCGCTGTACGGCTCCGAGCTCGTCACCGTCGCACCCGGGCGCGCGGTCGAGGCGCTGACGCCGCGGCTCGGCAAGCTCGGTCTGCGTGATCGCCGCAGGGTTCGCGTCTTGCTCGGTCGCGCCGCAGCCGCGCCCGCCGCGGACGCGCCGGTTCGCCGTTTCCTTCAGGACGCGACGCTCGCCCCCGCGGCCACCATCGACCTCTTGCGCGCGATCGGGCCGCGCATCGGGCATTTCGGCAAGGACGCACAGGTCGCGCTCGCGCGGCTCGCCGCCGATCCCAGCTTCCGCACGCGCTACCTGTTGCTCGAGCCCGCGGCGGCGCTCGCGGAGAGCGACGCGGGCGCCGCGAACCTGCTCGCGAAGAGCCTGTCCGATGCGCGCGAGCCGCGGCTGCGCACCCGCGCGCTCGAGGTCGCGCCGCGCTCGGCGGCCTACGCGCCGGCGTTCAGCGCCGCGCTCGCCGACGAGAACGTGCGCGTTCGCGAGGCAGCGGCGTACGCCCTCGGCGAAGGCCGCTTCACCCGGAGCGGCGGCGCGCTGTCGAAGCTGCTCGAGGACGACGCCTGGCCGATCGCGCGCCGCGCAGCCGCCACGAGCCTCGGCCGCATGCCGGACGACGCCGCATCGCGCGCCGCGCTGATCGCGGCGATCGGGGACGAGGCACCCTGGGTTCGCGCGGCGGCGATCGAGAGCCTGGGGCTACGCCGCTCGCCGGGCGCCACCGACCCGATCCGCGAAAAGCTCGACGAGCGGGAAGAGCGCGTCGAAGTGCGCCGCGCCGCCGCGCTCGCGCTGGGAGCGCTGTGCGATCAGAACAGCGTCGACCTGCTCGACAAGCTCGCTCGCCGCATCGCCGATCCGATGTCGACCCCGGAGGATCGAGCCATCGGCGAAGCTTCTCTCTACGCGCTCATCCAGCTCCACCCGCGGGATCTGGAGGCGCGTCTCGCGCCGCTTTCCAAGGGCCCTTCGGCCTCGGCGGTGCGCCGCGCCCGCGCGCGGATCGGCGCGGGCTGCGGCGCTCGCTAGCGCTCAGAGGTTGCCGTTGAGCGGGTCGTTGGCGTTGCCGCCGCTCTTGAACCCGGTAGACGAGCCACCACCGCGCCGAGTCGCCGGGCGCGAACGCGTGGCCTTCGACGCCTTGCTCGCCTTGGCAGACTTCCCCTTCGCCGACTTCTTGGTCTTGTCGTTGGCGAGGAGCGCGGCCTTCACGTCCTCCGAGAGGCGATCGCTGCTGGCGCTGTCGTCCTTCTTCTCGGCTTCCGCATTCGCCGCGGCGGGCGCGGGCGTGGGTTCCGGAGCGGGAGACGGCGCGGGCGCGGGCGGCGTGTACGCCGGAGCCGGCGGCTGCGCAGCCTGAACCTTCGGCTCTTCGATGGCGGCCGTCGGCGGTTGATCGAGGCGAGTCAACGCGAAGAAGCCGCCGCCCAACACGGCAGCAACGCCGAGCACCGCGCCGATGAGCTTGGTCCGCTTGCCGCGCTTGTAGGAGCCGACGTCCAGATCGATGTCTCCGAGATCTTGCACCACTGGAACGGTGCTCATCGGACCCGGAGGGAAGGAGGAAGCAGCCGGCCCGAACGAGGGCCGCGCGGCAACGGCGGGCCAGCCATCGCTCGACGCGCTCATGGCCGGTGCGGCCTGGGAAGCACGCTTCTTTGCGGCAGCAGCGGCGGCGGCGGCAGCGGCAGCGGCGGCTGCACCACCGGGGACGGCCGGCGCCGGCATGGAGGCGCCCGCTTTTCTCGCGGCGGCGGCGCGCGCCGCGGCGGCAGCGGCGGCGGCGGCACCACCGGGAGGCGGCGCGGCTGCCGGGGCCGGCGCGTGGGACTCGTCCGAGTCATCGCTGAGGCCGGCCACGTCGGCGAGGGTCTGCCACTCGGTCCCGCCGACCTGAATCAGGAAGGTCTTCTCGTGAACGAGCCCTTGCTGGAACGCCTCGTCCAGTTCCTCGAGGGTCATCAGCCGAACTTCAGCCGAATCGAACTGTACGTACCAACGCTCTTCGTTTTCGTTGTCAGCCACGCGAGGAACCTCCAATGTCGGCCACCCGTGCAGGGCGAATCCTCAGGCTAGCTCACCTTTACCGACCACGCTTTGCGGAAAAGCATGGTCATTCCAACAAGTTACGCACCCTTACTGAATAAATCCATGGACACTGGGTCCATCGGCCGGGAATTTCACCCAGGTCGAAGTGCAGCTCGTTGTGTTGGGGATGCGGGCGAGCGTGGTAGTTAGCGGACCCCATGCCTGCGCAGTGGACGTTGGTCACCGGTGCCTCGGGATTCATTGGCTCGACGTTGGTTCGCCGCCTCGTCGAGCGCGGCGAACACGTGAAAGCCTTCGTGCGGCCTGGCTCGAGCCTGGCGCCGCTCCAGGGGCTGCCGGTGGATCGCTTCCAGCTCGCCTATGGCGACATCAACGTCGGCGACACGGTTTTCCGCGCGCTCGCGAGCTGCGACCGCATGTACCACGTGGCGTCCGTGTTCAGGTACGCGAGCAAGCGCCCGGAAGAGATCCTGAACCCGACCGTCGCGGGCACGCGCGGCGCGTTGCTCGCTGCCAAGCGCCGCGGCATCGAGCGCGTCGTGGTCACGAGCTCGGCCAGCGTGCTCGGCGTCACGCACGGCGACGATCCGATGGACGAAGCGCACCCGTTCGGTCTCTCGGATCCCGAGACGTACATCCGCGCGAAGGTCGAGCAGCTTCAGGTCGTGGACGAGATGATCGACGACGGGTTGCCGGTCGTGACGGTGCTCCCGACCGCGGTCTTCGGCCCTGGCGATCACCGCCCCACGCCGAACGGGCGCACGCTGATCGACTACCTCAAACAGTCGTTCGGTCGCCGCGTGCCGAGCAGTGACGGCGGAATCTCGGTGGTCGACGTCGAGGACGTCGTGGACGGGCACATTCAGGCCATGAGCTCGGGCCGCCTCGGCGAGCGCTACATCCTCGGCGGCGAGAACCTCACGTTCACCGACTTCTTCGCCCTGCTCCACGAGCTCACGGGCTTGGCGGAGCCGGGCAAGTCGCCGTCACCCGGGATGATCCGCCTCGCAGGCTGGCTGATCGAACGCTACGCCGCGTGGACCGAGCGCGAGCCGATCCTCACCTACCGGCTCGCGCGCGACTACGCTTTCGCGCGGGTTTGGGTCACGAGCGACAAGGCCGCGCGCGAGCTCGGTTATTCGAGCCGCCCGGCGCGCGAGACGCTGTCTCGCGCAATTCGCTGGTTTCTGGCTAACGGCTACGTGCCGCGCCCGCTCGCCAATCGGGTTCGCCTCGAGCTCCGACCGGTGTGACGGTTCGTTCGGGCTTGCTGTTCGGAGTGGTCGCAGCGTCGATGGCGGCGCTGCCGGCGGCGCTCCGCTCGGGTGAGGGGCTCGTGGTGTGGGCGGCCCTGGCCGGGGCCGCTGCGGTGTTGCTCGGTCCGGTGCTCGCGGCGCTCCCGCAACTGCGCCCGGTACCGTTGGGGCTCGCGGCCGTGGCGCTCGGCCTCGGGCTCGCGGCCTGGCCGACGGCGTTGCTTCTTTCCTTGCTGAAATCCGCGACTCACCACCGCCCACTCGGTGCGGTCACGTTCGCCTTCGCGGCCGCAATCTTCGCGCTCGCAGCGACCGCCGCCGCGCTGCGCTGGCTCACCTGGTTTCAGCGCGAGCGGCCGGACGGATTTGCACAAGCCGCGCGCAGCGCGTTGATCGTGCTGGCCGCGCTCGGACCGCTCGTCCTCCTCCTGCGGCTGGGTGCCAACACCCAGACACGCGCTCCGCTGTTCGACGCGTCGCTCGCGCTGGGACTTGCGGCGCTGACCCAGCTGATACCGTGGCCATCGAGAATTCTGCGCTGGGCCGAGCGGCTGGGCGTGCCCGTGTGGGGCGCCGTGGTCGCGCTCGGATTGCTGTCGGCCCACGCGGCATCCGAGCGCGCCTTCGTCGCATCCCCGGCGCTGCTCTCGCCGATCGCGTGGCTCCTGCGCTGAGGGCGCCCACCTTCCACCCGAACGAGCAGTCGTTACCCGCCGATCCGGAGGGCGGCGGGTGCGGGAAAAACGGTCCATAGTGTTCTCCGATGCGGCCGCGGCGAAGCGTCGGAGAGTCCCTGCTCGCTCGAGCCGCGCGACTCGTGATTTCGCTGCTCTTGCTGCTCGGACTGGCCGGCAGCGCAGGGGCCCAAGCGGTCGACACGCCGCGCCTCGAGAAGCCGCCAGCCGCTGCAGCCGAGGTCGCGCCGCACGACGCCCCGCGCCTCGGTAGCGGGCGCCTGGCCCCGACGCCTCCCCCGCACGGCTTCAACGTCTTCGACGGCGGTTGGATCCGCTTCTATTACCATCCGTCGGTCCGCGAGCGCGTCCAGCCGCTGATCGAAGAATCCACATTGGTTCGCCGCGAGCTCAGCGAGCGCCTCGGGACACCGGTGCTCTCGAACGTGCGCGTGGACATCGCGCGAACGCCCGGGGAAATGCAGACCCTGGCTCCCGAGGACGCGCCGTTCCCGGACTATGCCGCCGGCGTCGCCTATTCCGATATCGACCTGGTGTTGTTGACGATCGCGCCGGTACACCCGACCGATCAGCACGACCTGGTGCAGGTCTTCCGGCACGAGCTCGCGCACATCGCGCTCTCGGACGCCACGGCCGGGCAGCACGTGCCGCGTTGGTTCAACGAGGGCTTCGCGGTGCTGGCGTCCAACGAGACCTCGTTCACCCGCCTACAAACGCTGTGGACGGCGACCATCGCCGAAACGCTGATCCCGCTCGACCGGCTCGAGCGCGGCTTTCCCTCCGACGAGAGCACCGCGTCGATCGCCTACGCCGAGTCGGTGGACGTGGTGCGCTTCCTGGTGCGCGAACGCGAGCAGTACCGCTTCCACGGCATGGTCGAGCGCCTGCGCGGCGGCGAGGCCTTCAACTCCGCGTTGCTCGGCTCGTACGGCATCGACCTCGCGCAGCTCGAACAGGAGTGGCGCGAGGACGTGGCCAAGCGTTACACGTTCTTCCCGGTGCTGTTCAGCGGCACCGTGATCTGGGCCGGCATCTTGGGCCTGTTCGTCTGGGGTTGGCGCAAACGCCGCGCCCGCATGAAGACCACGCTCCAGCGCTGGGCCCGCGAAGAAGCCCGCGAAGAGCAGCTTCGCGCCCGCGCCTCCCGCATGCAGGCCGAACGCGTACACATCGTCCTCGCGCGCGCCCCGCAAGAAAACACGCTTCCGCCCGCGCCGCCGCCCCCGCCCGAAGCGGAAGTTCCCCGTGTCCAGCACGAGGGACAGTGGCACACGCTCCACTAGTCACAGGGGCCGCACGCGCCGCCCCTCCCCGCCGAAGTGAATTCGACGCGCGCAGAGTCTACTTGCGCTGCACGTGGTGCTGTTCGATGCGGCGGGATTCGTCGATCAGCCGTTCGAAGATGCGGCGCACGGTGTCGCCGTCGAGGGGCTCGGGGGCCAGCGAGGCGAGCTTGGCGAGCAGTGTGCGCTCGCGCTCCGGATCGTAGACGGCGAGGCCGCGGGCGCGCTTGTAGTCGCCGACGGCGAGGACCACGCGAACGCGGTCGGCCACGAGCTCGAGGATGCGTCGATCGATGTCGTCGATTGAACGGCGGAGCTCGTCGATGTCTTCGCCAGGGGCCGGCATTTCGGGGCCGGGACTATAGCTCACTCGATGACGGTGTTGCAGCCGTAGACGATGGCCACGTTCGCGACCGCTCCGGAGCGGAGCTCGTCACACGCCGCCCCGCGCAAGGACAGCGCGCTGGCTCCGTCCCATTCCCAGCCGTTTTCCGGGTCGTAGGCGACGACGTTGCCATCGTAATAGACGTTGACCAGCGAGGCGTCCTCCGGAACCTCGGACAAGCTGAGGTCGCAAGCGATGGCGACTCCGGTGCCGATCTCGAGCAGCGCCTGGCCGAGCGCGGCTTCGTCTTCGACTGCGAAATAGCGCGGCTCGGCGTCGCGCGCGGTGCCGCCTGCAACCGCGAGCCGGTCGAGGAGCTGCTCGAATGCCCCGGCGCCGGGCATGCCGACGACGTACGTCGGAACGCCGGCTTCGGCGAGCGCTGAGACCTCGGCGAACGCAGCATCGTCATCGACGCAGTTGCCGCCGGCGCCCTTGCCGACGACCGCCGGATCGCAGCACGAGAACTCCACGCCGCACTGCTCGCCTTCGAGGAACGCGCCCTCGATGTCGGGGATGCAGGCTGCCGCGCCGCAGCTCGCGTCCGGGTTGCAGTTGGGCGCGCCGTCGGTAGCGAGGATCACGTAGGTGCGCGAGCTCGAGCCGACGAGCGAGGGACGCAGCGCTGCCAGCGTCGCGGCGACCGGGGTGCCGCCGCCGGGTTCGATCAGCGACAGCCGATCGATCAGATGTTGCAGGCTCGGGCCGTTGCGGCTCGAGCCCGGGTTCGGCGCGTCGCCGCGCGTGAACGGCATGATCTGGCGGCCTGCATCGCAGGTGCTCTCCGACCCGGGGAACGTGGCCGCGCCGTACTCGACGCGGTGCCCGATCGCGCGCAGCAACGTGACGATCGCGGTCTGCGCCGCCCGCCATTTGCTGCGGGTCTGCCCGGGCAGGGCTTCGAGCATGCTGCCGGAGCCGTCGATCACGAAATAGAGCCGCGGTACGTCGATCACCGCGGCGATCTCTTCACCGCCGCAGCCCGTGGGCGGACCGCCGGGGACGGGAATGCCCGTCGGTGCCGGCTCGGCCGTGCGCCCCGGCACCGTGAAGCTCGGGGGTGGCGGACGGTCGTCGTCTCTGCCGCCGCAGGCGGAGAGCGACAGCGCGCACGTCGCACCCAACAGGGCACGCGCGATCGGTCGCGGCTCGACTCGGCGCATTGCCACGAAGGATACCATCGGCCGTGCCCGCCGAGAGTTGATGCCGGGCGAATGAATTGGAGCAGAGTGTCAGTGCGGGTGCGCCGGCACTGCGCTGGCACTCAGAACCCGACGCCGACATGGCCCACCGCCAAGAGCCACGGACTTGCGTCCTCCGAGCCCCCGCCTGGCGTGGCCGGCACGCAACCGATGGCGTCGATTCCCACGCGAGCGTCCACGCCCGCGACGGGCAAGAGGTATTCGACGCTGCCGCGTAGAACGCCGATGCCGAGCGTGGCCGTCTGTTCTTCGCGTTCGACGCGCGCCACCCCCACGCCCGCGCCGAGGATCGGGTGGAGCGCTCGACCTGCGCCGAAATCGATCCAGAGCTCCGCCGCGTATTGTGAGATGCCGTGCTCGGTGCTGGTGCGCACCCACGAGCCCGAAGCGCGCAGCCCTGCGGCGCGCGCTCCCACGTCGAGCGCGACGTAGAGGCCGCCATTTGTCTTCGGCTCGGCCACGCGCAGCGTCGGACCGACGCTCACGCGGACGGTGGACG
Organism: Polyangiaceae bacterium; assembly: GCA_025937835.1. Lineage (GTDB taxonomy): Bacteria > Myxococcota_A > Polyangia > Polyangiales > Polyangiaceae > PMG-095. The sequence goes on from JAICQO010000021.1 coordinate 43,157, forward strand.
GTTGTGTCGGGGACGGCTCCGAATACGGCGTGTACACCTCCGGGTTCGGAGCTTCGTATTCCTGCACCAAGGGTTGATCGGGCGGATCGGCAAATCCCGCTTCGGCGAGCGCGGCCCGCGGGAACCAGCAGACGGAGCCGAGCAGCAGCGAGAACCCGAACCGGCGCAGCGGGGAGGACATGGCGTTTCCCCATCAACGCGGGCATTCGAGCGTCCTTACACCCGAGCCCAGCGTGGAACGTTGCCCCTGTGTGTCAGGCGCGGACCGCGTGGAAACCGCCAGCACCGCGGATCCATCGGATTTTCTCGGAGTCGCGCTGTGGCACACCGACTGCAATGCCTGCGCTCATGATTCGTACTCTGTCATCAGTAGTGGCGATGGCTGGCCTGGTCTCCGTCATCGCGTGCAACAAGCAGAACGAAAGCCACGACTCGGAGTATCCGGTCACGAGCTACGAGGAGCGCAAGGACAACGAGCTGCGTCCCGCGAGCCGCACGTCCTCCGCGGCCGAGTCGATCACCGAGGCGCGCTGCGCCCGTGAGCAGCGCTGCGAGAACATCGGAGCGGACAAGAAGTACTCCTCGTTCGCCGACTGTTCCGCGCGCATTCGCAACGACTGGAAGGACGAGCTCAACACGCGCGAATGCCCTGGTGGCATCGATCAGAAGGAGCTCGACGAGTGCCTGGCGGCCGTCCGCGCGGAGGACTGCAACAGCCCGTTCGATACGCTCGGCCGACTCTCCGAGTGCACCGCCGGGCCGATCTGCCGCGGCGATTGACGCCATTCCCGGGCCTCGGAGCGCGAAAAACCGCGAGCGGGAAGCACCGTAGGCGCCTCTGGCGTTATGGTGTGCCCGCTTGCGACGTGCTCTCGAGGCCCTGATTTTCTGGTGTGCGCTGCTCGGGAGCGTGCTCCTGCTGCTCGGGCCAGGCGATAGCTCGGCCCGAGGGCTCGTGAGCCGCGTGGAGCAGCGGGCGCTCGAGAGCTTTCGGCTCTGTGTAAGCGTGCGCGCGCGATCCGGCCAAGGGGTACCGCTGGCCGAGCTACGCGCTTTCCACGAGCGTTCGACCCGCCTGTTCGAAGCCGCGGGCAGCGCACGCACGGAGGGTGGTCGTGCTTGCATCGACGACGTGCCGCGCGGCGTGTCGTGGTTGTTGGTCGACGCAGCGGGTTTTGCGCGAGCTTCCGCGAAGATAAACCTCAAGAGTGATCTAGAGCACGAGCTCACGCTGGACCCGGAGTCGAAGCTCGGGGTGCTGGTGCTCGACGAGCTCGGCGAAGCCATCCCGCGCGCGACGGTGCTCGTCACTGGCGCCGAGCCGCTGCCGTTCGGAGCCCTGACCAACGCCGAAGGCAAGGCCGAGCTCGGCCGCCTGCCGCCCCCACCGTGGCGGGTGCGAGCGCATGCGATGGGCTTCGAGAGCGCGAGCAGCGAAGGCGTGGTGCGCGACCTGCGGCTCGTGTTGCGGCGGCTCGCGGCGATCGATGTACGGGTTCTTTCCGACGGAGCGCCGGTCGACGGCGCCGACGTGTTCATCGCGGGCTCGACGCTGTGGCCCGCGCGGCGAGCTCGAACGGACGCGGCCGGCATCGCCCGCATTCGTGGCCTGTCCGAGGGCAGCTACGATCTGCGCGCGAGCCACGGGAACCTCGTGGCTCCGACTTTGCACGGCTTCGAGCTCGGCCGCGGCGTCACCGAGACGGTCACGCTCGAGCTTGCGCCCGGGCGACTCGTGACGGCGCTGGTCACGGACGGTGAATCGAATACCGCGCTCGGCGTGCCTGGCGCGGACGTGGTGCTCGTCGAAGCCGGCGTCGCGTCGTTCCCACTCCAGGGTCGTACCAACAAGGACGGCAAGGTCACGCTCGGGCCGATCGCGCCGGGGCCCACCACGCTCTCGGCCCGCGCTACGGATTTCGTCGGCGGGCCGCTGGTGGTCGTCCCCGATGTCGTCACCGAGCCGGTGCGCGTGCCGCTGATCCGCGGCGGCCGGCTGCGCGGTGAGGTCGTGGACGATCGCGGCTTCCCGATCGAGGGCGCAGGCATCGAGATCATCGGCACCGATCGCTTCGGCTTGCCGATCGCGGAGACGCCGCTCGTGAATCGCTTCCGCGCCGTGCATTTCGAGTGGTCGCTGGGCGGCCCGCCCCCGCTCATCCCCGCGGGTGAGCTCGGCGTGATGCCGGGCCCCGTGCCGCCGATCCCGCACGGCCCCTTCGCGGCGAGCGTGCCCGCAACGACCGCGAGCGGCGTCGCGGCGGAGCCGCCGCCTGCGCCGTGGATCACCAACCGAAGCGGCGAGTTCGACGCCCGGCCGATCACGCCGGGCCGCGTGCGTGCCCTGGTGCGCCATCCGGACTACGTCGAGACCACGAGCGAGCTCGTCACCGTCGGCTCGGGCGGGGAGGCGCGGGTCAAGGTGGTGTTGCTGCGCGGCGGTGGCGTCGACGGCCGCGTCCTCGACGACCGCGGTTTCCCGGTCGAGGGCGCTCAGGTGCTACTGGTCGCCGAGCGCGGCACCTTCGAGCGCCGCGAGCTCACTCGCGGCGACGGCGCCTTCTCGTTCAGCGCCGCGCCGTCGCGCGTCACGCTGTCGGTGGCACGCCCCGAGGATCCCGGACGCCACGTGCTGGTGCGCGCGCTCGAGGTGCCGGAAAACGGCCGCGTCGAGCTCGATCTGACGCTGCCAAAGCCGCGCGAGGCCGTCCGCATCACGGTCGTCGACTCCCAGGATGCGCCAATCGAGCTCGCCGAGGTGCGCGCGCTGTCGCTCGCCCCCGACGTCCCGCTGCGCAAGACGCTGTTCACGGGCGAGGACGGCCGGCTCGAGCTGCCCGACGCGGCAGGGCTCCCGCTGCGCCTGGTGGTCGACGCGCCGCACTTCTCTGCGATCGAGAAGACCTTCGACGCCGCGCCGGCCGAGGTTCGAGTGACGCTGGACGCCGGCGTGCTGATCACGGGCCGCGTCACGGCCGTACGCGGCCGCAGCGGCGTGCCGAACGCGATCGTCAGCCTGCGCGGACCGGTCCAGCGCCGCAGCACGAGCAGCGACGCGGACGGCTTCTTCCGCTTCGACTCGGTCGCGCCCGGGCCGATCGAGCTCCGCGTCTCACACCCCGACTACGCCGACGAGAGCCGCGGCTTCGAGGTCACGAGCACTGGTCGCGCCGACCGCCCGCTCGAGCTCGAACCGATCGATCTGGAAGAGCCCGGCTCGATCGAGGGCCGGGTGGTCGACGCCAACGGCAATCCGGTTTCGGGCGCGCGCGTCGGAGAAAACTTCGTGCCCACGTACGTACCGGAGGGCGCGTTGCCCGCGGGGATGGCGCTCAGCGACTCGAGCGGCGAGTTCGTGCTGCGCGGCTTGAAGCCAGGGCCGCGCCGGCTCTCCGCCTACGCCCCGGGCGTCGGCCGCGGCTCGGTCGACGCGGTCGAGGTCGTGGCCGGCCGCAGCGTGAGCGGCGTCACGGTCCGGCTGAGTGATCTGTCCGTCGAGAACGAACCGTTCGCGACGGGGGGTCTCGCAGTGACGCTCGGCGAACAGCGCGACGGCGACGCGGTCTCCGTGGTGGTGGTCGATGTCAGCGCAGGCAGCGAAGCGGAGCGCGGCGGGCTACGCGCGAACGACGTGCTCACCCTGATCGACGGTCAAAGGCCGAGCTCGATGAACGACGCGCGGGTGCGCCTCGCAGGCCGCGCCGGCACCGACGTCGTGCTCGAAGTCTCCCGCACCGACGGCCCGGTCCGACTGCGCATCACGCGCCAGGCCATCCGCCGCTAGCCACTTCACCGCCAGCTCAACCGCGGAGACGTCGCTTCGGCGCGTCAGTTCTTCTGCTCGGAATCCAGGCGATCGGTCGGCTCGGTCTCGTCGCCGGGCGACAACAAGAACAGGAGCGGGATGGTGCCCATCGCCAACAGCATGGTGCCGATGATCTTCGCGAGCGTGACGAGCCCAGGTTCCATAACGGGCCGGACCCTAGCGCGGATCTGCCGAAGTCGCAGACAAAAACGCCGAGGCCGCTCGCCCCCGCAGGATTCATGCGGCGGACGTGCGGCGAGGTACGAGCCGTCGCAGAAATTCAGACGGCGGCGACTCGGCGCGGGCCTTGCACAGACACCGAGCGCCATGCCGTTGTTCCGCTCCCGAGCTCCCCGTTCCACGACGCCGATCGTCGCCACCGTACTCGTGGTCGATGACGATCTGATCGTCGGCCGGAGCTTGTGTCGAGCTCTGCAAGCTCTGAGACCCGATTTTCGAGTCGAGTTCGCGCTCAGCGGCGAGGCCGCGCTCTCGATGCTCGCCGCCAGCCGCTACGACGTCGTCGTCACCGACCTCGAGATGGGCCGCGTCAGCGGCGCGGATCTGCTCCGAATCCTTGCACGCGACTACCCCGCGGTGCGCCGCATCGTGCACTCGTCCCATACCGAGGCGAGCCAAATGCACGATCTGAGACAGTTGGTACACGCGGTCCTGGAGAAGCCGGCGAGGCCGGGGGAGCTGCTGGAAGCGGTGGAGATGGTCCTGCGGGCATGAGGGTGACTGCAGGCGCTGAAGGTCTTTCTTTTGGGGTTCGGTCCCTGGGCCCCCTGGCGACTGTTCTTTACTGAAACCAGGCCCCCGGCCTCGCCGGGCTTTGTTCCTGGAGTGCGCCGCTAGGGGTGATCGTGATCTGCTACGGGCAAGGGGTGAAGCGCGTGCTCTGGGTGTCTGGACGGCTTTGACGTCTTCGCTTGATGACCTTGCACGACTGAAATAGCTGAGTTCAGGGGTGCACTTCGCGGCTCGGCTGGGCAAGATTCGGCTCGATGGGTCAACCGTGGGATACGCGGCGGAAGCTCTTGATGGGGGGCGGTGCGGCGCTCGTGGCAGTGGGGGCGGGGGTTGCGTTCTGGCCGAGTGACGAAGACCGCGTGGCGTATCCGTTCGCGCGGCGGCTTACGGGGAAGCATCAGGCGCTGTGGGATGTGAAGGCCGAGGATTTGTCGGAGGCGAGCGGCGACGATGCGGAGCGGCTGGAGCAATTGCTGCCGCAGCTCGATCGCGCGGTCGCGACGCTGGAGCAGCTCGAGCCGCGGCTCGCCAACGCGCAGGTCGGTGAGCTCGGCGCTGGTGATCGGGACCGATTGCGCGAGCTCTGGTTCCAGATGTTCGAGCCGATCCTGGCGATCGACGCGATCAAGAGCCGCTACGCGGGCTGGTGGGGGCTCGATTATCAGCGAGAGCCAGGGCTGCACGCGCGCGCCTATGCGCTGTGCTTCGCGTCGTTGTGCGGTCAGGTCGACGCGGGGCTGCGGCTGCTGGCGGCGATCGCGGACAAGAAGCTCCTGCCCGTGCTGTTCGACGAAGAGATGCCCAACGTCGGGCTGCCGGCGCGCACCTTCAGCGGCTTGCGCGCGCGCATCGGTCGCACCCGCGATCTGTGGCTCTTGCCGCTCGGAGACGAGTGGTACGAGCGATGGATCCTGGCGCACGTTCAGAAGGACGCGAAGCTCGGCGAGGTCTCGAAGCTGCTCGACACGCTGCGAGCCCGCGCCAAGAAGCGAGTCTGGACCCCGACGTCCCAGGGCGTCTCGAACAAGGTCGACGTCGTGCGCGGCGAGCTGTTCGCGCGCTGGTTCCCACTGCAGAAGGGCCTCGCCGAGTGGGCCGGCGACACGCGCTTCGCCCGCGCAGAGCGCCGCCTGATCGACGACGCGGCGCTCTCCACCTTCCACGAAAAGCTCGAGCCGGGCGACATCATCCTCGAGCGCCGCAACTGGTACCTCTCGAACGTCGGGCTGCCCGGCTTCTGGCCGCACGCCGCGCTGTACGTCGGCACGCAACCGCAGATCCTGAAAGCTCTGGCTGAAGAGCCCGACGTCCGGCAAGCCTTCGGCGACTTGCGCGCTCACTATCAGAAGCTCGCGCCCAAGGCCTGGGCGTCGCTCGCCGAGCGCGACCACGGCGGCCACGCACACTGCATTCTGGAAGCGGTCAGCGAAGGCGTGGTTGCGGCTTCGCTCGAGCACTCCTGCGGCGCCGACTACGTCGCGGCGCTCCGCCCGCGCTTGCCGCCCGCCGTGCGCGCCCGCGCCATCGGCCGCGCCCTCACCTTCTGGGGCCGCCCCTACGACTTCAATTTCGACTTCCTCACCGACGACCAGGTCGTGTGCTCCGAGCTCGTGGTGAAGGCGTACGAGAAGCTCGGCAACGACGACCCCGGCCTTTCCGTTCCCTATGTCGAGCTGGTGGGCCGCCGCGCCGTGCCTCCGACGGAAATCGTGCGCCTGTTCCGCGATCAGAGGAACGCTCCCAACCGCCAGCTCGACTTCGTCTATTTCCTCGAAGGCCGCGAATCCGAGCGGAAAGCCGTGGTGGCGGACGCAGATGCCCTGGCCAGCACCTGCGACCGCCCGAAGTGGGACCTCGTTCAACCCTGAGGACCACGCTTACGCCTTTCGACTCATGCCGCGCGGTCGAGCAGCACCTCTTGCTCCGCTCGCAGCGTGGCTTCGATGCGCTTCGCGTGCCAGCGCTCCCAGAGCCGTTGGACGCGCGCGCGATTGCGCTCGACGTAGGCGGCGCCCACGATCAGTGCAATGCCCGTGACCGTCAGGGTCACCCAGCGCACGAGGTTGTCCTCGTGGATGGCCAGCCACACTTCGCTGCCGACGCCGTACAGCGCCACGATCGCGCCGCACGCGGTCCAGACGCGCGACCCGGTTCCGGCTGCGCACACGGCTACCAGCGTGCCGCTGACGATGCAGATCAAGGCCGAGATCGTGCTGAGACCGGCCATACAAGCCACGAGCGTGCTGCCGAGGCCGACCACGGCGGCCGCGCTGACCAGCGCCTTTCTCAGGAGCTCCGCGCGCAGCGAGCTCATGAAGAACAGCACCGCGAGCGGCACGCCCAACAGCAGCGCTTGCAGGGACGAGTAGTACTCCTTGTCCGTCAGCGCGATCCAGCACAGCAGCCAGCCGGCGCCGGACAGCGCCGCCACGGCGAGCGCGCCGAGGTCACGGTTCACGCGATCGCGCACGCGCGAAAGCATCAGCCACACCATCGCCGCGGCCACCAGCAGCAGCCCGCCCAGGAACGGCAGGCGCACCGGATACAGGTAGACGACGCGCCCGATCACGATCAGCGGCGCGATGAAGGGCATCGCGCGCGCAAGCCGGCCCTCCAGGGTGTCGAGCCGAGAGCTCCGCGACAGCCTCGACTGATCGAAGGCGAGCAGCCCGATCAGCGCCGCTCCCGCCATCGCGATCATCAGATCGGGTGTGCGGACCGGAAGCAGCAGCAGTGAGATCGACGCCAGGAACGCCAGCGTGAGCGACGCCGCGCGCTTGCGAGCCAGCGCCAGGAACGAGACGAACGAGAGCGGCGCCAAGATCGCGAGCGAGAGCCCGAGCGCGAGCAGGGCGGAGGTCAAGCTCGGCGCGATCCAGCGCACGTACGAGGGCAGGTCCAGCGGCGTGTCCCACGGGTGCACCTGCGAGTAGAGCAGCGCGCCACAGACCGTGAAGCAGATCGGCACCGTGCCCAACACCAGCGCGAGCAGCGTGCGCGCGGAGCGGCTCTCTCGCACGGTGATGCCGACGAACCAGGCCGTGCCGAACAGGAACAAGGACTGCGTGACTAGCATCGCGTAGCGGATCAGGTCGTTGCCGGACTCCACCCAGTTTTGCAGCATGAAGGTCGACGCCGCGGCGACCACCAGCACCGCGCCCGCGATCCTGAGCGCGCGCGTGAAGGCCTCGGCATCGAAGCCGCCCGGCTTCCTCTGCGCCGGAATGGGCTCGGGGCTCATCGTGCCTCCTCCTCGACCGAAGACTCGGAAGAGACCTTGAGCTCGTTGAGCTCGAGCCTGAGCGACGCTTCTTCCTCCGCGCTCGTGAGCTCCTCGTCGAGCGTATCGACCGGCACGCGCACGCAGCCGCCCAGGACCTCATTTTCGGACACGCGCAGCTCCCAGCGCTCGAAGATCTCGGTGATCTCGCTGCCACAGAGCTCGCCCTGGCCGTACACGATGGTCATGGCCTCGGCGCGCGACTGGCGCGTGCGCATGGTGTTGCGTTGCTGGCGGAGCTCGACCACGCGCTGCTCGAGCGTGCGGATGTCGGAGGCGAGCTGGTGCTCGACCCGCTCGTGGTCCAGCAATTGACGGTCGAGCTCGAGGCTGCGCGTCTCGCTGCGCTTGCAGCGACGCAGGCACTCGAGCGCGCGCTTCTCGTCCTCTTCGCGCCTGGCGCGCTCGCGCCAGCGCTTGGCTGCCTCGCGTTCCTGCCCGAGCGACTGGCGGAGCGCCACGCCGTCGCGCTCGACACGCTGGAGCTGCACCTTGGAGCGCAGCACACCGCGCTCGAGCTCACGCAACGCGCTCGCCACCTGCGCTTCGTGGTTTTCTACCTGAGAGATCACGCTGTCGATGCTGGCCACGAATCCGCTGGACCAGCGCTTCCAAAGAGTCATCACGAGCCTCCTCGCTCCACCGCGGAGCAGTTGTGGCCGTGCCTTCAGCAAGGCATGCGCCAGCGCCGCTCAAACCTGGAAGAGCCGGTTATTGCTCAGGAAAGACTCGACCCCAGATTCTGCCTGCTGTCCCTCTGTTGTACAGCGATGTACATTGGATGAACATGCTCTTTCGCGCCGAGGAACGCCGCTTCGCCAGCGCGGTGGCGCGCATCGCTTACGACAATCCGTTTTCCCCGGAGCGCATCGAGAGCGAGCGTGAGGCGCTCGGCAGTCGTTTCTCGGACAGCGGCAGCGTCTGGTCACCGGACGGGTCGCACGCGGAGAGCCAGGGCTTTCACCGCGAGCGCCCGAACGTGATCCAGCTTCGAGATCTGAGCTTCCTCCTCGCCCACGGCCTCCGCGACAAGCTGGACGCTTCGCGCGCGGACCTCACGGCGCAGGATCTGGAGCTCTACGAAGACCTTTGTTTGTACGCGCTGTTTGCGCGCTACGAGTTCTACCTGTTCCAGCTTGCCACCGACGAGTCGGCTCAGACCAAGAAGGCCGCCTTCTATCCGGACTTCCGGCGCGATTTCCAGCGGCTCCTGGTCGAGCCTGGGCTGCCGTTCCCTTCGAAGCTCGACGCAGCGGGTGCGCTGGCATTTTTCTTCCAGATCCGCCGCGCTTTTCACTACATTTTCCGCTACCTGCTCGGCACCTCGCGGCCCGTCGCCGAGCTCCGCGCCGAGACCTGGCACTCGGTGTTCACGCACGACTTGCGGCGCTACCGCAGCAGTGTGTACCGCCACATGGCGGACATTCCGACGCTGATCGTCGGACCGTCGGGAACCGGTAAGGACCTGGTCGCACAGGCGATCGGCCACTCGCGCTACCTCGCGTTCGACGAGGCCAAGCAGCGCTTCGTCGACGCGTTCTCGAAGCAGTACCACCCGCTCAGCGTGTCGGCGCTGTCGCGCGGGGTGATCGAGTCGGAGCTGTTCGGCCACCGCCGCGGGGCGTTCACCGGAGCGCTCGAGGATCGTCAAGGCTGGTTCGAGCACTGCGGCCCGGACGGCAGCGTGTTCCTCGACGAGATCGGCGATCTGTTGCCCGAGCTCCAGGTGAAGCTGTTGCGCGTGCTGCAAACGCGCGAGTTCCAGCGCATCGGTGAGACGGAGCGCCGGGTATTTCTGGGTAAAATGCTGGCGGCGACGCACCGCGATCTCGACGCCGGCATCCGTGAGGGTTGGTTTCGGGAGGATCTGTATTACCGCCTGTGCGCCGACCGGATCCAGACGCCGAGCTTGTTCGAGCGGCTCGAGAACGACCCCGGAGAGCTCGCGCTGCTGGTGGGCGCGCTCAGCGAGCGCATCGCCGGCCCGGAGCACGGCAGCCAGGTGGCCACGGAGGTGCTGGCGTGGATCGAGGCGGAGCTCGGGCCTCGCTACGCGTGGCCGGGCAACGTGCGCGAGCTCGAGCAGTGCGTGCGCAACGTGCTGGTGCGCAAACGCTACGTGCCGGCGCGTCGCAAGAGCGCCGCCGGCGAGCTCGACCGCGCGCTATTGGAGGCGCGCCTCGACGCAGAAGCGCTGCTCGACCGCTACGCGGCGCTCGTTTATCGCGAAACCGGCAGCTACGTCGAAACCGGCAGGCGCCTGGGGCTCGACCGACGCACCGTCAAGGAGCGAGCCGAGCGCGGTTCGAAGCTCGTCGAGTGAGCCGCGCGGGATGCGGAGCCCTTACAGCGGGCTCATCGAGGTGTCGTCGATGTAGTAACTCGCGGTCGCGTCGGTGCTCTCGACGTAGACGAGCAGCTTGCTGGGAACGCAGCTGCCCGGGATGCTGAGCGTGCCGTGGAGCTCCACCCAGGCGGAGCTCGTAGCGTTCTCTGCGCTGTCGAGCCAGACGAACTGCTCCCCGCTGCAGCCTTGAAGCTCGCGCGTCAGCCGGAGCGTGCTGCTCGGGCTGCCCGCTGCGAGGCGAGCCCAGACGGTGACCGCGTAAGCGTCGCCCGCCGTGACCAGCGATCTCACGTCGTATTCTGCACCGTGCCAGTTCGCCGTACGGCCCGTCACCTTCAACGAGGACTCGCCCGAGTGGCTTTGCTCGTCGGTGACCGTCAGCGTCGCGGTGCCGCGGGCGCGCCAGCCGTCGGGGTCCGACTGCTCGAAGCCGTAGCTCATCAGTACGTTGTCGGGCGGCCCACCCGTGCTCGGCGCGCCCCCCGTAGGAGCGCTGCCGCCGGTTGCGGGCACGCCGCCCGTGGGGTCGACTCCGCCCGTTGACGAGACGGCTCCGCCGGTGGCTGGCGCGCCACCCGTCGGGCTGCGTCCACCCGTTGCGCCGCCCGTTGCCGGGGCTCTCCCACCTGTCGCGGGCGCGCCGCCCGTCGGAGCTCTGCCTCCGGTGGCGTTGACACCGCCGGTCGCCCTGCCACCGGTGGCCGGTGCGCCGCCAGTTCCATTACCGCCGGTGCTGGAGCTTCGCCCGCCCGTCGAGGTGCCGCCGGTCGCTACCGCGCCGCCGCTTCCGTCCCGTCCGCCGACGTCGTCAGCGTAGGACAATTCGGCTTCTGCGCAGCCGCTCGCCCACAGACCGGGCGCTCCGACGAAGAAAGCGAGAGTGATGAGCCCGGTGCAGACGTGTGGGGTGCGCGCGTTCCGCATGGCAAACGATAAAGATACGCACTTCTCCGCTCAGCGCGAGCAACTCCCGGTCTAAAAACGAGAATCGATAGGTGCTTGTGTGCCGCTATAGGTCGCCCGCCACACAAGGCGGCAGAAGCGCCGACGTCGTTACTGCTCGGCTTGTTCGAGCGAGAGCAGCGGCTTCTTCGGCTGCGACTTCCAGTGGCGCGTGGTGCCCTCGACCTGGAGCTCGCGGCCTTGTTCGTCTACCTGCGGCGGGCTCACGGTCTCGATGCACTCGCGTGTCAGAAAATTGCAGCTCGTCTCCGTGCTCTCTCCCGTGATCGCGTCGGCGCTCCTCCGGTCTTCACCGATCCACTCGAAGAGGCGGCGCGAGCGGTTCCACCGGAAGCGGTTCAGCCAGGTCGTGAATTGGCGCGAACCCGAGATCTGGTCCACGAGCAACACGCCCTTTTGAATCTCGATCGACGGCATGCCCTCGCCGCCCTTCGCGCCCGAGCACATCCAGCACGAGACGAGCCCCACGTTCGAGCCGCCGAGCACGTAACCCGAGTCACGCTGGAGTAACGCGAGGACCGCTCGTTCGCGGTCGCCCTCGGGCCCGTCCTCGAGCAACACCAACACGGTGTCCGGCTTCTTGTCGGCGTCGAGGTCGCCTTCGACCGTGACCTCGACCGACCAGCCCTTCGGGACGAACGCAGCGGGCGTCGGGCCGCGCTTGGGGAGCGCCGCGATCGCCGCCCGAGCGCGCGGAAGCTCCGCGCTCGCCGTCAGGGTCGAGAACAATGCCGCTACGGCCAAGCAACCACTTCCGAACCGCACCATGGCAGAGACAACGCTGGAGCTCGTGGAACCCATCCGCACCCCCGCGATTGCAGCATTTCGGCGACTCGGGAGTCGACCACGCCACAGAACCGTGCGAAAGTCCCCGAGATTTCGACGCAATCAAGGGTGCGGCAAGCCACGCCGCAGGACAACGGATAGTCGGGCCGCTATCCCGCCGGGAACCGCCCGGCCAAGTGAAACCCATGTCGTCTGCACCCACCCCCTCGAGCCCGCTCGCCTCGCCTCCTCCCGAAGCGTGGGAGCCGCTGGTGCGCTTCGCGCGGCTCGCCGGCAAACCGCTCGAGCGCTTCCTTCGGATCGAAGCTGCCAGCGGAATCCTGCTCTTGGCCGCTGCTGCCGCCGCGTTGGCTCTGGCCAATTCGCCTTGGGCGGAGTCCTACTTCGCCTTCTGGCACGCGACGCTCGGGATCCGCGTCGGCCCGTTCGTCTTCGAACGCTCCCTCGAGTGGTTCGTGAACGACGGCCTGATGGTGATCTTTTTCTTCGTGGTGGGCGTCGAGATCCGGCGCGAGATCCACGAGGGAGAGCTCTCGGAGTGGAGGCGTGCGGCGCTGCCGGCGGCCGCGGCGCTCGGAGGGATGCTCGCGCCCGCGGCGATCTATTTGTTGCTCGCGGGAGCACCCGAGACGCGCTCGGGCTGGGGCGTGCCGATGGCGACGGACATCGCCTTCGCCGTCGGCATCCTCACCTTGCTCGGAAAGCGCGTGCCTGCGGCGCTGCGCGTGCTGCTTCTGGCGCTGGCCGTGATCGACGATCTCGGAGCGATAGTGGTAATCGCCCTGTTCTATTCCGGCGGGGTCGCCGCATCCGGGCTGATCATCGCCGCTTGTGGGCTGGCCGGGGTGATGGTGATGCAGCGCTTCGGAGTTCGCACCAAACTCTGGTACATCGCACCAGCGCTCGTGGCCTGGGCCGGTGTTTACGCGGCCGGCATCCATCCGACGATCGCCGGCGTGATCGTCGGACTGATGACGCCCGTTCGAGTCTGGCTCGGTCCGAGCGGTTTTCGAGCCGGCGTGCAGAAGGAGCTCGATCACCTGGCGAGCGCCGAGAGCCGGCAGCAGTTGTCGCCGCACGAGCTCTCGCAAACCCTGGTGCACGTGGACGCCGCACGGCGCGAAGCCGTGTCTCCGGCGGAGGGCCTCATCCACGCGCTCCATCCGTGGGTCGCCTTCGGCATCATGCCGATTTTCGCCCTGGCGAACGCGGGCGTCACGGTCTCGTCCGGCGCGCTCGGCGGGGCGACCTGGACCGTGCTCCTGGCCGTGGCCGCGGGCCTGGTGATCGGCAAGCCGATTGGCATTCTGCTCTTCAGCTGGCTCACGCTGCGCCTGCGGATCAGCGCGCTGCCGAAGGGGCTCGGCTTGGGACACTTAGTGGTGCTCGGAACCGTCGCGGGCGTGGGCTTCACGATGGCACTGTTCATCGCGCAGCTCGCCTTCGCGGATCCGGAGTTACTCGCGGCAGCCAAGCTCGGCGTGCTGATAGCCAGCGGCGTCGCCGCTATTTTGGGCCTCACGCTCGGCATGCTGTTTCTGAAGCAAGAGGTCGTAGAGGGGGCCGCCACCTCCGCGGACGACGCGGAGCGGTCGACGGAAGCGTGAGCCCCGCACTGCGAACTCTCTCGCGTATTCGGCGCCTTCAGGACACGCTCCTGAACGTGCTCGGGCACGATGCCGAGAGCCGCTCCGCCGTGGTCGCGAACATGCTGCACCGGGACGCCAGCGAGTCGACCGCCTACTGGCTGCAGCTCGTCGTCTCGGTCGGCATCGCCACGCTCGGGCTCGTCGTCGGCAGCGCGGCGGTGGTGATCGGCGCCATGCTCGTCGCGCCGCTGATGGGGCCGATCGTCGGCCTTGCGATGGGCCTCGCCGCGGGCTCCCCCTTCCTCGTGCTCCGCACCGCCGGGCGCATCGTGCTGAGCGTCGTCGTCGCCGTCGCAGGCGCGGCGACGATTACGATGATGCTGCCATTCCACGAGCTCAACTCCGAGATCGCGGCGCGCACCTCGCCGACGCTGCTGGATCTGATCACGGCCGGGTTTTGCGCGCTAATCGGCGTTTATGCTTCGCTGCGAGCGGGGGCCGGCACCGATATCGCGACGACCGCAGCCGGGACGTCGATCAGTATTTCACTCGTGCCACCGCTGTGTGCCAGCGGCTATGGCGCCGGTATCGCCTCCTGGACGATCGGCGGGGGTGCCGCCCTGCTGTTCTTGACCAACCTGGTGGCGATCGTCGTGGTCGGGACGGTGGCCTTCGTGGCATCCGGCTTCAACCGCGTCGACGTGGTGGCGCTCGAACACTACGAGCTCGAGCGCGGCGGCCAGGGCGCACCGATCGCCCGAAGCCTCGCGCGCCGGCTGTCTTGGGTGTTCGAGTCGCGTTGGGGCTCTGCGCTGCGCTTCTTGATGCCGTTCGCGCTGCTCGCGGCGGTCTACCTCCCGCTCCGGCGCGCGCTGGACGAGGTCGCGTGGGAGGTGCGGGTTCGAGCCGCGATCCGGCTCGCGATCGAGGACGAGACGGCGCGAGTGGTCCAGAGCCGCGTCCGCGTCGAACGCCACGAGGTCGAGCTCGTGCTGGTCGTCGTGGGGAAGACCCGCGACGCCGAGGGTCTGCGCGAGCGGATGGACAAGAAGATCCGAGCCGCCGCCGGCGTCGCTCCGCACCTCGAAATTTTGGCCGTTCCGGACGCGCACGCGATCGCGGGTATCGAATCCTCGTTGCTGACTCCGAAGGTCGCGGCCACGGCCGTGCAGGTCGCGCCCTCGCCGAGCGCGGAGCTCGACGAGGTTCGGGGCCGGATCCGCAGAGCGGTGGAAGCCGCCTGGCCGAGCGCATCCGCGGGTGAGCCGGCCGCGATCGATGTCGGGACGATGAGCGACGAGGTCGTCTCCATTCGCATCGTGCATCTCGGAACGCCGCTCAGCGCCGACGGTGCAGAGGCCGTTCAGCGCGCAGTAGAACGCGTGCTCGAGCGCGAGCTGCGGCTGTTCGACGTCGCGGTGCCGGCGACGGAGCTGACGCGAAAAGACGGCGATCTCGCGTTCATCGCCAACGTCAGCGCCGGGCTTCGCGATACCCTCGAGGTTCTCGGTCTGAGCGTGTGCGTGGTGCGCCCAGAAAAGCCAGCAGCCGCTCGCCAGGCGGCGGCCGCCGACACCGAGCTCGCAACGGCCCTGGATCAGGCGCTTTCGACGCATCCGCGCGTGCACGAGCGCGTCGGCGAATCGTGGAGCATTCGCTTCGTCCGAGGCGATTGTGTCCCGCCCGCCGCACCCGCTGCGCCCCCTGCTTCTGCTGCCCCCGCCGCTCCGTGAGTCGACCAAATGGTCTGACCGGGCAGCGCGAAGTGGGGAAACCCAAGCAGCGCGCCGGGCGACCCGAGAGGGTATGATTCGAGCTCGAACCATCCGACCGAAAGAGGAACATGAGCACGAAAGCGGCGTTGGTTTCGGGCGCCGGGATCGCCGGACCAGCCGTCGCGTATTGGCTGCTCCAGCATGACTATGCGGTCACGCTCGTCGAGCAAGCGCAGAGCTTGCGCAGGCAAGGCTACATCATCGACTTCTGGGGCGCCGGGTACGATCTCGTGGAACGCATGGGGCTGCTACCTCAGGTGCTCGCGGCGGGGTACGACGTGCAGGAGCTGCGGCTCGTCGACCAGCGCGGAGGGCGCGTGGGCGGAATCGACGGCAGCCTCTTCAAGGCGCTCTCGGGCGGCCGCTACACGAGCCTGTCGCGGGCCGATCTCAGTGCCATCCTGTACCGCGCGATCGAGCCGCGCTGCGAGTGCTTGTTTTCGAATTCCATCACCGGCATCGATGCGCCCAGTGACGCGAATGAGCCCCTGCTCGTGCACTTCGCGCACGGTTTGCCGCGCCAGTTCGAGCTGGTGGTCGGCGCCGACGGATTGCATTCGAACGTCCGAAAGTTGGCGTTCGGCCCGGAGGACCGCTACCAAAAATATCTCGGCTACCTGGTGGCCGCTTTCGAAGTATCCGGATATCCGCACCGGGACGAGCAGGTCTACGTGAGCTACTCGGTGCCCGGCAGCCAGGTCGCGCGCTTCGGCCTGCGCGATGACCGAACGATGTTCTTGATAGTCACCGCCGAAGCGACGCCGCCCCCGATCGAGCCACACGACCTGCCAGCGCAAAAGGCCTATCTTCGGCGGCGATTCGCCGGCGCCGGCTGGGAATGCGAGGAGATCCTGGCGGCGCTCGAGCGAACCGAGGCGCTGTACTTCGATCAGGTGAGCCAAATCCATCTCGGGGCGTGGTCCAAGGGTCGCGTCGTTCTGGTCGGGGACGCCGCATACGCACCGTCGCTGCTCGCGGGTCAGGGTTCCGCGCTCGCCATCATCGGCGCCTACGTCCTGGCCGGTGAGCTCGCCCGTGCGCCGAGCATTCGCAGCGGTCTCGCCAACTACGAGAGCCGACTGCGCGGCTTCATGGCTTCGAAGCAGCGGGGGGCCGAGCGGTTCGCCGCGTCGTTCGCGCCGCGCACGGCGCTCGGCGTTTTCCTGAGAAACCAGCTGACCAGGGCGATGGCGCTTCGACCCGTCGCGAAGCTCGCGATGCGGGGAGCGCTCTTGGACCGGATCTCACTGCCGGACTACTGAGCGGCGCGCCGGTTAAGGGCGTGCTTGAATGGGGGCGAGGCGCGGCGTGCAGCTCCAGGAACGGCTGTTGTGGCTTTGTGGGATCCCGTCGACGACCGGGACGGAGCAGCGGCTCGCGGACGAGTTGCAAGCCGCGTTCACGGCGATGCGTTTGGCCGAGCCGGTGCGCCGCTACGGCAACTCGCTGGTGGTTCCGGTAACGCGCGGTCGAGGACCGAAGGTGCTGCTCGTGGCGCAGCTGGACGCCGCCGACGCGGGGCAGCCCTATCAGCCCCGGGAAGAGAGCGGGTGGATCCTCGGATCCGGCAGCGCCGATCCGAAGAGCGGATTGTGCGTGGCGATCGATCTTTGCGAGCGGCGGCTGCCGCTCCGTGCCGACCTCACGCTGGTACTGCACGCGCGCGGTGAGGCCGGCTCGGAGGGCAGCGAGCTGCGCTTCGTGGTGCACCGGGAGCCGGAGTTGATGCGCGCCGACTTTGCGCTGGTGCTGAAGCCGACCGATAACCGACTGGAGCTCGGCTGCGGTGGGAGCACGCACGCGCTGCTGGCCTTTGCCGGGCGCTCGGCGCACAGCGCGTTTCCGGGCGCGGGCGTCAACGCGATCCACAAGTTCGCGCGCGTCGCCGAGAAGCTCGCGGCGGCCGAGCCAATCGCGGATCAAGTCGACGGGCTCACCTGGTTCGAGGTCCTGCAAGCGACGGCCGCGCAAGGCGGCAAGCCGTTGCAGAGCGTGGTCCCGAACGAGCTCGAGGTGTACGTGCACCACAGCTTCGGTCCGAGCACTTCGCTTCACGACTCCCAAGAGAAGCTGATCGCGCTGATGGACCGGCTCGGCGCGGTCCGCTTCGAGTCGCTGTCGGCGGCCGCCCTGCCGAAGCGCGAGCATCCGCTGCTCTGCGCGTTGCAGGAATCGGGCTCGCTGAACATCGGCGCGCACCAGCCGTGGAGCGAAGTCAGCCGCTTCACGGCGCAGGGCGTGGCCACCGCGAACTTCGGTCCGGGCGCGGCGCGCTCTGCTCACTCGCGTAACGAGGGGACAGAGCTGAAGTCGCTCGAGGCGGCTTCGGCGATCCTCGCCGGGTGGCTGACGACGCTGCCCGGCTGACGCTAGCTCGCGGACGCGAGGTAGCAGAGCAGCCCGAGACGCCCCGAAACCCCCAGCTTTCGATAGACATTGCCGATCTGGTTGGCGACGGTGCGCGGCGACGTCTGACGTTGGCGTGCGATGTCGCGGTAGCTCTTGCCTTCGACGAGCGCGGCGGTCACCTCGAGCTCGCCCTCGCTCAGCCGATCGGAGAGCGCGAGCTCCGGACGCGGGCTCTCGAGCACGCGCAGCTCGCCGTCTTCGCGGTGCTGCGACTGCAGACGCACTTCGCAGCGGCCGGCCTTGCCGTGTAAGACGTGCAGCATCAACACCAGCAGCGCGGGTACGTTGCTGCACTTGCGCTCCAGGCCGAGAGCGCGCAGGCACCCACCCACGTCGCTCGCGACGGTGGAGATCGAGCAGCGCGTCTCGTCCGCCACGACCTTCTGCGACTGGCCGAGCAACACGCGCTCGAGGCGCTCGACACGGCGCCGGCTGAGTTTGTCGAGGCCGCGTCCGCGAGCGCGACGCGCGATGTGAAAGTAGTGCGAGGTCGCAGTGACTCCAGAGTCCACGATCGTGGCCTCGCCAGCGAGCAACTCGGGCCAGAGAGTCGATGCGTAACTCGATGCTTGCGTGAACATGACCCGAAGGACGCGCGAGCCGTCTCGCTGTGAGAAAGGAATCGTCCGTGCACGGCGAAAACCCCGCGAAAGCACCCGCCTCCAGAAACCCGCTGAAATACGATTGAAATGGAGGGCCGAGGGGCTCGGCGATACTCGTGGGGACATGACTTCTCCGTCGATCCCGGCATGCCCCTTTCAGCGCGCTGAGCTGCTCCGACGCTGCCTGCGCTGGACGCGCGGTGACCTCTATGAGGCAGAAGACTTGCTCGGCGACGCCTGCCTGCGCGTGGTCGAGGCGACTCGGCGCGGCGAAGGCAGCCTGAACAGCCCGACTTCGTTCTGGATGACGGTGATCAACAACCTGGGTCGTGATCGGCTGCGCCGCGCCCGGCGCTGGCGCTTCGATCACGGAGACGAGGCCTGGAACACCTTGCTCGAAATGCTGGCTCCGGCCAGCGACACCGAGAACCAGGCTTGCCTGCGCGAGCGTCTGCAGGTCGCCCTGCGAGAGCTGAAACGCTTGAAAGCCAAACAACGAGCCGCTCTCTTGCTCCGAAGCCGCGGAGTGGAGTATCCGAGGATAGGAGAGCTGCTCGACACCTCGAGCGCGAACGCGCGAAAGCTCGTGGAGACGGCGCGCACGGCGCTGGCCGAAAAAGCGGCCTAGCACCACCCCCCGCGAGATGCGCGAGACAACGTGGCCATACTCCGAAACTCCAAGAGAAGCGTGATTGTGCCGTGTCGATGCCTCGTCGGCCGCTCGAGCCTCTCGGACATCGTGCTCGAGAGCCGCCGCGCGTCCAACGAGCACGCGTCGATCGGTTGGTATTCGAACCACTGGTACGTTCGGGATCTCGGCAGCAGCAATGGAACCAACGTGGACGGCCGGCTGCTCGCGCCGCGCGAACGCGTGGCGCTGTCGGCCGGGAGCATCGTTCAATTCGGAGGCGAGGGCGACGAATGGCAGGTCGCGGACACCACCGCCCCCGCCCCGTGTGCCGTCCTGCTCGGCCCGCAATACACCGTCTGGGGTCAGGGCTCGGTGCTGGTCCTGCCGGACGAGGCCGCGCCCGAGGCCAGCGTCTACTTCGGCGACGGCGGGTGGCACGTGGACGACGGGAGCGGCGCGCGAACCGCTCCGGATTGCGGGGACATCGTGAGCCTGCCGAGCGGCTACTGGCGGTTGCTCCTCCCGGACGATCCGGACGCGGCGGCCTTCACGTTGGGGTACCAGCTCGAGCTCGAAAAGCTGGAGCTCCGCTTCGACTCCAGCCACGAAAACCTGCTCGTACACGTGGTTCAGGGCCCGAACCAGGTGCGGCTACCGTCGCGCGCCTGCCTGCAGACGTTGTGGCTCTTGGCAAAGCTCCGGCAGGGCCCCGCCCGCGCGACCGAAGGCTGGATCGCCACCTCCGAGCTGGCCGCGCTCCGCGCCTGCAGCCCGGAGAAGATCAACGTGGACGTCCATCGACTACGCAAGCTGTTCGAGGAGGCCGGCGTCCACGGAGCTGCGAACATCGTCGAGCGCGACGACACCAAGCGCCTGCGCATCGGTGTCCAGCGTCTCCGCACCGAGCCGACATAGCCCCATTCGTACTGAACATCCGAATGCGTACGGCTGAAAATATTACGCTATCCGGTGGCGTCGGGGTGGTGCTGAATGTCGCCGTGGTCGATTCTCTGTTCCCCGGTCGAGTCATCAGTGAGCGGTTCCGGCTGGAAAGTCTGCTGGGCCGCGGCGGGATGGGGACGGTCTGGCGAGCTCGCCACCTGTCCCTCGATACGGAGATCGCGATCAAGTTCCTGAACGCGGAGCTCTCGCAGCGGCAAGACATCCGCTCGCGGTTCGCGCGCGAGGCGAGCTCCGTCGCGCGGATCCGCAGCACGAACGTGGTCGGCGTGCTCGACTCCGGCTTCACCGACGACGGCTTCGCGTTCATCGCCATGGAGCTCCTGCACGGGGAAGATCTCGGCCGGCGCCTGGCGCGGGAAGGCCGCTGCTCGCTGCGAGAGACCAGCTCGATCGTGACGCAGGTCGCGCGCGGTCTCTCCAAGGCGCACGCCGTCGGCATCGTTCACCGCGACCTGAAACCCGAAAACCTGTTCGTCGTCTCCGACGACGAGGGCTTCGTCGTGAAGATCCTGGATTTCGGCATCGCCAAGGCGGTCGGCCCCGGCGCGGCAAGCCATCAGACGGACACCGGGCAGCTGCTCGGAACGCCGACGTACATGAGCCCGGAGCAGGCCATGGGTCGGCCGCTCGATCGCCGCTCGGATCTGTATTCGCTGGCAGTCGTGGCGTACCGCTGCCTGGCGGAACGACCGCCATTCGCGCACTCGGCGCCGGGGGAATTGATCGTCGCGGTGAGCACGCGAACGCCCCCGCCGCCTTCGACCTTCAACCCCGAGCTGCCGACGGTCTTCGATGCGTGGTTCGAGCGCGCTCTCGCCAAGGACCCCGACGACCGCGGTTGGCAGACCGCTGCCGAGCTCGCAGAGTCATTCGAACGCGTCTGCGCCGAAGCCGAAGCCGAGCTGCCCGTTTCTCGACGCCCGCGTCCCGGCACTCTCCAGGACGTCCGCTTTCCCGGAGCGACCTTGAGTGATCCGCCTCCGCCAATCTCCGCCGAAGAATCGGCCACCACGGAGATCGCCGGGCCTCCCCCAGCCTTGGAACGACGCGCTCCACGCTGGCTGCTCGCTGCGCCGGCGATTCTGCTGCTCGGAACGGCCGTGGCGCTGGCCGGGCGGGGAGAGCGCGCTGCGCCCGAGCCGGAGACACCGAAGGACCATATCGAGGTGCCAGCACAACAGGCAGAACCCGAAGCCGTCCGGCCCGCGCCGCCCCCCACCAGCACGGGCGCCACGCCCGCGGCCTCCGCGAGCGTCGAAGTGAATCTCGTCGCCGTGCAAGCGCCCGCCTCCGCGGTGCGCTCTCACACCAAGCGGGTCGCGACCGCGCCGCCCATCGAACCCGGAGCCGCCGCATCGGAGCCGCCGCCGCCCATCGAGCCTCCTCCGAACCTCGCGGAGAGCTCCGCGAGCCCCGTCAGCGAGCGCCCCGCGCTCGAGATCGACAGAGACCCATTGTGACTGCTCGATTCAGCGCTCGCCTGATGCTCGTGGCGTGTTTGCTCGCTCCATGCGCTCACGCGCAAACCGCCTCGGAGCTCCCGCCGCTGTCAGAGTCGCCCGAGCCAGGCGCGGAACCCGAGCCGCCGCCTCACGCGCCGCCGCCGGTCGACCCCCGCAAAGAAGACGCCGAACAGCACCGCCTCCGAGCAATTCGCTTCTATGACGCGCGCAACTTCAGCGCCGCGCGCGAAGAATTCCTGACCGCGTACCAGCTCGTCCCGAGTCACCGCCTGCTCTACAACCTCGGCGTCGTCAGCATGGCGCTCGGGGACTCGGCGAGCGCCTACGAATACTTCCAGCGTTGCCTGCGCGACGGCGGTGAATGGGTCCCCCCCGCCCGCCGAGCGGAGATCGAGGCGCAGCTCCGCGATCTCGTGTCCCACGTCGCGACCCTCACCATCCGTGTCGATGTGCACGGCGCCGAGCTCAGCGTCGACGGCCGCAAGATCGGCGTCGCACCACTCACGCAGCCCGTTCGCCTCAACGCCGGCACTCATGAAGTCCTCGCGCGCAGCCTCGGCCGCTCGAGCCGGCGTCAGATCGTCGTTTCCGGGGGCGAAACCACACTCGTCGGCTTCGAGCTCTCGCCGCCTCGGCGCCGACCACCCGCTCACGTCTCCAGAGCCAACCCCTGGCTCTGGGTCGGTTGGGCGAGCACCGGTCTCCTGACCGCCAGCACCGTCTTTTCCGGCCTGAAAGCCCTCGACGCACAGAGCGACTACGAAGCCGAATTCGGCCGCATCGACGCCGACCGCGCGAAGCTCGACCGACTCGACTCGCGGACTTCACGCTGGGCTCTCACGACCGACATCCTGGGTGGCGCAGCCCTGGTGAGTGGTGCGGTGTCGTTGTACTTCACGCTCGAACGACCGCGGGCTGGCAGCGGAGCCGAGAAGGGCAAGCTTCGTCCGAATCGCTTCGACTTCGCGCTAGCGCCGCGTGGCGCCCGCGCGACTTGGGCTTTCTAGTCCCGCTCACCGGTTTCTACCGTGTGTCTCTGACGAGAACGCGGGCGGCCACGCGCGCCACGCTCGATATCCGAAGACACGGCGTTACGCGACTCCGCGAAGCACGCAAAAATGACCATCCATTTACACACCAGGCGACTTGTGTGCGTGAACAAACATCGCTAGTTAGAGGCAAGCAGCCGCCGTTGCGCGGCGAAAAATCGCGAGGACTTGGTCTATCATGCCGAAAAAGCCCGAGTTGGTTCTCACCGTCAAACGGATCTTGCAGAATGGTTTGGACATCGACATAGCGCTACCTCCGCCTCGCAGTGCTCCGGCCTCGCTGCCTCCCCCTCTACCACCCTATGGGAGCCGCGTGGGCGCATTGCCGAAGACCATCTATCCACGGTGCGTCTCCACGAAGCCGGTATCGAGACAACGGCCGATTTACAGCCTCATCCAGATCAGTGACGATCTCAAGTCCGCGCGGCTCGAACTCAGAGAAGCAACCCACCCCATCCGTGCTCCGAGTCCGACCGACAACATCAGGCGCAAGCCTGTAAAGAAACCAGGCAAGAAGCCTGTGCGATAACGCATCACCGAAAGCGGAAGCCAGCTTGCCGGAACCAGGCGTCGATTCACGTCTCTCACGATGGTACAGGGCGGCCGAATTCTTCGTAGTTCGGAGTCCTCTGTTGCCGATCGAGCGGCTACTCGGCTGGCTGGGCCCTGGCGGAAAACATGACGAGAGCGCGCCGCTCGATTTCATGCTGGAACGCATGCGACTCGCACACCGATTGCGCGACGAGTTTCGAGACCCGTCGCTCGCAGATGCCTTGTTCTTCGCCTCTCCGGAGGCCCACGAAGCTCTGAGTAACCTGCCCGACAAAAATCTGCCACCTGCCAAGCTCGAGCGTAGCCTGCTCCGCTACTTTCTGCGGGCCAGCGGTCGTGAAACGCCGTTCGGTTTGCTAGCGGGCCAATCCGTGGGTCGATTCGGAGGTGACGATTGCTTCGAGCTCGCGGGACGCAACCACTACCGAACCCGCACTCGAATCTCGATCTCCTTTCTGTCGAGCTTGATGAGCGCACTCTCTTCGCGGCCGGAAGTCGTCGCTCATGTACCGCACGAGCTCAACTCCACTCTATCGCTCGTTCACGGTCACTATCGGATAGCGATCGACGAAGGCGCAGCCGGGAGAGGACGAACGTTCTTCACGAGCACCGTCGCGGAGGTGACGCGAACCCCCGCTCTCGATCTCGCCCTCGAACTCGCGCGCGCGGGCCGCTCGCCAAGCGATATCGCGAAGGGCATGGCCGGGACCGACCTGGAATATCCGGAGCTTCTCGATTTCTGCAGATCCCTCTCGCAAGCGCAGATCCTCGTTCCGATGTGGTTGCCCGCTGCCACGGGCTCCGACGCCGGAACAAGGGCTGTCGCACATCTCGCAGGCTACCCTGCGCTCGACTCCGAGCGGCTTCTGCTCACCGACGTCGTGCGCGCTCTGGACGAGAGCGATAGCGCTGGGGTTGGCGCACAGGGTCCGGCGTGCCGAGTGGCGCGTCAGCGCTTGCTCAATGCCTACCTGCCGTTTACCGCACGCCAGCCGCTACAGACGGAGCTCGTAAAGCCGGCCCCGAATCTGACGATGAGTAAACAGCTTGCGAACAGATTGCTGGCTGCGGCCGAGCTGCTTCAGCGAATCGATCGCCCTCGGACAGCTCCCGAGCTCACCCAGTTTTGCCGCCGATTCGTGGCCCGCTACGATCGCCGTCTCGTTCCGCTCGCCGAAGCGCTCGACGGCGACCTGGGCGTGGGATTCGGCGGTACGGAAGCCCACGTCTCTGAACAATTGCTCTCCGGCATTCCCTTCGAGGGATCTAACTCCGGGTCTTCGATCTGGGAAGCCAGCGATCACCTTCGCTTGCGCTTGCTAGAAACCGCGCTGAGCCGGGGTGCTCGCCAGGTCGAGCTCCCCGGAGAGCTTCTCGATTCGCTCCCTGAGCATGATTCACCCGAGCCGTCCTGCGAATCTTTCGCGATCGTCGTGCGCCTTGCGCGGACCGAATCCGGGCGAATCTTGCTAGTCACACCCGAACTCGTTGCGCCCTCTGCCGTCGCGCTTCTCGGTAGGTTCTGCGAAGCCGATCCGGGGCTTCACGCGGTCGTCGCACGCCACGCGGATCACGAACAGTCCCTGGCCGGAGAGACGCTGCTCGCCGATGTCGCGTATTGCCCGAGCGACGACAGCGCCAACGTGGTAGCGCGACCCGTCCTCAGGCACTACGAAATACCCTGTGGTGGACGCTCGGGAGCTCCTCCCGACCGGCGGCTGCCGATCTCGGATTTGCTCGTCGGGGTGGAGGGCGAGCAGGTTCGGATCTTCTCTCGGAGCCGTGGGAAGCGCGTCGCGATTCGATTCGCAAGTGCCCACAATCACGACCAGACGCAGCTGCCCACGCTGTATCGGTTCCTGGGGGCTGTGCAGCATCAAGCCGGCGACATGCTGGCGTCCGGTTGGAGCTGGGGGGCGCTCGAGGGATCACCGTTCCTGCCGCGCGTGATGAGCGGTGACGTCGTGCTGAGCCTCGCGCGCTGGCAGGTAACGGAACGCGAATGGGCGCCGATTCTTGCTGCAAGTCAGGGCGAACTCTTGCCCCGTGTCCGAGAGCTTCGCGCTGCCCGTGATCTCCCACGCTGGCTGACCCGCGCGGAGCACGACCGCAGACTGACCGTCGACCTCGAGAACCAACTTAGCGTCGAGGAGCTCGTACACGAGGTTCGGCAGCAACGACGACTAGCGCTGGAAGAGCTGTTTCCGACTCACGACCAGCTGGTGTTGCGCGGACCGGAGGGCACCTATGCCGGGCAGTTCGTGGTTCCTTTCTTACGTCGGGTAGCGCTACCCGAAGCGCCAGTTCCCGCCGAGCTTTCCGACCGGTCGATCCGAGTGCATCGGCGCTCTCGTGTTCCCGGATCGGACTGGCTGTACGCCCGCGTCTACGCGGGAAGTTCGCGGAACGCCGCAGTCCTGCGAGCGTTGAGAGCAGAAGTCGTGGACCCTTCGCTCGGATCCGCGGTAAAGCTGTGGTTCTATCTGCCGTTCGCGGATCCGGAACCCCACATCCGCATCCGGTTTCAAGGCGAGCCGTCCACACTCCGAGACACCGTGCTCTCGCGGTTGGAGCGCGCACTCGACCCAATGCTCGAGATTGGGGCCGTGTTTCGATTGGAGCTTGGCAGCTACGAGCCCGAGTTCGAGCGCTACGGCGGACCAATCGGCGTCGGCCTGGCAGAGCAGCTGTTCTTCGCCGATAGCGATGCCGCAAGCCAGCTGGTCGCTCTCGCGGAAGATGATCACGACCTTCGCTGGCAGCTCGCGTTGCTCGGCATCGATCGACTGCTCTCTGACTGCGGTGCCGGGCTCGAAGAGCGCGCGGAGATCGCCCAAAAGGCGAGTGCGGACTACGGTCTGGAGATGGGCGCCACCACGGCGACCTGGAAAGCCATCGGAGACAAGTACAGAAACCACGCTTCGCTTCTTTCGCGATGGTTGTGGGACCCCTCCGTCTCCGAGGACACCTTTGGGAAGGCGCGACGGATCCTGGCCGTTCGCAGCGCTCGGATCGCGTCGATCTACGCGGATATCCAACGCTTCATCCGAAACGGCAGCATTCGCCTGACGGACGGCGAAGCTCTGCCGCAGACTTTTGCTCACCTGCATGCGCTGCGCGTGTTGGGCTCGGGGGGGCGCGCGCACGAACTCGTCCTTTACGAATTCTTGAAACGTCAGTACTCAGCGCAACGCTCGAGCAAAGGAATGAGGCATGACCTCCCTCCGCGCACGGCATGACCAGCGGCAAACGTGGCCGATACGGCTCCGGAACCTCTCGGTCCTGATCGGTGGAGGCATGCTACTTGGCTGCTCGGCCTTGCTCGAGCGCGAGCACGACCAGTGCAGCACATCGGAGGATTGCCAGCACTTTGGAATGGGGTCCGTCTGCACGACGAACGGGACTTGCCGCCGAGCGACGGCGCCGATTGGGGCCCCGCCCGACTCGTCCTTGCCCGTCTGCAAACGGGATGCGGATTGCGGCGACTCGTCGGTTTGCCGCGATGCCGTCTGCAGAGACCTCGAGCGCTCGGGGTGCGTTATGTTGTCGGCATCCGGGTTCGACTCGCGGGCGGAACGCTTGCCCTTGCTGTTGCTGTTGCCCGATACCCTGCGAGATGCGAACCGATTTAGGAGCGTTGTCGGGACCGCGGCGAGGGCCTGGAGCGCGGCGCGGCAGGTGGAAACGGAGCTGCCGGAGCTGTCCATCGTCGCTTGTCCGGCGAGCGACCCCCGGTCGCTTGATTTGCTCGACCGGGCTGGAATCCGCTTGGTGCTCGCAGCCGTCAAGACGGCACAACTCGAGAGTGTGCTAGAGGCAGTGGACGGGCGTGCACTCGTCTTCGCCCCGTTCGCGGACGCGCCCGGTCTTCGTGATCTGATCGAATCCAGGCGGACCACATCGGTCGTCAGCTGCAAACCGAACCGCGCCGACGGCGTCGCGGGGATCTCTTCGGCGATCGCGGCCGTTTCGTCGGCGTTCGAACAGGAGGGGCGGATCGCGCCAGGAGCCCGTGCGATCGTCGCGCTGAACGAGAACGAAGTTCGATATGGATACGATGCCATCCTCGAAGGCACGACGTTCGACTCGGTTCCCTACTCGGCGGACAGCATCGGTCCTGCTCTGACGAGCGAGACAGACACACCAGGCTTGATCGTCGGAATTTCCGGGGAGGTCGACTGGTCGCTGAACATCACTGCAATCGAAAGCAGCAACCTGGGGAACGCCGACCCTCCACCCGCCTACCTGCTGATGGACCGCCAGGCAAGTGTTCGCGAGCTCGTCGTGCAGAATGAATTCGCGTCGAACTCCGTCTTCACGGCCGCCGATAACCCCACGCCACTGAAGGATCGTCTGGTCATTTGGGACCATGCGGTGGCGGATCGCAACCGCGAGATCCACGACCGGTTCGCGGCTCTACTTCCCCCGGGGGAAGCACTGGGACCAGATCTAGACTATGTTCACGACTGTCTGTACGTCGCACTGTATGCGAGCCTCGCGGCGAGGATGCGCTTCGCGTTCTCTTGGAGCGGCCTCAGCGTGGAGGCCGTCCTCGTTGGGCTGAACGCATTGGTCGGTGGCGAGCCATTGCCTATCGGCTCGACGCACCTGATCGAGGGGCGGGCCAGGCTAGAGGCAGCACTCGGATATGACTACGCGCTCGACCTCTTTGGAGCCTCCGGTGATCTCGACTTCGTCGGCGTGCCCACGATCGAAGAAGCGGTGTTGTCGCCCGCGTCGAGGCTCGTCGCACCGTCGCGCGGAGCGGAAGAGTTCTACTGCGTGGACGTCAAACAGGATCACTGTCCTACGGGCGTGACAGTTTCTGAGCCGGGAATCCTTACGGGCGAGAGCGAGTGTCCATGTTTCACAGTGAAGTAGTGTGGGAACGTTGCCTCCGCTGCTGCGGTATCGTCATCTTGGGAGCATCGCTGGTCGGCTGCAGCAGCCCCGAGCTGGATGAAATCCAACGCGGGCTGCAGCAACCCGTGGTCAACGGAACCCCGTCGCCCCGCGCTCAGAATGCGATCGTCGCGATCTACTTGGACGAGGGCACATGGGGTTCCGGAACCCTCGTGGCGCCGAATCTGGTTTTGACGTCGAAACAGCTCTTGTTCGAGCCCGCGCGCGAAACGGGCATATTGGCCTGCAATGTGGAATCGGAGGGAGCCCCAGTCGGACGAGTCCGAAACGCCGAAGACTTCCTGGTGCTTTTCGGGGAGAAGTTCCCGATGAGGGCGACGGCGCGTGGGACGCGAATCTTCGCCGGGGATGAACTGGATCTATGCCGCAGCGACGTGGCGCTATTGGAGATCGACTCGGAGTTTCTGATCGATCCGATCCCTCTCCGACTGGATGCCCCGCCCGCGGAAGGGGAGCTCGGGCTGCTGATTGGTTGGGGCTACAGCGACGCTCGGTTGAAATCCCCAGCCGGGGCATACCCCTCGCTCACTGGAAGGCGAAACCAGGCGGGGCTCGAGGTTCTGAAGGTGGGTCCGGCAGAGTTCGCTCCCCAAGAGGGCGGAGGCACCATTGCGCTGAGCGAGAACACCTTCGTTACTCGAGCGAGCGCCTGCTATGCCGACGCAGGCGCTCCGTTCCTGTCGCGCGATTCCGGAGCGCTCGTCGGAACGTTGAGCACCTTCGCACCCGCGGACCCCTCAGTACCACTGACATGGGACGTCGGCGATTGCTACGGAAGCCACGCCTTGTTCCGCTCGCTCGCTCCGGAGCGGCAGTGGTTGCTCGAAGCTTTCCGCGATGCCCGTGCGGCGGCGTGGTTCGAAGGCCGCGCCAGGCCCGCGGTGACCGGAAAAGAGTGCGAGGTCGACGAGGAGTGCCTGACGGGGAGCTGCATCACGACCACTTCTGGTGGCTTCTGTTCGACTCGTTGCGACGACACCCCCTGCGCCATGGATCAACAATGCCTTGCGTTCGAGGATGAGCTTTGGTGTGTGCCCAAGCAATTGCAGAATGCTCCGGCAAACACGAGCACGAGCACGAGTTCGTGCAGCTTGTCGGGCGCTATTGGACACGGCGAGCTATCGATGCTGTTTTCGTTTCTGGCTGTCGCGTTCGTCGGGCGCCGTCTCCGACGTCGTTTCGCCGAGGCAACGGGTCTGCTATTCGCTGCGGTGTGTCTCCCTAAATGTGCGGAGGAAGCCGTCGATGCGTCGGGGGCGGGCGCCGGGGGCGAAGCCCTTCATCCCGCCATTGGGGAAGCTGGTGGCGGCACCGCGGGGGACTCATTCGGACCGACCGCCATTTGCGGCAAGCGGACGATTATCAGTGAGTGCAATCCCATCGACGCTCGAGCCTGCCCAGACGGCGAGACGTGCGATCGCGTCGTCGAGTTCGGGGGATTCAAATGCGTCGAAAGACCGAAGCCCGCAGGCCCGGGAGAACCCTGCGACGACGAATCGGTGCGCTGCGACACCGGTCTGTTCTGCGAGATTGCCGTGCTCCGCGTCTGCCAGCACTATTGCTGTGGGAGCTCCGACTGCGAACAGGGCGAGTGCTACGGCGGTTTCCACGAGGACGGCGAATCCACGATCGGCCGATGCTTCGACGAATACGGCGGCCTCTGCGCGTTCGCCGAAGAAGGTGAAGAACCCGAAGAATGCCTCGAACCCTCCGGCTCCGCCGGCGCTGGCGGCTCGGCGCCCTAGCTAGTCTCTTTCCTCGAACACCCGTTCCGCTCTCAACGCGCTTCGGATTTGCGCCGCGGTGTCGCCGTGCGGATCGATTTGGTAGGCGGTCCAGCCGGCGTGCTGCGCGGCCAGCACGTTTTCGGGGGCGTCGTCGAAGAAGACGATCTGGCTCGGGCTCTCGGCGAGGGCGGAGAGGAAGACGGCGTGCGCCTGGCGGAAGATCACGGGCTCGGGCTTGGCCGAGCCGAGAAGATGCGAGGCGACGCGGTAGCGGAGCTCGAGCACGGACGGGTATTCGGCGCGGCCGTCCTCGCCGGCGAGGCGGACCCAGTGCTCGGCGTTGGTGTTGCTGAGGCAGGCCGTGACCACGTTGGGGATTTGATTCAGCTCGCGCACCAGCTCGAGCGCCCCGGGGTACTCCTTCAGCGTGAAGGCCGCGTGGATCTTCTGAAACTCGAGCGTGGTGTAGACGTCCATCGTGGCTCGGGCGAGCTCGGCGTAGTACGCGGCGGTCTCGAGCTCGCCGCGCTGATAGCGATCGACGGCCTTGTAGTGTTGGGCGCGGGTGTGCTCGGCCGTGAACAAGTTCGGATCGCGGAGCGGTAGCCCCGCTGCCACGATCGCTTCTTCCCAGCTCCGGCAGATGCGCACGAGCACGCCCCCGAGGTCGAAACACACGATGCGCGGAGCGGACTTCGACATGCGAGGGCTACTTGCTCTCTGGAAGCAGCGTCTTGGCGATGGTCTGGAGCTGCATGTTGCTCGTGCCTTCGTAGATCTTGCCGATCTTGGCGTCGCGGTACAGCTTCTCGACTGGGTAGTCGCGGGTGAAGCCGACGCCGCCGAGGAACTCGACGGCCTGGGACGCGCTGCGCTCGGCGACCTCGGACGCGAACAGCTTGGCCATGGCGGCCTTCTGGACGAAGTCGTGTCCGCCGTCCTTCAAGCGCGCCGCGTCGTAGACGAGCAGGCGCGCGGCCTCGATCTCGGTCGCAACGCGGGCGTACTGAAACTGCATGCCTTGAAACTGGGCGATGGGGCGGCCGAATTGCTTGCGCTCCTGCATGTAGGCGAGCGAGTGCGCCAGCGCGCCCTCGGCCAGACCCAGCATTTGCGCGCCGATGCCGATGCGGCCCTCGTTGAGCGCGAGGATCGCGATTTTGTAGCCCCGCCCGAAGGGCCCGAGCACGTTCTCGGCGGGCACTTCACAGTCTTCCAAGATAAGCTCGCAGGTGCTGGAGGCGCGGATACCGAGCTTGTCCTCCTTCTTGCCCACGGAGAAGCCGGGAAAGCCGCGCTCGACCAGGAACGCGGTGATGCCCTTGTAGTCCTTGGCCGGATCGGCATTGGCGAACACGATGTACAGCGAGCTCTCGGCGGCGTTGGTGATCCACAGCTTTCTCCCCGAGAGTACGAAGCGGTCGCCCTTTCGTTCCGCTCGGGTGGCGAGCGCGAACGCATCCGAGCCGCTGCCAGCCTCGCTCAGCGCATAGGAGCCGACCCAGCTGCTGGCGAGCTTCGGCAGGTAGCGCTTCTTCTGGTCCTCGTTGCCCCAGCAGAGGAGCGCGTTGTTGACGAGCGTGTTCTGCACGTCCACGAGCACGGCCACGCTCGGGTCCACGCGCGACAGCGCCTGAACTGCGAGGATCGCGTTGAAAAAGCTGGAGCCCGCGCCGCCGTACTCGGCCGGGATCTCGACGCCCATCACGCCGAGCTCGAACAGCGCCTCGATCAGGCCCTGGTCGAGCGCGGCCCGCGCGTCCATCGCCGCCACCTCGGGCCGGATGCGCGCCTCGGCAAAGGCCGAGACCGTGTCGAAGAACAATCGTTCGTCGTCCGAAAGCAGTGACAGGGGACCCATGATGCCCAAAAAGCCTATCATCGTCCGGTCGGCGCCCGCGGTCCCAAAGTGGTAAAGAGGGAGCGGTCATGGCCGGCAACAGTTTCGGGCAAGCCTTCCGCATCAGCACCGCGGGCGAGAGCCACGGTCCGGGGAACGTGGTGATCATCGACGGCTGCCCTCCAGGCATTCCGCTCACGGTCGAAGATCTCCAGTTCGACCTGGACCGCCGCCGCCCTGGTCAGAGCCGACTCGTGACCCAGCGCGACGAGTCGGACACCCCCGAGCTCCTGGCCGGCGTGTTCGACGGCATCACGACCGGGACCAGCATCGCCATCTTGATCCGCAACACGGATCAGAAGAGCCGCGACTATGCGGACATCAAGGACAAGTACCGCCCCGGGCACGCCGACCACACCTACGACGCGAAGTATGGCGTGCGCGACTACCGCGGTGGTGGTCGCGCCAGCGCCCGCGAGACCGTGGTGCGCGTCGCAGCCGGCGTGATCGCGAAGAAGGTGATCGCGCGCGCCTTCGGCGGTCACGTGATCGGCTACGTGCGACAGGTGGGCGACGTGATCGCGCAGGTCGACGATCCCGCGAGCATCACGCTCGACCAGGTCGAGACGCTGCCCGACGGCACCGCGAACATCGTGCGCTGTCCGGATCCCGAAGCCGCGGCGCAAATGGTCGAGCTGATCGAGACCGTGCGCAAGGAGCAAGACTCGGTCGGCGGCGTCAGCGAAATCGTCGCGACCTCTGTGCCCGCCGGCCTCGGGGAGCCGGTGTTCGACAAATTGAAGGCGGACATCGCCAAGGCGCTATTCAGCCTGCCAGCGGTGATGGGCGTCGAGTACGGGCTCGGCTTCGCCTGTGCGCACTTGCGCGGCAGCGAAGCCAACGATCCGTACTATTCCGAGCAGGGTCCCGGCGGCAGGACGATCCGCACGCGCGGCAACCACCACGGGGGCATGCTGGGGGGCATCTCCTCGGGCATGCCGATCGTCGTGCGCGCCGCAGTGAAGCCGACGAGCAGCCTGCCGCGCGAGCAAGAGACGGTGCAGCGCGACGGCAGCCCCTCTTCGATCCGCACCCGCGGGCGCCACGACCCGTGTTTGCTGCCGCGGTTCGTACCGATCGGCGAGGCGATGGTCGCGATCGTGCTCGCCGACCATTACCTGCGTCACCGCGGTCAGCGTGGAGGTTTGCCATGAAGGCCGTCGATTATAGGAACCGCTGGGTGCTGATCACCGGCGCTTCGTCGGGCCTCGGCGCCGAGTTCGCGCGAGCGCTAGCGGCGCGTGGCGCGAACCTGGTGCTCACGGCGCGCTCCGCGGAGCGGCTCGAGCAGCTCGCGCTCGACCTCGGACGCGTCAACGGCGTGCTGACGCGCGTGGTGGTCGCCGACCTGGCCTCCGCAGAAGGCGTTCGCGCGCTGCTCGCCGGGGTGGACGCGCTCGCCGTGCACGTCGAGCACGTCGTCAGCAACGCCGGTTTCGGCGCCGCCGGGCGTTTCCTCGAATCGGACGCGGAGACCCAGACTGCGATGGTTCGCGTGAACTGCGAGGCCGTGGTGGCGATCGCTCGTCATTTCGTGCCCGCGTTCGCGAAGCTGCGTTCCGGCGGCATCCTGCACGTCGCCTCGACGGCCGCGTATCAGCCGACGCCGTACATGGCGAGCTACGGCGCGAGCAAGGCGTTCGTGATGAGCTTCTCGCTCGCGCTTCGCGAAGAGCTCGCGGGCACAGGGGTGCGCGTCGTCACGCTGTGTCCCGGTCCAGTACCCACCGGCTTTCAGCGCGTGGCCGGCGTCGATAAGCCATTGCCCAAGCTCGCCGTGCTGCAAGCTCCGGCCGTCGTCGAGGCCGCGCTCCACGCGTACGATCGCAATCACGCCGTGTGCGTACCGGGCACCATGAACTCGGTGCAGACCTCGGCGGTGAGATTTTTGCCGCGAGCCGTCGTGTCGAAGGCGGCGCGTTGGGCGCTGCGCAGCCGGGCCTAGCGGCCGGGCTCGACCGCGACCGACGGAAAACTTCGCCGTCGCGCAAATCTCGCGACCGTCGAAATATCGAGCCGGCAACGGGGGCATCAATCCGTGAGCGTGGGCCTACGTTTGCCCTCGCTCCCTTGGCAGCTACACCTTCTTCTCCTCCTTCCAACGACGACACATGGCATTCCGACCCCTTGCGCTCGCCGCGACCTCGACCCTGGCCGTACTCGCTCTCGTGGCGGGCTGTTCGGATGACACGACCGATCCCCCGCCTCAGCCCGGCGTGGGCGGCGCATCAACCGGAGGGGTGAGCACGGGCGGCGCCACGGGTGGAACCACCGGCGGTACCGTGACCACCACTGGCGGAACCACCGGAGGCACGGCGGTCACGGGCGGCGCGGCCCCGACGGGCGGCACCACGGGTGGCGTCACGGCCAGCGGCGGCTCCGGCGGTGGCGTCGCAGGTGGCGGCGCTGCCGGTGGTGGCGCGGGCGGCAAGGGCGGCGGCGGTAGCGGTGGCGCGAGCGCCGGCTCGGGTGGTTCCGGTGGTTCCACCATCCCCGGGTCGTTCGAAACCATGAAACTCATCATCACGAGCTTGTGCCAGGGCTGCCACGGCAGCGACATGTCGCTGAACCTGAACACCGACCCCGCCCTCTACATGCGCCTGACCACTGGGATGACCAGGACCTGCGGTCCGCTCATCACCAAGGGCGACCCGTCGAAGAGCGCGATGTTCAAGATGCTCGAGGGCACCTGTCCTCCTCCGTTCACGATCATGCCGGACGGCTGCAAGCCCGCTGAGGGCAACTGCCTCGGGGCCGATTATCAGGATGCCGTGAAGCGTTGGATCGCCGCGGGCGCTCCCGAGAACTGAGCTTCACGAGCGCTTCGTGTAGCGTCAGCGGGCCTATCGGCGACTGCAAGCCGTTCGGGAGACGGCGGCCGATCCAGTGCTCAGAGATTGCGCCGGCGCGTTTCAGCACGAGCTCAGCGATACCTGGCGCTTCGAGCCCGTGCCGCGTTGTCGCAACTGGCCGTGGCGAGACAACTAAGGCCAGCGGCTCATCGCTAGCGAGCGGAGCTGTCGCAGTGCGGCGTCTTTGCCGCCAAGACATTCCAGACTCGTTGTCTCGAGCGCGTCGGAAGCGCGAGGAAAACCGCCGAATCTGCGGGATGCGGATCTAGACGCACGGCTCGGGCGTGCGCTTTGCACAGTCGTCTCCCAGCGAGGCAGATCATGGTCCAACCTCCCATTCCCACGTCGATCCCGAGCACGGCCGACTCGGCCTATGAGCCCGACTCCGCGGTGGCGACCGGGCCGGCCGAAGCGCCTCCTCGGCCGCGCCGCCCGCTGCGCACGGCGCTGTGGCTGATGCTCGCGCTCATCGTCACGGTCGTGCTCTGGCGCATCGGCGGCAATCGCACCGAGCCCGCGCCGGCGGATCCCGATCCGCCGCGCATGGGCGCGCTGACTCCGGGCTGATGCTACGCTCGCCCGCTGGATGAGACTGCATCAGCTCGGGGCCTTTGTATTCCTCGTCACACTAGGAGCTTGCGACGGGGGCGGCGATTCGGAGCCGGGTGATGATGCCGGCAGTGGAGGCCAACCTCCCGCCCAGGTCGGCGGCAGGGGGGGCAAGGCCGGCAACCCCACCGGCGGTAACCCGGCGCGCGGCGGCAGTGGTGGCAGCAGCGGCAGCACGAATGGCCCGATCACCCAGCCGAGCGACCCGTGCGCCCCGCGCAACGGCTACCGCAACCTGTTCGTCGAGGTGCTGAAGAAGTCGGACGCCGAAGTCACGAAGAAGCTCGACGACGCTTTCCAGTCGCTGTTCCACGGCGGCGACAATGCCAAGATCTACTACGAGGTCGGCACGGACGAGGCGTACATCCTCGACGTCAACAACAACGACGTGCGCAGCGAGGGCATGTCTTACGGCATGACGATCGCGGTGTTGCTCGACAAGAAGACCGAGTTCGATCGGCTCTGGAAGTGGGCGCGCAATCGGACTCGCCAGCAATCCGGCTACTTCGCCTGGCAGGCCAGCCCGCAAGGACAGATCATCAGCATGGGTGTGGCGCCCGACGGCGACGAGTACTTCGCCACGGCGCTGATCCTCGCGTCGCGGCGCTGGGGTGACGGGACGGGCATCTTCGCTTATTCGACCGAAGCCAAGAGCGTGCTCGACGCGCTGGCGAACCGCGGCGCCTTCAACCGCAGCACGCATATCGTCGCCTTCGGTCCGAACCTCAACTACGGCGACCCCTCGTACGTCTTGCCCGCGTTCTACGAATACTGGGCGTGCTTCGACGACAAGACGCGCGATTTCTGGAAGGCCGCGGTCACCGCAGGGCGCCAGTATTTCCACAAGGCGACCCACGACAAGACCGGCCTCGCGCCGTACCTCTCGAACTTCGACGGCAGCCCCTATTCGGGCGGTCCTGATTTCAACTCCGACTCGTGGCGTGTGGTCGGAAACATCATGATGGACTACCACCTGTTCGGCGCCGACCCCTGGCAAGCGACGTTCGCCGAAAAGTACGCCGCGTTCTTCGCCGTCGAACAAGCCAAGCGCCCCTCCGGCGCCGAGTTCCAGCTCGACGGCACGGTGAAGGTGTCGCACGACGCGCCGGCAAAAGGCCTGGTCGCGCAGAACGCGATGGTCGGCTTCGCCATCCCCGCCGCCGACAGTCAGCAGTTCCTCCAAGACATGTGGGACCTCTCGCTCCCCACCGGCCAATACCGTTACTACGACGGTGTCCTGTACCTGCTCGCGTACCTGCACCTCAGCGGTCAGTTCCGTTTGTACTAACTCAGCAACGTCACTGAGCGCGCGTTACGGTTGGATGCAACAGGAAGACGGGAAGACAGGAAGTGATTTTTTTGGGGGCCGTGCTGTCGAACCGGTCTTGCGGGAGCCCCAAACCACCTCTTGCTTCGGACGACGGTCTTGGGCTCCTGCTGTCAGACAAGTCTTGCAGGACCAAAAAACAAACTCTTGTTCCGAACGTTCCGGTAGGGACGGCCCTTACGGGCCGCCCCCCGGACAGAACCCGGCGAGCGGATTTCCCGCACCGGGCTCCCACCTTGGGTCAACGGAGGGCGAAGCGTTCGGATGGCCAGGGATGATGGATGTGAGCCCGAGGAAG
>JAICQO010000162.1 GCA_025937835.1 Polyangiaceae bacterium
CCGGTCAGCATCACTTCCAGGCTGCGCTCGCCGAGCTGAGACAGGCCGAACTTCTGGGAGATGACCTCGCCCTGCTCGGTGATCTTGATCCTATCGCCGACCGTCCGCGGCGGGAGCGCCGTCAGACCGCGGAACACGGGCGAGCCGCCGCCGCGCCCGACGGTGCCGCCGCGGCCATGAAAGAGCGACAGCTCGACGCCCGCCTCGTGCGAGAGCTCGGCGAGCCGCTCCTGAGCCACGTAGAGCTCCCAGGCCGCCGCCAGCACGCCGGCGTCCTTTGCGGAGTCGGAGTAGCCGAGCATCACCTCCTGGCGCATGCCGCGCGCCTTGAGCTGACGCAGGTACATCGCATCCTTGAACAGGCCGCCCATGATCGCGGGGGCGGCGGCGAGGTCCGCCTGGGTCTCGAACAAGGGCACGACGTCGAGCCGAGACCACGGCGGATCCGCCGATAGGTCGACGAGCCCCGCCTCGCGCGCCAGCAGCAGCACGTTCAGGAGATCATCGGCCTTCTTCGTCATCGAGATGATGTACGTCGGAGCCGCGGCTTCCCCGAGCTCCTCCTGGATCGTGCGCATCGAGTTGAAGACGTCGAAGGTCTTCTGCGTCGCCTCGTCGAGCTGGATCCGGTTCGAGATCAGCGGGCGGCGCCCGAGCAGCTCGTTGCGCAGCGCTTCGCCCGTCGGCGGCTCGAGGCCTAGGGACTTGTGGATCGAGGTCACGGCCTGGGTATGGGCCTCCGAGTCTTCGCGCAAGTCGAGCGTGAAGCCGAAGAAGCCGAGCAGGTCGACCTGGGCCGCAAACGGGGCGAGCAGCGCGTCGCGGGCGATCTCGGCGCCGGCTGCGGACAGCGCATTTTCGAGCAAGCGCAGATCTTCGCGGAGCTCGGACGAGTTCCGGTAAGCCCAGGGCACGGTCTCGGGCCGGCCCGCGTCACGTGAGGCGATCTCGCGCCGCAGGCCCTCGATGCGGCCGCCCATGAACGTCAGCTTGAGGCGGATCGGCTCGTGAGCGTCGCGCCGGCGGTTCGCTTCCCACAGGCCCGGCTGCAGCAGCTTGTCTTGCTCGAGCGAGGCGCGCAGGCCCTCGGGCGCGGTGCGTACGCGATCGGAGATCGAGATCCGGTTGATCAGATCGTCGATGCGCTTCCGGTAGCGCGCGAGCAGCGCGTAGGCGGTGCGCCGGGTGGCAGCCAGCGTGACCTCGGGCGTCACGAACGGGTTGCCGTCGCGATCCCCGCCGACCCAGCTGCCGAGCGTGATGCGCGGCCCGCCCCCGAGCTCGCTGCCGTACACGGCCTTGAACGCGCGCTTGGTCGAGGTGGAGAGCTCGCTCGTCGCGTCCATCAGCCGGTCCTCGAGGTACCAGATCACCGCGTTCACCTCGTCCAGGACGCTCGGGCGATCCGGGCGGACCTCGTCGGTCAGCCACAACATCTCGATGTCCGCTTCCAGCCGCTGTTCCAGGCGTAAAGCCTCGCCGGCCGAGGCCGTCGCGCGCGACAGCAGCGCTTCGGCGATCCGCGCCTGGAGGTTCAGCAGCGTGCGCCGCGTGGCCTCGGTCGGGTGCGCCGTGAGCACGGGCCGCACCTCGAGGCCGCGCACGAGCTTCCGGACCTCGTCGGCGTCGTGACCCTCCTTCTTCAGCTTTTCGAAGGCCCAGGTGACGCTCGCAG
Source organism: Polyangiaceae bacterium (assembly GCA_025937835.1). Taxonomy (GTDB): domain Bacteria; phylum Myxococcota_A; class Polyangia; order Polyangiales; family Polyangiaceae; genus PMG-095. The sequence goes on from JAICQO010000162.1 coordinate 1,676, forward strand.
GCTGCGGCGCAGCGCCGTCGCCGACCGTCGCGTATTCGTTGCGGCGGCGCACGCGGTGCACCTGCTCGGCCGTGTTGATCAGGAAGAACAACAGCGTGAAGCCTCGAGCGACCGGGCCCGCCAGGTGCAGCGGCAGCGCCTGGACGCGCGTCAGGAGCTCTTCCAAGGACGGCGAGTTCCCGTCGCTGCTCCTGCGCCGGTCGCGGCAAGCGGTGCGCAGGCTCTCCACGGCCTGAAACGCTTCCTCGCCCTGGAGCCGTTGGATCACACGACCGAGCGTGCGCGCGAGGTAACGGATGTCGTCGTGGAGTGGGCGGTCTTCCGCCCGGATTTCGAGGCTCACCACAGTCGAGCGTTCTGTCATGGACCGGTCTCCTTAGCCAGAGCGAAGCCCCGGCTCTTTCCACGGGTTTCGAGGATCTGTCTGGCCCCTGTGTCCGGGGTCGACCGCGCGGATTTCCGATGTGTTCCGTAGCTCCGGGCGCCTTACGGAGTGGGTGGCGACCGCGGGTTCGTGGGAAGCGTCGGCTGGGTCGGGAGGCTCGGCGTGCGGACCGGCCCGCTGGGAGTTCCGGCAGCACCGGACCCGGGCGCGCGCTGCGGACGCGCCGCGGGCGGGACGAACAGCACCTCGGCGAACTCGAAGATCGACAGGATCTGCTTCTGGGTGAGCACCAGCTCGCCAGAGATCTTCTTGCCCTCGGCCCGGAACTGGATGCGCTCGACGAAGCGCGTCGGGCGGGCTCCGAGCAGCGCGCCGAGCACGCCGAGGTCGAGCTGAGTCGCGGCCGAGATCTGCCGCTCGAGCTCCGCCGCGCTTGCGGCCGCCTGTTCAGGGCTCGCGTCTTCGGCCTCGATGTCGACCTGAGCGCCGCCGTTTTCGAGCGGCATTACCCGCGCGCGCGCCCACAGGATCGACTGCGGCACGCGCACGGGCATGCCGATGAAGGCGCGGTGCGGCGTGGCGACGTAGGCGGTTGCGACCTGGCTGCCGGGTAGCGCAGGCAGCCTGGCCTTGCCGAGCTTCTGCGCGGCGGCGAGCGCGCTCTTCGGGGTGACCACGACGACCCGCTCCGAAGGCAACACGAAGTAGCGCTCGGCGCGATCGGCGCTGGCGCGCGCCACCGGCACCTGGGTGTCGGAGAGCCACTCGCCGCCCGCGCGATCGCGCTGCACCAGGCCGTCGATCGCCGAGTGCATCTTTTCCTTGCCGAGGTGATGCTGGATCACGGCCACGACGTCGCCGGTGCGCCGCAGCTGTGGTCCGACGATCAGCACGCGATCGATGTCGCGCACGGGGTCGAGCGCCGCGGGCCCCATGAAGTCGCGCCACTGATGGACGCGCGAGAGCAGCGAGCCAACGCGCGGCCCGAGCGGGTGCGAGCGCAGCTTTTCGGTGTCGATGATCAGCCGCACGTTGGCGTTCGGATCGACGACGCGCTGGGCGCCGCCGCTCATCGCCACCGGATCGCCGATCTTCGCGCCCGGCTCGGAGGGCGCCGCAGAGCCGCTCGGGGCCGGCGGCGGCGTGGAGGGGGCGGCGCTCGGCGCGGCCTCTGCCGACGGCTTGGGGCGCGGCTTGGGCGGCGCGGGCTTCGGCCCTTCGGGAGCGGGCGCCGCGACGGGCTCCGGCGGTGGCGCGGGCGACGCCGGCTCTTCGGCAGGCTCCTCGATGATGTCGATCGGGATCGCCGTGATCGGCGGACCCTCGGGGATGTCCGGCTCCTGGTTCAGAAACCAACCGAGCAGGCCGAGCACTCCGAGCAGTGGAGTGAACGGGATGTGCAGGCCCAGCGAGACGACGGCCCAGAGCCACCAGCGCCGGTCGTCGTTCGCACCGCCGCGCCAGCGACTCCACGCTTCCACCAGCCGAACATAGCTTCCAACGGCGCGCCGAACCAGAAGCGACGCCTGCCGCGTGATCTTTCGCGCCGAAAATTCGCCGAACCGGGCCGGGTCGGATAACCGGTGGGAATGCGCTGGCTCACGATTTCGGCGTTGATCGCCTGCTCGGCGTGCCAATTGGCGCGCGAACCGCGACCGCGCCCGCATCAAGGGCCTCCCCCCGAGCTCGCAGCCGACGCCCAACCAGCCGCCACCGACACCGTGCGCGACGAAGCGCTCTTCCTCGTGCGCTCGCGCTTCGGTACGGAGCCGCCGCTCCCCGAAAATGCGCAGCGAAGGCGCTGCACGGACGAGGCGCTCGAGCGCGGCGAGACGCGGCTGCCGCTCCGGCTGCGCGACGTCCGCGCCGATCGCCGTCAGCTCCTGCCGCTGCGGCTGACGCTGGCGCTCACCACCGAGAGCGCCGCGCAGGCGACCCGGCTCTCCGATCCGAACCAAGCTCTCGGCGCGCCGGGCGCCGCGCCTGCGCCGGACCGCGAAGGCATCGAGCGGCTCGCCAAGCTCCGCTACGTGGGCGAGCTGCAGATCGACACTTACCGCGCGCCGAAGCTGTTCCGGCGCAAGGACGCGCCGCGCTCGGAGTGGTCTCCCGCGCTGCTCTCGGGAACGCTCGTGGTCTACGAGCTGTCGGGCTTCCGCGCGCTGTGCCAGGCGCCGATCTCCGTGCTCGTCTCCGGAGACGGCGAGCCGATCCGGCGCCGGCTGCGCGACACGGTGCGCCAGAAGATGACGGCCGAGCTCGAGCGCCGCGTGCGCGACGAGCTCGAGCGCGCTCTCTCCGGCATCAGCGGCGCGTTCAGCCTCGAGCCTTCGCCGGGCGCCGTGCAGCCGTTGCTCTTGGCTGGGCTCGAGCCTTGAGCAGCCGCGACAGATAGGGCCCCGTGACGCTGCCGGCGGCGCGGGCGACCTGCTCGGGCGTGCCGGTTGCGACCACACGGCCGCCGCTGTCGCCGCCGCCCGGGCCGAGGTCGATCACGTGATCGGCGCGCTTGACCACGTCGAGGTTGTGCTCGATCACGACCACCGTGTTCCCGGACTCGACCAGCTTCTCCAGCACTTCGATCAGCCGCCGCACGTCCTCGAAGTGGAGGCCCGTCGTGGGCTCGTCGAGCACGTAGAGCGTGCGGCCGGTCTGCGTGCGCGAGAGCTCTTTCGAGAGCTTGATGCGCTGCGCTTCGCCGCCGCTCAGCGTGGGCGCCGGCTGGCCGAGCTTGACGTAGCCGAGCCCGACCTCGGACAGCGTGCGCAGGATGCGCGCGAGCGAAGGGTGCGCTTCGAACAGCTCGAGGCAGCTGTCGATGTCGGTCTCGAGGATTTCGGAGATGTTCTTGCCGCGGTACCGCGCGGACAGGGTCTCGGCGTTGTAGCGCCGCCCGCCGCACACCTCGCAGGTCACGTACACGTCGCTCAGGAAGTGCATCTCGACGCGCACCACGCCGTCGCCCTCGCAGCCCTCGCAACGACCCCCCTTGAGGTTGAAGCTGAAGCGCCCCGCGTCCCAGCCGCGCTGGCGTGACTCGGGCAACGCGGCGAACAGCGAGCGGATTTCGTCGAAGGCCTTGGTGTACGTGCCGGGGTTGCTGCGCGGCGTGCGCCCGATCGGGTGCTGATCGATCGCGATCACCTTGTCGATGTGGCGGATGCCGTCGATCTTCGTGTGCGCGCCGACGGGCCCGGTCGAGTCGTGGAGGTGCCGTGCCAGTGCCGGCAGCAAGATGCCGTTCACGAGCGAGCTCTTGCCGGCGCCGCTCGGGCCCGTGACCGCGACCAGACAGCCGAGCGGAAACTCGACGTCGATGCCCTTCAGGTTGTGCTCGCGCGCGCCGCGCACCACGAGCGAGTGCGCGGCCTTGCGCCGCTTCTCGGGCACGCCGATCGAGCGCCGGCCGCTGATGTAATCCGCGGTCAAGCTGCCGCGCGCCGTCTGCAACGCCGCAGGCGGCCCCTCGAAGGTGACCTTGCCGCCGAGGTGGCCCGCGCCGGGCCCGAAATCCACGACGTGATCCGCCGCCAAGATCGTGTCCTCGTCGTGCTCGACCACCACCACCGAATTGCCGAGGTCCCTGAGGTGGCGCAGCGTCTCGATCAGCCGCTGGTTGTCGCGCGAATGCAGGCCGATGCTCGGCTCGTCGAGCACGTAGGTCACGCCCGACAGCTCGCTGCCGAGCTGGCTCGCGAGGCGAATGCGCTGGGCCTCGCCGCCCGAGAGCGTCGGTCCCGAGCGATCGAGCGTCAGGTAGTCGAGCCCGACGTTGAGTAAAAACGAAAGCCGTCCGCGGATCTCGCGCAGCGGGCCCTCGGCGATCTTGGTCTGCGCGGGGGAGAGCTTCAGCCCTTGAAACCAGACCTCGCACGCGCTCACCGACATGCCGAGCACCTCGGCGATGCCGCGGCCGGCGACGCGCACCGCGCGGCTCTCGGGCTTGAGACGCTGCCCGTCGCAGGCGTCGCAGCGCTGCTCGCGCATGTACTGCCGGTAGTGGTCGCGCATCCGCTCCGACGACGTCTCGTGGTAGCGGCGCATCAGCGTGGGGATGATGCCGTGGAAGCGCACGCCCCAGCTGCCGTGGCTTTCGCTGCCCTCTTTACCCCACGTGACCTGGATCTTCTTGCCGCCGAGCCCGTACAGCACGAGCTCGCGCTGCTTTTTGGACAGCTTCGAGAACGGCACGTCGAGATCGACGCCCGTGGCCTGGGCGAGCCCCTCGATGATCCGGAACGTCCAGCCCTCGCCGCGTTCCATCGAGGTCTTCCACGGGGCGATCGCGCCGCCGCGGATCGAGCAGGAGGGATCTGGCACGACCAGCTCCGGGTCGATTTCGATGCGCGTGCCGAGCCCGTTGCAGGCCGGGCACATGCCGAGCGGCGAATTGAAGGAGAAGCTCTGCGGGCCGAGCTCGGAGTAGCTGTTCGAGCAACAGGCGCGCGTCGCCGAGAAGCGCAGCAATTTGCCGCTATCCGTCTCGACCCCCAATTCCCCCTTGCCTTCGCGCAGCGCGAGCTCCACCGCCTCGGCCAGGCGCGCCCGTGAGCGCGCGTCCACGGCGATCCGATCCACGACCAGCTCGATGCTGTGCTTTTTCTTCTTGTCGAGCGGCGGTAGCGCGTCGAGCCGCGACACCTTTCCGTCGAGGCGCACGCGCACGAAGCCGCGCGCGCTCAGATCCGTGAACAGCTCGCGGAACTCGCCCTTCCTATGCTCGACCAGCGGCGCGAGCAACGACACTTGCCCGCCCTTGGGTAGCGCGAGCACGTCTTCGACGATCTCGTCCGTGCTGCGGCTCTTCACCTCTTTGCCGCAGGTCGTACAGTGCTGGCGCCCGGCGCGCGCCCACAACACGCGCAGGTAATCGTGGAGCTCGGTGATGGTGCCGACCGTGGAGCGCGGGTTGCCCGAGGCGCTCTTCTGCTCGATCGCGATCGTCGGCGAGAGACCGCGCAGCCGCTCCACCGCCGGCCGGTCGAGCCGCCCCAGGAACTGGCGCGCGTAAGCCGAGAGCGACTCCACGTAGCGGCGCTGGCCCTCGGCGTAGAGCGTGTCGAAGGCCAGGCTCGACTTGCCCGAGCCGCTCGGCCCCGTGAACACCACCAGCTTGCCCTTGGGCAGGGTCAGCCGCTCGATCGCGAGGTTGTGCTCGCGCGCGCCGACGATCTCGATCGTGTCCAGGGCGCGGCTCAGCCGGGCGGAGGTGGGGGGACGCGAACGCGCCATCAGCCTCCGCCTAACATGAGCGACACACTGAACACAAGTACAGTATCAGTCGAGGCCCAGGCGCTCGAGATCCTCTTCGTCGAGGCCGAAGTAGTGGCCGACCTCGTGCAGCACGGTGGTCTCCACCTCGATCTTGAGCTCCTCGTCGTCCAGCGAATCTGCCAGGAGATTCGCGGTGTAGAGCACGATCCGCGTCGGGGCGGGCACGCTCTCGACGCTCTTCCGGTCGCCGTCGTTCGGGCCGTCGAACAGGCCGAGCGAGCGCGGATCGAAGCCCTCTTCCACCAGCTCGCGGCTCGGTCGCGGCTCGATCAGGATCGGCACGCCCTCCAGCCGGTCCTGGAACAGCTTTGGCAGCTTCGCGAACGCGCCCTCGGCGGCAGCCACGATCTTTTCCTCGGTCGCGTGATCGACGGGCGCGTCGCCTTCGATGGCGCGGTCGAGCTCGAGCACCTCGAGGAAGTGTTTCACCGCCTCTTCTTCGTTCTCGAGCTCGGCCTCGATGCAGGCGAGCATGTGGCGGGCGTCGGGATCCTTGGGCTGATCGGCGACCAGCTTGCGCAGGAGCGGCGCGGCGTCTTCCGGACCGCGCACGCCGAACACCAGGTCTGCGGTCACCAGGCGAATGTCGGGGTGTCCGGCGATTTCGGCCGGCGC
>JAICQO010000206.1 GCA_025937835.1 Polyangiaceae bacterium
AACACACGGGGGATGCGCTCGCCAAGTCGTCGGTCGACCGGCTGCGGCCGAGCTCGCCGGGCACGCGCCGGATCAACGCCGTGCTCGCGGCGCTCGCGATCGTCGGGATCGCGGGCAGCGTGGTCGCGCTCGGCCGCTATCTCTCGGCGAGCGACCGAGAGCTCCGCGCGACGCCGCACTCGGCGCTGCCCGCTCCCGAGCAGGAGCGTCCACGGCCCGCGCCAGCGGTCACGCCAGAAGGCCCTGCCCCGCTCGAAGCGCCAGTGGCCCGAGAGCCCACGCCGCCCGCAGCAGCCGCACTCCCGTCCGCTTCCGCGCCGCTTCCCCGCGTCACGGCGAAGGCGCTTCCGCGCAAACCAAGCGTTGCTCCCTCCGCGGCGTCGGCTGCGCCGCCTGCGTCCGCGCCCACGGCGGAGGCCTCTGCCGCACCGCGCACTCCGGAAGAAGCGCTCCGAGACGCGATCAGGTCGCGGCGCTAGGGTTCGTCAGCGTGCCCTTGAGCTTGCCGACGGCGCGCGTGCGGATCCAAAACCAGATCAACAGCCCGACCCAGCCGATGTCGAGCGCGATGCCCACTGTCTTGACCAGGGGCGCCGGCAACGACACGCGGTGGATGAGCACGGACATCGCGAGGTCGATGAAGACCTTGCCGAAGCACACGCGCGAGCCGAACGTGTAGACAGCGAGCGCCTGCTCGCGCCAGTTGTCGAAGGCGCTCTGGGCGCTCGCGTCGATGCACTCGGCCGCCCGCACCTCGCTCTTCCTCATGAGGAGGAAGATCCCGAGCAGGACTGCCGGGATATCCAGCGGGTGCGGGAGGAACAACGGTCTTCGCTCTCAGAAGTAACGGGCGAGGAGGTTCTCGAGGTATTCCTGGCGGCCGGAGCGCGCCTTCGGCTCGATGCCCTTCTCGAGCACCGTATCCGACAGCTCCGCGAGTGAGGCCTTGCCCGACAGGATCTTCTGTCCGAGCTCGCCCTTCCAGCCGGCGTAACGCTCGTTGATCACGGCCTCGAGCTTGCCGTCGCTGATCATCTTTTCGGCGATGAGCAGGCCGCGCGCGAGGCAGTCCATGCCGCCGATGTGGGCGTGGAACAGATCCTCCGGGTCGATGCTCTGGCGGCGCAGCTTGGCGTCGAAGTTCATGCCGCCGGTGGTGAAGCCGCCGCCCTTGAGGATGGTGGCCATCACCAGCGCGATCTCCTGCACGTCGTTCGGGAACTGGTCGGTGTCCCAGCCGAGCAGGTAGTCGCCGCGGTTCATGTCGATGCTGCCGAACACGCCGTTCTGGATCGCGTACGCGACCTCGTGCTGGAAGGTGTGGCCCGACAAGATCGCGTGATTCGCCTCGATGTTCACGGCGTACTCGCGGTCCAGCTTGTAGCGCTGCAAGAACGCGTAGACCGTCGCCGTGTCGTAGTCGTACTGGTGCTTGGTCGGCTCCTTCGGCTTCGGCTCGAGGAGCAGCGTGCCCTTGAAGCCGATCTTGTGCTTGTGCTCGGCGACCAGAGTGAGGAAGCGGCCGAGCTGATCGGCCTCACGCTTCATGTCCGTGTTGAGCAGGGTCTCGTAGCCCTCGCGGCCGCCCCACAGCACGTAGTTCTCGCCGTTCAGCTTGTGGGTGATGTCGAGGATCTTCCGGACCTGCGCCGCGCCGTACGCGAACACTTCCGGATCGGGGTTCGTGGCCGCGCCGCTCATGTAGCGGGGGTTACTGAACAGGTTCGCCGTGCCCCAGAGCAGCTTCACGCCCGTGCGCTTCATCTCCCCTTCGGCCTGCGCGATGATGCGGTCGAGGTTCGAGTGGCTCTCCTTGAGTGTCGCCCCTTCCGGCGCGATGTCCCGGTCGTGGAAGGTGAAGTAGGGCGAGCCGAGCTTCTCGAAGAACTCGAAGGCTACCTTCAGCTTCAGCTCGGCGGCCTCGATCGGGTTCGAAATCTTGAACCACGGACGGTCGAACGTGCCCTGGCCGAAGATGTCGCTGCCCGGCCAGGCGAAGGTGTGCCAGTAACAGACCGCGACGCGCAGGTGGTCGGCCAGCTTCTTCCCGAGGACCATCCGGTCCTTGTCGTAGTAGCGGAACGCCAGAGGGTTTTCGGACTGCGGACCCTCATACCGGATCTTGTCGATGCGCTGGAAGAAGCTGTCGGACATGGGGGGCAAAGGTAGTGATCTTCCCGAATGGATGCAACCTCGCCCGTGACGAGAATCGACAACCTCGCTGGCCCGTGTCCCTGGCCCGTGTCAAACCTCGCCCCGTGGCGGACTCGAGCGCCGATGCACGCCAGCCGGTCGTGTTTGGCGTGAAAACACTGCACGCCGTGCCCACGAGTCCCGGCGTTCCGCGCGGTCGGGCGACGACGTTGTCGCGCTGGGCTTTCGGCGTGCTGTGCGCGACGCTCGGAGTCGTCCTTTTTGGCGCGATCGTTCGGATTACGGGTTCCGGCGCGGGCTGCGGACAGCACTGGCCGACCTGTCACGGCGAAATCGTTCATCTGCCGCAGAGCGTCGAAACACTGATCGAGCTCACGCACCGGACCAGCTCGGGACTCGCGATGCTCGCCGTGTTCGGATTGACGGTGGCAGCGTTTCGATGTTTCGAAGCGGGACACCGCGTTCGACGCGCTGCGTTCTGGGCGGCGGCGATGATGGTCGTCGAAGCGTTGCTCGGCGCGGGGCTGGTGTTGTTCGAGCTCGTGGGCTCGAACCGCTCCGTGGGCCGCGCGGTAGTGATGCCGCTGCACCTCGTGAGCACGTCCGTCCTCACCGCAACGCTCGCGCTCGTGGCCTGGTGGAGCCGACCGGCGGAATCCGC
>JAICQO010000214.1 GCA_025937835.1 Polyangiaceae bacterium
TCGGCGTAGCCGTCGAGCCGTGCGAGCAAGCGTGCAAACCGCTTCTGGTGCCAGCGGTCGATGTCGAACAGCATGTCCTCGTAGCCGTCGACATTTTCGCAGCCGTTTTCGGTGCTGTCGCCGAAGCAGTCGTCGCGCACCTTCCCGTGCGAAAGCTTGTGGTGATTGTACTCGTGCTCCATGCCGTCCCAGCGGAACGTCGGGCCGCCGGAGCCGCGATCGAACTGCAAGGTTGCGACGCGCGTGAAGCCGCAGGCCAGCGCCACCGCGTAGATGTCGACCTGCAAATCGGCGATCAGCGGGTAGTTTGCCTCCTGCTCAACCTCTTTCCCCCGCCCCTCGAACTCCTGCGCGGCGTCGTTCAACGCCGGGTCGAGGCACGACAAGCCGCTGCCGCCCAGACCCAGCTCGATTTCGCGGATGGCCGTCAGGTGCGCATCGAGCTTGCGCTGATCGTCGGCGCTGAGCGGCCCGCGCTTCAAGTCGGCGAACTGCTCGTTGACCAGATCGAGCACGCTCTGGCGTCGCTCGGCGATCCGCCGCATCGCCTCACCGGCTTCGGCCCCGCCGCCGTTCAGGTTCACGAACTCGGCGTAGGCGTTCCAGGGGTTGACGATGCCGGCCACGGCGCGCCCCGCGCCGGAATAAGAGATGTAGTCCAGGCCGCGGCTGCGCGAGGAGCGGCCGACCATCAAATTCAGCGGCGCCCGGCGCGAGCCTTCGCTGCCGGGGTTGATGGCGGCGGCCAGCACGTGGTCGATCGACGGGCCCTGCGCCAACCAGTCGTCACCGTCGGCGAACTGCGCGGTCAGTTTGTGAGCCATGCCCTTGCCGTGGTCGTCGCCGCCGCCGCCGTCGCGATCGAAGCCGCGCGGGGTCATGTGCACGCCGCGCGGAAACAGCAGCTTCGAGCGAAACGGCGTCAACGCTTCGTTGGCGGTGCCGGCGAGGTGAGCGTCCGTCAGGGCGCCGAAGTCGCCCTTCGGAAACCAGCGGTTCATCTCGACGCCGTTGCAGCAAAAGAACACGCCGAAGCGCGTCTCTGCCGGCTCGGCCTGGGCACGCGCGCGGCGCGGGGCGAGCGCTTCGAGGAACGGCAGCCCGAGCATCGCGCCGCCGAAGCCCCGCAACAGGAGGCGCCGGCTCAACCTGGCTCGGCTCTCGTTCATGGTGCGACCTCGTTCGGAAAACGCTTCAGCATCGCCGGAGAGACGCCGATCGACGCGACCAGCTCGACCACCGAGCGGGGTACCTCGGCAAGCTGCTGCACGGCGGGCTCGTCGCTCGTGCCGAGATCGTGCCCGTACGCGAACGACAGCCACTTTCGCGCGTAGCAGGCGCGCGCCTCCTGGCTCGTGGCCAGCGCCTGCACGAGTTGCCGAGCGTCGGCGAACGACAGCTCCACGCCGTCCAGGCTCAGCTTGCCGCTGGTATCGAGCGGGTTCCCGTTCTCGACGCTCCGAGCCTGGCCGAGCGCGTCGAAGCCCTCGAAGGCGAAACCAGGCGGATTGATCATGGCGTGGCAGGCACCGCAGCCGCCCTGCTCGGTGAGCCGGGTCACCTCCTCGCGCGTGGTCTTCGGTTCGGGCCCGGGAGGCGGCGGGGTCATCGACGCGCCCGCGGGGGGATCGCCGATGTTGCGGCACAACAAATCGCGCAGCACGAACAACCCGCGGTGGATCGGGTCGGTCTTCACCGCGTAGGCGTTCGACGCCAAAAACCCGACCTGCATCAAGAAACCCTGCCGCTCTCCGTTCTCGAACTCGATGCGCCCGAGGCCGCCGCTGCCGGTCTTTCCGTAGAGCGGCGCGAGCTCTGCGTCCGCGAAGGCGTAGGGTGCCGTCAAGAACTGTTCGAAGCCGCCGCCGGTCCCGATCACCTCTTCGATGAAGCGCCGCGAGGCCTCGCCGACCCGCGTCGGCAGCTCGCTCGGTGCATCGGGGTAGGCGCGCCGGTCGGGGGCGATCTTCGCGAAGCGGCCGAACTGCCAGGCCTGCTCGTGAAAGCCGACCAGCTTCCGCGTCGCGCGCGCGTCCGCGAGCAGGCGCCGCACGGTGCGGTCGACCTCTTCCGGAGCCTGGAGTGCGCCGCCGCGCGCGGCAGTGAACAGCTCGGCGTCGGGCATCGAGTTCCAGATCAAGAACGAGAGCCGCGACGCAAGCTCCCAGCCATCGAGCGCGATCCATCCGTCGGCCCCGGGCTGGTTGCCGAGCTCGACGCGGTACAAAAACTGCGGCGATTGGAGGATCGTCTCGATCACCAGCCGGACGCCGTCGCGGAACGCGTCGCCGCTCGCCACGAGCGCTTCCCCGCGCGCGAACAGGGCCTGGAA
>JAICQO010000145.1 GCA_025937835.1 Polyangiaceae bacterium
CGCCGACACGATTTCTCGAGCCCGGCCCGGCTACGCGCACGCGGTCGGCCCGAGCTTCCGCACGCACGGCCCGCGCACGCGGCGCGAGATGCTCGCGCTGCTCGGCTCGGGCCTCGGGCACTGACGCGAACCGCGACGCGACTGTTACTCCGCCTTCGGGCGCGAGCGCCGTAGATCCTCCCGTGCCGGCACAAGCGCCGCGCAGGAAGTGGACTCGGGCGGCCCGGACGCCGCACTACGTCATCTCGACCCAGTTGGACGGCGTCGCCTGGCCACCCGGGGCGCGGATCGTCCGCGATCTCGCCGAGCTCCGCTTGTTGACGCGCCGGGCTCCGAACGTCAGAACTCCGCGGTGCGGGCGCTCGCCGAGCTCGATGTGCTGATCGTCGATTGTCAGGCGACGGGCGCGAGCCCCGCATTCGGCAGCGTGCTGGAGCTCGGCTGGGCGATTCAACGCGCGGGAGAGGCCTCGCTCAGCGGGGCGAACGCCCACTGGATCGCGCTGCCCGAAGGCCACCGCGTCCCGCCGCAAGTGCGCAAGATCACCGGCTACGAGCCGCGCTTTGCCGCCGAGGCGATCGCCGACAGCGAGGCCTGGGCGCGGCTGCGACGCGACGCGAGCGCCGCGCCCGCGATGCCGACGGCGATCCACTACGCGCGCTTCGAGCTCGCCTTCCTGCGCGAATGGGCGGCGCGTTTCGAGCCCGAGGCGCCGTTTCCGTTCGATACGCTGTGCGTGCACGCCATCGCGCGGAAACTGTACCCGGAGCTGCCGCGGCAATCGATCCGGGCGCTGGCCGGGTACCTCGGGTTCAGCCTCGAGCTCGAGCGGCGTTCGCTCGGTCACGTCGAGGCGACCGGCTTCGTCTGGAGAAAGCTGCGGGAGGAGCTCGTGTCGCGCGGAGTCGCGGCCTGGGAAGACGTGCCGCTCTTTCTGGCCGAGCGCGCCGCCGAGCCGCGACCGCGAGCCAAGAAGTCGAAGTATCCGCTGGCTGCCGAACGCTATCGCTCACTGCCGGACCAACCCGGGGTGTACCGATTTTTGCGCAGCAACGGCGATGTGCTCTACGTCGGCAAGGCGGCGAGCCTCAAGCGGCGGGTCACGAGTCATTTCACGGGCAAGGGCAGCACCGCCCAATCGCCGGAAATGCTGACGCAGGTGGCCGAGATCGCCGTCACGCTGGTCGATAGCCCGCTCGAGGCGGCGCTGCTCGAGAACGAGACGATCAAGGCGCTGCGGCCGCCCTACAACGTGCAGCTCGCGGCGACGGAAGCGCCGATTTGGTACGGAACACGAGACTTCGAAGGCGCCGGTACACTGCCCGGTGACGAACACCCGCTCGGCCCGCTGCCGTCCGAGTTTTCCCTGAGCCCGATCGCCGCGGTCGTGGCCCTGGCCGGTGGGGCGGATGCCAGCGAAGCCTTGCGCTCGCACGCGGTCGGCGTTTCGGCGCTGTTCACGCCCGACGCGGCGGTGTTTGCCGCGGGCTGGAGCGAGCTGCTCGGGCGGCACCCCGAGCTGGGCGCAGCGGGGCTCACGCCGCGGCGGCGGGTGCTGAACCTCGCGCGCCGCTTGCTGCGGGCGGGGGTTGCACCGGAGCCGGAAGGCGGCTCGGGCGAGGCGGTGGACTCTGCGCAGGCTCGCGCCTGGGACGCGCCTCGGGTCGCGCGCCACGTCGAGCGCGCGCTGGTGCAGGCGTATCGAGCTTACCGGCGCGCGCGCTGGCTCGCGCTGATCCACGACAGCGACGTGATTTACCGCGAGCCCGGCGCTCTGCGGACGCGCTGGCTCGCGCTGCGCGGCGGACAGGTGGTCGCGGCGCGCGATATCGAGGCTCCACACGCCCCGTCCGAGCGACTGCGTCCGGCGTTGCTCGGCCGCCACCCGCCGTTCGATCGCGCCAAGTACGAGCGGCTGCGCGTGTTGACTACAGAGCTGAAGCGCATCGTGCGCGACGGCGGCAGCGTTGCCCTGTGCTGGGGGCCCGCGCGGCGGCTCCCCGAACGCTGGCTTCCGGGCGCGCTCGGCTCGACCTGAGCGAGCGCTCAAACGGGGCGCACGCGCGCGCTGAAATCGCCGGGCGGCAGCGTGTTCAAGACCTCGTCTCGCCGCAGCCCGCCGCGACGCGCCATGCTGACGCCGTAGCGCAACACCGCGAGCCCGCGCGTGGAGTGGGCGTCGACCGAGACCACGAAAGGGAGCCCTCGCTCGCGGGCAGCCGGGATCCACTCGGGGGGCAGATCCAGCCGGTGAGGGTCGGCGTTCAGCTCGATGGCTCCACGCGACGCGGCCAGCCGATCGAGCAGCGCCGGGACATCACAGGCGACCGGTGGGCGGTGATTCAAGATGCGTCCCAGCGCGTGTCCCCAGATCTTGAACAGCGGGAGCGACAGCGCACGGCTCAGGCGCGCGGTCATGGCCGCGCCGTCCATGCGGTGGCGCGCATGGATGCTGGCGATCACCACCTCGAACCGCTCCAGGATCGCGTCCGGAAAATCCAGGCTCCCGTCACTCAGGATGTCCGACTCGGTGCCGCGCAGGATCCGGATCGGCACCTGCTCCTGGGCTTTGGCGATCTCGTCCCATTGCTCCTTCAAGCGATCGATCGTCACGCCGCGCGCGTAGTGAGCGCTCGGCGAATGGTCCGTGATGGTGATGTATTTCATGCCGAGCGCGTGCGCCGCGCGCGCCATTTCCAGGACCGTGTCTTTTCCGTCGGAGTAAGTGGTGTGGCAGTGGACCATGCCCTGGATGTCGTCGATGCCGAGCAAGTCCGAGAAGTCGTCGCGTTCGGCCTCGCTGACTTCGCCCTGTCCGTTACGGAGCTCCGGCGGGACGAAGGCGAGCCCGAGCGAGCCGTACAGCTCGGCCTCGCTCGGAAAAGCCGCGAGCTCGCGAGCGCGGCTCGCGCGTGCGCGCTCCGACAGGGCGTTCACGTGCTCGGCGCTGCCCGTATGCAGGACGGTGGCCGTGCCGAGCGACGAGCGGGGCGTCGGGTGCAGTCGCAAGGTGAGGCCCTCGCTCAGATGCGCGGTGTTCGTGGCTCGGTCCGTGCGCAGGACCTGGCGCAGTTCCGAGATCTGGCCGAGCGCGCGCTCGGCGTCGCCCACGAGCACGAACTCGAGCTCCCGAACGCTCTCGGCGCCGCGCCGCAGCGCCCCGACGAGCACAACCTCTTCGGCAACCTGGGACAAGCGCTTCTGGATCAGACCAGCTAGCTCGAGCGCGCGCGGCAACAGCACCGGATCGGGCTGCCGTTCGTCGCGTGTGAGCCAGTGCTCGCAGCCTGCGAGCAGGTTCGCCTCGGTCTTCAGGCCGAAGCCGCTCACGTGACGGACCCTACCGGCGGCGCAGGCATCGCGCAGCTCGAGCACGGAGCCGATCCCGAGCGCCTCGTGCAGGCTGCGGATCCGGCGCGGAGTGAGTCCTTTCACCTGAATCAGCTCGCCGACTCCCGGAGGTTGGTCGGTCCGAAGTCGGACCAGGTACTCGGAGGTGCCGGTGTTCCAGAGCTCCTCGAGTTGGCGCGAGAGCGTGCCACCGATGCCCTCGAGCTCTTGGAGCCGGCCCTGTTCGACGAGCGGACCGAGCTCGTCACCGAGCGTATTCACGACCTCGGCCGCGCGCTGGTACGCCTGAACCTTGAACCGCGACTCGCCGGCGAATTCGAGCAGCGCGGCGATCTCTTCGAGCGAGAGCGCGACCTGCCGAGTGCTTTGCATGAGAAAGAGTGTACGCTTGCCGCGTGCGACTGCCGGTACAACCGCCCGTGTTGCCCATGCTCGCCAAGCGCCTGAGCGCCCTGCCGGAAGGGGAGGGGTTCCTCTTCGAGCCCAAGTGGGACGGGTTTCGGACGCTGGTGTTTCGAGACGGGGCCGAGCTCTTCTTGCAAAGCCGCGACGAAAAGCCGCTCAACCGCTATTTCCCGGAGCTGGTCGCGGCGCTCGAGGCCGCGCTGCCCGAGCGGATCGTGCTCGATGGGGAGCTGGTCGTCGCGCAAAAAGACGCGCTGGATTTCGACGCACTGCAGATGCGACTACACCCGGCGGCGTCGCGCGTGGCCCTGCTCGCGCAAAAGACGCCCGCGTCGATCGTGTTCTTCGACATCCTGTGCGAGGGAGACAGCGACCTCCGCGGCCTGCCGTTCTCGGAACGGCGCGCGCGGCTCGAGGCGGCCATCACCGGGCTCGCGCCGCCCGTCCATTTGACGCCCGCGACGAAGGATCGCGCGCTCGCGGCCGATTGGTTCCGTCGCTTCGAGGGCGCCGGCCTGGACGGCGTGATGGCCAAGCCTCTGGTGGGCAAATACGAATCGAACAAGCGCGTGCTGTTCAAGATCAAGCACGACCGCGAGTGCGACTGTGTGGTGGCCGGTTTTCGCTGGCACAAGGCTGCGAAGGACGAGGCGGTGGGCTCGCTCTTGCTCGGGCTGTTCGACGACGAGGGGGCGCTGCAGCACGTCGGCGTGTGCGCGAGCTTCACCGCGGCCAAACGCCGTGAGCTCAAGAGCCTGCTCGCGCCGTACCGCGAAGGCGCGCTGGCCGAGCACCCCTGGGGCGCGTGGGCAGAGCGCAGCGCCAATGGCCGCATGCCCGGCGGACACAGCCGTTGGAGCCAGGGCAAGGATCTGTCTTGGGAGCCGCTCCGCCCGGAGCTCGTGGCCGAGGTCGGCTACGATCACCTTCAAAACGGCCGCTTTCGGCACACGGCGCAGTTTCGACGCTTCCGCAGCGACAAGGCGCCGCGCGACTGCACCTACGCACAGCTCGAGGTCGTGCCGGCGGCGGAGCTCGCGGCGATCTTCGCGCGCGGTTGAGCGCTCACGGAGCCTTCGACTTTCGCCAGTCGCGGGTGGGGTCGTCGTCCGGGTCGGGTGGCTCCGGTGGCGGGCGAAGCGCCTCCGGCACGTGGCGCAGATTCAGGCGGATGCGCGTCCACGTCGAGGATCTGCCGCGCATCGAGTCCACGAGCACGTCGTCCACGGCGAGCTGCGCCGCGGCCTCGGGGTGCCGCTGTTTCCAGCGTTCGAGACCGGCGAGAGCTGCTTCCTTGTCCGGGGAGTTCGCAACCGTGATGAGCGGCATGCGCACGCGCGCGGCCTTCGGCGCCGCGGATTTCTTGGCGCGCGAGGGCGCCACGCGCGGCCCCTCCGAGGCGCGCTTGCGAAAGTGCGGCGGCCACGGCGCGTCGCCGAGACCCGAGGCTTCGTCGGCCACCGCGAGCTCGAGCAACGCCTCGAGCGCGCCGGCGCTTTCGTCGATCCCGCCGTGAAGATCGCCGAGCTCGCGAAAGCGGGCGGGCATGGTGGTGAGCGTGAAGTCGGCCGGCTCGCAGCTCGCGACCTCGTCCCAACGCAGCGGCGCCGAGATGCGCGCGTCCGGCGTCGGGCGCACCGAATACGCGGAGCACGTGGTGCGGTCCTTCGCGTTCTGGTTGTAATCGATGAAGACGCCGTGCCGCTCTTCCTTCCACCATTTGGAGGTGGCGAGCGCCGGCACGCGCCGCTCCACGGCGCGGGAAAGCGCCAGCGCCGCGCGCCGCACCTCGTCGAACGTGTAGCGGGGATGAATGCGCACGAGCACGTGCATTCCCCGCGATCCCGAGGTCTTGGGCCAGCCGACGAGCCGCATTTCCTCGAGCACCGCCCGGACTTCGAGCGTCACCTTGCGTACGTCGTCCCAGCTCACGCCCGGACCGGGATCCAGATCGACTCGAAGCTCGTCCGGGTGTTCCAGATCGTGTGAGCGCACGGGATGCGGGTGGAGCTCGAGGCAGCCGAGGTTCGCGACGTAGGCAACGCCCGCGGCGTCATCGACGACGAGCTCCGCGGCGGTGCGACCCGACGGAAAGGCCAGCGTCACCGTGCGCAACCAGGCCGGGAGCTTTTGCGGTGCGCGCTTTTGATAGAACGCAGGTGCGTGAGCGCCGTTGACGAAGCGCTTCAGCACCAGCGGCCGGTCGCGGATCCCCGCCAGCGCTCCGTCGGCCACGGCGAGATAGTACTGAACCACGTCGAGCTTGGTGTGCTTGGCCTGCTGCGCGAAATAGGGCTTGCTCGGGTGGGTGACGAGCACTCTGCGTCCCCCGGCGGTGACGATCTCGACGGGGGATTCATCACTCGAACTGCTCATGAGACTCAAGAGTAGCCGGCATCGGCAGGAGCGGCCTGGCGCAAATTCCGCGTTGATCCCCGGGTGCACCGCTCCTAGCGTCCCTCACCGCAAAACAGGTCGAGCGCAGGGAGCTCGAGAGGAGGGATCATGGTCCGACAGGTCAATGCATTCGCAGGCACCGCCACGCTGCTCGCCTCGGCTGTCCTCGTCAGCGCTTGCGGGGAGGCCGGCTCCGAGGACATTGGCCGAGCCAGCGAGGCGCTCCAAAAGCACGGACTGTCCGAGACCTTCAGTACGCTGGGACCTATCGACCCGCAGGGCGAGTTTTTCCAGGCGCAAGGCACGAACGGCCGCAGCTGCGCGACCTGTCATCTGCCGAGCGAGGCCTGGTCGATCACCCCCCGCTCGATCCGCTCGCTGTTCGCGCGCACGCGCGGGCTGCATCCCATCTTCAACCCGCTCGACGCGGACAACCCGGACACGCTCGACGCATCGACGCTGCGGGGGCGCCGCGAGGGCTACTCGATGATGCTGAGCAGGGGCGTGTTCCGTCGCGGTGGGGCGCCGCGCGCGGGAGCGGAGTGGGAGCTCGTGGCCGTCGATGATCCCCACGGTTTCGCCAACCTGAACCGGCTGGTGCAGTGGCGTCGCGCGCTACCCACGATCAACTTTCCGCTGGGCAGCGCCACCGTCAACTGGGACGGGGGCAACAGCGTCGGGGCGGACCAACGCGCGGGGCTCGTCAACCAGGCGACGCGGAACGTGACCGGGGGGCAACAGGGTGCGCCCGCGCCCGCAGCCGTGATCGAGGAAATCGTCGATTTCGAGAGCTCGCTGTTCACGACGCGAGTGTTCGTGCCCGGCGTCGGCAGGCTCGACGAGTGCGGCGCCGAGGGCAGCCCGGAGCTGCTCGCTCTTCAAGAGAAGCGCGCTGGCCGCTGGGACCTGTTCGATGCCTGGCTCGATCTCGCGCCGGGCAGCTGCTCGCACCGCGGGGCCGATAAGAAGCGAGCGCAGATCGCCCGCGGGCAGGAGCTCTTCAACGCACCCAAGGCACCGGGCGGCTCGTGCGCCGGGTGTCACGACTCCGCCAACAACGGCACCAACGTCCAGAACCTCACGTTCGACATCGGGACGGCCTCCGCGCAAGCGAGGACGCCGGACCTGCCGCTCTACACGTTCCGCAATCGAGCCACGGGTGAAACCCGGCAGCTCAGCGACGCCGGGCGTGGTCAGGTCACCGGGCTGTGGAGCGATCTCGGGGCCTTCAAGACGCCAACGCTGCGCGCGCTCGCGGCACGAGCGCCCTATTTCCACAACGGTATCGCCGAGACGCTCGACGAGGTCATCGACCACTACGAGGTGAACCTCGGGTTCGTGTTCACCGCACCAGAACGGCGCGATCTGCTCGCGTTTCTCGAGGCTCTCTGACGCCAGCCGTGTGGCTCAGTAGCGCGGATCGTCGTAAGTGACGTCGAAGGCCGTGGTTGAACCGGGCGCATGGAGCACGCTGACCGTGCAGTTCGTTTTCGTGCCGTCCAGGTGCGTCGTCACGTCGGCGACGCGCCACAGCGCGCCGATCCCGATGCTGCCGGGGGTGCCGCTGAAGTTGGGGACCAGATCGGGGGCAGCGCCGATCGTCGCCGTGCGGTGGCCATCGCAATACACGTTTACCAGCGGACGCGAGAGCTCCCCGCTGAAGTTGGCGACCAGGATCCGGAACGCCTCGCCCTCGCGCGGCGCGTCGACGTTGATGTTTTCCGGCAAACCCGTGCCCTCCTGCAGGTTGTTGTCGATGTCGAGGCGCGGGCTCGCGCAGTAACCGACTCCGCGCCAGGCATCACCCTGCGGCCCTCCTTCGCAGAACGAGAGCGGGCTCGTCGCATAGCCCCAGTTCGCGCGCGTCACGGGCTCGGCGGGCACGGGCATCACCGAGGCGCCGCGCAGATTGGCCTCGCAGTTCGCCCAGCAACACTGATCGAGCGAGGTGCTGAACTGATCATTCCCCGTGAACCAGGGCGTCGTCTTCCCGGGCTGCTTCAAGTAGAGGTCGAGATCCTGCGTGGTGCTCTCCGGGTAACACATCTCGACGCGCAGACCCGGGCCCTGGATGTGCACGATCCAGGTGCACGTGAACAGGGAGCCGTCGGGCAGCGTCACCGTCATGGTCACCGTGTAGTCGCCGCTCAGCTTGGGAGTGAACGTCGCGGTCTCGGAGCTCGCGTCGCTGAGCACGAAGCTCGGCGAGCCCGCGTTCAGCGCGTCACACGGGCCGCCCACGACCGTCCACGACCAGCGCGCGGCCTCGCCCATGAAAAAGTCGCGCCCGCGCAAGGGGTACGCCGCGAGCGGCTGCCCCGCCGGGATCCGCGGATCGCCGGGCCCCGGGCAGGAACCGGTCGGCTTGCAGTCGTCGAAGTCGTCGACGCAGCCGTTGCAATCGTTGTCGAGCGTGTCGCACGCCTCGGGCTTCGGCAGGATCCCGCCCTTGCACTCGCCCCAGCGCGTCTCGAGCTCGCCGTTTCGGACGCAAACCTGCTCGCCGTCCACGCACGCGCCGACGTGGCGACGGCCGGGCTCGCCGAGAAAGCACGGCTGTACGGCGCCCGGCTCGCATTTGCAGCCTTCATCGACGCTGCCGTCGCAGTCGTCGTCGCTGCCGTTGCACAGGTCGACGACGGCTTCGCTCTCGAGCGCCTGGACGCAGCCCGGCGCCACGAGCGCTGGGGGCTGACAGACGCTCGCGTCGCTGCCTGCGCCGCCGCCGCCGTTCAGCCCGCCCGCGCCGGAGGCCGTCGAGCCCGAGCCGCCGCTGTTTCCCACGAGCACGGGTTTGCCGCCGGTCGAGACCGTGACGACCACGCTCTTTTCGCCGCCGGCGGCGCCAACGGGTGGGGGCGGCGGCGCGTCGAGCCGGGCGCCTCCGCTTGCGCCGCTGCCGGAGCCACCAGCGCTCGGTAACGGCACGTCGGAGCCCAGCTCGTCGCCCCCGCTTCGCGACGAACAGGCGGCCCCGACCGAGAACACGGCCATGCCGGCACCGAGCCCGATCGCCCACCTGCTCCGCACGCTCGTCGATGCCCGGATGTCCGTCTCACCCATTGCGAATCCTCTACACGCCCAACGCCTGGCTCATACCGTTTCCGGGGCGGATCGGCAAACCGGGCCGTGACCGTGCGGGGGCGCGGCCGGATAACGCGCTCAGCGCAAGAGCTCGGCCGCTGCCCAGAGCACCGGTGCCTGGCCGTGGCCGTCGCCCGTCAAACGCATCAGCGACATGTATTCCGCCGCGGAGGCCTTGTACCAGGTGCCCACGCAGATATCGCTGACGTCGCCGTTGGCGTTGATCTTCTTTTGAATACCAGCCCAGGCCTTGTCGATCACCGGCACGTACGTCGCGGCATCCAGCACGCCGCTTCGGACGCCCGCGATCATCGCATAGGTGAACATCGCCGAGCCCGAGGTCTCTTCCCAGTTGCTCGGGTTGTCCTTCATGTCGAGCACCTGGTACCAGAGCCCGTTCGGGCCCTGCACCTTGACCAGGCCGTCCATCATCTTCTCGTAGCCGGCCTCGATCGTCGCATAGTCGCCGGCCGACTTCGGCAGGTCGCGCAGGATCTCGGCCATCCCGGCCGCGAACCAGCCGTTGCCGCGGCCCCAGTGGACCTTGGCTTCGTTGACGTTGTGGAAGAACAAGCCGTTCGCCTGTTGCGCCTTCAGGTAGTCGACCATCGTCTTCGACATGAACGTCAGATACTTCTCGTTCTTGGTCGCGCGGTAGGCCTGCACCTGCAGGATCGTCATCATGAACATGTCGTCGATCGCGTTCCGGACCTGATTCGTGGTCTGCTGCCGATCCGCGACGTCGGTCCCGAGCGACAAGAAGCTCATGTCGCCGGTCTGGAGAAAGATCTCGAGCGGCACCATGCCGAAGATGTAGCGGTCGACGTGGGCCTCGCCCCCGGTCATCGCCATCACGAAGTTGCCCTTGAGCGGGGTGAACTTGTTGACCAGCGCCGTCAGCAGCTCCTGGTTGTTCGTGTGCTTGGCGACGCCGAGCGAGCCGTACCACTCGCAAGCCGTCTTGTACCCGTCACCCGGCAGGTTGGCGACGGATTGGAAGGCGAGGTTTTGTTTGCTGAATCGATTCGCCAGCAACACGCCGACGGTCCTGGCCGATTCCGCGAGGTGAGACAGCGGGTTCGC
>JAICQO010000204.1 GCA_025937835.1 Polyangiaceae bacterium
CGGGCCGAAGTCGGCGAGCTTCAGCGTCTTCTGGTTGCCTTCGACCAGGGGCCGCGCCGTGATCATCTCGCTCACGTAGAGCCCCGCGCCGAAGCGCCGGCAAATCGCGCGGAAGGGGTAGTTGGTGACGCCGGCCATCGGTGCGAGCACGACCGGTGGATCCACGCGTAGCGGTCCGATCGAGAGCGGCGCGAACTCGCCGGGGCGCGCGGGAGGCACGCCCTGGTTGTGCTCACTGGCCCAGACGTTGAGAGGAACGGAGTCTGCGATCATCGGTCGCCGGGAAGCCTGTCGCGAGGCTGCTTGTTCCGCCACACCTGCCATTGCTCGCGGGTTTCCGGCGAAATCGCCTCGTCGCAGCGCGGCGGGCGTCCCGGGCCGGTGCGCGGCCTGCCGTCCCGCGGGGCGCCGTTCGGTGCGAACAGGATCCGCTCGTGCTCGTCCAAGAAATAAGCCAGCACGAGCCCGTGGTCGCTCGAGGCCGGCCAGGCGTAGGCCAGGAAGCGGCGCTCGGCGGCCTCGTCGTCGACGGCGTCGCTCGGGTTTGCCGTGAACCCACCGCCGCGCTTGGGTAAGCAGATCACGAACAGGTAGCCGTTGATCTCGACGGCCGGTCCGATCTCGGTCGGCTGGGAAGCAGGGTAGCGCTCGAGCACGGGAGGTATCAGGCGTGCACCTCCGCGCAGGCCGGCGCGCCCCGTCATCTCGTCGATGAAGGCGGCGGAGCCGATTCCATCTCCGTCCGGATCGATCGACCCGAGACGGCGCAGCGAATCTTCCGCGAACAAGAGCTCACGTAAGCGCGAGACCGCCGCGTTCTGCGTGGCGAACGTGCCGCCCTGAACGATGCCGGGCACCGCTTCACGCACCAGAAAGCGCACGAACCCGAGCGCGGAGGCCGCTGCCGCGACGGCGACCAGCCAAAAGGGCAATTTACGCTCTCCACGGGGCAGCGCGACGAACGCCAGGAACGACGCGATCAGCGTGAAGAGCGACAGCCGTGTGAGCCAAATGCCTAGGACCGCCGCGGCGGCGAGCACGGCGTAGAGAGCGAGGCGCGAGCGGGCGGACATGGACAAGCCCGCCGAGGATGGCAGAGTTTGCGGCGGTGTCGTCCGCGCCGCAGAAATTCGCCGTAGAACCCGCCACTCCGCCGCCCACGCCGGGTTCCGAGCTGGAACGCTCGCTCGGTCGGCTCGCCGAACACGCGCGCGCGTTCGCGGCCACACCGCCGCGCGTGAAGGCGGCGTGGCTGCGCGAGGTGCGCGCCCGCTTTCTCGAGCTCGCGCCGCGCATGGTCGAGCTCGGTTGTCGGGCTCGCCGCATCGACCCCGAGTCGCCGCTCGCCGGCGAGGTCTGGCTATCGGGTCCGGCCATCTCCTTGCGCGCGCTGCGCTTGTTCGCCGAGTCGCTCGAAGCGGTGGCGGAGCGCGGCGTGCCGGCGCTCACGGCAGCGCCCGGGCGTTCACCCGATGAGCGCGTCAGCGTCGCGATTCATCCGCTCGACGACTACGATCGCGCGCTGTTCCTCGGCACCCGCTGCGAGGCGTGGTTCGAGCGCGGCGTCAGGGCCTCCACGCTGACCGAGCATCAGGCCTCCTTCTACCGCCGGACCGACCCGGAAGGGCACGTGGTGCTCGTGCTCGGGGCCGGCAACGTGGGCTCGATCTCCGTGCTCGACGTGCTCTATCACTCGTTCGTCGAAGGAGCCGTGTGTCTGCTCAAGATGAACCCGGTCAACGGCTACCTCGGGCCGCTGATCGAGCAGGCGTTCGCGCCGCTCGTCGAGCGCGGCTTCTTCGCGATCGCGCACGGCGGGGGTGACGTGGGCGCGTTCCTCGTCGAGCACCCGGCGGTGGACGCGATCCACGTCACCGGCTCGGTCGAGACCCACGATCGCATCGTATGGGGCCCGCCGGGACCGGAGCGCGAACGCCGCAAGCGCGAGGGCGAACCACTGACGCAGAAGCGCGTGACGAGCGAGCTCGGCAACGTGAGCCCTGGCCTGGTCGTGCCGCATCGTTACACCGAGCGCGAGCTCGAGCGCATCGCGCGCTCCGTGGCGGGCATGGTGATCAACAACGCGTCCTTCAACTGCAACGCGCTCAAGCTGCTGGTAACGGCTCGGGGTTGGCCGCAGCGCGACGAGCTCTTGCGACGGATCGGCCAGGCGCTCTCCTCCGAGCCGCCGCGCTACGCGTATTACCCGGGCGCGAGGGAGCGCTATCAGCGCTGGCTCGGCGCGGCCGCCGGCAGCGAGATCGAGTACTTCGGTGAAGACGGCGAGGGCTGCTTACCCTGGACGTTGGCTTCGGGAGCCGACGCGCGCGAGGCCTCGGAGCTGTTCGAGGTCGAGCCGTTCTGCGGCGTGCTGTCGGAAGCGACGCTCGACGCCGACGGTGCCGTCGACTTTCTCTCGCGGGCCACGCGCTTCGCGAACGAACGCGTGTTCGGCACGCTGAACGCGATGCTGTTCGTCTCGGACTCGCTCGAGCGCGACACGGCCGCCGCGCGCGCGCTCGACCGCGCCCTGGTCGAGCTCCGCTACGGCACCGTGGCCGTGAACGTCTGGCCCGCGGTGTCGTACGGCCTGGGCGCTCCCCCGTGGGGCGGCGCACCGGGAGCGACGCTGGCCGACGCGCAGTCTGGGCTCGGCTGGGGACACAATGCGCTGCTCCTGGATGACGTGCACAAGGTGGTGATCCGAAGCCCGCTGCTCGTGTTCCCGGAGCCGTTCTGGTGTCCCGGTCATCGAGCGCTCGGCGAGCTCGGTCGGTCGTTTGCCGAGCACGAAGGCGCACCCAGCCCGTGGCGCGCCGCGCGCGTGGCCTGGGCCGGCACCCGGGGTTAGGCCGGCGCGCTCTGCCGAGTCCCCAAAG
>JAICQO010000011.1 GCA_025937835.1 Polyangiaceae bacterium
GATCTGGAGGCTCGCCTGGTTCTGCGGCAGCGTTTCACCCGGACGGGTGTACTCGGTGCGATCCATGCAGAACGCCATCGGCTCACGCGAGGCGGACTTGCAGCGCGCGGGACGCTCGTACACTCCGCAGCGCGCGAAGGGACTCTCGGGCGGGTCGAGCCAGGTGCGGCAGGTGTGGACGACGTCGGGGCAGTAATCGCCGACGACGGCGGCCATGCCTTCGGGACAGGGTGGCTCGGGCACGGGGGGCTTCGGCTCGGGCGCTGGCGGGGGCGTTGAGGACGCGGGAAGCGCTTGCGGCGCGGGCGCAGAGACGACCGGCGCGGCGCGCGTGGCTCGCGCCAGCGGCGATTCGACACGCGCCCGCGGGCGCGGCACCTCGAGCCGAACCCCGAACAAGGCGTAGCCGAGGAACACGCCGAGCGCCCCTGCCAGCGTGCGCCGCACGACGAGCCCGCGCCGCGCCGCGCCGCGCCGACTCAGGGCGCCCCCGCGTCCCCCAGAAACGGCACGAAGCGGACCTCGGCCAGCGAGCTGCGTTCGAAGCTCGCTGGGTCGCGACCGGGTCGCCGCCGAACGTATAAAGCCAGCTCCTGCACGCCGCCTTCCGGACCTACAGGGATAACCAGCCGGCCACCGAGGGCCAACTGATCGAGCAACGGCTCGGGGACGCGCTCGGGCGCAGCGGTGACGACGATCACGTCGAATGGCTGAGCTTCGGGCCAGCCGGCGTAGCCGTCCCCTGTGCGGAGCTCGACGCGGTAGCCGAGGGCTCTCAGGTTCTTGGCCGCAAACTCGGCGAGCTCGGGCAGGTATTCGATGCTGTAGACGCGGCCACACAGCTCCGCGAGCACGGCCGCCTGGTAGCCGCTGCCCGTGCCGACTTCGAGGCAACGCGCGCCGGGCTCGGGAGCCGCGGCTTCGGTCATGGCCGCGACGATGTACGGCTGGCTGATGGTCTGACCCCAGCCGATCGGCAGCGGCCGGTCGCTGTACGCCGAGCCCGCGAGCGAGGGCGGGACGAAGCGGTGCCGGGGAACGCGGCGCAGGGCCTCGAGCACGCGCGGCGCTTTCACGCCGCGGGCGGCTATGGTTTCACGCACCATGTGCTCGCGAGCCGCTTGCCGCTCACCGAAGGCCGCTGGCAGCGGCTGGACCCCTGCGCTGCGGCGCTCGGGCTCGCGCCGGCAGCCCAAGCTCGCGGCGAGCAAGCACAGCAGCAGCGCGAGGTGCGGCATGCTCACTCCCGAACCACGATCGTCGTCCCCTGCCCCATGTCGCTGCCGACGTTGATGCCGTGCCAGCCCTCGGGCACGGGCGGATCGGTCCAGCGGAACACGACGCGCGCGTCGATTGGCGCGAGGTTCACGCAGCCGTGGCTGCGCGGGACGCCGAACACGTCGTGCCAATACGCGCCGTGCAGCGCGTAACCCGCGGCAAAGTACTGGATCCACGGCACGTCGCGGAGCTCGAAGCCGGATGCGCCGCGGCGCACGGTGATCCCGTACTCCGGATCGCGGCCCTTCTCGACGTTGGCGAGACGGCGCTTGTCGTCGTCGTCGAGGCGCTCACCCCGCGACACGGCCTGCTTCAAGCGCGCGATCGTGGCCTGGGCGTTGGCCGTGGCGCCGGTCGGTCGCGAGCGGCTGCCGCCGGACACCGTCGAGTTTTCCTCCGAGTCCATGGCGGCTGCGATGTGCTTGCTCTGGAGCCGGAACTCACCGCGGATGGTCGACAGCGTGGTCTTCGGATCGCCGAGGCCGTCGCGTCCGGTGGACACCATGGTCGCGTAAACCGGGCGCTTGCCCTCGTACAGCACCAGGGTTTGCTGGGTGATAGAGATGTCGATCCATTTCTCGCCCTTGGCAGCGACCTCCGGGTAATCGGGCGGCAGGTCGACCACCGACAGATCGCGCGCGCGCAGCCACTCGGTCTTGCTCTTCGAGGTCTGATAGAAGCGCTCGCCGGCTTCGATCCGCGCCTTGCCACTGAGCGGCACGATCGCGCGGCGGGGCACGGCCTCCGACTTCCTGGCTTCGTCCTTGCCCTTGATCAGGTGGTAAGTGGTCGCGTTGTCGGGCTTCACCCACGCGAACGGCATCGGGAAGCCGCTGCCGAGCTCGACGCCGTGGAACGGCGAGCCCGTGTCGGGTTTGACCTTCGTCGTCGGGATCAGCCGCAGGTCGACGGTGACGGCGAAGCGGCGCTCGAGGCCCTCCCGCTCCGTCATGAAGGCACCAACGAACGACAGGCCCGTCTTGCGCCGCACGCGATCCGCGAAGTAGCTGCTCTCCGGCACTTCGAAGCCGGAAACGTTGGGGATCGAGCGGCCGTTGCCCTCCAGCCAGAACGGGATCGGATCGTTCGGCCCTTCTCCGCCGAACAGCTCATTTTCACTGAGCGCGGTCGACGGGCGGAACCCCGGCGCCGGTTCGAGCCCCGGTCGGGGGAAGCCGCGGCGATCGAGCGGCACGTCGTTGGAACCGAGGATTACGCTTTGGACCTCGGCCTTGTGCTCCTTGTACCAGACGAGGTGCTCCTCGAGCTTGAACTCGCCCTTGCTCTGCTCGGCGCGGCTCGGGATCCGCAGATACTGCGGGGAGGTGGCGCGAACGAAGCCGTACTTGTACGGCAACGGCTTGGAAAGGTCCGGACGTTTGCGCGCCGCGCGGGCGAGCGGGCTCTCCACGTCGATCGTGGCGTCGTCGCCGCACACGTAACCCATCGGGTAGATGCGATAAAAGCCCGCTTTACAGCCTGTGCCTTTGGTGGGCTCGGGGTCACGCTGCACGACGCCGCCGAGGCGGATGTATCCGAGCCGGCGAGAGCCCGTGTCGGCGAGCTTGTAGACCGTGGTGGCGATCGTGGTGGCGGCGAGCTTCGGGGCGTTCGAGGGGGCCTCGGTGTCGAGCTCGCCGTGATCGACGTACAGGTTCGAGGCGGGCAGCGGCGTCGACGCCGACGGCGCCGCGCGGAGCTCGCCCTTGGCAGCCGGCGCCTTGTCACGGCAGCCGGCGGCGACAGTCAAAGCCGCGCCGAGACCCAGGGCGGCAAAGCGGAGCTCGTGAGCCAGCACGTCCAGCGTCTTATCGCTTGTGCCTCGGAGATCAAGCCCCGGCCGAGAAACGCGCTAGGCTCGGCCTGTCCATGCAGCTCACGATCAACGGCCAGCGAAGAGAGGTCCCCGACGGGCTCACCGTTCGCGGGCTGATCGAACACCTGGGCCTCACCGAAGGCCCCGTGGCGGTGGAGAAGAATCGGGCCGTCGTGCCGCGCGCGGAACACGCGCAAGTGGCGCTCGCGGCGGACGACGTGCTCGAGATCGTGCACTTCGTCGGGGGCGGCTAGCGCTGCTCTTCGCGGTGGCGTGCGGCGAGCCCCACGTAGCGCGCGGCGAGCAGCCGCCCTTCTTCGCATTCGGCCGGCGTGAGCTCGCGGATCACGCGGGCCGGGCGCCCGAGGGCCAACCGCCGCGGCGGGATCTCGACGCCGGCCGCCACCAGCGAGCCCGCGCCGATCCAGGACTGTTCGCCGATCACGGCGTTGTCCAAGAGGATCGAGCCCATGCCGATCAGCGCGCCGGAGCGGATGCGCGCGCCGTGCACGATCACGCCGTGCCCGACGGTGACGTCTTCTTCGATCTCGGCGTTGGATAGATCCGTCGTCATGTGTACGACGGAGGCGTCCTGGACGTTGGAGCGGGCGCCGATTCGGATGTAGCCGACGTCTGCTCGAAGCACGGAGCCGAACCAGACGCTCGCGTCGTCGCCGAGCTCGACGTCGCCGACGACCGCGGCGGTTTCAGCCAAAAACACCCGACTACCGAGCCGCGGCGCCTTGCCGGCGTAGCCGCGCACGATCGCGCTCACGCCACCACCACCGGCAGGGCGCGGCGCTGCGGCGTCACGGGCAACGCGCGCTCCTTGGGCAGCTCCGACGCATCGACGAGCTTTCCGAACAGCGAGTTGTTGAAGGCCTGCTCGATCCGGATGCGCACGAGCAGCCCGATCGGATCGAGCCCCGGCGCTTCGAAGTGGACGATCTCGTTGCGCTGGGTGCGGCCGGTGAACGCCCCGCGCTTGTTGCGGCCCTCGACCAGCACGGTCTCCTGGCCGCCGACGCGGCTCTCGAGGTGGCGCAGCCGGATCGCGTCGGAGAGCTCGAACAGGCGCAGCAAGCGCTCGGTCTTCTCCTGCTCCGGCACGTCGTCTTCCAGGTTCCGCGCGGGCGTGAACGGGCGCACCGAATATTTGAAGCCGAACAGCCCGGCGAACTGCACGTCGCGCACGAGCTCGAGCGTTTTCTGGAAGTCGTCCTCGGTTTCGCCCGGGAAACCCACGATCATGTCCGTCGACAGCGTGACGCCGGGCACCGCCTCCGCGAGCGCCGCGACGCGCTCCCGGTATTCGGCCACGCTGTAGCGCCGGAGCATGCGCCGCAGCACGCGGTCGCTCCCCGACTGCACCGGCAGGTGCACGTGACCCACGAGCGGGCGGAGCTCCGCGTGCGCGCGGATCAGCGAGCGCGTGAGGTGGCGCGGGTGCGGGCTCGTGTAGCGGAGGCGCTCGAGCTTCGGCACCTGCCGGACGATGCGCCGGAGCAGCGCCGCGAACTCGCTCTCGTCCTCCGCCGCGCGGCGCGGCGTCGTGTTCTGCCAGGGCGTGCCGGGAGCCTCGCGCTCGAGCGTCTGCTCGGGATCGCGGTAGCTGTTGACGGTCTGCCCGAGCAGCGTGACCTCACGCGCGCCGAGCTCGCACAGCTTCGAGATCTCGTCGACGATCTCGGCCGCCGGACGGTAGCGCTCGGGTCCGCGCGTGTGCGGAACGATGCAAAAAGAGCAGCGCTCGTTGCAGCCTTTCATCACGGTCACGAACGCGCTCGGATCCGCGCCGAGCGATCCGGGGTTCGCGGACAGAAACCGAGGCTCCTCCATGTCGAACCCGGTGAGCACGCGCTGGGGTGCGCCGAGCTCGATCTCCGCCAGAGCCTGACCGAGCTCGGCGATCCGGTCCGGCCCGAGGATCAGGTCAATTTGGGGCAGCCGTTTGAGCAGGCGTTCGCCTTCCTGCTGCGCCACGCAACCGGCAACCGCGATCACCAACTCGGGCCGTTGGGCCTTGAGCATGCCGAGGCGCCCGACCTCGCTGCGCAATTTTTGCTCGGCTTTTTCGCGGACCGAACAGGTGTTGAGCAACACCAGATCGGCCTGCTCCGGGCCGTCGCACGCCACATACCCCGACGCCTCGAGCAGCTCCGACATCCGCTCGGAGTCGTGCTGGTTCATCTGACACCCGAAGGTGACGAGGTGGTAGCTCGGCATAGGCCCGGCGCAGCCTAGCGTCTCGTCGGCCGAACGCATGCGGAATTTCCAGGTTCTGCGAGACTGGCAGTCTGAGCAAACCGCGTCTGGCAAAAGTGGCATTCGGCCCGCGGACCCGTCTAGACTGAGCGAATCGGGCCGTTGCCCCGGTCGCCTGGGATGCCGTGAACCCGAGCCCCGCCTCCCCCGCCCGCGAAGAGTCCGAGTCGCCATCGATCTCGGCGGGGCGGCCGTTCGCGCAGACGGCGGCGCGCGACGCCATCCGCAATCAGCGCCTCGAGAACGCGCGGACGCTGAACGCGATGCGCGTGGTGTTGCTGCTGTTCCCGCTGTTCGCGTTCTGGGTATTCGGGCGCGTCGTGGGCCTCGCCGAGTGGCGGAACGGCGACCTGGTGCTGCTCGGGCACATCGCGGGAGCCGTGGCGCTGTGGCAGCTCTCGCGCCGCTCGGAGCGGGTCGCGCTCGGGTCGGCCTACGCGCCTGCCGTGCTGGACGTCCCCGCGTTCGCCGCGCTCGAATTCACGCTGCTCGAAGCGGCGCCGAACCCCGCCGAGCTCGTCTCCTTCGAGACCGCGACGATGATGATCGTGGTCGCGGCAGCGGCGCTGTGGATGACCGTGCCGCCGATCGTGCTCGCGTCGCTCACGGCCGCATTGTGTCAGGGCGCGCTGCAGCTCTTGACCGGCAGCGACTCGAGCATCTTCGCCAGCACCGCGCTGGTGTTCGGCGCACAAGCCACCGTCTGCGGCTACGGCGCGGTGCGCTTGCGGATGCTGGTCGAAAAAGCCGCCCTCGGCAGCTTCGAGCTCCGGCGCGTCGAGGAATCGCTGATCAGCGAGCGCGAGCGACTCGAACGGCGCCTGCGCGCCTATCGCTTGAACTTCCACCAGTTGATGGAGGACTGGCCCGACGCGAGCTTCGTTCACCGCGATAGCCGGATGGCCCGAGCCAGCCGGCAATTCGCGGAGTGGCTCGGATACACGCAGGCCGAGCTCGCGGGGCGCTCGCTGTCCGAGCTGGTCCACGCCGATGATCTCGCAGCGCTCGCCGAACACCGCAGGACCTCCGCGCCCTGCGAGGTGCGGTTCTTGACCAAGAGCGGCGAGCCGCGACCCGCCGAGCTCAGCTCGCGCTCGGTCACGCTCGACGGCGCGCCGCAAATGCTGACGGTGGCGCGCGATCTGACCGAGCGCCGCGCGCTGCAAGGCCAGCTGATGGCGGCCGACCGCATGGCGTCCATGGGCTTGCTCGCCGCCGGCGTCGCTCACGAGATCAACACGCCCCTGGCCGTGATAGCCGCGAACCTGTCGCACCTCGAGAGCGCACGACACAAGGCGGGCCCGGAGGCCACGCGCGAGTTCGAGGAAGCACTCGCCGACGCGGTCGAGGCCACCCGGCGCGTGCGTGAGATCGTCACCGACCTGCGGCTGTTCTCGCGCGGCAACGAGGACCGGGGCAAGGCCGTGTCCGTGCGGGACGCCCTCGAGTCGGCGCTGCGACTCGCCTGGAACGAGATCCGTCACCGCGCGCGGCTCGAGTGCGACTTCGCGCCCATGCCGGACGTGCTCGCCAGCGAATCGCGGCTCGGCCAGGTGTTCTTGAACCTGCTCACCAACGCCGCCCACGCGATCCCGGAGGGGCAGCTCGACGCCCACCGGATCACCGTCCGCGCCGGAACCGACGCTTCGGGCTGGGCCTTCGTGGAGGTCGAAGACTCGGGCTCGGGCATTCCCGACGAGCTGCGCGAGCGGGTCTTCGACCCCTTCTTCACGACCAAACCCGTCGGGGTGGGAACCGGGCTCGGTCTGGCGATCTGCCGGCGGATCGTGGCCGACATCGGCGGCCGCATCGAGGTCACGAGCGAGCCCGGGCGCGGTAGCCGTTTCCGGGTGCTGATGCCGCCGACGGACGTGCCGCGGCAAGCGGTCGCACAGGTCCCCGAACAGGCCGGAGTCGCGCGCGGCAAGGTGCTGGTCGTGGACGACGACCCGGCGATCTGTCGCACCGTGAAGCGCGTGCTCGGGGTCGATCACGACGTGTGCGCCTACACCCATGCATCGGAGGCCCTGACCGAGGTTGCGAAGGGGTCGTACGACCTCGTGCTCTGCGATTTGATGATGCCCGTGATGACCGGTCTCGAGTTCTATGCACGGCTGCAGCAGCTCTCGCCGGAGCGGGCTGAGCGGATCGTGTTCCTGAGCGGTGGCGCGCTCAGCATCGAGGCCCGGGCGCTCGCGGAACGGATGCCCGGCCGCTTCGTGGAGAAGCCGTTCGACGTGAACGCGCTGCGAGCCCTCGTCAACCACCGCATCGCCGCGTCGCGCCGCCCAAACTCGGTTTATCCGTGGAGCTCGCGCTCGGTCAAGAGCGCGAGTTAGGCGCACTACTAGCTCCGGGCCACCAAATCGCAGTAGAGAGGGGGACATGATGGAGACCCGTGTCCGCTCACGTTCGTTTTCGAAGCTGCCGGCATTCGCGCTCGGCGCACTGATTCTGGCTCTGGGCACGGAGGCTCTGGCCAAGCCGGGAACGCACCCGGTCGTGGTATCGACCTGGGATACGCGCGCTTCGAACGTGCTGCTCCAGTACCGCAAGGGGTTCCTCGACGACGGTAGCTTCAACTCCTTCACGTACAACGCGAACTTCAGCGCCACGAGCGGCAAGCTCGGCGCGCAATTCGGTATTCACTACGTGAACTACGACGAACCGGGGGATGCGCCGAAGCAACACGGGCTCTCCGGTTCGGCGACGGCCGTCTTCAACTTCCCGGTCGGCGAGCGCTACGACAACGGGCTATCCCGACTGGGGATTGGCCTCTACTTCGGCAGCGCGCCCACGGCGCTGATCAGCGGCGAGCGCAATTACCTGTCGATCCCGTTCTTGTTCGGCTTCGGCGTGCCCGTCACTCCGCACAAGCGCTTCACCATCACTCCGTGGCTCGAGCTCTCGCCAGGCGTGAACCTCGACACGGTGATCCACGATTACTCCTTCGAGAACGAGAACTACGAGGACTACCTGAACGAGAACGGCGAGATCGAGCTCACGCGGGACGACGTCGAGCGCGTGCTGTCGGACTCCGTGGATCTCGACGTCTCGGTCTCGGCAGGCGCGCGAGCGGGCCTCGATTTCGCGCTGCACGCGTCGGATCTGGTCGATTTTACCGCCAACTTGACGCTGTCTTCGGTCGGCACGGCCTTCAAGGGCGAGCGCGTCATCTACGTGGGTGGTGGCCTGGTTTGGCGCTGGGACGACATCGTGCCGGCCGTGCTGCCGCCGGAAAAGCGACTCCAGAGCGAGAGCTGCGACGACATCGAGACGCGCTTCCGCTCGTGCCCGAACCGTAGCCGCTGGAAGGCACCGGAAGAGCTCGAGAACACGCCGCCCTTACCGGTGCCGCCGGTGCAGCCGGTTCCGCCGGCACCCGCGCCGACGGCCACGCCGCCCGTCTCTGCTCCGCCGCCCCCGCCGGCAACGGACGCTCCGCCGCCTCCCGCACCTTTAGGACCTCTAGGGACAGAGCCGCCTCCCGCCGGAGCGCCTGCGCCGGCCACACCGTAATCGTCCGTGGTGCACTTGCCGGATCGAGGCGAGTGCCCTATTCTTTCTTTCTCCCGTTGACCGGGAGGTCCTTCATGGCAGTCACTCGAGCATTCCAGCGCCCCATGCCCCTCGTCGGCAAGGTCGCGGCGTCGCCGGTGGCAGTCATGGACTGCTGACGAAGCACTCAGCTTCGTAGCTAGAGCCGCCGCGGCGCCGAAGGGTTCCGCGGCGGTTTTCGTTTGTCCCCCTGTCCGGGCCGACAGCTGACAGCTGACAGCTGACAGCCAGTGATTTCTCCCTTTCTTCTGCCTTTCTCAGGTCATTTCTCATGCCTTCTTCAACGACCGCTCCCGAGCCTCGGGTGCTCGACGAGCGGCGCATCTTCAGCGAGCTCGTCAGGCTGTCCTGGCCGATCGCGATCAGCGTTCTGTCTTACAGCTTGATGACGTTCGTCGACACCTACTTCGTCGCGCGTCTCGGCGCGGCGTCGGTGGGCGGCGTCGGCATCGGCGGTGTCGCTGCGTTCACCACGCTGTGTTTTGCGCTCGGTGTCTTGCGCGCCGTCAAGGTGTTGGTATCGCAGGAAGCGGGCGCCGGACGCAAACACAGCGTGCAAGCCTACCTCGGCGCGGGGCTCTGGCTCGCGTTCGGGTTTGGCGTGGCTTCCACGCTGCTCGCGTGGCCGGTCGCGAAGTTCCTACCGAGCCTGTCGAGCGGCGCTTCGGGTGCGATCGCGGCCAGCTATCTCTCGATCCGCGCGCTCGGCACGTTGCCCGTGATCTTGCAGTCGGCGCTGCGCGAAGCGCGCTACGGCGTCGGGGACTCGCGCACGCCGATGTATGGCGCGCTATTCGCGAATCTGATCCACATCCCGCTCAACTACCTGTTCATCTTCAGCTTCGGCTGGGGGGTGGAGGGCGCGGCCTGGTCCACGGTGTCGATTCAGGTGCTCGAGCTCGCGTGGCTTGCACGCGTGCAGTACCCGACCGGCTTCGGGCTCGGTCTCGCGCGGCTCTCGCACGCGTTGCACCTGCTCCGCGTCGGCGTGTCGACGGGGCTCGAGTTCTTTCTCGGCGTATCTGCGTTCAGCGTGCTCGTGGCGCTGATAGCGCGCATGAGCGAGGCGGATCTCGCGGCGCACCAGATCGGCATTCAGCTGATTCACTTCGCGTTTCTGCCCGTGGTGGCCGTTGGCGAGGCGGGGAGCGTGCTGGCAGGGCAAGCCGTGGGCTCGGATCGCGATCGGCTGGTCCCGATCGTCGCTCGACGCGCGCTGTGGCTTGCAGGTGGCTACGCCGCGCTGTGCACGCTGTTGTTCGCGCTCGGGCCGGAGCTCTTGCTCTCGGGATTCTCGGCGGAGGTGCGAGTGCGCGAGATCGGCGTCCACTTGCTGTGGATTGCCGCCGGCTTTCAGTTATTCGACGCAGTGAACCTGGTGCTTCGCGCCGTGCTGCGCGGCACCGGCGACGTGCGGATCCCGACGCTGCAAGCCGTGCTCTCGGGCTGGGCGCTGACGCCCACGCTCACCTGGTGGCTGGGCATTCACCACGGCCTGGGAGCGGCGGGCGGCTGGCTAGCGCTCTCGGCCGACATCGTCTTCGGCGCCGCCTTTCTCTCGATTCGCACCTGGCTCGGCGCCTGGCGACGTTCGGCCCACGCATCCCGCGCGCGCATCGCACTCAGCAACGCCTCAGCGGGCGCTTAGGACTTGGGTGCAACAGGAAGGCGGTAAGACAGGAAGTCTGGATGCAGAAGTTTTTGGGGGCGCACTGCGCGGCGATTCGCGTCGGAGTAACGCCGCATCTCGATCCGTCGGAAGGCGCGGTGCCTGCCTCTATTTCTTAGCGCCACCGCACTTGCCGGGGGCGCAGCCGCCGGGGGCGCAGGAGCCGTCTTTGCCGGCGGACGCGCTCGGGGATGCGCTCGGCGCGGCGGAAGCGACCTCGGTGGCGCCGACTGCGGCACTGGCTGGCTCGGCGCGGGCTTCCGCGGACTTCTTGTCGCACGCGGCGATCGACAAACCCGCGAGCACCGCCAGGGCTGCTTCGACACCGATCTTCATGCGCGGGGTCTGACACAAAACGAGTCCGGCGTCCCGAGGGCCGACCTCGAAGGGCCGACCCGGGGACGCCGGTGTCTCGTCACCGACCGCTCACTGCGCGGGCGGTGCTGCCGGGGCCGCGGGTGCGGGCTTGGCCGGCGCTGCGGGTGCGGCGGGCGACGCGGGCGCCGCGGGTTTGCCGGCGGGCGACGGGGTTGCCGGAGCCGCCGCCTTCGGTGCTGCTGGGGCGGCGGGCGGCGGAGCCGCGGGTGCGGAAGCCGCGGGCGCCGCAGGCTTTGCCGCGGGGTTCGCCGCGGAAGCCCCGGGCTTGCCGGCTTGGGGCTTGGCGGCGGCGGCGGCAGGCGCGGGCTTGGCTGCCTCGGGCTTGGCCGCGACGGGTGCTGCCGCTGGCTTCGCCTTCTTCTCCGGCGGCAAGAGGCCCATCTGTGCCGCGAAGGCCATGCCGTTCGAGAACAGCCAGTGCTTCTTGAGCTTGCCGTTCTCGAGCTTCGCGACCTCGAGGCTCTGCAGGCTGAGCGGCTTGCCGGTCTTGGTCCAGATCTTCATCGAGTTGAACCGGCCGTCGTTCGTGCCCGAGAAGGTGCCGGTCGCGACCACGTAATCGCCGGCGGCCCAGATGCTGCTGTGGCTGATCTTGCCGTCGCTGAAGGCCTTCCAGTTCTCCTTCCAGCCCTTCATCACCTCTTTTTTGCCGACGCGATCGGCAGGCGCGTAGATCTCCGAGAGCACGATGTCGTCGGCGAGCAGCGCCTCGAAGGCCGCGGCGTCGTGCTTGTTGAACGCCTCGGAGGCTTTCTTGAAGGTCTCGACGTTGGCCTTCTCCGCGTCACTGCCGGTGGCGACCACCACCGGTTTGTCCGCGGGGGCCGCGTCCAGCGCTTTGCGCACGGGGCCCGGCGTCAGACCGAGCTGGCCCAGCATGGTGCGCTGGTCGGTGTACTCCCACTGCTTGATGGCCTTGCCGTTCTGCAGCTCCACGATGTGAGCGGTGAGCATGCCGAACTTCTTGTTGGTCGCCGGAATCTCACCCTTCGGGCTCATCATCGGGGCCTTGTGGGTGCCCTTCAGCAGCGCCACGCTGAACACGACGTTGCCGTTCTGAAGCGTGAGCACCGGCTCTCCCGTCGCGTCCGGAAACGCGGTGATGAACGGCTTGATCCGCTGCTCGAGGATCGCCGCCTTGCTCGTCGCCATCGGCACGCCGCTGTCGACCATGTCGGCGATCGCGTTGTCCGCGTAGCAATCGCCGAACTTTGCCATGTCCTTGGCGTTGAACGCCGCCCAGCAGTCTTGATAAACCTTCACCTTCTGCTCTGCCGTGAGCTCGGGCGGCTTCGGCGGCTCGGGCGCCGGCTCCGCCGCGGACGGCGGCGCCGAAGCGACGGGCTCGACGACCGGCGGCGGCGCGAGCGGCTCGGCTGCGGGCTGCTGAGGCGCGCAGCTCGCGAGGAGAATGATGGATAGGCTAAACGAGCCCAGAGTTGTCCTCATAGGTAGATCCTTTCCCTTGAAGCCGCCCTTCTACCCCGAGCCACCGCGTCGAAACCAGCCTGATCGCCAGTTGTGTTTCATGGATTGTGGGGTAATCGAGGCCCTGCACCCACCTCCACGAAGCTCTCTGCGGGGCGTATGCCGCAGCCAGACCGGCGCACTCGCTGGCTTTTCTGGCGGTTCTTGACAAATCCGATGCGTAAATGCATATGACCGCTCATGAAGCTGTCGAACAAGGGGCGCTACGCCGTCCGAGCCCTGTTCGATATCGCCTTTTTCAACGACGGGCGTCCGACTCAAGTCAAGGACATCGCCGAGCGGCAGAGCATCCCGCCCCGCTTTCTCGAGCAGATCTTCCAGGACCTGAAGCGCGCCGGGATCGTTGGCTCGAAGCGCGGGCCACAGGGCGGCTACAGCCTCACGCGGCGCTCGGTCGAGATCCGACTCGGGGACGTGATCCGGGCGCTCGAAGGCCCGATCGTGCTCGGGGATCGGGACGGCAGCGCGCGCCGCACCGGGCCCGCCAATGACACACGGCGCGTCGCCGAATCCGTGTTCCGCGAGCTGTCCGCTCGCGTGGAAGCCTGTTTCGACGGCATGACGATCGCAGATATGTGTACGCGTGCCGAAGAGATCGGCCTCCGGCGTCCAGGAACCCAACGCAATGTCTACGTCATCTGAGCAGGCTCTGCCTCCACTGCCGTCACACCCGCTGGTCTTCAGCCGGGCGCTGGATCTGATCAGCGACACGCCGCTCGTCGAGATCCGGAGGCTCGGTCGCGATGCGCCTCGCGCGCGGATCTACGGCAAGCTCGAGTCGCTGAACCCCGGCGGCTCGGTCAAGGATCGGATTTGTCTGGCGATGATCGAGCGCGCCGAGCGCGAGGGCAAGCTCGCCCCGGGTGGCGTCGTGATCGAGCCGACCAGCGGCAACACCGGCATCGGACTCGCGCTCGTGTGTGCGAGCCGCGGCTACCGCTGTATCCTGACCATGCCCGAGAGCATGAGCCTCGAGCGACGGCAGCTGTTGCAGTCGTTCGGCGCCGAGCTGGTGCTCACGCCGGAAGCCGAGCAGATGGACGGCGCGATCAACCGTGCCCGCGAGCTCGTCGCGTCGACGCCCGGCGCGTTCATGCCGCAGCAGTTCGAGAACCCCGCGAACCCGGAAGTACACGCGGCGCGCACGGTTCAGGAAATCCTCCACGCCATGGGCTCGGACCCCGTGGACGCCTTCGTCTCCGCGGTGGGCACGGGCGGCACGGTCAGCGGCGTGGGCCGAGTGCTGCGCGATCGCTACCCCTCCTGCCGCGTGATCGCGGTCGAGCCCGAGTCGTGCGCGACGATCTCGCGCGGCGAGCGCGGTCCGACCAAGATCCAGGGCATCGCCGCCGGCTTCGTGCCGAAGAACTTCGACGCGCGCGTCCCCACCGAGGTGCGCACCGTCACCGACGAGCGAGCCTACCAGGTGAAGCGCGAGCTCGCCCGCATGGAAGGGCTGCTCGTCGGCATTAGCTCGGGCGCAAACCTGGCGATGGCGCTCGACGTCGCGCGCGAGCTCGGCGAGGGCAAGAACGTCGTGACGTTCCTGTGCGACACCGGCGAGCGCTACTTCAGCCTCGACGAGTACTTCGCGAAGTGAACCACACACAGCTCCCCCTGCGTTCGAGCCGGAACACGCTCGAAGGTCGCCGGCTCCTCGTAATTGGAGCGGGCGGGCTCGGGTGTGCGGTTTTGGCGGCTCTGGCCGACAGCGGAGCCGTGCTCGTGCTCGCGGACGACGACCGCGTGGACCTCTCGAACCTGCACCGCCAGATTCTGTACCGGCAGGACTCGGTGGGCCGAGACAAGCTCGACGAAGCGAAGCGCGCGCTCGTGTCGCTCGGCGTGGAGGAGCAGCGCATCGAGCTCGTGCGGTCGCGTTTTCTGCCGGACAACGCGCGCTCGCTCGCCGCGTCGGTGGACCTGGTGCTGGAAGGCGCCGACAACTACGCGACCAAATTCCTGACGGCCGACGCGTGCTACCTGGAGCGCCGGCCCGTCGTGCACGGCGCGGCCGTTCGCTTCGTGTCCACGGTGCTGTTCAGCGCGCCCGGTGCCCGCCCCTGCTACCGCTGCCTGTTCGAAGACGTGCCGCCCGGCGCCCAGCAGAACTGCGCCGAGGCCGGCGTGCTCGGGCCGCTGGTCGGGTTCGCCGGCGCGCTGATGGCCGACTTCGCGCTGCGCGCGCTCGCCTCGGACGAGCCGCTCGCCGGCAAGCTCGTGAGCTACTCGGCCCTCGAGGACGAGCTCCGCGAGATCACCGTTTCCGAGAACCCCGCTTGCCCGTTGTGCGGGAAAAACCCGCAGATTTCCCGCATCGAAGAGACGCGCTACACGGCCCCGAGCTGTGCAGCCTGAGAGCACCCAAGGAGAAACCATGGTCACGATCCGCATCCCCACCCCGCTCCGCACCCTGACTGGCGGCGAAGAACAAGTGAAGGCCCCCGGTGAAACCGTGCGCGCGGTGATCGACGCGCTCGAGAAGAATCACCCCGGCATCAAAGATCGCCTGCTCGACGAAAAAGGCGTGCGCCGCTTCGTCAACCTCTACCTCGGCGACGAGGACATTCGCTTCCTCGACGGCCTCGACACCAAAGTGAAGAGCGGCGACGAGATCAGCATCGTGCCCGCCATCGCCGGCGGCGCATGAGCGACGGCGACCCGTACGATCGCCAGCGGCGCTTGTCCGAAATCGGCAGCGTCGGGCAGAGCAAGATCGAGCGCTCGGAGGCCCGCCTGTGCGCGGGGCCCGGCGCCGCGGTCGCGGTCGCCTTCCTGGTGCGTGCGGGCGTCGAACGCGGCTCGATCACGCGCGCTGCCAGGCCGCCCAGCTTTCCGCACGCACGGAGCTTCCGCTTCAGCGGGCCGTTCGCCGTGGCGCGCGGCGCGCACCAGGCCCTGTCCCACTTGCTTTCTGTCGTGAGAACCCAATGAATCGGAACCTGTTCCGCTCCCGGCGGCTCAGCTCGATCCTGGACGCGGTCGGCAACACGCCGCTCGTGCGGCTCGAGCGTGTCGCGCGCTCCGCCCCGGGGGTCGAAGTCTACGTCAAGCTCGAGTTCTGCAACCCCGGCGGCTCGGTCAAGGATCGGCCTGCCAAGCGCATGATGCTCGACGCGATCGAGGACGGCCGCCTGACGAAGGACAAGATCCTGATCGACTCGACCAGCGGCAACACCGGCGTTGCCTATTCACTGGTCGGCGCGGCGCTCGGCTACCGCGTGGCGCTGGTGATGCCGAAGAACGTGACCAAAGCTCGCAAGGACATCACCCAGGCCTTCGGCACCGAGCTCATCTTCAGCGATCCGATGGAAGGGTCGGACGGCGCGATCCGCCTCGTGCGCAAGATCGTAGACGAGAACCCGGACAAGTACTTTTACCCGGACCAGTACTCGAACCCGTCGAACCCCGCGGCGCACTACCACGGCACGGGACAGGAGATCCTCGACGCGCTGGGCGACCGGATCACGCATTTCGTGACCGGCCTCGGCACGAGCGGCACGGCCATGGGCACCACGCGGCGGCTGCACGAGCACTCGCGCAAGATCTACTGCGTGGCGGCCGAACCGCTCGAAGCCCTGCACGGGCTCGAGGGGTTGAAGCACATGCCGAGCTCGATCGTTCCGCCCATCTACGACAAGGATCTCCCCGACGAGATCCTGAGCGTCCCCACCGAAGCCGGCTGGGACATGTCCGATCGCCTCGCCGCCGAGGAGGGCCTCCACGTCGGCCACTCGACGGGCGCCAACGTGTGGGCGGCCGTGAAGCTCGCCGAGCGCGCGCAGAAGGAGCAAGGCGGCGGCTGCGTCGTCACCATCGCCTGCGACCGCGGGGATCGCTACTTCGCGCCGATGAAGTGGGAAAAGCGCTATACGTGGTGAGACCCAGCGAACTCCGAGAAACCAAACTCATGAGCAAAGCTTGGATACAGGGCAACCTGGTGATTTCGGCCTCGGCGCTGCGCGCCGTCGAGCAAGCCGCGCGCGAGGCCTACACGCGCGACGAAGAAGCGTGCGGCTACCTCTCGGGTCCCGCAGCCGAACCGCTCTATGCCGATCGGGCGATCGAGCTCGAGAACCTGGCCAACAAGTACCACGAGGTCGATCCCGAAGGGCATCCGCGCACGGGCCGCGAGTACTTCAAGATCAACAGCCGCAAGTTCGAGCGCGCGCTTTCGGAGGGCGACGCCGCAGGCAAGCCGGTGAAGGTGTTCTTCCACTCACACCTCGACTGCGGTTCGTACTTCAGCGCCGAGGACGCCGCGAGCATGACGCTCGGTGGAACGGGCGGGCCGACCTACGAGCTTTCGTACCTCGTCACCGCCGTGGACAAGGGCGAAGTCACCAAGCACCGGCTGTTCGTCTGGAGCGACGAGAGCAAGAGCTTCGTCGAGTCGCCGTTCACGGAGCGCGCTGATCCGTGAAGCCGTCGCGCGCAGCCGGTCTGTGCGCGATCCTCGGTG
Organism: Polyangiaceae bacterium; assembly: GCA_025937835.1. Lineage (GTDB taxonomy): Bacteria > Myxococcota_A > Polyangia > Polyangiales > Polyangiaceae > PMG-095. The sequence continues at coordinate 16,915 of JAICQO010000011.1, forward strand.
CGACGACGGCGGCGGCTCCCAGCCGCGCCGACCTCGCGGAGGACGCGAGCAGACTGGCCAGCGCGTGGCAGCGCTCCGGTAAAGTCACACGCCAGAAGGTGCGCTTCGTCGAGCGCGGCGATCCGGCGCTGATCTTCTCGACGCTCGACGCGCCTGCGGCCAAGCGCGCGCCGTGCGTCACGGTCGCGCTCATCGGCCCGAACAGCACGCATTTCGTGGTGCGGGCGCTCGGGATGACGCCGCTCGGGACCCCGGGAGACAGCTCGTTCGCGAGCCTCGCGGGCCTCGTGCAGATCACGCGCTGCGGCCGGCTGCGCTCGAGTGTTTCGGCGCTGCTCGTCGAGATGCGTTCGCCGCGCGCCGTGGTCGAGACGCTGGTGGTCGAGTCCGACGAACCGCCGCCCGAGGCCGTGGCCATCCTGCCGCAGCGCGATCCGGGACCGGTCGAGCCGTTTACGGCGCTCGAGATCCGGGCCGAGCCGGCGCCGCTCGCAGAGCGCGTCGAGCTCGCGCTCCAGCGCTTGCGACGCGACGGAGGCCTGGACGTGACGAGCGAAGACCTCGCGGCGCGGCCCGACGGCGCGAGCCGCATCGCGCGCACGCTCGGCCCGGGTTGCCATCGCTTCGAGCTCCTGACCGAGCCCTCTTCCAGCGCGGGCGCTCGCACCGAGCTCGCCATGCAGCCGCAGCTCGAGCCGGCGGCGCGCCTCGTCTCGGTGGAACAGGGCGACGGCTTGCAAGCGGCGCTGACGGTGTGCGCTGCCGCCGAGTCGCAGCTCGGCTTGTCGTACCGCGGGGCTCCGGCGTCGCCGCTGCGCCTGCTCAGGGCGCGTTTTCCCCTGCCGAACGGTCTACCGGAGGCCTGGGGCAGCGCTTCGCGCGCGCAGGTAGCGGCGATCCTGTTCCGGCATCGCGCCAAGGTCAGCGGCTTTCCGGTCGATCAAGGCCTCGGCATCCAGGGCCCGACCTTGCTGCCGCTGCGCGTCGAGCCCGGCGCGTGTTACGTCGCCGTCGTGGCAGGCATCGCGGGGCGCTCCGCCGGATTCTCGCTGGCCGCTTCGGCGCCGGGCGTCTCGGCGCAGAACCGCTCGGGCGAAGACAACGACGGCACGCTGGTCTCGTTCTGCGTGCGCTCGGGCACCGAGGCGCTGCTCGAGGCCGACTCGCGCGGCTACGGCGTGGCCTGGATCTACGCGCTATTTCAGACCGGCAAGCTCGCCGTAGGCGCGGAGCTTCCGCGATGATCGGGCGTATTGCCGTCGCCGTCGCGGCGCTGCTCCTGCCGTCGCTCTCTTGCACGCCGAAGTCGCAGCCAGCGGAGGACGCTCGCGGGCGCGCCGGAAACCGCTTCGGCCCGGTTCCGCTGCCCAGCTCCACGCCCTTGTTCGGCGCCGACGAGTCCGGAACCAGCGTGCTGGCCGTCGAGGCAGGCACGACGGGCGATCGCGTCGAGTCGCTGCTCGAGGTGCCGGACGATCACTGCGCGCTCGTGATCGCGCGCGGCAGCGCGACCATCGACGACGTCGACCTGATGGCGTTCGCCGAAGACGGCACCTCGCTCGGCGTGGACGAGAGCCCGGACAAGACGCCGGCGCTGCTGCTGTGTCCGCCGCACCCGCGGCGGATTTGGCTGTCGGCGCGGATCGCTTCGGGGCACGGCCTGCTCGCGCTCGGCGCCGGTCGTATCAGCCCCAAAGACGCCGAGCGCGCCCGCGCCGCGTACCGCATCAAGGCCGGCCCCGACGCCCTCGGCGCTCCAGGCGGCGCTTTCCCGGAGCTCGAAGAGAAGCTCGCTGGCCACCGCCGCGAAATCGGCGGCACGTGGCAAGACGTGCGCCGCACGCCGGTTCCGCTCGAGTCGCGCTTGCCGACGCGGATCTCGGCGGCGGTCGAGGCGGGCCGCTGCCTGGACGTGCTGGTGGTACCGGGCAACGACGTCGGACACCTCGAGCTCGTCGCCACCGACTCGAGCGGCGCGATTTTGGGCCGTAGCCAGAGCTCCGGCCGCGACCGTTACCTCGTGGTGTGCGCGCCCGGCGAGACCACGATCGCGCTCGAGATCCGGCCGCATTCGGGGCGCGGCGCCGGCCTGCTCTTGCTGTCGAAGACGCGCGACGGCAGCGAGCCGGACCTCGTCGATCCGATCCGGCTCGACGCGTTCCCCGCCGATGAGCTCGAAAAGGCGCTGCGCTCGGCGAACGAGCGCCTGGAAAAGAGCGGCTATCGCGCAGGCCGCACGGCGCTCAAGGGGGCGCTCGAGGTCGGCCGCCGCACGAGCTTCGAGCTCACGCTGCCCGCCGGCTGCTCCCGGCTCGATTTCGTGGGCGGCGCACCGTTGCGCGGCGTCGCTTCCTGGGTGTTCGACGCGCAGGATCGACTCGTGGCGTCGCTCGCCTCGAGCGGGCGCGGAGCGCTGTTCGTTTGCGGCCCAGCCGGGCCGAGACGCTTCGACGCCGAAGCCACGCTCCGCCCCGGCCCGTTCGCGCTCGTGGTGCGGCCCGAGCCCGGCACCTCCGCCGAGCTCGTGAAGGCGCCGCTCGCCGCGGGGCGATTGCTCGCGCAGAGCATCGAGCGCGGAGCCCTCGAGCGCGCGAGCGAGATCGGCCTGGTCCGTCGCTTCGAGCTCTCGGAGGCGGCGATCGAAGCGTTCGAGCTGACGGTACCGTTCGGGCGCTGCATCGACGTCGCGCTCGGCCTCGATCCGGGCGCGGTCGGCGCCGAGATCCGCCTGGTGTCGGCCGCGAGCGGCAAGGAGATCGCCCTCGGCCGCGGACCGCACGCCACGAGCACGCGCGTTTGCGCGCTCGACGCCGAGAGCGTCAAAGAGAACTTGAAAACCCGGGTCGAGCTGCGGGTCGCGTCGGGAGCAGGGGTCGGCCTGGTCGCCACCCGCATGTCGAGCCCCAGCCGCTGAGGCAGCGCCTAACGCGCGCCGAGCGGCAGCAGATCTCGAAACCCCACGCTGCGCTCGTCGCCGTCGCCGTCGACGATCCGCGCCTCGGACTCGAGCGTCGCGACGACACGCGCGCGCCACCACGGGTCCGCGGGCGAGCTCGGCCGGACCAGCACGAACGCCCCGCGCGTGGGCGCCGCGTTCGCCCCCGATTCGGGAACGACGGACACCCTGGGCAGAGTTTGCTCGAGCCCGTCGCCGAGGAAGCGGAGCGTCACCTCCTCGTCCTCGTCGTCGAGCCCGAGGACCGCAGCGCTCCACCACCGCCCCTGCCGCGGTGCGACCACGCGCGCCTGAATGGACGGGCGGTAGCCTGCCGGCGGCGCGGGCTCGCCCGCCGCCAGGGCTTCGGCGAGAAATTGCGCGCGCGCCGCGCGCCGTTCGAAGCGCTGCTTGAGGTTGAGCTCCGTCACCTGCGAGGCCGCGAGCACGGCGCTCGGCGCCAGGGTCAACGTACGGTCGTCGAGAGTCTTGACCTCGAGCTCGCCGTCGGACACGCGCGCGATCCGGCAACCGATCCACTCTTCGCTGGCCGTGCCGCAGATCGCGAGTCGCCCGACCTCCTTCGGCGCGAGCCGCGCCGGCAGCCGATACAAGTCGCCCGGCGCGGCCGTGAACGCCTCGCGCGTGCGCAGCCGTTCGATGCGCAGTCGCTCGCCGGTAATCGCCAGCACTCGGCCTTCGAAGAACTCGCCGCCGACCAGCTCCGCCACCACCCGGTCGCCGCGCTCGAAAGCGGGTCCATGGAGGCGAGACGAGCGGGCTCGGGACGACTCGTCGCCCCCTTTTTTGCAGCCGAAAACCAGTGCGAGAAGCAGCCAGGCCAAGCCGCGGCCGAGCCGCGTCGACAGGACCGGCCCGCTGAACTGCGACGGCCGCTCACGGACAAGATCGCACGCGGGACGTTCGACGGAGCTTTCGCGCATACGGGTTTTCGTTCTACGCTGGTTTCTGACGGTAGGGATCAGGCCCGGAGCGGATTCGAGGTGAGCATCATCCCATGAGCGAGCTGCAATCAATCCAGACACAGGGCGGTGGCTACGGGCCTCCTCCCGGCGGATACGGCCCTCCACCAGGCGGCGCACCGCCGGGTGGCTATCCACCTCAAGGCGGCGGCTACGGCCCGCCTCCCGGTGGCTACGGCGGACCGCCGCAACACGGTCAACCTCCGGGTGGTTACGGTGGGCCGCCTCCGGGCTGGCAACCGCCGGGCGGCGGCCCTCCGGTTGGCGGCCCCGGTCAAGATTTGAAGAAGCAGGCCACCACCTGGCTGATCGTCTCTGCGGTCACCTTCTTCTTCTGCGGTGGCAACTGCTTGTCGCTCGCCGGCGCGATCTTGTGCTTCCTCGCGATGCAAGCGTCCGATCAGGGCAACCTGCAGGACGCGGAGTCCAAGCTCAAGCTCGGCAAGACGCTCACGATCGTGGGCATCGTCTTGACGATCGTCGCGGCCATCGGCTTCACCATCTACTACTTCGTAGTGATGGCAGCCGTCGCCACCGGCGCAGCGGGCGGCTGACGCGAGCGAGCAACGCCCGCCGGTGACTCGAAAGAGGCCGGCGGGCGACTTCAGCCGAGCCGCTCGAGGAATTTCCCGAGCAGGTCGTTGAAAGCCGCTGGCGCGCCCAGGTTCACCACGTGGCCGGCGCCCGGGACGACGGACAGCTCGGCGTTCGGAAGCAGCTCCGCAAGACGGCGGCATGGCTCGAGCGCGGGCGTGTCATCGCCGCCGACGATCACCAACACCGGAACTTCGAGCGTTCGCAGCTGGGGCGCGAGCGCATCGGGCGCCGAGACCTGCGTCAGCACGTGACGGAGGATCGCGGACAGCGCGTGCGCGGGGTGCTCGAGCAAACCGCGCCGGATGAAGGCACGCGCCTCCGGGTCGAACCGCGAGTTCTGGCCCCACACGAATTGCTCGCCGGCGCGATCCAGGCCCTCGCGGTCGATCGCGTCCGCAAAACCGAGCGCCCACTCCGCGCGCGCCGTTCCGGGCTCGGTGCTGGGATAAGAAGCCAGGACCAGGCCGCGGATCGAGCCGGGGTTCGCGAGCGCTGCCTTGAGCGCCGTGTACGCGCCCAAGCTGAGGCCGCCCAGCACCACCGGCTGAGTTGCGCTCGCGACCAGCCGTGAGAGGTCGCCCACCAGCTCGGCTTCCGTGTACTCGGCCGCGTCGGGCGGCGCGGGGCTCCGCGCGTGGCCGCGCGTGTCGTACACGACCACCTCGTGCCGATCCGAGAATGCGCGAAATTGCGGGCGGAAGTTGCGCGCGCTGCCGCCGAAGCCGTGCGACAAGACCAGGGCGGGACCGCTGCCGCGGCGCTCGACGTGAAGCTCCAGAACCGTCACGCGCGGGGCATAACCCGGATCCGCCGCCGGCGCACCGCCCTCCTTGACCCGAGCGGCCGCTCTTTCTAAGCAAGCTCCCTTGGCCGATCTCAACCCGGCGCAGAAAGCCGCCGTCGAAACCCTCTCGGGTCCGCTCCTGGTGCTCGCGGGCGCAGGCACGGGCAAGACGCGGGTCATCACCTACCGCATTGCACAGCTCGTGCGGAGCGGCATCGTCCCGCACCGCATCCTTGCCGTCACCTTCACCAACAAGGCCGCGCGCGAGATGCGCGAGCGCGCGCAGCAGCTGCTCGGCCGCCGCCAGAAGGGCACGAAACCGCCGGAAATTTCGACCTTCCACTCCTTGTGCGTGCGCGTGCTGCGCCGCCACGCAGAGCGCCTCGGCTACCCGAAAGAGTTCTCGATCTACGACCGCGGCGATCAGGAGAGCGTGGTGCGCAACGCGCTCCGCAGCATCCGCGTCAGCGCCTCGAGCCTTCGTCCCGGCGAGCTGCTCGGCATGATCGGCGGCTGGAAGAACCAGGGCATCACCCCCGACCAGGCGCAGGCCACCGCCGAAGGCAACCGCGCCGAGCTCGCCTCAGTCGCGTTCGGCCACTACCAGGCTCAGCTCAAGGCCGCGGGCGCGATGGACTTCGACGACCTGTTGCTCCAGACCAACCGCCTGTTCAAGGAGCACGCCGAAGCGCGCTACGCCGAGGCTTCGCGCTTCGACCACCTTTTGATCGACGAGTACCAGGACACGAACCGCCTGCAGTACGAGATCGTGCGGGTGCTGGCCGAGGGCCACAGGAACCTGTGCGTGGTCGGCGACGACGACCAATCGATCTACGGCTGGCGCGGCGCCGAGGTCGCTCACATCCTGAGCTTCCAGAGCCACTGGCCCGACGCCAAGGTCGTACGGCTGGAGTCGAACTACCGCTCGCGGGCCCCGATTCTGCAGCTCGCGAACCAGCTGATCTTGCACAACAGCGAGCGGCACAGGAAGGTGCTGCGCCCCTCGCGGGAGGGCGGCAGCGAGCCGCGCATGCTGCGGATGGAGAACGAGACGCTCGAGGCCGAGCACGTGGTCCGCGAGATCAAGCAGCTGCTGGTCGGAGACGCCGAGCGCCGCATCAACCCGAGCGACATCGCGATCTTGTTTCGCACCAACGAGCAGCCGCGCGCCTTCGAGCTCGAGCTGCGCCGTGAGAAGATCCCCTACGTGCTGGTCGGCGGGATGTCGTTCTACGACCGTCGCGAGGTCAAGGACGTGCTCGCCTACCTGCGCGTGCTCGCCAATCCGCTCGACGAGGTGTCGCTGCTCCGCGTGATCAACACCCCGGCCCGCGGGATCGGCACCACGAGCGTGCAGAACGTGCTCGACTTCGCCGTCTCTCAGGGTCGGCCGCTGTGGAGCGTGTTGCCCGAAGCCGGCAGTCTGCCGTTGCAGAGCGGCGTGGCAGAACGCATCGCCGGCTTTCAGAAGTTGATCGAGCGCTTCCGCGCCAAGCTCGGCCAGGCCCCGATCGCCGACCTCTTGCGCGAGCTCTTGACGACGATCGACTACAAGGCCGAAATCGAGCGCAACTACACGGGCGCGGGCGAGGCCGAGGCGCGCTACAGCGCGATCGAAGAGCTCGTCAACTCCGCGGCGCTCTACGAACAGCGCACCGAAGAGCCTTCACTGATCGGCTTCCTGGAAGAGGCGACGCTGTCCGATCGCGACGACAAGGACGACGACGACAAACGCGAGCGCCACGCCGTCACGCTGATGACGCTGCACAGCGCCAAGGGGCTCGAGTTTCCCCACGTGTACATGGTGGGCGTCGAGGAAGGCATACTGCCGCACCAACGTTCAGTGCTCGAAGGCAACTCGCCCGACGAGGAGCGGCGGCTCTGTTACGTCGGGGTCACGCGCGCTCAGGAAACGCTGACCATGACGTTCGCCAAAGCGCGCATGAAATGGGGCAAGCCGAAGCCCTGCATCCCCAGCCGCTTTCTCATGGAAATGAAGGGCGACACGGAGCGCGCCAAACGCGCGGCCGAAGCCGCCAAGGCGCTGTTCGGCGCGGCGGGATCGACCGCTGCCGCGGACGACGACGCCCCGAAAAAGAAGTCCAAGTCGCCCGCAGCCAAGGCCGGGACGAAGCGCGGAGCCGGCGCGCGCCGCGCTCGCTGATCGCAAGGCGACGCACTACATACAAACGCCGCGAAAAGCCGTAAAACATCGGGCCATGAGTTCGATCTTCGCCGTCGCGCTCTTGTCGATCCTGGGCCTCGCTGTCTTGCTCGCCGTGGGCTACGGGCTGTTGCAGACGCTCGAGGCGCAAACCTGGATCCGTCACGTCTCGAGCAACGCGCGCGCCGTGCTCGTCGGTTTCGCCAAGCTCACGGGCGGCGAGCTCGACGAGGGCAGCAACGGCTTTTGGGTCTCGCGCTTCCCGAGCGTTCGCTTCTACAGCTCCGGCGTGCTCGCCGAGCTCACGTTCGCGACCGTGCAGGGCGCGAGCAAGATGCAGAACCTGGTCGTGCCGTTCCTCCACCTCACCCTACCGGACGGCGAGCGCTGGGTAGACTCTCCCGGCGGTCTGGTGCGCGCCGCCCTCGCCTCGCGCGGCCACACCGCGCGCAAGGTCACGACCTTCCGCAACGGCTACGCCGTGTACATCCAACCCAACACCGCGCGCACCTACAAGAATCGACTCGCCGAGCTCGTCGTGGGCGCGTTCGATGCGGACACCCTGCTCGAGCTCACCAGCAACGTCACGAGAGCGGCGCGCGGCGTCGTGACCGCGGCGCCACCGCGCGTGCGGCTCACCTATCAGAGCCTTTAGCCCGCGAACGAAAGCTGCCGCCACTCGCCGCGATCCGCGGGCCCGCGGCAAGCCCAGAGCTCGCGGGACTCGGGGATGCAAATCACGCACGCGTTCGTGGTCGTGCCCTGTGCGTCTTCCGGGCGGCGGTTGATGCTGTCGACGCCGTCGGTGCGATCTTCGAACAGCCGCCGGACGGCGTCGCGATCGATGCCGGTGTCCGAGAGCACTTGCCGCGCCCGCGCGAGGCGGCGTTGACTCGACGACGACGCTGCCTCGCCCTCCCGGCTCTTGAGCTCGGGCGCCTGGCAGTGGTTCGTCTGCACGATCGCCTCCGTGGCCAGCGTGCGCTCGACGATCAGCGAGGGATCGGTCTCGAGCTCGTGCGCGCCGGTCGCGTCGGCCACCCAGTACGTGTGCGCCGCCGCCCTCGGCGCAGAGCGCAAGGCCTCGAGCGCCTCGGCTCGGGTCACCGAGCGGATCGCGCGGTGCAGGATCGACAGGTAGCCGACGCCGGGGCGCGAAGCGCGGGTCTTGATGTTGGTGGTCCCGACCGCGACGCCCTCGGCGTTCATGCCCACGAGCGAGAGCGCTCCCGCGCAGGTGACCGACCAGGTCTCGGGGCCCTGTGCGGGCCGGCGGTGGATCGCGATCACGTAGTCGAGGTCGTCGGGGTTCAGATCCCAGGTCTGAGCGGCGATCAAACGCTGAGAGTCGGCACGGTTCCGCGGCACGAGCAGGCTCGTGCAACCCTCGCGATCGGGCGCGCTCGGCAAGAGCAAGACGTCGCGGACGTCCGTCATGTTGGCGAACGCGTACAGCAGCCAGGGCTCGAGGTTCGCGCCCTCGGCGATGCCGTCGTGCTCCGCGGTCCCCTCGGAATCCCAGCTGCGCGCGGCCTCGAGGCAGGCCCTTCCTGCGGCCTCGAACTCGCCGACGCGGCTCGCCTCACCGCGCTCGGCGAAGTACTGGGACAAGGCACGCTGCCGCTGGTCGACGAACGGCTGGATGCGGCTGCGCAACGCCTCGCCGTGGGCCCGGCCGAGCTCCCGCGGCGTCCCGCGGCACTCGACGCTCTCGAGTTCGAGCAAAGTCACGAGGACGTCGTATCAGACGCGGGACACCTCGACCACGCCGTTCACCTTCGACAGCGCCTTCATCACGCTCTTCAGCTGGCTCAGGTCGTTACAGTGGAAGGTGAAGACGTTGCGAGCGCGGCCGTCGTCGCCGGCGCGACAGTTCGCTTCGCTGATGTTGATGCTCTGAGCGCTGAAGGTCTGGCTGACCACCGCCAGAATGCCCGGCTTGTTGGCGGTCGTGACGCACAGCTGCACCGGGCGGTTGATCTTGGCGCGCGCGTCCCACTGCACGTCGATCCGGCGCTCGGGCTCGGTGTCGAACGCCTTCTGGCATTCGCGGCGGTGTACGGTCACGCCGCGGCCGCGCGTGATGAAGCCGATGATGGCGTCGCCCGGGAGCGGGTTGCAGCATTTGGCGTAACGCACCAGCACGTCGTCGATGCCGCTGACCTTGATGCCGCTCGCGTCGCGGCCTGTCACCTTGCGAACCAGCTTCTCGATCCGACTCGAGCGGAAGCGCTCGGAGACGGGCGGCGCCTCGGTGTGCTCGTCGGCCTTGAGCACCGACACGATCTGCTCGCTGCTGATCTTGCCGTACCCGACCTCGAGCAGCACCTCGTCCCAGTGCGGGTGGTTCAGCTCCTTCAAGACGCGGCGCACCTCCGTCTCGCTCTTCGAGAACTTGGAATAGCTCATGCCCGCCTCGCGGAAGCCCGATTCGAGCAGCTCGCGGCCCAGGTTGATGCTCTTCTGGCGCTGCTCCGCGCGCAGCATGGTGCGGATCCGCGAGCGGGCGCGGGTCGTGACGCAGAAATCGAGCCAGTCCTTGGACGGCTCCTGCGTCGGCGAGGTCAGGATCTCGATCACGTCGCCGCTCTTGAGCTTGTAGCGGATCGGCACGATCTGTCCGTTCGCGCGCGCGCCCACGCAGTGCGAGCCGACCTCGGAGTGGATCGCGTAGGCGAAGTCCACGGGCGTCGCGCCGCGCGGCAAGACGTGCACGTGACCCTTGGGGGTGAAGACGTAGACCTCGTCCGGGAACAGGTCGATCTTCACGCTCTCCACGAACTCGACCGGGTCCTTCAGGTTGCCCTGGAACTCGGCCAGCTCGCGCAGCCACTCGAACTTCTCGGCGTCCTTCGGATCGAGGCCGCTCGAGCCGCGCTCCTTGTATTTCCAGTGCGCCGCGATGCCGTGCTCGGCGACGCGGTGCATCTCGTGCGTGCGGATCTGGACCTCGATCCGCTGCCGCCCGGGGCCGATCAGCGCGGTGTGCAGCGACTGATACATGTTCGGCTTCGGCAGCGCGATGTAATCCTTGAAGCGGCCCGGGATCGGCGTCCAGCGGGAGTGCATGGCGCCGAGCGCCGAATAGCACTCGGCCGAGGTCTCTACGCAGATGCGGAACGCGAGGATGTCGAGCACCTGCTCGAACTCCGAGCCCTGCTCCTTCATCTTGCGGAAGATCGAATAGAGGTGCTTGGCGCGACCCGTGACCTCGGCCGCGTAACCTTGCTCGGCGAGGCGCGCCATGATCGTGCGGCACACGCTCTCGATGTAGCGCTCGCGATCCTTCTTGGTCTTGTGCAGCTTCTGCGACAGCTCCTGGAACGCCTCGGGCTCCAGGTAGCGGAAGCTCAGATCTTCGAGCTCGCCGCGGATCCGCTGCATGCCGAGCCGCCCGGCGAGCGGCGCGTAGATCTCGATCGTCTCGCGCGCGATCCGCTCCTGCGCCTCCGGGCTCATGTGATCGAGCGTGCGCATGTTGTCGAGCCGGTCGCAGAGCTTGACCAGGAGGACGCGCACGTCCTGGGCCATCGCCACGACCATCTTGCGGAAGCTCTCGGCCTGGCGATCTTCGCGGCTCGTGAAGTTGAACTTGCCGAGCTTGGTGACGCCGTCGACGATGCCGGCGATCTCGCTGCCGAACTCGTGCTCGATCGAGTCACGGCTGACGCCGCTGTCTTCGAGCACGTCGTGCAAGAGGCCCGCGCACACGCTCGCGGTGTCGAGCCTCAAATCGGCGATGATCCCGGCGACGCTGGCCGGATGGACGAAGTAGGGATCTCCGCTCTTGCGGGTCTGGGTGCGGTGGGCGTACTCCGAGTAGAGGTAGGCCTTCTTGATCAGCGCCCCGTCTGCCGACGGGTGGTACGCCTGCACGATATCGACGAGCGATTCGGCGTTGAGCACGGGTGTACCCAGCAAAGTAACACTCCTAATGTCCTCCGCCATGGGGGTGGAGTGCACGCCGCGCCAACGGCTGCTTATGAAAGCGAGGTTCGGGCCGGAATTTCCGGAGCTTCGAGGTCGCGCGGGCTCGCCGGCCTGCCCGTTCGGGTAAGCCAGCCGTCGAGGTCGGCGAGCGCCCGCTTGGCCAACGCCTCGTAGCGCGGCTGTTTCCTCAGCCGCGGCGCATTTTCCAGCGGCGGCAGGTGCGAGAACGTGATGTTCGACGGCTGGTAGTCGTCGGGATTCCGCCGCAGCTGGGTGAGGATGCCGCCGAGCGCCGTGGTGACGGGCGGCAGGCACGGCTCTCGGCCGTTCAGCCGATCCTCGAGGATCTGCGCGATCAGGAGGCCGCCCGCTGCGCTCTCGACGTAACCCTCGGTACCGGTGATCTGCCCGGCGAAGTACAGACCGGGCTCGCCGCGCAAGCACAGGGTCTCGTCGAGCAGCTTGGGCGCGTTCAGGAACGTGTTCCGGTGCACGGCGCCAAACCGCAAAAACTCCGCGTTTTCCAGGCCCGGAATGCTGCGGAAGATCCGCTCCTGCTCGGGCCAGGTCATGCGCGACTGGAAGCCGACCAGGTTGTAAGCCGTGCCCGCTTCGTCTTCCTTCCGGAGCTGCACGACGGCGAACGGCCAGCGCCCGGTGCGCGGATCGGTGAGGCCGACCGGCTTCATCGGGCCGAAGGCGAGCGTCATCTCCCCGCGCTCGGCCATCACCTCGACGGGTAGACAGCCCTCGAAATAGCGGACCTCTTCGAAGGCCTTCGGCTCGACCTTCTTCGCGGAGCGGACGGCTTCGACGAAGGCCTTGTAGCCCGGCTCGTCGAAGGGGCAGTTCACGTAAGCGGTGCGATCGGCTTCGTCCTCACCCTTGTCCCAGCGCGAAGCCGTGAACACTTTGTCCCAGTCGATCGAGTCGGCGCTGACGATCGGCGCGATCGCGTCGTAGTATGCGAGCGCCTCGGTGCCGACGCGCGCGGCGATGTCGCGAGCGAGCGCGTCGCCCGTGAGCGGCCCGGTCGCGATCACCAGCGGGCGGCAGTCCGGGATGCGATCGACGCGCTCGGCGCGCACGCGGATCCGCGGATTTTCGCGGACCAGCGCGGTGATCGCAGCCGAGAACAGCTCGCGATCGACGGCCAGCGCACCACCCGCGGGCACCCGCACCTTGTCTGCCACGGCGATCACGAACGAGCCCGCGCGGCGCATCTCTTCCTTGAGCAGGCCGACGGCGTTGGTCAGCGCCGCGCCGCGGAAGGAGTTCGAGCACACGAGCTCGCACAGGTTGTCGCTCGTCTGCGCCGGCGTCCGCTCGCGCGGCTTCTGCTCGATGAGCTCGACCTCGATCCCGCGCGATGCGAGTGTGAGCGCTGCCTCGCAACCGGCCAGCCCGGCGCCGATGATCGTGACCACGCTGGGCTCCGCCTAGAACGGGGGTTGCGCTTCGAGCGCGTCGTCGTTGCGCTCGGCGCGGGCTCGCGCTTGCGTCGCGTCGGCGCCGTTCGGAGCCGCGGCGTCCAGATCGCCGCCTTCGGTGTCGAGCGGGCGCGAGTAGCCGCACTCCTTGCCCTTCGGACACATGAGCTTCGGGTTCTTGCCGCCGCCGATGACGAGATAGGGGTTGCCGCAATCCGGGCAGGGCTCGTTGACGGGCTTCTGCCAGCTCTTGAAGTCGCACTGCGGGTACGTGACGCAGCCGTAGAACGAGCGGCCGCCGCGCTTCTTCGAGCGCACCTCGACCAGATCCCCACCGCACTTCGGGCACGGCACGCCGAGCGGCACGGGCCGGGCGTTCTTGCACTCGGGGTAGCCGCTGCAGGACAGGAACTCGCCGTAGCGACCGGTCTTGATCACCATCGGGCGCGTGCACTTGTCGCACTTGATGTCGGTCTCGCGCACCACGGCCGGCGTCGCGCCGTCCTTGCCGAGATCCTTCGTGTACTTGCACTTCGGGTACGCCGAGCAGCCGAGGAACCAGCCGTTCTTGCTCCAGCGCTTGTTGAGCTGCGAGCCGCACTCCTCGCAGTTGAACTCGGTGGGCTCGGGCTCCGGCGTCCAGCGTTGCTGCTTCTTCGCCGTCTCGAGCACCTCGCGGAAGCGCTTGTAGAAGCGGCCGAGCAAGGCGGTGCGATCCAGCTTGCCGTGTTCGACCTCGTCGAGCTCCTCCTCCATCTTGGCGGTGAAGCTCGGGTCCATGAAGTCGAGCTGCGTGCCGACCAGGCCGTCGACGATGCGCTTGCCGAGCTCGGTCGCCTTCATCTGACCGCCGGGCAGACGCTCGACGTAGTCGCGCGCTTGCACCTTGCTGATGATCTCGGCGTAGGTGCTGGGGCGGCCGATGCCGCGCTTCTCGAGCTCGCGCACCAGCGAGCCTTCGTTGTAGCGCGGGGGCGGCTGGGTGAACTTCTGCTCGGCGAGCACGCCGGGCGGGTTCACGAGCGTGAGCGCCTCGCCTTGCTTGAGCTCGGGGAGCAGCCCTTCTTCGTCCTCCGCCGGGACCTTGCCCTGAGCCTCCGCCTTCGGCGCGTCGGTGCCCGCTGTCTCGTCTTCACCCGCGAACTCGCGCTGCGTCTCGCTCGAACCGCGATGGTACTGCTCGAGCCAGCCGGCGAACTTCAGCACCTTGCCGCTGGCACGGAGCTGGATCACCTGGTGCGCCTTGTTCTTGCGGGTCGGCGTCGCGTCGATGTCCACGCCCGTCTGGTCGTAGACCGCCTGGGTCATCTGCGAAGCGATGAAGCGATCCCAGACCAGCTTGTAGAGCTTGAACTGCTCGTCGGTGAGGTACTTGGCGACGAGCTCGGGGGTGAGCTCGAGCGAGGTCGGGCGGATCGCCTCGTGCGCCTCTTGCGCGTCTTTCCGGGACTTGAAGACGTTCGGCTTGGCGGGCACGAAGTTCTCGCCGAACTTGGCCGCGATGTGGGCGCGGGCCTCGGTGACCGCGTCCTGGCTCACGCGCACCGAGTCGGTACGCATGTAGGTGATGAGACCGACCAGACCGCCGTCCTTCTTGAGGTCGATGCCCTCGTACAGTCGCTGGGCCACGCTCATCGTGCGCTTGGCGGAGAAGCGCAGGTGGCTGGTCGCGTCTTGCTGGAGCTTGCTCGTGGTGTACGGAGCGGGCGCCTGACGGCGCTGCTCGCGCTGCGTCACGTTCGCCACGCGGAAGGTGGCCGTGGCCAGGTCTTCCTTGATCGCGGCGGCCTGCTCGCCGTTCTTCACCTCGGCCTTTTGACCGTCGAGCTTGTTCAGCCGCGCGAGCACGCGCTCGGGTGCCTTGCCCTTCAGCGTGGCCCCGATGTTCCAGTACTCCTCGGGGATGAACGCCTCGATTTCGCGCTCGCGGTTGACGATCAGCCGCAGCGCAACCGACTGCACACGGCCGGCGGAGAGGCCGAAGGCCAGCTTCTGCCAGACCAGCGCCGAGACGTCGTAGCCGACGATGCGATCCAGCACGCGCCGGGCGCGCTGGGCGTCATACAGGTGAGTGTCGAGCGCACGCGGGTTGTCGAGGCCGCGTTCCACACCTTTCTTGGTGATTTCCTCGAACTCGACGCGCTTCATCTCGAGCTTCGGTCGCTCGAGCTCTTCGGCGATGTGCCAGGCGATCGCCTCTCCTTCTCGATCGGGGTCGGTTGCCAGAAGGACGACGTCGGCTTTCTTCGCCTCCGCCTTCAGGTCCTGCAGCACCTTGGCCTTGGCCTCGATGACCTCGTACGACTCCAAAAAGCCGTTCTCGACATCGATCCCCATGCGCTTGGGCAGGTCCTTGATGTGGCCCTTACTCGCGAGTACCTCGTAGCCCGAGCCCAGGTACTTCTTGATGGTCTTTGCCTTGGCAGGCGACTCGACGACGACGAGGGTCTTGGACATTGCACCGTTGTGAGAAGGCAGTGTGAATGGGCCTGAACGGACGGAAGCGCAAGGGGCTTGGGCCGGCCCGCGGGGCAAACTCTAAGTATTACATCGAGTTAGAAAGAACGAAGCCCCCGCCGGGGCTCGGAACTAAGACGCCGCGCTGCTGGAGTGTCAAGAGTGCCCTCTGAATCCGGGCGGCCGGAAGCTCGAGGCAGAGGCTGAGCAAATCCGGGTCAGCTTCCCCTCCCGCGATCGCCTCGACCACACGCAGCAGATCGAGCTCGAGCAGCGGGTCCGGCTCGATCTGACGCGCAGAAACTGTCTCGAAATCGAACGATTCCTGAACCGCGGCGTCGAGCTCGACGGACGCTGGCGGCGCGAGCGTGAGCGGCACCGCGCCGAGCCCGTCGAGCGCGCGCAACACGTCGCGTGCGCCCTCGCACACGGCAGCGCCGCGCTTGATCTCGATGATGCAGCCTCTGCCCTCGGGTATCCACGGCGCGGACGGCACCACGAACAGCGGGCGCCCCAGGCGGCGCGCGTGTTTCGCGGCGTTCCTCGCCCCGCTCCGAAACGGCGCCTGCACCACGACGACCAGCTGCGAGAGGCCGACCAAGCAGCGATTTCGCACGAAAAAAGCGCCCTGCGTCGCGGCCCGGTTCGGGGGCACGAGCGACACGTAAGCGCCGCCGGAAGCGAGCACGCGCGCGAACAGCGCTGCATGCTTCTCCGGAAACGGTTTCAGGTAGCCGGCCGGAGCCACGACGACGGTCACCCCTCCCGCTTGGAGCGCACCCAGGTGGGCCTCGCAATCGATCCCCTCAGCTCCTCCAGAGAGGATGGCGACGCCAGCCGCGGCGAGCTCCGCTGCCAGCTCGCGCGCAAACTTCGCCCCCTCGAGCGAGGGCTCGCGCGTGCCGACGATCGCCACCGCGGGACCGCGTGGCAATTCACCCAGGACGTACAGCCGCCGCGGCGGATCGGGCAGCGACGCCAGCCGCGGTGGGAGCCGATGTCCAGTGAGAATCGAAGGTTCGGGGTCGCTCATGCGGCGCTTTCGGAGCCTTCGGCACGATCGCGGGCCCGGTTGCGCCGTTCGGACCGGCTCGGGGTACGTGGGGCGAGCTCACGAAAGCCGTAAAGGGTGCTTTCGTTCCGCCGCGATCTCTGTGGTAAGAGGCCCCCATGCGTTTCGTGGTCGCGACACACGGCCACTGTTTCGACGGGTTGGCTAGCGCAGCGGTCTTCGCAAAGCTGGTCGGCGCGCTCGATTCCAGATCTTACAAGTTCGAGTTCCGAGCCTGCGGCTACGGCCAGGGACAGGCACGCGCCGACGCGCGCCTGCTCGACGGCGACGACAACGCGATCCTCGACTATCGCTTTGCGAACGCGCCGAAGCTCGGTTGGTTCTTCGACCACCACCGCACGGCGTTCCAGCACGACGAGGATCGCGGGGTGTTCGAGGAGCGTAGCCGGGGCGGCCGCTACTTCTACGATCCGGCCTACACCTCGTGCACCAAGCTCGTGGCGGACGTGGCGCGCGAGCGCTTCGCCGTCGACCTCGGGCTCGAAGAGCTGGTGCGCTGGGCCGACCGCATCGATTCGGCCAACTTCGACACCGCCGAGCAGGCCGTGAGCCGAGCTGACCCGATGATGCAGCTGGTGAGCGTCGTCGAACACTACGGCGACGACGCCTTTCTGACGCGGATGGTGCCCGAGCTCTTGAGCAAGCCGCTGACCGAGATCGCCAATTCGAACGAGACGCGCGATCGCTACCGGCCGCTCGGGCGCAAGCACGAGCGCTTCGTCGAGCGGGTGCGGAACAAGGGCGAGCGCCGCGGCCGCGTCGTGTTCGTGGATCTGACGGAGACGGTGCTCGACACGGTCGGCAAGTTCGTCACCTACGCGCTGTTCCCGGACTCGGTGTATTCGGTGATCGTCGGCTTGCTGAAGAGCGGGCCCAAGATCTCGGTCGGGTATAACCCCTGGTCGGGTCGCCCGCTCGACACCGACATCAGCGCGATCTGCGCGCGTTACGGTGGCGGAGGCCACCCGGTGGTCGGCGGCATCGCCTTCGCGCAGAACGAGGTCGAGCGCGCGCGCAGCGTCGCCTTGCAGATCGCCGACGAGCTCGAGGGCTAGCGGCGCCCGGGCTGGCCACACCGGACCGAATGACGCCTTTGCTCGGCGGTCGCTTTCGCAGGGTGCGCGGGGCCAGGCCGCTCGTGCTCGGACACCGCGGGTCGCCGGAACGCGCGCCGGAGAACACGCTGTCCTCTTTCCAGCTCGCGCAGCAAGAAGGCGCGGACGGCGTCGAGTTCGACGTGCGGCTCGACGGCAGCGGCGAGGTCGTCGTGTTCCACGACCGCACGCTGACCCGGATGACCGGCGAGCGCTCGAGAGCCCGCATCGATCGACTGGCGACCGCCGCGTTGAAAAAGGTCGAGCTCGGCTCCGGCGAGCGCATCCCGTTACTCCGCGAGGTGCTCGAGCTCGGGCGTGCTCACGACCTGTGCCTGAACGTCGAGCTCAAGGCAAGCCCGGGCAGCCGTCGCAAGTTGGTGGCTCGCGTCGCCGAGCAGCTGCGTGACGAGCCGCGCGGCCCGGAGCGGCTGTTGTTGTCGTGCTTCGATCCGTGGGTGGTTTGGTGGCTCGCGCACACGCTGCCCGATTTCGCCGTCGCCTGGCTCGTCCACGATCGGCAGCGCCTCTTCAAGTACGGGGTCGGGCGCAGCTTGCTCGGGGCCGCCGGGATCAACCCGCAGCACACCCTGCTCGAGCCGGCGCGGATCGAGCGCTGGAAGCGCGGGGGCGGCCTGGTGAACACGTGGACGGTGAACGATCCCGTGCGAGCCCGCGAATACGCGGAGCTCGGCGTGGATTCGATCATCTCCGACGTGCCCGGGAAGATCCTGGCTGCGCTGGCTGGAGATTAGGGCGTGGTCTCAGCGCGCGTCGCCGCACGGTGAGCTCACGACTCGCACCCCCGGAGCTTTCGTCTGCTGAAAGACGTGCGCCACGAGCGGCGGGTTGTGATGCGCTTCCGACGTGGAGAGCGCGAGGTCGTGCCCGGCGGTCTCGACCACGAAGCGGAACGTGCGCGGGAGCTCGGCGTCACACGCGGGCCCGCTCGGCAGGAGCGGCTCTTCGAAGCCTTCCGGATCGACCCGCGGAGGTGCGGTCTCGATCCGGGAGTGCCCGCCGAGCTCCACCCGGTAAAGCTCGACGCCGGCCTGGCGCACGCTGGTGCTGAGCACGCGTAGCCGCTGCTGGGACCAGGGCAGAGCGAAGTCCTGATCGCGCGGGATCAGCCGGATTTCCTGCTGCGCCTGGTGACGGCTCTGGATCCGGATCCGGTAGCTGCCGCCCGACCAGTCGATGCTGGCGCCCGCGGGCTCGTGCACCAGCACGGGCGACTCGCCGCGGAGCAGCTGAACGAAGCCGTGCGGGGGCAACGGCACGCGCGTGAAGCGCTCGAGGTTGCAGGTGCTCGCAGCCCCCACCAAAAGGCTCTTCTTCGACAGATCGTAGAGCGCGAAGCGCGAACCGTCCGAGGTCAAGGTTGACAGCGTGGCCCCGAACGGGCTGAACACGTCGAGCCGCACGTTCTCCGGCTGGCTCACCAGGTAGAGGACGTTGCCTCGCACGCGGCCGTCCGGGCCGTAGTAGTCGATCTTGCCTTCGGCGCTCACGCCGCGGCTGCACGCCTGAACTTCGCGCAGCCGTCCGAGCGCGGCCTCCGCAGACGGAAACCGCGACGCCGGCGCTGCGCGGGAGCACGCAACGCCGGACACGGCCGCGACCAGTAACAGCGCCCGGACGCGGAGCGACGGGCTCATCCCCTTCTCGTTCCTAAGGCTCCGGGCATGGGCTCATCCCGCGCTCGCGCGCAGCCCGTCGAGCAGATCCCAATCCGGGAGCGGCACGCGCACCTGGCGGCCCTGGACCGCGACGCCGTACTCTTCGCACAGCTTCGACAGCCCGATCCCGTCGATCACCGAAATCGGGGTCGCGCCGGCCGCCGCCGCTTCTTCACGCGCGCCGGACAGGACCTGGCCGGTGGTGATGATGAGACCCGCGGAGGCCGAGCCGTAGTGGTGCAAGGCGCCACGCAGCTCGGTCACGCGCTCGCGGCCGATTTCGCGGCCGTCGCGCCGCACCACGACGGCGGTGCGCAGATCGCCGGCGGCGCTCTTGGCGCGGCCGCTCAAGTGCACCTCAGCGCCGTGCGAGCCGGGGCGGCGCACCGGCGCGAGCTCGACGTAGCCCATCTGCTCGAGCAAGAGGACGACGGTCTCGCCGATCGCGCGCTGCGGCAGCTCTTGCAGCGTGCGCAGCAAGCTGCGGCGCGACGCCTCGCGCAGGCGATCGAGGGCCGTGTAAAAGTCGCGCTCGGCACGGCCGAGATCCGGATCCACGAGCCAGTCGCTGAGAGCCAGCTTGTTGCCCAGCAGCCGGAAGCGAGGCCTTCGGCCTTCGTTGGCGCGGCGTGCATTGTCGGCGCGCACCGCCGACAGGACGATCTGCTGCGAGGCAGCGAGCTCCCCGCCGAGCCGGCCACGGCGATCGGCCGAGTCCAGCAGGGTTTGCATCGAGACCGGGCCACGGCCGCGGTCGAAGCCGGACAGCAGCGACTCGACAGCGTCTGCCAAGGGCTTTCCGGAGAGCTCGTCGAGCGGCGTGCGATCGCGCTCGCCGCGGTCACCGCGTTCGCGTTCGCCGCGGTCGCCGCGTTCGCCGCGGTCGCGATCACGGCGGTCACGCTCGCCGCGGTCGCGTACATCGAAGCCGCGGGCCTCGCCGTTGCGCTCGCGGGCCTCGCCGTTGCGCTCGCGGGCCTCGCCGCCCTCGCGCGCTTCCGCGCGCGGCTCGCGGCTCTCGCGCGCCTCGCGCGGTTCTCGGGGCTCCCGCGGTTCTCTGGGCTCTCGCGGCTCTCGCGCTTCGCGGGGCTCGCGCGCCTCACGGCTCTCGCGCGCCTCGCGGGCCAGGCGCTCGACCTCTTCCGGATCGAGCGCTGCGTCGGTCACGGTGTACGAGGGCAAATCGTCGCCACCGCTGCGTTCCTCCGTCCGGCCGCCGCGGCCGCGTCCACGACGCCGACGGCGCCGGCGCCCGTTCTCTTGCCGATCGCCGTCGGCCGCGTCGGCCGAAGCCTCGGCAGCGGGTTCGGCCCCGAAAATCGGGCGATCGTCGTCTTCTTCCGTCTCGAAAAGCTCGGTCGCGTGGGCTGCGAGCTCGGCGCGCTCGCGCTCTTCGGCGTTCGGTTGTACCGGCGCGCCTTCCTCCGCGAAAGCGTCGAGGCTCACGTGCGCGGCGCCCGCGTCCGACTCACCCTCGATATCGAGCTCCTGACCCGAGAGTCGCTCGAGCGCGGGAGTGCGATCCTTCAAGCCCTTCTCGATCGTCGCGTCGTCCCACTCGCGGAGCGCGAACACCCCGGGTTTCACGCGCACCAGCGGATTTTCCTTGTCGCCCTTCTTCACGAGGGCCGCGAGGCGCGCCCCCATGGTCACCTCCGGGCTCTTGCCCACGTGGCTCAGCAGATTCTTCTCGATCGCGACGTCTGTGATTTCTTTGTAATGTAAAGGCTTACCCACCAGGCGCAGAACCTGCGCCGCCGCTTCCGTGAACGTCATCAGAAATTGTCTTCCAGTTGGTGGAGAACCAGCTCATCCCCGATGAGTTGTGGGCATAAAGCATGGTTCTCGCGTCCTCAGGTGACCTCCGGGGAAGCGCGCATCGCTCCCGCCTCCGGGTCAATCACCACTCTCAGTGCCCCCCATAGCATGACCTCTCAGCAGGAAAAAGAAGCGAGCAGCGCCCGGAAAGCCTCGGGAAAGGGGCCGCACACCCCCGGGCCAGCCCGTCGGCGGGCAGTTCGGGTAGGATACGGCGGTGCCGCCGGAGCGCCTTCTCGAGGAGCTTTTGGCCGTTGCCCGGGCTGTCGGGCTCGAGGTGCGGAGCCTCGCTCTGCGCGGCGGGAGCTCCAGCGCAGGCGGTCTGTGTACGATCAAGGGCCAGGCGGTGGTGATCTTGAATTCGCACCGCAGCGCCATCGATCGGACCACCGCCCTGGCCGACGCGCTCGCGGGCCGGAAGCTCGACACGGTGAGCATGCCGCCGCACGTGCGCGGCTTCATCGAGGCGCGCGTGCGCACGCGTTCACGCCTGCTGCTGCCGCAAAAGCGCCCCGGGCCGGGGCTCGCCGCTTGTGGCACGCGGCGCAAGCCGGAAGAGGGCTCGGGTTGAGCTCGGCGCCGTGCAGCTGATCCACGACAGCGAGCTCGCCGGCTCGACGACGCTCGGCGTCGGCGGTCGCGCCCGTTATCTGGCGATCGTCGAGTCCGAGGCGGCTCTGGTCGAGGCTCTCGAGTTTGCCGCCGCGCGCGGCGTGCGCGTGTGGGTGCTCGGCGGCGGCAGCAACGTGGTCATCCCCGACAGCGGGCTCGACGGCCTGGTGGCGGTGATGCGCCTGCGCGGGATCGAGGCGCACGGCGACGGAACCAGCGAGGTGCTCACGGCAGCTGCGGGCGAGCCCTGGGACGGCTTCGTCGCCGAGGCAGTCGCGCGCGGGCTCTCGGGGATCGAGGGCCTGAGCGGGATCCCCGGTCTCGTCGGGGCCACGCCGATCCAGAACGTCGGCGCTTACGGGCAGGAGGTCAGCGAGACGATCGTCGAGGTGCGCGCCTACGACCGCAGCGAGCGCCGCTTCGTCGAGCTCGAACGCGACGCATGCCGCTTCTCCTACCGCGACAGCCTCTTCAAATCGGGGCTGCCGGACCGCTTCGTGGTGACTCGCGTCCGCTTCGCGCTGTCACGCCGCGCGCCCGAGCTCCGCTACGCCGAGCTGCGCCGGCACTTCGAGGATCGCGAGCCGACGCTGCCCGCGGTGCGCGAGGCCGTGCTCGCGATCCGGCGCTCGAAGTCGATGGTCGTCGAGGCCGGCGACGAAAACCGCCGGAGCTGTGGCTCGTTCTTCCTGAACCCGAGCGTGGACGCAGCGCGCGCGGATGCGCTCGCCGAACGGCTCCACGCCGCGAGCATGCCGCGCTTCCCGCAGCCGGACGGGCGCGTGAAGCTGTCGGCAGCGTGGCTGATCGAGCGCTCGGGCCTGAAGAAGGGCACGCGCTCGGGCAACGTCGGTATCTCGTCGCGCCACGCGCTCGCGCTCGTCTGTCACGATGGCGCAACCGCGACCGAGCTCCTCGCGTTCGCCGAGCAGGTGCGCGACGTCGTCCTCCGCGAGACCGGCGTCGAGCTTTCGCCCGAGCCGGTCTGCTGGTGAACGCCGAGACTGGCGGAAAACTCGGGCGTGCTAGCCCACCGCGCCGCTCGCCTGCGCGACCGTGTCGTAAAGCGCGGCCAGCGCTTGATCGAGCTTGTCGGCGTCGGTGCCGCCGGCCTGGGCCATGTCGGGCCGGCCTCCGCCGGAGCCGCCCACGATCTGCGCCAGCGGGCGGATCAGCTCGCCTGCCTTGTAGCGCCCGACCAGGGCCTTGCTGACGGTGAGCACGAGCTGCGCCTTGCCGTCGGCCACGGCGCCGACGAGCACGATGCTGCTGTCTCCGAGCCGATCCCGCAGGGTCTCGCTGAACTCGCGGAGCTGAGCGCGATCGGAGACCTCGCTCTTCGCACCCAGCACCTTCACGCCCGAGATCTCCCGGGCCTGCGCGAGCTGAGCGTCGATGCCGGAGGTGCCGCCCGTCATCAGCTTGCGCTCGAGCTCCGAGATCTGCTTCTCGAGCGCGCGCTCGCGCTGGAGCATCTTCTCGATGCGCTCGGACAGGGTTTGCGGCGACGTCTTCAGCGCTTCTGCCGCGCGCGACAGGGTGCCCTCGAGCTCCTGCACGTAGCCGAGCGCGCCCTCGCCCGTCACCGCCAGGATGCGGCGCAAGCCGGCGCCCACGCCCTGTTCGCTCACGATCTTGAACAGGCCGATGTCGCCGGTGCTGCGCGCGTGCGTTCCGCCGCAGAGCTCCACCGAGTCGCCCATGCTGAGCATCCGGACGACGTCGCCGTACTTTTCCTCGAAGATCATCGTGGCGCCGCGGGTGCGTGCCTCCTGCATCGACAGCACCTCGGTGCGGATCGGGTGATTTTCGAGGGTCCGCGCGTTCACGAGCCGCTCGATCTCCGCGAGCTGCTCGGGGCTGAGCGGCTTGGTGTGGGCGAAGTCGAAGCGCAGCCGATCCGGACCCACGAGCGAGCCCTTCTGTTGAGCGTGTTGCCCGAGCACCTGGCGCAGCGCCCAGTGCAAGAGGTGAGTCGCGGAGTGGTTCCTGCGCGTGCTCTCGCGGCGCGCGCCGTCGACCTCGAGCCTGGCGAGCTGGCCGCGCTCGATGCTGCCCTCTTCGACCCGGCCGACGTGCACGACCAGCCCCGTGATGGGCTTCTCCGTGTCCGCGATCCGGACCTTTCCGGTGTCGGTCACGATCAGGCCCTGATCGCCGATCTGACCGCCCGCCGCGCCGTAGAACGGCGTGCGCTCGGTGACGATCGAAACCTCGGCGCCGGCCTCCGCGCGGTCGACCAGCGCACCGCCCACGATCAGCGCGCTGATCTTGCCCTCGTCCGCGTCGCGATCGTAACCGGTGAAGCGCACCGAGCCTTCGCGCACGGTCGCGAGCGCGCTGCGGTAGACGCCTTCGACGGCCTGCTCGACACCCTTGAACTCCGAGCGCTTCCGCGCTTCTTCGAGCGCGGCGTCGTAGCCCGCGTGATCCACGCTGAAGCCGCGCTCCGCGCAGATCACGTCCGTCAGATCGAGCGGGAAGCCGTAGGTGTCGTAGAGCTGAAACGCGTCCGCGCCGCCCAGCACCTTTCGATCGGCTTCTCGGAGCTCGTCGAAGCGCTCGTCGAGCAGCAACAGGCCACGCTCGATGGTTTGCCGGAAGCGCACCTCTTCGGCCTCGACCGTGCTAGCCATCAGCTCGCGCCGCTCGCGGAGCTCGGGGTAGGCATCGCCCATGAGCTCGCTCACGCGCTCGACCACGCGGTGCAAGAACGGCTTGTCGATACCGAGCCGGTGGCCATGGCGGATCGCGCGGCGCATCACGCGGCGCAGCACGTACTCGCGCCCGGTCCGGTCGGGCATCACGCCTTCGGCGATCAAGAACGCCGTGGTGCGCGCATGATCCGCGATCACGCGCATGCTCACGTCGTCCGCTGCGTTCGAGGCGCCGTATTGCTTGTTGGCGAAGCGCGCGCCCGCCTCGACCAGCTCGCGCAACACGTCGGTGTCGTAGTTGCTGTAGCGCCCCTGCACGGCGCACGACATGCGCTCGAGACCGGCGCCGGTGTCGATGCTCGGCGCGGGCAGCGGAGACATCGTGAAGCCGCCGTTGCCGTCGGCCGCGCGCTCGAACTGCATGAACACCAGGTTCCAGATCTCCATCCAGCCGATGCCCTCGACCGTCTGCTCCTGGCCGAAACGCCCGGGGTCCACCTCGTCGCCGACGCAGTAGTAGATCTCGCTGCACGGGCCGCACGGGCCGGTGTCGCCCATCGCCCAGAAGTTGTCGGACATGCCGAGGCCGATCAGCCGATCGTCCCCGAAGCCCGTGACCTTGCGCCAGATCTCGCGGGCCTGACCGTCCGCTTCGATGCCCTGCTCGCCCTTGAAGAAGGTGCAGACCAGCCGCTCCTTCGGGATATCGAGGGTCTTGGTCAGGAGCTCCCAAGCGAAGACGATGGCCTGCTCCTTGAAGTAGTCACCGAAGCTGAAATTGCCGAGCATCTCGAAGAACGTGTGGTGGCGCGGCGACGGACCCACGGCCTCGAGGTCGTTGTGCTTGCCGCTGATGCGGATACACTTCTGACTGCTCGTCGCCCGCACGTACGGGCGCCTCTCTCGACCCGTGAACACGTCCTTGAACTGGACCATGCCGGCATTGGCAAACATCAACGTCGGATCGTTGGCGGGAACGAGCGAGCCGCTCGGCACCACTTCGTGGCCGTGCTCACGAAAGAAACCGAGGAATGCTTGCCGCAAGGCGGCCGAGGTCTTGTCGATGCTCATGGCGAGCGGGAGCCATAGCATCACTCATGCAAGCCGGGGGGCAGCCGTTCGAGGCTGAACGCCCCCCTGGACTCGCGCGCCGCGGATTTCATCGCCGAGCGCGGGCTCGGCCCCGTCGAGCGCTCGGTGCGCCTCGGTGGCTTCCTGAGCGCGCCAGGGCACCCGAAGCTGCCGGCGGAGCTGTGCCTGGTTCCGGGCGGGGTGTTGATCGTGGGAGCCGAGGATCGCTTCGCGGGCGTGATCGTCGACGCCAGCTCCGGCGAGTCCGTGCGCTACGAGCCGGGCACCCTGCGCGACCGGCTCTCGGTGTCGGGCGTCTCGCTCACCGTTCCGCCCGCCAAGGCCGGCGAAGCCCGGCGCTGTCTCGCGCTCGGCCGGCTGCGCAAGCAGGGCCGCTCGTCGCGTTCCTTCAGCGCCAGCGAAGATCGCTACGTGAGCCGCCTCAGCGAGCCCGCGCGGGCTCTCGCCGGTTCGCTCGTGGGCGCGGGCGACGTGGCGATCGCCGTGCGCGAGATCGGCGAAGCGAGCGAGCTCACCTCCGAGCTCGGGCCGAGCGTCGAGCAACGCCGCTACCTGGTGCTGACGGCGGAGAGCGCCCAGCTGTTCGCGCTCTCCGAGCTCGGCGACGCAAGCGTTCACGCCCTCGACGTGAAGCGCCTGCGCGTCGAGACGAGAGGCGGCAAGGCGGCGCTCGTCACCGACACGGGAGAGCACCCGCTCGCCACTCGCCAGGTGAGCGCCGTCACCGAGCTCGTCGAGCTCGCGCAGCTCGAGCCGTCGCTGCGGCTGTTCGAGGCCGCGCGGCGGCTCTACCTCTTGCCCGAAGGCGACGGCCGCGCGCGCGCGCGCCGCTTGGTCGACGCCGCCGCGGGCCGCGGTCAGCCCCTGGCCCGCCTGGTCTCGCTGCTGCTCGCCTTCGCGGAGAGCTCGCCCGAGCGCGTGGCCGACACCACCGTCGAGCGCGCTGCCGAGGCCTTGCAAGCGGTGTCCGAAGCCAGCGTGGCGGAGCTCCCGACCCGCTGGAACCTCGCGCTCGCGGCCTGCCTCCGCGCCGTGCGCGAGCTACGCGCGCTCGGCGCTCGCGGCGAGCCGGCGGCGCTCTATCTGCACCGCGCGCTCGCGGTGGAGCTCGCCGACGACGCCCAGGGCGAAGCCGAGCTCGCCGAGCACGAGCTCGCCGCCGGTGACGTCGACCGCGCGCGCCGCCTCGCCGAGTCTCGCCTCAGAAAGCTCCCGCCCGACGAGGACGCGGTGCTGAACCCCAGGGACGCAAGCCCGGCCCACCTGCTCAGGATCCGGCTCCACGATCTGATCGCGCGCGGGGCCGCCGAGCGCGGCCGCGGGGCGACGCCCTCGCTGTCGGCGCTGGCGCGGCTCGAGCCCATGAACGAGGCGCGCCTCCAGGCGCTGGCCGGCGCGACCGCCGACACGGATCTGGACGCGCGCCTCGCCCAGCGCGCCCAGGAGGTGCTCGACTGCCTGGCGCCGGGCGGCCTCACGCACCTCACCCCGCCGGGTGACGCGGATCCACCCCTGCCCCTGCCGCGTCAGGTCCTCGTGGACCGCGTCTCGCACCCGCTCTCGCGCGGCAGCGGGCGGCTGGCGGCGCGGCTGTCGGAGCTCGTCGCCTCCGTTCCCGAGCCCGCGCTCGGCTTTTTGCGCGACTTCTGCGAAGAGCTCAGCGAGTCGCGGCAACCGGACGCCGTCCGCGCTCTGGCCCGCGCCACTTCGTTGTTCGGGCTGCCGCGCGTCCGCGCTTACGTCTCACACGGTGCCCGCAGCCTCGGCCTGCGCGCGTTCGGCTCCGAGGGAGCCGAGCCGTTCGTGCTCGTCGGCGCGAACCATCTCGACGAATCCTCGTCCCACTCCCTCTCCGGCATGGAGCTCGACTTTGCGTTCGGCTCCGAGCTCGCGCACCTCGCCTTCGGCCACCAGCGCGTGACCGTGAGCGAGGTCTGGATCGGGGCCGCGGGCAAGACGCGCGACGCGCTGCTCGCGCTCGGCCTGGCCTTGCCCGTGATCGCCGAGCTCAGCGGCGGCCGCGCCCTGAAGCTGCTCAAGCGCCTGAGCCCCGAGACCGTCGTCAAGAGCGTCGAAGCCGCCGATCTCCTGGAAAAGTTGGTCGGCGGCCGCAAGTCCTCGCTCAGCCGCGCGCTCGGCCAACACAATGAAGAGCTGATCGGCGCACACCGCCTGGTCCAGCTCAGCGCCGACCGCGCCGGCCTCGTGCTCGCGCCGCACCTGCCTTCGGCCCTCCGCGCCATCCTGCTGATGCGCGCCGACTACCGCGACCTGTTCACGCTCGCGCGGGAGGTGGGCCTTGCCACCGCGCTCCAGCGCCGGCCCCTGGCCGAGCCCGCGATGGCCGATCTGATCGTGCGAATTCGGTCGCTCGCCGCCTTTTATCTATCGCCGGATTTCGACGCCGTGCTCGGGCTCAGCGCCTTTCAGGCTCCGCCGTTGCGGCCGTTCTCGCTGTTTCCGTAAACGGCGGATGGCGCCCGTGTGCGGGCTCAGCGTTCGCGCCGATCGATGCCGGCGTTGGCGAGCTGATCGGCCTCGGTGTTCAGCTCGCGGCGAACGTGGGACAGCTTGAACGCTTCGAAGCGTCCGAGCAGCGCGCTGGCTTCGGCGTGCAGCGGTTTCAGCCCCTCGTTCTTGACTCGATACTCACCGAGCAGTTGCTTGATCAAGAGCTCGGAGTCGGCGCGCACCTCGATGCGCTTCACGCCGAGCTCGAGCGCGCGCTCGAGGCCCATCAAGAGCGCCTTGTATTCGGCGACGTTGTTGGTGGTGTGGCCGAGGTAACGGCCCTCCGCCGCGAGCACGCGCCCGTCCGGAGCCTTCAGAATCGCGCCGGTGCCCGCAGGGCCCGGGTTGCCGCGCGCGGCGCCGTCACTCCACAAGATAGCCTCGTCCGGCGGCGTCTCGCTGACGCCGCCCCCCGCGTCGTTCCGTGCTGGCATGCGCCCTTGACCTGGGGCCGCGACGCCCTGGCGTCAACACGATAGCGGGACACGGATCGGCGCCCGGCTGCGTCTCATTTCGCGACGCGTGCGCGCGTCGTGGACGCGAGGCTCAGGTACAGCTCTTCGTACGACGCTGCCACGCGCCGCGCGGAGTAGCGCTCCTCCACTGCGCGCTGTTGGCGTTCGATGCAGGCGCGCCGTACGCCCGGCTCACGCGCGAGCCGCGCCGAGAGCGCGAGCCACGCGCCGGCGTCCAGCGAAGGCACCTGCTCGGCCGCGTCCAGATCGAGCAGCGGGCCGGCCGCATAGACGGCGACCGGGACGCCGAGGGCCATCGCCTCGAGCAACACGATCGGTAGATCGACCTTACCGGTGAGCTCGTCTACGGGAAACAGCACCGCGGTTGCTCCAGCGATCAGGCCGAGGATGTCCGGCAGCTCCGAAACCAGACGAGTCGATTGCGGATCGAGCCGCGCACGCAAGCTG
This sequence comes from Polyangiaceae bacterium, assembly GCA_025937835.1. Lineage (GTDB taxonomy): Bacteria > Myxococcota_A > Polyangia > Polyangiales > Polyangiaceae > PMG-095. The sequence continues at coordinate 45,653 of JAICQO010000011.1, forward strand.
CGAGCCACCTCCTCGGCGCGCGCGGTCTTGTTTCGGTAAGCGAGCACGAGCACCGCGCCCGGCACGATTTCGCGCAATTTTGCGGCGATCTTGGCGACCACCTCGGCGCCGCGGCTGGTCTCCAGATCGCCCGGGTAGACGAACACTTCGGCGTCCTTCGGGATTTCGAGGGCACTCCGGATTTTGGCCTGCTCGTCCGTCGAGCGTTCGAGGACGGGAGCGACGGGCGGAGGGATCACCGAGATCGGGAACGGACACGCGCGGCCCTTCGCCGCGTAGGCCGCGAGCACGCGGTCGCGCGTCCAATGGCTCTGTGCGACGACGACGTCGCCGAACAGCGTCTCGTCGATGGCGTCGAACGACTTCGGCGGCGACGCGATCGTTTGCACGACGGGGATGCGGCGCAGCCGCTTGAGCCAACGGCCGACCTGACTCGAGCGCCGATTCGGCGCGAACACGAAGTGCCAGACATCCGCACGCGAGCGCGTCAGCACCCACGCCGCAGCGCGCAGGTTCTGACGGAACGCGGGGCTGAAGCTGCCGCTGTCGGCATAGACCGGGATCTGTTCGACGCGACCCGGATCGAGCGCCGCCTCGCTGCCCCGGCTCGTCATCACGATCGGGGTCACGCGTTCGAGGTTCGAGGAGACGTCGCGCACCAGGCATTTCGTTCCGTCATGAAAGGGCGGCGCGATGGGCTTCGAGACGAACAGGACGCGAGTCACCGAGCCGCGCAGTGTCGCAGGTTTTTTCCGGGCTGCCGGGCAAACCGGTTCTCAGAGGCGGCACGTGCCGCCCCTCCCCACGCGCTCACGCTTTTCGTTCGAATTTTCCGCCGATCTCGGCAAGTTCCTAACGGTTTGTCGCTCTGGGGTTTGCGGCTCGGCCAGAAGGCCGACGCTATCCGTCAGGATAGGATGCTGAACTCTCGCGTATCGAAGGTGTCAGACTGCGGGTGCCACCCGACGCAGGCCAGGAGCGACAACGCCCTGGATCGACTCGCCCGATGACGCTCGCCGCGCTCGCACCGAATCTGCTCCAGCCGGAGCCAGGTCTCGGCCTCGACGCGAAGGCCCTCTCTCAAGCGCTCACGTTCGCCTTCGCCACCGGCGGCAGCGGCGAGGCGTTCACCCGCATCTTGTGCCAGGGCAAGCTCGCGCCCTCGCGCTTCCACCCCGAGGCGTTTGCCAAGGATCTGTTCGTCGCGGACTTCGTGGCGCGCTGCCTGGTGGTGAAGAGCGACGAGCGCCCGCCGTCCCTGCACCGCTTGGCGCTGGTGCGCGAGCTCTCGCATCCGCCGAGCGATCTGGAGGTGACGCGGCTCCGGCAGCGCGTGCTCGCCGAGCTCGCAGCGTCGGCCGAGCTCGAGACCGGCGCGATCCGCGTGTTCTCCAAGATCCGCGAGCTGTCGCTGCTCCTCGAAGCCGCCGACCGGGGCAAGCGCTACGATGCGATCGGACGCCGGCTCGAGATCCTGCGCGCCGTCAAGGACGCGCTCGAGCTCACCGGCACTGCCTTCGTTTCGGCGAAATCCGAGCTCTCGCGCGCGCACGAGTTCGCGAGGGCCGCGCTCTCGAACCCGGCGTTCGCAGAGCTCACCGATCTGCTCGAATACGAAGGCAAGCTGGCGACGCTCGATCTGCGGGTAGAGGTCAGCTACGACGGCCAGCTGCGGAGCTTCGCGATCGTCCGGACCGAGGAGAACCGCAGCAATCCCTTTTACGTGTCGCCGCTGCGACGCTTCTGGTCGCGACTCCAGATGTTCTTCCGCGGCTACCGCTTCCGCGAGGCGGAGCTCCTGGGGCAGCTCGCGAACCGGGTCTTCGACGGCATCCAGGATGCCGTGATGGGCTTGTTCCAGCTCGGCCTGCACCTCGAGTTCTACCTCGCCGGGCTCGGGCTCCGCGCGCGCGCCGCCGAGCTCGGGCTCTCGATGTGCTTGCCCGAGCTCGTCTCCGAAGACGCCGCGGGTGACACCGGCAGCGAGCTCAGCGAGCTCTTCAATCCGCTCTTGCTGCTCGAGAACCGAGCGCCGCGGCCCGCGTCGTTGAGCGCCCCCGCGCGCGGCTTCACGATCATCACCGGCCCGAACTCGGGCGGGAAAACCCGGCTGATTCAGGCGCTCGGCTTGACCCAGCTGCTCGCCCAAGCCGGCTTGTTCGTGCCCGCTGCCAAGGCCCGGCTCGTGGCGCGGGACGGCCTGTTCGTGTCGCTGATCCAGGAGACGACGGCAGACCAACCCGAAGGGCACCTCGGCATGGAGCTGCTCAGGATCCGCCGCTTGTTCGAGGAGCTCGAGCCGAACAGCCTCGTGATCCTGGACGAGCTCTGCTCCGGCACGAACCCGTCCGAGGGCGAGGAGATCTTCCGGCTCGTGGTGGATCTGTTGTCCGAGCTCGCTCCGCAGGCCTTCATCACCACGCACTTCCTGAAGTTCGCGGGCGAGCTCGAGCGCGAGCGCCCGCTCCCGGGGCTCGCGTTTCTAGAGGTCGAGCTCGACGCGCAGAACGAGCCCACCTACGGCTTCGTCCGCGGCGTGGCCAAGACGTCGCTCGCCGGCAAGACCGCAGAGCGCCTGGGCGTGACCCGCGAAGCGCTCGAGGCGCTGGTGCGCGAGAAGCGCCGCGACAGCGGCAGCGACGCCCCCGCCCCCGTCGCGGAACCGAACCTCCGGACCAGCCGCTGAGCAGCTTGGCCGAGGCCCGCCTCAGAATTGAGCGCCGACCGCGGTGCCGGCGCGCAGTGCTTCCGCCAGAGTCGGCTCACTCGGCAGCGTGGCGCGCTTCTGCATTTCCAGGAGGTGTGACTCGCCGCGCAGCTCCAACGCCGCGAACCAGCGCCTGCCCAGCGCATAGCTCGCCCGCGCCGAGAGAAACGCGAGCGGCGACGCGGATACCCGAGCCGGTGCGTTTCCTCGGGTATCGAAGCTCTGGTGGTGGATCGCCATACCGCCGCCGATGCCCAGGGACACGGCCCAACGAGAAATGTCCCAGGTGTGCTCCACTCCCAGGCTGAACGCGTATTCATCTGTCCGCGCGCTGAGCGCCCGATTCTCGAAGCCGCTCCGGCAGAAGCTCCCGTCGAACGCCAGAGAGAGGCTCTGAAACTCGAGGCGATAGCCGAGCGCCGCACCAAAACACGGGTCCTCCGAGTTCGAAAGCCGCGTGCGCCCGAGCAGCCCCGCCTCGAGGCCTTGCGAAACCTGCCGGTTGCCGCCCCCCTTGCGCACCAGCCGAGCGTACTCGACGCGATCGAGCTCGCTTGGATCCACCCGCGTCGTGCTGAAAGCTTCGGCGCGCACGACCCCCTCGAACAGCGCGTCCGCGCCGCGCCCGCGCACGAAGTACGTTCCAGGACGCAAGCTCAGGTCACGTGCGCCGTCAGCCAGGACCTCGGCCACGACCGGCCCGTCGGAGCCATCCCGCAATACCAGAAAGCCCGTCCCCGGCGGAAAGGACAGGACCGCGCGGCTCGCGCTCGTAGCCTGCACGTGGCTGAGCACGATAGAGCCCTGCCCGCGCGTCTCGAAGCGGAAGCTCGGATGTTGGATGCCCGCGAAGGTGCGGCTCGTCGAGCGCAGCGTCGCGTCGTAGGCGTAGCGGTAGGTCTCTTCGAGCGTCACGCTCCCGTCTCGATCGGCGTCTGCAGCACCGAGCAGACCCGAAACCAGAGCGTGGGTGAAAAATGAGCCACGGAGCTCGTCCGACTCCTGAGCATCCTCGTTGGCCGAGCTCGCCGTGACGAACGCAAGGCCCTCGCCCCGGAGCCCTCCGCCTCGCGTCAGGTCGAAGGCGGGCACCGAGCGGCCGCCCTTCACGCGCGTGAGCGCGCCCGAACGACAAGCGTCGAGTATCAACATCCGGAACGTCGCTGCCGAGCCTCGCACCAGCTGCGCGAGCTCGCTCAGATCCAGCCGCGAGCGCCCGAGTCTGAGGCTGCGAGCGTCCGCGTGCCCGGAGAAATAGACCAGTAGCAGCGTTTCCGTATCGGGTAGAGACGCCGCAGCTCGGATCCGATCGTTCACGCTGATCAAGGTGCGACGAACGCTGTCGGCGTTTTCTCCGAGTAAAACCACGATCTCCGCTGGCTCGAAGCCGCCCACGTCGCGCAGCACCTCGGCGACTTTGCGCGCGTCGGTTTCGGCGTAGCGGAGCGGTGTGTCGTCGCCCTGTCCGATGTTGTTGCCGACGAGCACCGCGAAGCGCTGCACGCGGGCGCTGCACGGAGAGGCAACGCACCAAAGCGCAAGCGCGAGCAGCCACACGGCGAGCCTCATTGCGCCTTCACCTTGTGGAGCTCGAGCTCGTCGACCGCGCAACCCGCCGGCGCGACCAGCGTGCGCTCCGCTTCGAGCTTGCGACGCAACGGCTCGAGCTCGAACGCGCCGCCGCAGAACACCCCGAAGATCCGCTCCGGGCCGAGGACGGCGTCGAGCTCGATCGCATCCTCGAGCGGATGGGCGACCTGCGCTTCCAAGCGCCGGCTGGCCTCGAGCCCTGACGGATAGTAGATCGATGCCTTGCCTGCGCCGTCGAGGCTCAGGATCGCGACGTGGCTCGGCCGGGCCGCGCTGACCACGAACCGCAGTTGGTCACCGGGCTCCACCTGCTGCCCGGAGCTACCTTCCGTCACCTTCTCCCCGCGCTTCACGAAGAAGGAGAGCCGCCTCGGGCCTTTGGCGCGCGTTCCGGGCGTGTCCTGGTCCGCGCCTGGGCCTCCGGGGCCCCGCCATGTCGAAACCAACAAGCTCATGCCTGCTGCTGCGGCGACCGCTGCACCGAGCCACGCCGTGCGATGGCGCCGCGGCCGTCGAACTGGCAGAGCTGGCGAGCGCTCGAGAAACCGCGCGCGCTCGCGCTCGAGCTCGGCCCGGCGATCGCGGCACGGCCCGCATTCGCCGAGGTGCGCTTCGGCGACCCGGACGCGCTCGGGGTCGAGCTCCCCCGCGAACCACTCGTCGAACGTGAGGTCGGAGAGGCACCGCTCGCTGCGCGGCCGAGCGATCTCGGCGGTCATGCCTCCGCCTTTCGAGCAAACTGCGCCGCACGCAGCAACAGATCACCGACGTGGCGGCGAGAGCAGTCGAGCACCCGTGCGATCTCCTCGTGGCTCATCCCGTCCAGCGCGTAGTACACGAGCGCGCTCGCCACGTCCTCGGGCAGCTCGCTCAAGGCGCGCCGCGCCAGCAGGGTGAGCTCCGGGGACGGCCCGCCTGCCTCCGTCTGCGTCTCGGCTTCGCTCCGCTCGTCCATCAGTCGCCGTCGATTCTTCTGATTGCGCAGTCTGGTGAAGCAGGCGTGCGTGGTGACCGCATAGAGGAAGGTGGTCACCGAGCTCTTTCCGGAAAATTGCTGCGGTCTCTCGTGCAAGGACAAGAACACGTCCTGCACGATTTCCTGAGCCTCGACGTCGCTCCCGAGCATGCGCCGCGCCCGGCGAAAGACGGCCGGCGCGTGTAGCTTGTACCAGCTCTCGAGGCTTTCAGCGCGCGGCATGGGTGCACGCCAGGCGCCCGCTCAGCGCTCGGACCCGAAGTCCCGACCGAGCGTGAACGTGAACGACTCCGCCAGCGGATCGGCGATGACCTCTGCCTCCAGCCACGGTGGGCATTGGGCTTCGAGCTCCTCGGCCGCGGCGTCGATCGCGGCTTGTGCATCGGAATCGGCGAAGCCGCCCAGGATCAACGCGGTACCGTGCTCTCGGTTGTAGTCGCGGACGGCACTGATCCGCGCCTCCACGGAGCATTGCAATTGCGCGATCAATGCGTCGGCGCCGAGCCCCACCGTTTTCACCAGGTGATAGCCGCGTCCGAGCCAGCCAAGCTCCCCGAACTCGGTCGGTCGACTGAAATACAACACGAGGTAACCGAGGGCTGCCTCCTCCACCCGTTCGTAGCGCTCCAGAGCAAGCTCGCCCTCTTCGGAGATCACCTCGCAACGGCTGATCTCCCCGGCCGAGCTCGCGCTGTCGTAGCGACCGAGCCCCTCGGTGTTGCAGGACCTGTACTCGCTCTCGCACGCCTCGTCGCTCGTGCAGTAGGTATTCTGGGTTGCGCAGTAGCCGACGTGACAGCCGATCGCCGAAGTCGACCGCGAGCTTGCCTCCATGGCGACGTCCTCGGAAAACCCCGGAGTTTTCGCGCGCAGCTCGCAAGCTTCACGCTGGCAGCGGAGCCTCCGCGACAGGCACTCTCCGTCGGGCGTGCATTTCCGCAGGGTCTGCGTGTAGCGAGTGCCGTCGTCGTTTCCTTCGTAGTCGACGAGCTCTTCGGTCAACCGTGGAACTCGGAGCGGGTGGCCGCGCTCGACCACGACCAGCTTACCGGCGGCGAATCGTACGGACGGGTCCGCATCCGGGAGTGAAGACAAGGCGTCGGCAGGCGGCGGCTCGGTGACGTCGAGTCGAAACTTGGCGGGGAATTCCCCGCGCAGCTCGACGTCCAACAGGACCTGGCCTTTCTCATTCGTAAAAAGGAGCGCCGGACCGCGTCCCGCGGCCTACCCGTGGGTTCCAGCACGACCGTGCCTTCCAGGCTGAGCAGCGGCTCGCCCGTATAGTCGTCTCCCACCTGCGCGTCGCAAGCCGAAGCTGCGAGAGCAAACCAGACCGGCAGCGGCCACCACCCGCGCCTCCGCTCACCAGTAAAGAGATTCACGTTCCACTACCTTTCCCCGGCCACCGCCGGTCCTGGAGGTTCGGAACGTGAGCAAGCGTTTTGGGCACGGTGCGAGTATTTTTCTTACTCGGGCCGCGCGGCTCAGGTCAGAACAACCCGCTGACTTCGGCGCGGATCTGCGCTTCGTCTCCGCCCGTGAAGCCCGCGTGGACGAAGCGCACGACACCGTTCTTGTCGACGACGAAGCTCGTCGGCATCGTCGGCGGCTGGTAGCTCTTGGCCACGCCCTGGCCTTCGTCCCAGGCGATCGGGAACTTCACGCCCGTCGTGGACTTGAAGGCGGCGATACCCGACGGCTCTTCGTCGACGCTGATGCCGATCACCTCGAGCTTGCCGCCGAAGTCGTCGAGCAGCTCCTGGTAGGCGGGAAACGACGCGCGACACGGCTCACACCACGTCGCCCAGAAGTCCACGATCGTGACTTTGCCGGAGCTCGCGGCGAGCGCGACCTCGCTCTTTCCGTCGAAGCTCTGGAGCTCGAAATCCGGCGCGGGCGCGCCGATCAGCGGGTGATCGCTGACGGCGTGCGACGCGCCGGAACCGCCACCCCCTCCGCCGGAACCCGGCGCGCAGGCCGCGCTGAGCAGCCCAAGCGCTAAAGCCCCGACGAGCCGGCTCATGGCTTGGGCTTCTTCGGCGGGCGGAAGCCGGGCGGCGGCGTGTCGGGGCAGCCGTCCTCGTCCTGGAAGCCGTTCATGTTTTCCTGCTCTTCGGCGCACTCGTCGCTGCCGTCGGGCACGCCGTCGGCGTCGTTGTCCGGATCGGGGCAGCCGTCGGTGTCTTCGAAGCCGTCGGTGTCTTCCGGTTCGCTCGGGCACTTGTCGCGAGAGTCCGGAACGCCGTCGTTGTCGTTGTCGGCTTCGTCGGGGCAGCCGTCCTCGTCCTTGTAGTCGTTCTTGGACTCGGGCTGACTCGGGCACTGGTCGGCCGTGTCGGCGAGGCCGTCCTTGTCGTTGTCGGGATCCGGGCAGCCGTCTTGGTCTTCGAAGCCGTCCTGATCCTCGGCTTGCGACGGGCACTTGTCCGCGCTGTCGGGGATCGTGTCGAGGTCGTTGTCGCCGTCGGGGCAACCGTCGCTGTCTTCGTAGCCGTCCTTGTCTTCCGCGACCGACGGACACTGGTCCTTGTCGTCTTCGATCCCGTCGCGATCCTCGTCCTTGAACTCGTTGACGAAGGTCACCCCGGCCAGCGCGCGCACGGTGGGCACGCCCAGGCCGTCGATCAGGGCCGTACCGGCGCCGGCGGTGAACTGCAACGGCATGCCCAGAGGCTGTATCTGCGCGGCGATCAAGCCTTCGAGCGGGTTCTCACCGGACTCGCTGCTGAAGCGGCTGCTGCCGAAGACGTCGGCGATGCCGCGGAACACGGGGCTCACCTGAAAGCCGATGCCGGCGCTGTAGCGGAACTCGGAACCGACGGTGGTCGCGCCAATCCCACCCTCGCCGCGCAACAGGCCGCCGACGTTCACCGCGTAGGACAGCGGCCCAGCCGAGCCGTCCACGATCAGACGGCCGCTGCCGGTCGGCGTCTTGTCGCCGAGGTATTCGTCCTTGGCCATCTGGTAGCCGATGGGAGCGGTGCCGCTCACGGCCACGCCGATCACCAGCGGGTCTTTCGGCTTGCCGACGGCGCGCAGCTTGGCCTCGACCTCGACGTCGCCGATGCCGATCGCCTCGACGCCGTCCGGATCGTTGAACCCGCTGCTCGCGAGACCCTGGCCCTTGATCCACGCCACCGGGATGCGCAGGCCGAGCTGGACCATCGGAACGGGCGTGTAGGAGCCCATCAGGTCGGCGGTGAGCAGGTTCTCGACCACCTTCACTTCGCGGATGTTGCGCGCGCTCGAGTCCGAACAGTCGGCGGCGTCGTCGCTGACGCAGCTCTCGACCGTGAGCGGCTCGAAGCCGTAGTGAACGAGGCCCCCGACGCTCCACGCATTCTGCCCGTCGACGCGGGCACCGCGGGTCATCAGGTAGTTTCGCGGGCCCGGCGCAGGCTGAAAGCGCTGCACCGAAAACACGGGATCGACGGTCGACTGGGCGCGGGCGGGTGCAGAAAGACCGGCTATTGAGCCGGCACACGCCACCGCGGGCAACAGCGATCGGATGTCAAGACGGCGGCCAGCAACGGATCGACGCAACGGCATATCCTCCGGCCGGCCCCATTTCGCCGGGCTATCCAAGCGGCGAGGGCCAGGCAGAATCAAAGGCTGAGCTAGAGTTAGCCCAGTCACGAAACTTTCCGCAAGTAAGGATCGCGGTTCCGGTATGGGGGAGCGCGGACTTTACCGAGGGCGGGTATGCTCAGACCGAACGACTTGCACTGCCCGAGCTGTCATACCGCGGTCAACGAATCAGCGCGCTTTTGCCCGCAGTGCGGTACCCCGCTGGTGCGCCCTGCTGCGCCGACACGCATTGCTCGCGGAAGTGTGCTCGGAATCGAGGATTGGGGGGACGTGCGCGTCGATGAGCCGCTCGGTGAAGGCGGCATGGGTGTGGTCCATCGTGGTTGGCTCAGCTACCGCGACGCCGGCCGGCTGGCGGGCACCCCGGGTCATCCCGTCGCTATCAAGGTGCTGCGTCCGGAGCTCAGCGGACGCGAGCGAGCGCGTTACATGTTCTTGCGCGAAGCGACGGCGCTCGAGCGCCTCGCGCATCCGAACATCGTGCGCTTCGTCGCGCTCGTGCAGAACGGTGCCGAGCTCGCGATCGTGATGGAGTACGTCGACGGCCATCCGCTGTCGCGCCTAATCCGTCGCGGACCCAAGAACCCGCTCAACCCCTCGCGCGGCCACCTCGAGGTCGAGCTCGCCTGGCGCTATTTCTCGCAGCTGCTCGGTGCGCTCGCGGCCGTGCACGCGCTCGGGATCCTGCACCGCGACGTCAAGCCTGCGAACGTCTTGATCCGACCGGACGGCGTGGTGAAGCTCACCGACTTCGGGATCGCGCGGCTGCCCGAATCCGGCGGGCGTAACACCGGCGGGATGATCCCGGGGACGGGCGCGTACATGGCGCCCGAGCAAGTGCGCGGCGATGCGCTCGACGCGCGCGCGGATCTGTACGCGGCGGCGATGGTCTTCTACGAGATGCTGTGCGGCGCGACGCCGTTCGACACGCCCGATCGGGACGAGATGGCCGTGCGCACCGCGCAGATCGAAGACGCGCCGCCGCCCGTGTCGACCACCCTCCCCGGCTTGCCTCCGGCGCTCGACGTGGTCCTGGCGCGGGCGCTGGCCAAGGACCCCCGGCACCGCTTCCCGACGGCGGTCGAGCTCGGGGACGCCCTGTGCGAGGCGCTCGGCGTCGCGCCCGGGCCGATCTGGCCGCTGGCTCGTGAATTCGCGAATATGGCGCGGACGCTGTCGACGCCGGTCCCCATCGTGGACCCGTCGATGATTCAAAAGGCCGAGCGGCTGCGCACCGCGATGATGACACCCATCGACCGCTGAGCCGGATTTCCGCCGATCTGGGAGCGCGATGCCCCTTGCCCTCGCTTCCGGCGCGTGCGAAACGTCCGTCGGCCTCGCTACCGGCCCGCTCAGAAAGGCCTCGGGAACCCCGACGATGCTCACCCGCTTCTGCTCGCTTCCGCTTGCTTCGTGCGTTCTGCTCGTCGCAGCTCCCGCATTCGCGCAAAACGCCGCGCCGCCCGGCGCCGCCGCCAAGCCCCCGGCTGCGCCGGCTCCGGCAAATCCGCCGGCCCCTCCCGCACCCGCACCGGTTGCCCCCGCCGCCCCCGCAGCGCCCGAGGCCGAAGTCGAGGCCGAAGAAGAAGCGCTGCCCGAGCCGGAGCCGCCACGCGAGCCGGCCACGCCGTTGCCGCCGTCGCTGAGCGGCCTGGGTGGCGCAACCACCGACGCCGCGCTGCTCGCCGAGCGCGAGAAGGCCGCGCCTCCGCCGCCCAGGGCGAACACGGAGACCGACATCTACGCGAGCGACTGGTGGACGCACGCCCGCCCGATCATCGAGATCCACGGCTACTTCCGGATGCGTGCGGAGCTGTTTCACCACTTCTCGCTCGGCCGCGTCGACGCGCCGAACGACGCGCTCTGGCCCCGTCCCGCGGACAATCAGTACACCTGGGCCGGCGGCACCGGCAGCAGCACCCAGGACACCAGCATCGTTCAGTGCACGGAAGACGAGGCGGGGAGCGGTAGCGGCACCGGCACCAACCCGAACGAGCTGGTCGGCTGCAAGAACGGCACCCAGTCGAGCGCCAACATCCGGCTGCGGCTGAACCCGGAGATCCACATCTCCGACAATCTGCGGGTGATGACGCAGATCGACCTGCTGGACAACCTGGTGCTCGGCTCGACGCCGCGCGGCTACGCCAACGGCCCGGGCGCGAACGGCTTCGTCACCGCGCCGCGCGACGCCTACTCGCCGATCGGCTTCGAGGACGACACCACGAGCCCGCCCCGCTCGGGGATCAACTCGCTGAACGACAGCGTCTCCGTCAAGCGCGCCTGGGGCGAGTACGCCACCCCCGTGGGTGAAGTGCGCTTCGGCCGCATGCCGTGGCACTGGGGCCTCGGCATGGTCTACCACTCGGGCGACGGCCACGACGACGACTACCAGTCGACCGTCGACCGCCTGCAGTTCGTGACCAGCATCAAGCCGCTCGAGCTGTACATCAGCGGCGCCTGGGACTTCCCGAACGAGGGCGCGACCAGCGCGAACCTGGGCATCCCCCGTGACCAGGCGTACGACGTGGCGCAGCTCGACGACGTCGATCAATACGTGGTCAGCATCGCGCGCCAGAAGAGCCGTGAGCTCACGAAGCTCGCCTTGAGCCGCGGCGACGTGGTGATCAACGGCGGCGTTCAGCTCACTTACAGGAAGCAGCTGCTCGCGAACGACGCAGCCGATCGGGATTGCGCGCAAGGCGGAGCAACGCTCGGCTGCGCTCCGGGGCAATTGACTGGTGGCTTCGTGCGACGCAACGCCAACTACTGGCTGCCCAATCTGTGGCTGCAGCTCCTCTACAAGCAGTTCCGCTTCGAGCTCGAAGTGGCCAGCGTGCAGGGCTCGATCGAGAACACCACGAACGATCGCGGTGTCACCGACGACTTCGACATCCGCGAGTGGGGCTACGCCGCCGAGATCGAGCAGCGCGTTGCCGAGGATCGCCTGCGCCTGAACTTCAGCACCGGCTGGGCCTCGGGTGACGCCGACGTCGACGGCCTGACACCGGGAAACCCCGATCAGCACGGCGACGACACGATCTCGACCTTCCGCTTCAACCCGAGCTACCGGGTCGATCTGATCTTGCACCGCAACCTGCTGTCGCGCGTCCAGGGCACCTACTACTTCCGCCCGAACCTGAGCTACGACTTCCTGCGCGAGCCGACCGGGCAGCGCCTCGGCGGCGGCGTGGCGGCGATCTGGTCGCGCGCCAGCCAGTTCATCCAGTCCCCGGGCCACGAGCGCGACCTCGGCATCGAGTTCGACGCGCAGCTCTACTTCCAGTCGAAGGACGGCGCGCTCAACGACGACCCGCTGAACATGGGCGGCTTCTTCGCCAAGCTCGAGTACGGCGTGCTGTTTCCGATGGGCGGCCTCGGCTACCCCGACGTCAAGGCCAACACGATCCAGAACACCATCGGCCGCGCCAGCGCCACCGAGATCCAGACCGCGCAGATCGTGCGGCTGTACCTCGGCGCCATGTTCTGATCGGAATTTTCCGGTAAATTCCCTCAATTCCAGCGCTCACGCGCGGGGCCGCCGCGGGCTATGCTTCGCCCATGCGGTGCTGGCTCACGTTCCTCTTCGGATTGCTCCCGGCGTGCGGGGATGATTCGGGAAGTGATCCCGGGCCCGTGCTGCCGACTCCTTCGAGTTGCGATCCGGGCCCCGGCTATCGCGAGGCCGGCGCTCCGCAACAGGTAGACAGCGTCGAGGCGCGGCTCGTCGATCTCGACGGCGAGCCCGTCGAGTCCGAGCTCGTGCAGGTGTGCGGGCTCGACCTCTGCACCAACGGCAAGAGCGGCATCGACGGCCGTGTGAGCATGACGCTCGGACAAAAATTCCTCGAGCCCGCGTTCAAGTTCGGCGAGGGACGCGTCAGCGCGCGCTTCGCCCAGCTCTTGCCCGGCGAGACCGAGCTCGACCTCGGCGAGGTGCGCACCGTGCGCTTGCCGGACCTCGGCACGGCCGTGCCGCTGGTCGCGGGCGGCAGCGTCGCCTACGACGACTTCGAGCTCACGCTCGCCGGCGAGACCGAGATCGGTATCGATGGCCTGTCGTTCCGCACCGCGGAAGAGCGCGGGCTACGCGCGGTGGCGGTGCCGATCGCCGAGGCGCCCGACGTGGTCGCCGAGGGGCCGGGGCTCGAAATGGTCTGGGCGGCGACCCCCGTCGAGACACGCTTTTGCCCGCCCGCCGCGCTGTCCGTTCCGAACAGCGAAGGCTGGGCGCCCGGTACGGCCGTCGAGGTGTACCTGCACGGCGTCGATATCACCGAGGAGTGGGCGCCGTACGGCGGCTGGGCGAAGATCTCGGATGCGGTCGTGTCCGACGACGGCGAGCGCATCGAAACCACCGAGCCCGGTCTGCCCGTGCTCGGCGTGCTCGGTCTGCGCCGAGCGGACTGAAACACGGGAATGCGAGGCGCGCTGCTCTTCGGGTTCGCCGCGCTGGCTTGCGGCAGCAACAAGCCCGAGCTCCCGAGCGGGCTCAGCGCTCCCGTGAGCTGCGTCGCGCCCGGCTACCCCGATGGGCCCTACGGCACCGAACCGGGCAGCTTGGTTCGGAACGCGTGTTTTCGCGGCTTCGTCTCGCCGCACACGAGCCGGCTCGAAGAGTCCGAGCTCGAGCCCGTGACGCTCGCCGATTTCCACGATCCAGCGCGCGAAGCGCCGGTCAAAGTGCTGCTCTTCAACACCGCAGCGCTGTGGTGCGTCGCCTGCCAGATCGAGCACCAGACGTTGCCGGGACACTACGCCGAGCTCGCGCCGCGCGGCTTGGAGATCGTGACCGCGGTCTTTCAGGACGAGCGCTACGAGCCGGCGGATTTCTCGGATCTCGAGGTCTGGATCGAGACCTTCCACACCAACTTCCCGATCGTGCTCGATCCGGGTTACAGCTTCGGGCTGTACGCCTCGGCCGAGTCGGCGCCGCTGAACCTGGTCGTGGACCCGAAGACGATGACGATCCTCGACAAGTTCGTGGGCGACCAGCCGGCGGTGATGTGGCCGTACATCGAGTCGCTGCTCGACGATTGAGACATGGCGCGGCGGCTACCTCCGAGCGCGCTCGCGCTGAGCCTGTCCCTTTCCCTTTCCGCGCAGCCGAGCCCCGCGCTCGAGCCGCTCGGCAGCAGCGAGCGCCCGGTGCTGGTCGAGGTCACGGAAGCCAGCAGCGTCATCTACAACGCCGACAACCGCGACACGCGCTCGGGTGACGTCCCGAGCGTCGCCAACGACAACGCCGGCTTCGTCTACAACCGGCTCAATTTGTCCGCGAGCTCCGACCCGTTCCGCGTGTCGCTCCGGCTCGACGGAGCCTGGTTCTTCGCGTCGCCGAGCCCCGACTCGATCGCCGACGAGCTCGTCTCGCGCTCGGGCCTCGACGGCGACGCGCGCGCCGAATTCTACGGAAACAAGGCCACCGAAGCCGGGATCGAGCTCTCGAACCGCTACCTCGACTGGCTGTATCCGGCGAAATACACGCTGAGCTACGCCACGCGCGAGTTCGAGCTCTCGCTCGGCGACACGACCGTGCAGCTCGGCCGCGGGCTCGTCCTCAGCGTGCGCAAGGTGGACGAGCTCTCGAGTGATACGACCGTGCGCGGGGCACGCCTCAACGCGCGGTTCGCGTCCGGCGCCACACGCTTGCGCCTGACTGCCGTCGGCGGCTCCCTGAACCCGTTACGGCTCGACGAGGCCAGCGGCCGCTACCTCGGCACGCATTCCTCGGTGACGCCGGGGTTCGTCACCGTCACCGAGGCCGGCATGCCGCGCGCCGTCGCTACCGATTTCGTGCCCGAAGCCGACGAGTGCGCACGCTACGGCACCTGCAGCTACTCACCCGATCGCGTGCTCGCAGGCGGCGCCGAGGTCGGGCTCCCGGGTCTGAAGCTCGGCACGCAAGCCTCGTGGCTGCTCCGCCAACAAGCCCTTTCGCGCGACGTGGTTCGCTCCGCGGAGCGCATCCTCACGGCCAGTCAGTCGCTCGAGCTCGTGCAGCTCGGCGAGGCCGGTAACGTGTACGTCGAAGCGGCGCTGCAAAAGCTCTCGCATGGCGAGGCCGCGAGCCGCGAGCCCGAGCTCGGCCACGCCGTCTACCTCGCGGCGAGCTGGGTGGACGACGCGTTCTCCGTACTGGTCGAGGGCAAGCATTATCGGCGCTTCTTTCCGCTGCTCGCCAACGTCAGCACCTCGCGCGCCCGCGAGTTCTCATTGCTCCAGTACAACGCGCCGCCCACCACCGAAGACCTCGTCAACGACACCCAATTCGAGAACTTCAACACCTGCGTGAGCGGCGGTCGGATCCGTGGCGAGGCGCACCTCACCCGCAGCGACTCCGTGCGCGCCTGGCTCGGCCGCTACTCGACCTGGGCCGAGTCCGTCAGCAACACCGACTGCGAGATCCGCAGAGAATACGAGAACCGGATCTGGGACGCCGCGGTGGGCTTCGAGCATCGCATTCCGGGAGGCAAGCTGGACGTCTCGGCCGGCACTCGCTTCGACGACGCGGGCCGCGAGCTCGACACGCCTTCCGGCGCGACGCACGTCTTTTACCGCGAAGAGAACCTGCGCTACACGGCTGCCTTCCCGCTCGGCGGCCCGTTCGCGCTCGAGCTCGACGGCGTCCACCGCCGCCGGCGTCAAACGCTCGGCGGCGATAGCAGCGGCGGCGCGTGGTTCGAGGGCCAGCACACCGCGAGCGTCGAATGGGGCGACCGCCTGGCTGCCGGCATCGGTTTCGAATACGACGACCACGCCACGGCCGAGACCTACCTCAACACCCAGTGGAGTTATCGAGCCACGGACGCTGTGATTTTCGGGCTATTTGTCGGCCAGCGCCGCGGCGCGCTGCGCTGTATCGGCGGCGTGTGTCGTGTGTACCCGCCGTTCGAAGGCGCGCGGCTCGACGCGACGCTGCGCTTCTGACATTTCGCGATTGGCGCCCCTTGGGGTCGCCTTAACTCTTGGCGTCCGCGACGTAGAGCGCCACGGGGTGAACGCCCCCACGCGGCGCAAAGCCTTACCGCGGAGGGGCAGCGTATTGACCCGGTATCGATTCACAATTAGCGTCCGTGCAGGGCAAAACGTTGGAGCGCAAATGCTTTCATTGAGATCTTCACTCCTCTGGTTGTTGGTCGGTGGTGGGTTGGCGTCGGTCGCTTGCGGCGATGACGACGGCGGTAGTGACCCCGTGTCGACGGGCGGTAAGGGTGGTGGCGGGGGCATCGCCGGCAGCGGCGGAGTCAGGACCGGCGGCGCGGGCAGCGGCGCCCAGGGCGGAGCCAAGACCGGCGGTACGGGCGGCGTTGCGCCAACCGGCGGCTCTGCGCCAACCGGCGGCACCAACGGCGGCGGTGGCACGACGACCGGCGGCGGCGACAGCGGCGGCACCACGGGTGGAACCGTTCCCACGGCCGGAGCCGCGGGCTCGGGCGCAGGCGAAGCGGGCAGCGGCGGTGAAGCCGGCGGCGGCGCTGGTGAAGCGGGTGGCGGCGGCGCGGCTGGCAGCGGAGGCGCCGGCGGCAGCGGCGGTCTGGATGAAGAAGGCGGCAGTGGCGGTGAAGCGGGCGAGGCCGCGCTGAGCCCGCAGCATCTCTATGTCGGGTGCGCGGACGCTTCGGGCTCGCTCCAGGCTTACCTGTTCAACGGCACCTCGCTGAGCCCCCTCGGCACCACGCTCACCACCGGCGCGATCTCGAACGCGACCTTCAACGACGATCAGGACCTGATGTACGTCGCTCACACGGTCACGAACGGCGAGACCAAGATCACGACCTACACCCGCAACACCGCGAGCGGCGCGCTGACCCCCCTCGGTACCCCGGCAGACGTGCCGAGCGTCGCGCCCTCGGAGGAAGGCGGCGCGGGCGGCGCACCCGCTGGCGGGACGCAGCCGGGCCCGCAGACGCTGACGCTCGACAACGGCGAAGATTTCCTGGCCGTCCCCAACTACTCCTCGAACAACGTCTACGTCTACGAGGTGCTCGGCAACGGCTCCGTCGGCGAGATCGTGTCGGACGACTCCGACGGCGAGAAGGCGCACCACGCCATCTTCAGCAGCAACAACAACTTCATGCTGGTTCCGTATCTCGGATCGGACCAGATCACCGTTTACGCTTTCGACGAGGAGACGGGCGAGATCGCCTTCCAGACGGACGAGCAGATGGCGGAAGACGACAGCGGACCGAGGCACCTCGCGCTGCACCCGAACGGGACCTGGCTCTACGCCATCCACGAAACGGCGGGCGGCGCCTCCTCCGAGGCCGGACTGCTCGACGCCTTCACCTTCAACCAGAGCACCGGCGCCATCACGTTCCAGGACTCGTACGAGGTCCCGCTGCCCGATGGCTACAGCGGCCTGAAGAACGGCTCGGAGATCGCGTTCTCGCCCTCCGGCGACTTCCTGTACGTCTCGATGCGGCTCGACAACGCGGCCGAGGGCTCGATCGTCGTGTTCGAGGTCAACACGGGCGGCACGCTCAGCTTCGTGCAGGAAGTGAGCTCGCGGGGTGTCACCCCGCGGCACTTCAGCCTGTCGCGCGACGGGCAGCTGCTGGTCGTCGGCAACCAGAACTCCGACACGGTCGCGTTGTTCCGCGTCGACACCTCGAGCGGCGAGCTCACCTTCCTCGACGACCGCGACGTCTGCGACAGCCCGCGTTTCGCGCTGTTTGCCGACATCGACTAATAACGACGACGCTGGGCCTCGTCACACCCGCTGACGGCTGATACTGACAGCCCTCAGCGGGCCAGCGCCGCTTCCACGTCGCGCTCGAGGGCGCCGTCGCTGGTGGTGCTGTAGCCTTCGCGCTTGGCGAGGATCGAGCCGTCGCGGCCGATCAGGACGCTGAAGGGGGCGCTCGTCTTGGGGTTGTAGAGAGCGACGACGCGCGTCTCCTGATCGAGCAAGATCGGGAAGCCGACGCCGAGCTTCTTCACTTCCGCGCGGACTTCGGGCAGCGCGTCTGCGCCGTCGATCGAGACGCCGAGCACGATGAAGCCGCGGGCTCGGTGGCGGCGATACAGCGCGTCGAGCTCGGGCATGGCGCGCAGGCAGGGCTGGCAGAAGGTCGCCCAAAAATCGATCAGCACCACCTCGCGCCCGAGGTGATCCGACAGGCGCTCGCTCCTGCCGTCGAGCGTGGGCAGCTCGAAATCGGGCGGCCCGCCTTGCGCGCGCTGCGCCGAACCGGCGGGTGAAGCGCCGCCGGCGCAAGCGACCGACAGCGCGCACAACCCGAGCGCCGCGAGCCTGTGCGTCAGCGCGACAGCCACTTCTCGATGCTCGCCCAGTACTGCGCTGGCGTGGTCGCGTCGAAGCCCATCGTCACGTCTAGGATCTTCATGTTCGACGTGTCGATGATCATGTTCATGGGCGTGGCGTCGGAGTCGAAGTAAACACCGGATTTGAAGCCCGGATCGAGCGCCATCGGGAACGGCACCTTGAACGCGTCCGACCAGGCCGTGAGATCCTGGGGACGCGCGGAGAAGCCGTCGTTATCCTCGAACAACACGCCCAGGATCTCGATCCCCTTGGGCCGGTAGTTCGCGTAGACCTGATCGCGGCTCAGGTGCGTGTACTCGGCGCGGCAAACCGTGCACCACACCGCCGACGAGTTCAGCACCAGGACGCGCGGCCTGTCGGCGGACTTGGTCGGGTTGTAAAAGTCCGAGAGCCGCACGGTCTCGAACTTGGTGACGTCGTAGCCGGCCGCCGTCGGGTCGTGCCAGCCGACGAAGCTCAAATTGGCGATGATGGCGCCTTCGGCCTTGCCGTACGGACCCGCCGGATAATCCGGCTGGGCGTCGATCGCGACCGGCGGTGTCCCCGCCTCTCCGCCGACCACTTCCACGACGCGCCCCTCGGCGGCAGGCTCCGCCGACGGATCGTCCTGGGTGAGCGCCTCGCTCGAGCAACCTCCGAGGAACGCGACCGAAAGCAGTACCCGAGGGGTGAACCAGGCGCCCATGGCGGCTAGTATGGCGCAAGCGTCGGAGCTTGGGGAGTGTCCTCGCCCGCCGTCACCCCTCTCCTTTTCCGCGAAGATCGTCGAAACGCCATGGAATCCCCCGTCTTCGTTCGCCGCTGCTTCACTTTGGCGCTCAGCCTGGTCACGCTGTTCTCGTTGGGAGGCGCCGGCTGCTCGAGCGAGAGCGTCGCGAGCTGCGAAGACGACGGCAGCTGCGCTTGCAGGGACTCGGATTGTGCGGACGGCGAACGCTGCGTTCAGGGCGAGTGCCGCAAGACCTGTGAGACTCAGGACGATTGCCCGATCGCCCAGAACTGCGCCGTCTTCGAGTTCGCGGGCGGTGAGCGGGAGCAGCGCTGCGTCGTGCTCGACTACGCCGCGGACGGGAGCACGGGCCACAGCGAGCCGTGCGCGGCTGACGACGATTGCGACACCCCGCGGGGTTATCGCTGCATCGACGGCGCGTGCGCGCACAGCGCCGCCGCGTTCGAGACCTGCGGGGAAGACTCGGACTGCCAGAGCGGGCTCAGCTGCGTGGGTGGCCTCTGTACCTTTGCCTGCGGCAGCCATTTCGACTGCGGCGGGCTCGGATTGTGCGAGAGCTCCGCGCGAGGCACCTATTGCGAGCCCTCGGACCAGCTCGCGCCCGGCCAGTACTACAGCGCCTGCCCGTCCGGACCGAGTCAGTGCGATCTCGAGAACGACTTCATCTGTCTGAGCTACGGCCAGGGCGATCTCGACGCGTTCTGCACGGCGGACTGCGGCCGCGACGACGATTGCCCGTCCGGGTTCCGCTGCGGCGCAGCCTCGGCCGTGCCGTGTGAGGATGCGTGCGGCGAGGCCGGCAGCCCCGACGCACCGGGTTGTGTGCCAGCGGTCGAAATCGGCGAGGGCAAGCGCTACCAGTGCGGAGCGACCGGCCTCGTGCGCCCCGTGTGCGTGAAGAAAGCGTTTTGTTCGCCGTGCGAGAGCGATGCGGACTGCCTCGCCGTGCCGGGGCAGGTTTGCGCCAAGGACGCGAGCGGCGAGAAGATTTGCACCGTGCCCTGCGCGCCGGGAGCCGATTCGTGTCCCTGGGGCAACGCCGGCGAATGTGGGCTGTTCGACGAAGAGCTCGGGATCCCGACCTGCTCGCACCGCTTCGGTTCCTGCCACGGTGAAGGGCTCGGCTGCGAGCCGTGCGTGAACGAGTCCGACTGCCCGAACGGCTTCTGCGCGCGCTCGGCGTTCACGCAAGAGCAGTACTGCATCGACCTCACGACGAGCTGCGACTGCGACGGAGACGAGGATGCGTCGGGCACTTGCCGAGGCCACGGCTGCCCCGACTCGCCGGGCGGTCCGGCCCTCACCTGCCTCGGCGTCGAACGCTACGACGGCGATCCGTTCGCCAATCATTGCCTCGGCGCAACCACGCAAAGTCAGCTGTTCGGCGGGTCGCCACAGACCGGGTGTTGGTCAAAATAACCCAAGCGCTCGCGGGGCGGACCAAGCTAATCTCCGGCGTCACGCTCGGCCGAGCCGTGCTCGGTCCGAGTGTCTTTATCGATTAGTAAGGAGCACGCCCCATGAGAAACATCACCGATTACCGGCGAGCAATGCTGGTGTTTGCCGCGCTCGGACTCGCAGTCATCCCCGCCTGCAGCGAGGAAGACAACCCGCTCAGCGCCGCCGGCGAAGAGCTCGCCGAGCAGTGCGGACTGACTTGCCCCGTCGAAGGCGTGCTCGAGGGCAACGCTTCGATCTCGGGCGTGGCGAGGGTCGACGCGTTCTTCAAGAGCGTCGTGAACTTCCAGGCCAAGGCGGATTTGACCGCGAGCCGCATCAACGCGGAGCTCGCCAAGATCCGGGCGTCGCTCGACCTGGACGCCAACGCCGACGGCGCCGCGATCGTCGCCGCCATCAAGGCCAAGTATCAGCTCGAAGGCGACCTCGCCGTGCGCGTGCAGCCGGCGCGCTGCGCCGTGTCTGCCGA
Organism: Polyangiaceae bacterium; assembly: GCA_025937835.1. Lineage (GTDB taxonomy): Bacteria > Myxococcota_A > Polyangia > Polyangiales > Polyangiaceae > PMG-095. The sequence goes on from JAICQO010000011.1 coordinate 66,457, forward strand.
GGCGACGGTGCAGGCGCAGGCCCGCTGCGAAGGCGAAGTGACCCCGCCCAGGGCGTCGGTCGAGTGCCAGGGCAGCTGCGAGGTGGAGGCGAGCGGCTCCGTCGAATGTGAAGGCGAGCTCGAGTGCACCGGCACCGCGCCGGAGCTCAATTGCACGGGCAGCTGTCAGGGCAGCTGCGAGCTCGCGGTCGCCGCGGAGTGCACGGGCACCTGCCACGGCGAGTGCGACGGCACCTGCAGCAGCGAGAACGCGATGGGTCAGTGCAACGGCACCTGCGAAGGTCAGTGTCGGGGCAGCTGCGAGCTCACCGCGGGCGGTGAGTGCAGCGGCGAGTGCCGCGGTCAGTGCACCTACAAGCCGGCCAACGCGGAGTGCAACGGCACCGCGCGTTGCCAGGCCATGGGCAGCGCGTCCGTGGAGTGCGAGGGCCGCTGCGAGGGCGAGTTCACGCCGCCCGAGGCCAGCGTCGAGTGCCAGGCGTCCGCGAAGGCGGAAGCGTCGCTCGAGGTCGAGTGCACCCCGCCGGCCATCGACATCGGCTACCAGTTCTCGGCCAGCGCCGACGCGCAGACCAAGGCGGAGTTCCAGGCGTTCCTGGTGGGCTTCCGCGCCCGCGCCAGCGCCATCTTCGCCGAGCTGAAGCGCGCCGAGGTCGTGATCGCGGCTGGCGCAGAGGTCTCGGCTTCTGCCGAATCGGCCGTCAGCGGTGCCATCGACGTGGCGCTCGAGGGTGAGACTTCGCTGAAGGCAAAGATCGGCCTCGGCTGCGCCCTCGGAGCCATCCCCGACGTCGCGACCGCCGTCACCGCGTCGACGCAGCGCCTGCAGACGCAGGTTACGGCCGCTGCGAGCCTGAGCACCGCGCTGTCCGAGGGCTGAGCCCCGAGAGTGCGGAAAAATGACCAAGCCCGGTCGGGGGGAGCCATTTTTGCCCCCCGGCCGCGGCGGTCAACAAAATCACCCGGGTCGGTTCAGGTTTTCCCGCGTCTTCCGTTCTCTTGAAGCGAAGACCCCATGACGCCGCGTTCAGCCAAGTCCCCGAGCGGCAATCCGGCACCGAGCCGCCCGAGCCTCGACCCCGAGCGAGCCGCGGCTTCCTTCCTCCCGGGTGCGACGCCGGCCGCCATGATCCAGCCCGCGATTCGATTCGTGACCGATTCGTTGCTCGCGGCCCCCGAGCTGCCGAAACCCCCCGCGTCGCCGCGGTTGCGTCCCGGGCGCGACTTCACGCCGATGCCGGGCGGAGAACCACCCCAGGTCTCGACGATCCGCCCGCGCGTTGCCCTGCCCTCCACGGTCCAGCCGTCCCGCAGCTCGAACCTGGCGCTGGCCGTGTTCGCCGTGGCCGTGGGCTTCGGTGGCGGCATGCTGGTGGCGTGGCTCGCCGGCTTGATTTGACACGGCGGTAGCCAGGCTCTACGCCCCCGGGCATGAGTCAGCCGCATGTGCCGGAGCGCTCGGTCGCGCCGGACGATCTGGTGCCGCAGGTGAAGAACGTCGTGCTCGTGATGAGCGGGAAAGGCGGCGTCGGAAAGAGCACCGTCGCCACCAACCTGGCGCTGGCCCTGTCGCGGAAGGGGCTGCGCGTCGGCCTGCTCGACGCCGATATCTACGGACCCAGCATCCCGACCATGCTCGGCATCGCGGGCCAACCGCTCAGCGACGGCAAGCAGATCCAACCGCTCGAGCGCTTCGGCGTGAAGCTGATGAGCATCGGTTTCTTGCTCGAAGATCCGAAGGCGGCGGTGGTCTGGCGCGGTCCGATGTTGCACGGCGCGCTGCTCCAGTTCTTGAAAGACGTGGCCTGGGGCGAGCTTGATTTCCTGCTGCTCGATCTGCCTCCCGGCACGGGCGACGTCGCCCTGACTCTGTCGCAAAAGATCCGCGCCTCGGGCGCCGTCGTCGTCACCACGCCGCAAGAGGTGGCGTTGCAAGACGTCTACAAGTCCGTCTCGATGTGCCAGAAGGTCGGCATCCCGATGCTCGGCGTGGTGGAGAATCAAAGTTACTACGTCTGCGACGGTTGCTCGAAACGCCACGAGCTCTACGGGGCCGGCGGCGGGCAGCGCATCGCCGACTACGCCGGGGCGCCGCTACTCGGGCAGATCCCCCTCCACCCGAGCGTCAGAGAGTGGGGTGACGCCGGAACGCCGGTGGTGCAGGCCGCGCCGGGCTCGGAGACCGCGAAAGCCTTCGTCGAGGTGGCGGATCGACTGCTCGAGCGCCTCGACGCACGTGAAGACCCGGGTGTCCTCACGATCGATCGGAGCGGCGGGCAAAATCGACGGTTGCCCATCACGCGCTAAAGTGGAAAACCTGCGCCAGGGCGGAACAGGGACGTCGGTTCCCTTTCGGCCTGAGGCGCGCTATACGCACGGACGTCGCCATGACCCCTCAGGAACAAGAAGTAGCCGACGTCGGCAACAGCGCTTCCGCTGGGCCGACGATGGAGCCGAACGTGGGGTCACCCGCGCCGCAGGAGTCCGCGCTCGACACCGCTTGGGCAGAGTCCGCGGAGGGTGAGCCGGTCGGTACGGTGCCCCCGCCCTCTCACACCGCCGAGCTCGGCACGCACGCGGCTGCCATGCAGTCCGAAGTGCCCGCGACGGAAGCGGAGGGCGACGAGGCAGGCGACGACGACGCGGGCGAGAGCGAAGGCGAGGGCTCCGACGCTCCGGAGGCCGAAGCGGGTGAAGGCGGTGCCCCCGGCACGCCGAAGAAGAAGCGCCGCCGCCGCCGTCGCAAGAAGAAGGGCGCCGAGGGCGTGGCAGCCGCCGCGCCGGGCGCCGAAAACGCCAGCGCAGCGCCGCGCGAGTCCACGCGCCCGCACCGCGCCAGCGATCGCGCGCCCTTCCACGTCGGCGAAGAGGTGTTCGGTAAGGTCACCGCCGTGCTCGAGACGGCGATCATGGTCGACCTGTCGGGCAAGGCGCTGGCGATCCTCGATCGCACCGAGATGGAGGCCGACGATCTGATCCCGGCCGTCGGCGATCGGCTGGTCGCGCGCGTTCACAACGACGGCGCTCGCGGCGGCCTGGTGGTGCTCACCCGCAAGCCGCTGCGCGAAGAGGAGACCAAGCCCAAGCTCGAGCAGGCGGCAAAAGAGGGCTCGCTCGTGTCGGGCCTCATCACCGGCGTGATCAAGGGCGGCGTCGAGGTCGACATCGGCGGCGTGCGCGCCTTCGCTCCTGCCTCGGGCATGGATCTGCACCCGGGTCAGGCGAATTTCGCGGGCCTCGTCGGCCAGCGCCTGGAGTTCAAGCTCACGAGCTTCGACAAGGGCGGGCGCGACGTCGTCGTGACGCGCCGTCCGATGCTCGAGGCGGAAGCGCACGAGCGTCGCAAGCGTGCGCTGTCGCTGCTCACCGATGGTCAGGTGCTCGAAGGCGTCGTGCGCACGGTCGTCGAGTGGGGCGCCTTCGTGGCCCTGCCCGAGGCCGAAAACCTCGAAGGCCTGGTGCACATCTCCGAAGCCAGCCACGACACCCGCCGCCCGCTGAACGAGCTCCTCTCTCCCGGCGATCGCTTCCAGGTCAAGATCACGAAGATCGACGAGCGCGGGAAGATCTGGCTGAGCCGCAAGGCGCTGATCGAAGATCCGTGGGCTCAGGCCAAGAAGAAGTACGCGCCCCGCACCCAGCACAAGGGCAAGGTCACGCGGATCGAGAAGATCGGCGCCTACATCGAGCTCGAGCCGGAGATCGAGGGCACGCTGCACGTCGCGGACCTGTCGCTCGAGCGCGTGGAGCACACCAACGAGCTCTTGAAAGAGGGCCAGGAAATCGACGTGGTCGTCAGCCACATCGATCCGCGCACGCGGCGCATCGTGCTGCACGCGGCGCCCACGCCCGAGCAGGCCGCCGAGGCCCCGCAGAAGATCCAGCGCAACAACCTGGTCAAGGCCGAGGTCGTGCGCGGTGAAGCGGCGGGCGTGATCGTGCGCGTGCTCGGTGTCACCGGCCGCACCCAGCGCGGCTTCATCCCCGCGGGTCAGACCGGCACGCAGCGCGGCACGGACCTGCGCAAGGCGTTCAAGCCGGGCACGCAGCTCGACTTGAAGGTGCTCGACGTGGATCCGCGCTCGGGTGAGCCCAAGCTCAGCATCCGCGGCTTCAAGGAAGACGAAGAGCGCCGCGCCCACAAAGAGTACCGGCAGAAGCTCAAGGAGGAGGGCGGCTTCGGCACCCTCGGCGATCTGCTGCGCAACAAGCTCAGCTCCGGCGCGTAGCCCGCGGCGTCGAAACAGCGACAGAGCGCGGCACGTCGTCGCGCTCTGTCTACGGGCGAACCGACACGCCGACGCTGAACGAGCCCTGCGCGAACGGCGCGACCTTGGCGCGCGACAGCGCGGACGAGACGCACTTGCCGGCGGGCGTGCCGTCGACGGCGCCGCTCACCACCACGCTCTTCACCGAGCCGTTCGAGCCGAAGATCACGGTCGCGGGCGTCGCAGCGTCGGCGCCGGCCACGCACGCGCGCGCGGCCCCCATCACGCTAGCGATCGCGGCCTGAACCGCGCCCGTGGACGGCTTGTCGGGCATCAGCCCGTCGTCGGTCTTGCCTGCGGCGGGCTTGAGCTCCGCATCCGATTTCGAAGCGCCGGCGGCGGCTTGCGCTCTGGGGGCCGGCGCTGCGGGGGCCTCGGCGAGCTCGACCTTTTCGGGTCGTGAACTGTTCTTCTTGGCTCGCGCGGCGAGCGGGGCGCTCGCCACAGCGCCCTCATCGCCAGCGCCGCGGCTCGCGCGTTCCTTGCGAGCATCGGCCAAGGGCTCCGAGGCAGCTTCAGCGGCGGGCGCCGGGTTTGGCTCGGACAGCGCTACAGGCGGCGGAGCTTGGCCCGGCGGCGATTCGGCATTCGCCACGGCAGAGGCCGCCGGGGCTGCGGCGACCGCGGGCTCTGCTCGGCTCGCATCCGGCTTCTGCGGAGAGCCGACCAGCACCACCCACGCGGCGGCGGCCGCGAGCACCAAACCAGCGCCGCCCCAGAGCGCCGTGAGCGACCCCTTCTTGTCTTTCGCGCCGAGCGCGGGTGGCGAAGCAGAGGCCGCAGGCGCGGTTTCGCCCGCGCGCGGCAACGACGGAGGCGGCGGCACGGGCCGCGCCGGCACGGCCTCCGTGGCAACGGGGCGGAGCGGCGGCTCCGCAGCCTTGGGCGCCGCGCGCATCCTCTCGAGCAGCACGTCCGTCTGCGAGCGCAGCTGGCTCGCGGCAGACAAAGCCTCGCGCGCGAGCTCGGTGTCGGCGGCGTCGGTGCGCTTCTGTGCGACGGCGCGAGCCAGGTCCGACAGCCGCGGGGCGACGGGCTCGGCGGGCGACGGCAGCTCTTCACCCGGTTCGTCCGGGAATGGCGCCGCGAGCAGAGCGTCGTCCGTCGAGCCCGGAGCCACCGCCGCGAGCTGCGCGTCGATGCGCGCCGCCAGAGCCTCGAAGTCCGGCTCGCGTAGCGGCAACCCCTGAAGCAACGCTTCAGCTTTTGCCGGTAGCCGCGGATCTTCCTCAGCCATTACTTTCACCGTAACCGCGGGTCGCCAAAAACTCGCGAAGTTTTCGCCGCGCCTCGTGAACGCGCCACGCGACTGTGCCCTCGCTGCAACCGAGGCTTCGGCTGGCGTCCGAGTGCGACACTCCGTCCACGATCACGAGAATCAGCGTGGTGCGCAACACGTCGCTGAGGCCTTCGATTCCCTCGAGCAGCGCCTGCGCCAAGAGCCGGTCTTCGGTCGCGACCGCCGGGTTGCCCTGGGTGCTCTGCAAATCGACCAACATCGATTCCATGCGTGGATCGTCCGCGGAGGTCGTGCGCTGGCTGCTCTTGCGTGAGCGGATCGCGTTCAGCGATAGATTTACTGCGATGCGGTACATCCAGGTGTACGGCTCGCTGCGCCCATCGAAGCGATCCAGCGCCCCATAGGCGCGCACGAAGGTCTCCTGGGTCACGTCCTCTGCTTCCGCGGAGTTCCGTAGGAGGTGCAGCGCGAGCCGATAGACCCGCTTCTGGTGGCGCCGGACCAATACGCCGAATGCGCCGCGGTCCCCACCGCGCGCAGCATCGACGAGTTCGCGATCGGTAGGTTGCGACATCGCCGCGTTCGAAGCCCCGGCCGCGTCTCGGCCGGCAGGGCTGCACGATAGTTCAACACGACTGTATGAAACAACCCAGCCGCTAGAACCTTGGAAATTCGGCCCACGGGACTGACCGCGGAGCCAACATTCCACTCACTCGCGATCGAGTGCGGCGAGCTCGGCGTCGAGACGGCTGTCGAGAGCGGGTGTCGCGGCCCCGGGCTCTTCTCCCTCGCGTTTGGGGGGCGGCGGGGCGACCCGGTCGCGCCAGCGCCGCAACAGCGAGAATGCGAAGACGCCGGCGGCGCCCATGGCGATCGCCAGCAGCACGCCGGTGGTTCCGAGCCGGCTGCCCTGCGGCACCGCGATCACCTTCTGACCGTAGCGCTGTACGAGCGACGCCTCGATGGCTTCCGGAGCCTCACCAGCGGTCAGGCGCTTCCGGATCTCGACGCGCAGTTGGGTCGACAGCTCGGAGCCGTGGATGTCGATGGTCTGGTTCCAGCAACAGGGCGCGATGATCCTGCCTTCGAGCGCGGCGGCACCCGGAACATGATCGAAGCTGATGCCCTCTTGCGGGAGCTCGTGATGGGTGTCGGCGCGAACTGCGGGCGCCGCCGCGAACAGCGGCAGCGCGAGCAGCACCGAAAAGGCGATCACGGAGCGGACGCGAGACATCGGCCGAAGCTTGCCACGCTTTCGGAGGCGGTGTCAGGCGCCGTCGAGCGCTGCCAGCATCTCGGCCACCGTCGCGAATTTCTCGCGGATCTTGCCGATTTCTGCGCCGCGAGCCCGCTCGCGTTCGTCGATCTCGAGCCAGTCGGCGTAGGTGACGGGGCGGATGCCTCGGGCTCGAAGCCCCTCGAGAACACGGAAGGGCTGACGCGAGCCACGGCTCGAAAGCGCGTGGTCGCGATCTTCGAGCATGGCGTCGACCGTCTCTCGTGCGTCCTGCTTGTTCGAGCCGAGCAGACCGACCGGACCGCGCTTGATCCAGCCGACCACGTAGCAGCCGGGCAGCGCCTCTCCGGGGCGCCCGACGCGACCGCCGAAGTTCGGAATCACCGACGCCTTGGCGTCGAAGGGCAGGCCCTCGAGCGGCTTCGCTTGATAGCCGATCGAACGCACCACCATGCCGGCCTCGAGCAGCTCCTTCTGGCCGGTGCCGCGGGCGGAGACGCTGCCGTCGCTGCGGCGCACGAGCTCCGTGCGCTCGATCTCGATCGCGCGCACGCGCTGCCCCGAGTCGTCGGCGACGAGCGCCGAAGGAGCCGAACAGAACCACAGCCGCACCACGCGCTCGGCGTTGCCGCTCGGCACGCGCGGGAGCGTCGCCAGGTATTCGAGGTTGCGCTTGGCGCCGACGGAGTGCTCGTGATTCGGCTCTTCCACGGGCGCACCCTCGACCACGACCTCGACGCCGTCGAGCTCGGCAATATCGGCGAGCTCACCTTGATCGAACGCTGCCTGGGCCGGGCCGCGGCGCCCGAGCAACACCACCTCGCGCACGCGGCTCTGTCGCAGAACCGACAGCGCGTCGCGCGCGATGTCCGTGCCGGCGAGCGCGTCCGGTGACTTCACGAGCAGGCGCGTGACGTCCATCGCCACGTTGCCCATGCCGACGATCACCACGCGCTGCGCGGACAGATCGAAGTGCTCCGCCACGAAGTCGGGGTGCGCGTTGTACCAGCCGACGAACGAGGTAGCAGCGACGCTCCCCGCCAGATCCTCGCCCGGGATCCCGAGCTTGCGATCGGTAGACGCGCCGATGGCGACCAACACCTGGTCGTAGTCGGCGCGAAGCTCGTCGATCGACAGCGCCGTACCCACGGGCACGTTGCCGAAATAGCGGAAGGCCGGATGCTTGGCGGTGCGCTCGAAGGCGACCCCCGCCTTCTTGATGTTCTGGTGATCCGGCGCCACTCCGTAGCGCAGCAAGCCGAACGGGGCGGGCAGCAGCTCGAACACGTCCACCGCGGCGCCGGCCTTGAGCAGGGCGTCGGCTGCGTAGAACCCCGCGGGGCCGGCGCCCACGATGGCTACGCGCAGCGGCTCGGGGCCGTCGATCGGGCTACTCGTCATTCTGTTCGCAAATTCCCGCAAAAACTGGCCCAGGGAAGTTAACCCGCTTCCACGAAACCTACCAGTCACACGTTCCAGCAGGCCTTGACCCGCCCGAACCCTGAGCCTAAAGTTTCAAGAGATTTTGAAACCTCAAACAGTCCGCGATAGGCCCGTGCCGCCGGCGCATCCCTCGTCCACCCCTTCCCCAACCGCCGAAGCCGAGCTCGAGGTTGCCGACACCGTCGGTCAACTCATGGAGTTTTGGGGCTTCAAGCGTCCGATGGGGCGGATCTGGACACTCCTCTATCTGTCGCCGCAACCGATCGGCGCCGCCGAGATCGGCGAAGAGCTGCGCATGAGCGCGGGCGCCGTGAGCATGGCGCTGTCCGAGCTCGTGAAGTGGGGTGCTGTGCGCAAGACCTGGCGCCCCGGCGAACGGCGCGACTACTACGAGGCCGAAACCGGGATCGGTCGGCTGGTGCAGCGCGTGCTGCGCGAACGGGAGCTCGTGCTGGTGCAGAAGTTCGGTGAAGCGCTGGATGCGGCGGAGAACACCTTGTCGGCGCAGGCGAGCGCGGACGAGGCCACGACCTTCAAGCGCGCGCGGCTGAAGCAGCTCGCGGATCTCGCCAAGCTCGGCGAGTCGCTGCTCGGAGCGCTGGTTTCGGGCGAAGCCGTCGATCCGGCGCCGCTGCTCGGGCTGTCGCGTTCGGTGAACCGATGACGCGCGCCGAAACCACCCTCGAAGGCTCGGGCGCGATGTTCGACGCCATCGCGGCGCGTTACGACCTGCTCAACCGCTTGCTGTCGTTCGGCATCGATCAGCGCTGGCGCAAGCTCACGGCGCGCTCGCTCGAGCTCACGGACAGCTCGCGTATCCTGGATCTCGCCACGGGCACCGGTGACCTCGCGATCCGGGTCGCGCGGCACGCGCCCGGCGTGAGCGTGGTGGGCATTGACCCTTCGGAGCGCATGCTCGAGGTTGGCCAGCGCAAGCTGGAACGGCTGGGGCTCGAAGGCCGCATCAAGCTCGAGGTGGGCGACGCGCAGCGCCTGCCCTTCGCCGATCGCAGCTTCGACGGCGTGTGCATCGCGTTCGGCATCCGCAACGTACCCGACCGGAGCCGCGCGCTCGCCGAGATGGCGCGCGTGACGCGTCCCGGCGGGCGGATCGCGATCCTCGAGCTCTCCGAACCGCGCGGCAACGTGCTCGGCGCGCTCGCCCGCTTTCACGTGCACACGGTCGTTCCCTGGCTGGGCTCGGTCTTGTCGGGCTCGCGCGAGTACCGCTATCTGCAGCGGTCGATCGCGGCGTTCCCGCCGGCCGAAACTTTCGCGGAACAGATGCGGAGCTCGGGTGTCGCGCCGCTCGCGGTTCGGCCCTTGACGTTCGGCGTGTGCCACCTGTACGTCGGCACCCCCACGACCTCGGAATGAACGCTTTCGCCTCGCCTCCCCCATCGGACGGCGCGCTCGAAGTCCGGCGCGCCGTGCAGGCCGCGCGCGCAGCAACGCCGTTGCACGCGATCGTCCTCGCCGCGCCGGCGCGCTCGGCGGAGTTCTTGTTGGGCCTCGGGCTGTCGGCGGAGGCGAGCTACTTCGCCGAGCCCGGCGCTCTGGAGCTCGTCGGCCTCGGGCGCGTGCGCACGCTGAGTGCCCGCGGAGCCGAGCGCTTCCGCTCGATCCGCGAGCAGGCCGAGCGCGTGTTCGCGGAGCTACCGCCGAGCAGCGAGCTCCGGCTGTTCGGCGGCTTCGCTTTCCAGGCCGGGCGCGCGGAGAGCGAGCTGTGGCGCCCTTTCGGCGAGGCGTTCTTCGCGTTGCCCCGGCTCACCTACGAGCGCCACGGCGATTCGGCGCGGCTCACGCTCGTGGTCACGGCGGAGGAGCTCCGGGACGGCGACGTCGATGCCGCGAGCGAGCTCGCCGCCCGCGTGCTGGCGGCGCTCCACGGGACCCAGCCCGAGCCGCTTTCCGCCGGCGCCGGCAACGCCACGCTGCGCGAGGCGCCGGGCGAGCTCTGGCGCGATCAGGTGCGCGCGATCCGTGACGCCATCGCTCGCGGCGAGCTCGAGAAGCTGGTGCTCGCACGCCGCATCGACGTCGAGCTCGGCGCCGCGGTGCCGCCCGCGCGCGTGCTCGAGCGGCTGCGCGAGCTCGCGCCGAAGTGCGTGCGTTTCGCGTTCGACAACGGCGGGCCCTGCTTCCTCGGCGCGGCTCCGGAGCGCCTGGTGAGCAAGCGCGGCACCGCGTTCGAGACCGAAGCCGTGGCAGGCTCGGTCCGCGTCGGAGCCGAGCCCACGAGCCGCCTGCTCGAGAGCCTGAAAGACCGTGAAGAGCAGGCGATCGTACTGCGCAAGCTGCTGCGCGATCTGCAGCCGCTCGCCGAATCGATCGAGCACGCGGCAGAGCCGGAGATGCACGTGTTGAAGCACGTCGCGCACCTGCGCACCCGCGTCCGCGGCACGCTGAACGCGCGCCGCCACGTGCTCGAGCTGGTCGAGCGGCTGCACCCGACCCCGGCCGTCGCCGGGGTGCCCACCGAGCGCGCCCTCCAATGGATCGCCGAGCACGAGGTCAACGAGCGCGGCTGGTACGCGGGCCCCGTGGGCTGGATGGACGGCCAGGGCAACGGTGATTTCGTGGTCGCCTTGCGTTCGGGCGTGTTGTCCGGGAACACCCTGGCGGGTTACGCGGGGGCCGGCATCGTGCGCGGCTCGGAAGCGGAGAGCGAGCTCGCCGAGACGCGCTGGAAGCTGGCCGCGTTGCTCGACGCGCTCGGGGTCGAGCGGTGACGGACAACCTGCTCGCGGAGTGGGCGCGTCTCGTGTTCGGGACGCTGCTCGCCGCGGGCGTGCGCGACGTCGTGGTGAGCCCCGGCTCGCGCTCGACCCCGTTCGCCTACGCGGCCCTGAATACCCCGGGCCTCGAGTGTTACTCGGTGTGGGACGAGCGAAGCGCCGGCTTTTTCGCGCTCGGCCAGGCGCGCGTCACCGGGCGCCCGAGCGCGCTGCTCTGCACCTCGGGCTCGGCGCTATCGAACTATCACCCCGCCGTCGTCGAGGCCTCGTACTCGCACGTGCCGCTGTTGATCCTGAGCGCCGATCGGCCGTTCGAGCTCCAGGAGGTCGGCGCCGCGCAGTGCATGGATCAGGTGAAGATCTTCGGCGGCTTCGCGCGGCGTTACTTCGAGCTCGGGCACCCCGACGCGAGCGACGTGGCGCTCGACTCCGTGGAGCGGCTCGTGGCGCGCGCCGTCGAGCACTCGCTCGCGCCCGATCCGGGGCCGGTGCACGTGAACTTGCGCGCGCGTAAGCCCCTCGAGCCGAAGCCCGCAGCCACCGCCGCAGAACGCGCGCTCGAGCGCAACGTGCGCGAACGGCTGCGGCGCGGCCCGGCCCGGATCCTGTCCGCCGCGCGCGCTCCGCGTAGCGACACCGCGGGCGAGCTGTGCCGCGCGTTCCGCGAGCACGAGCGCGGGCTGATCGTGCTCGGCCCGATGCCGCCCTCGTCAGCGGCGGACGCCGCGGCGATCCTCGAGCTGTCACAGAAGACGGGCTACCCGGTGTGCGCGGAGGCCACGAGCCAGCTGCGATTTGCGGCCCCGGAGCCGGGCGCGCTCGTGGGTGCGTTCGATGCCCTGCTCGCGCTCGAGGCGCTGCGCCCCGACTTCGTGATCCAGCTCGGAGCGACGCCGACCTCGGGGTCGTACGAGCGCTTGGTGCGCGAGGCGTCGCTCGAGCGCGCCGTGGTCGTCGAGCACGGCTTCGCCGACGCTTCGAACCGCGCGCGCTTCCTGATCGAGGCCGAGCCGTGGTCGTTCGCGCGCTTGCTCGCCAAGGCCGCCACGGCGAGCGAGAGCCCCGAGCGGAGCGAATTCGGCGCGGCCTGGCGGCGCGCGGATGCCGCCTATTTCCACCAGCTGGACGTGCTTTCGCAGCAGCCGGCGAGCGAGCTCGGCGAGGCCCAGGCGGTGCGCGCGGCGCTCGCTGCGTTGCCGGAACGAGCGCTGCTCGGCGTCGGCAATAGCCTGCCGATCCGCGATCTCGATGCGTTCGTGCCGCCTCGCAAGGGCGCGCTCTCGGTCTGGTCTCAGCGTGGCCTGAACGGCATCGACGGGCTCGTGTCCGGGGCGATCGGCGCGGCGCAAGCCTCGGGCTTGCCGAGCCTGTGCCTGCTCGGAGACGTCAGCTTCTTTCACGATCTCGGCGGACTCGCGCTCGCGGCGCAGCTCGCGCAACCGCTGGCGCTGCTCGTGATCGACAACGGCGGCGGGCGGATCTTCGAGCACTTGCCGGTCGCGAAGCTCTTCGCCGAGCGCCCCGACCTCGCGCGCTTCTGGACCACGCCGCAGAATTTCGAGCTACGCCACGCGGCCGATCTGTTCGAGCTCCCGTACGAGGCGCCGGAGACTGCCGAGGCCGTGACCCGCGCGGTTTCGACGGCGCTCGCGCGGGACGCTTGCACGCTGATCCGCGTCCGCGTGGCTCCCGACAGCGCGCGCGCCACGTCGGTCCGGCTGCGCGAGGCGCTCGCGGCCGAGCTGTCGTGAGGCATCTCTTGCTGCTGCACGGCTTCACGGGCGCGCCGGACGCCTGGGACGCCGTGCGCGCCGAGTTGCCGGCGGCCGAGGTGGTGGCGCCGTGGTTGGTCGGGCACGGCACCCCGGAAGCGGCACCCGACGTGCACGGCTTCGAAGCCGAGCTCGATCGGCTGGCTCGGCTCGTGGACGGGCCGTTCGTCGTCGCGGGCTATTCGCTCGGCGCGCGGCTCGGGCTCGGGCTCCTGCTGCGGCATCCGGCTCGGGTGCAAGCGGCCGTGTTGATCTCGGGCAGCGCCGGTCTCGACAGCGAAGCCGCACGCGCCGAGCGACGAGCCGCCGATGCGGGCTGGATCGAGCTGCTCGAGAGCCAAGGCCTCGCCGCGTTCGCTTCACGCTGGCAGGCTCAGCCTTTATTCGCCTCCCAGAGCGCGCTGCCCGCGGAGCTCCGCGAAGCCGAAGCCCGGCGCCGGAGCTCGCACACGGCGGCCGGTCTGGCGCGCTCGCTGCGCGCGACCGGGCTCGGCGAAATGCCGGCCTATCGCGCACATTTGCCGCAGCTTACCCAACCTGTCGCCTGGCTCGTGGGCGAGCTCGACCCGCGCTTCGTAGAGCTCGGACGCGAGCTCGCGCCTGCCCTTCGAAACGGGCGGCTGTGCGAGGTAAAAGGAGCTGGCCACAACCTCTTGCTCGAGCGGCCGAGTGCCGTCGCGAGCGCGATCGCCCGAGAGCTCTCCCGATGACTGACAGCCACGCCGTACCCCTGGACGCGCCACGAGCGAGCGCGGTTCGCCCCGGTTCGCCGAAAGCCTGGGTGCTCGCGGCCCGCCCCGCCACGCTGACCGCCGCGCTCTCGCCCGTCGCCGTCGGCACGGCCTGCGCCTGGCACGAAGGGGCACTGCGCCTCGGACCGGGGCTCGCGGCTGCAGCCGGCGCGATGCTCCTGCAAATCGGCGCGAACTTCGCCAACGACGTGTACGACTTCGAGAAGGGCGCCGACACCGCGGAGCGCCTCGGGCCGACGCGCGCCGTGCAGGCGGGCCTGATCGCGCCCGCGGCGATCCGCAAGGGCATGGCGCTCGTGTTCGGGCTCGCGCTGCTCGTGGGCGTGTACCTGACGTTCGCGGCCGGGCCCACGATCGTCCTGATCGGCCTGGCGTCGATCGCTGCCGCGATCCTGTACACGGGTGGCCCCTACCCGCTCGGCTACTACGGCCTCGGCGACCTGTTCGTGTTCCTATTTTTCGGTGTCGTCGCGGTGTGCGGCACGAGCTTCGTCCACACCCTCGCTTGGCCCTGGCTCGCGCTCTGGGCGTCACTGCCCATGGGTGCCCTGTCGACGGCGATCCTCGTCGTCAACAACCTGCGCGATCGGGAGACCGACGCGAAGGTCGGCAAGCGTACGCTGGCCGTGCGTTGGGGGCGGCGCGGCGCCCTCGCTGAATACCTGCTCTTGCTCGGGGTCGCCTATGCAACGCCGGTGGCGCTCGTGATCGCAGGGCGGCTCGGGCCGCTTTCGTTGTTGCCGCTCGCGAGCGCGCCGCTCGGTCTCTCGCTGTATCGGAGCGTCGCGCGCGAGCAGGGGCGCGCGTTGAACCCGCTGCTCGGCAAGACAGCGCGGCTCTTGCTGGTGTTCGCGCTGCTGTTCGCGGTCGGCATCGCGCTCGACGCGGCGGGGCGCGCGGGATGATCCTACGGCTCGAGCTCGAGCCGTACCGCGCGGTGTTCGCCGAAACGATTTCGAACGCCCACACCAGCTGGCGAGAACGCACGGGCATCGTGCTCCGGCTCTTGGATGGCTCGGGCGTGGTCGGGCAAGGCGAAGCCGCGCCGCTGCCCGGCTATTCGCGAGAGACGCTCGACGACGCGACACGCGCGCTCGCGGCGCTCGACGAGCCCCGACTGCGCGAGCTCGCTTCACTCGAAGACCTGGGCGAGCTCGCGAGCGGCGTGCTCGCGGCGATCCCAAAGTTCGTACCGAGCGCCCGCTTCGCGCTGGAGACGGCGCTGCTCGATCGGCTCGCGCAGCGTGCGCGAAAGCCGCTACACCGGCTGCTCGTTCCCGATGCCCGGCCGCCCGCAAAGCTCGAGCTCGCCGCCTTGGTCTCGTCGCGCGACGCCGCGCAGCGCGCGCTGAAAGCCGGGTTTTCGACGCTCAAGCTCAAGCTCGGCCCGCGGACGTTCGAGGCCGATCTCGAGCTGCTGCGCGAGCTGCGTCGTGAGCTCGGCGCCGGGGTGCGGCTCAGGCTCGACGCCAACCAGAGCTTGCCCACACACGGCGGGCACCTCGAGGCGCTCGCGGAGCTCGCTCCGGAGTTCGTCGAGGAGCCGTTCCTCGCGGGGCTTTCGCTGCCGCGTTCGCCCCCGGTGCCGCTCGCGCTCGACGAGTCGCTGCAGGTTCCCTCGTTTTCCCTGACGCCCGAGCTCGCGCGCGACTTCGGCGTGGTGGCGGCCGTGATCAAGCCGGGGCTCGTCGGCGGCTTGCTGCGCGGCCTCGGGCTCGCTCGCGAGGCTCGCGCGGTCGGGCTCGTGCCGATCGTGTCCCACGCATTCGAGGGCCCGATCGGCTTTGGCGCCGCTCACGAGCTGGCCTTGGCGCTCGGTGTCACGTCGCACGCCGCGGGGCTCGCTCCCCATCCGGCCCTCGAGGCTCGAGGCGTGCCCGCGTGACGCTCGACGTGTTCACCGCAGCCCTGCGGCATCCCCGCGCGCTCGCCATCGTGACGGACCAGCGCGAGCTCGATTATGGCGAGCTCGCCGAGCGTTGCAGAACCCGAGCCGCCGCGTTCTTCGAGCGCGGTCTGCTCGATCCCGCGCGACCGCTGGGCCTCTTGGTGCGTCCCACGCTCGCGAGCCTCGAGGCCTTGCTCGCCTGCCTTGCCTACGGCGTGCCCGTGCTGGTGCTCGCGGCGCGCACACCGCTTTCCGAGCAGCAAGCGCTCGCCCGGCGCGCCCAGGTTTCGGCGCTGCTCGACCCGGAGACCGACGGCCTCGACAGCCCCGGCTCCGCACTCCCCCCGCCAACGGCGCTCGAGCCGCAGCGGGCGCTCGCGATCGTTCCGAGCTCGGGCTCCACGGGTGTGCCGAAGCTCGTCGAGCTCAGCCGCGGTGCCTTCCTCGCGTCGGCCGAGAGCAGCTCGGCAAACCTTCCGCTCGCGCCCGGCGACCGCTGGCTGATGTGCCTGTCTCCGGCTCACGTGGGCGGGCTGTCGATCGTGACGCGCTCGCTCATCGCGGGCAGCGCGGTGGTGTTGTTCGACGGCGGCAACGGCGGGCTACTCGCGCGCGCCGCCGAGCTCGGAGCCGCGCTCGGGCGTTCGCGCGCCAATCTGGTGTCCCTCGTGCCGGCCCTGCTGTCACGGTTGCTCGAGCTCGACCCGCCTTGGACGCCGGGGCCCGAGCTGCGCGCGGTTCTACTCGGCGGCGCGGCGACGCCGCTTTCGCTGCTCGAGAGAGCGCACGCTCGCAGCGTCCCCGTGCTCATGACCTACGGCCTCACCGAAGCCTGCTCGCAGGTCGCGACCACACCGCTCGCGGAACAGCCCGCGGTTCGAGGCAACCTCGTGAGCGCAGGGCGCGCGCTCGCGGGCCAAGAGCTGCGCATCGGCCCGGGCGAGCGGCTGTGCGTTCGCGGCCCGACGCTCGCCACGCGCCTCTACGATCAGGAACTTCCGCTCACGAGCGACGGCTTCCTCGAAACCGACGACCTCGGGTTCCTCGACGAGCACGGAAATCTATTCGTTCATGGGCGCGCCAGTGAGCGCCTGGTGAGCGGCGGAGAAAACGTGGACCCGCTTCAAGTCGAGGCGGCGCTGCTCTGCGACCCGACCGTCCAGGGCGTGTGCGTGTTCGGGGTTCCCGATCCCGACTTCGGAGAGCTCGTGGCCTGCGCGCTGGTCGTCACGCCCGACTTCGACGCAGTACGCACCGAAGCGTCACTGCGAGCGCGGCTCACGAGCGCGGCGCGCCCGCGGCTGGTCGCCGAGATCGCCAGCCTGCCACTGAGCCCGAACGGCAAGCTCGACCGCGCGCGAGCCCGAGCGCAGGCGACGCCCGCGCTCACGAGCTGGAACGCGCTCAGCCGCCGATCCGGAGAAAAGCCGCCTTGAGCGGCTCCGGCACGGGGCAGCGCTGAAACGTCGCCGGTGTCACGAAGGTGTGCACACTCTGCGCCACGGCACTCACCTCGTCCTTGTCCGTCCTGGCGATGCGAAAGCCGAGGCTGACCTCCGAGTCGAGAAGGACTGCGGCGACGATCGCGACCTCGATCGGATCGCCGAAGCGCAGCGGTTTGAAATAGTCCGCCTCGGCATGGCGGATCGGCGCGAGCCAGGTCGGTGACCGCAGGTTCTCATCGAGAGGCGCCCCGGCCGCGGCGAAGAACGCGACCAAAGTGTCGTGGCAATACTCCAGGAGGCGCGGATAGAAAATTATGCCAGCAGCATCTACATCCTGAAATCGGATCGTGCGTCTCTCCGCGAAGACGGAATCCGTGCGGCGACGCAACTGCTCGCGCTCGAAGCGATGCATCGAGGGCCTTTACGCTGGGGCCGGAAATAATGCTAGGTTGAGCCGGAAAAATTGCCGATGAAGATCCGATCCCGAGTTTTGGCCGTTCGCGTCGCGCTGGTTGCCAGCGCTATTCTCGCCTTCCCCGGGCTCGATCTGGCGGGCGTCATCCCCGTGCAGTCCGCCCAGGCTGCCGGCAAAAAGCCGACGGTCGCGTTGGGCGGGATCCAGGGGAGGAAGACGAAGGACGTTCGTCGCTGGGTCCTCGACTCGATGAAAAAGGACTACGAGGTCACGGACGCCGAGGAAGTCGTGCCGAAATCGGGCGGCGACGCGGGCTACGCCAAGTCGGCCAAGGCGCTCGGCACCGAATGGGTCGTCACCGGCAAGTTGGAGCGCAACAAGCTCGTCTTGACGGTGCGCGACGGCGTCGACGGTTCGGTCTTCGACACCGTGGAGATCGACGGCGCCGGAGCCAAGCTGAAGAGGGCGATCGCCAAGGAGCTGCCGAGCAGCATGGCGGACGCGATGGCCGAAGAGGAAGAGGTCGAAGAGGAAGAGGCGCCGAAGAGCTCGGCTAAAGCAGCCAAGGACGACGAGGAAGCCGCGGCCGAGAGCGAGGATGAAGACGCTCCCGCCGAAGAGACGAGCGAGGAGGAAGAAGAGGAAGCTCCCTCCGAAGACGCCGCAGCGAGCGAATCGAAGCCGAGCTCACGCCCCGGCATGGTCCTCTACCTGGGCTTGGAGGGCACGCGCCGCGACTTCACCTACAAGGACCAGCTCCACGAGTTCAACCCGCCGGAGTGCGGGATGATGCCACCGCCGGCCGGCATCACCTGCGCATCGCAGCTCTCCGACTATCACTTGCCCCTGCAGCCCGGCGGCTTTTTGAGCCTCGAGCTCTACCCGATTGCGTTCTTCTCCGACGGATTCTTGAGCAACGTCGGGCTCACGTTCCAGTACCACCAGGGTCTGACGACGAAGTCGTCTTACACGCGCAAAAACCCTGTGACGATGGTGAACGAGACGCAGGAGTTCGACAACGTCCACTCGCAGTGGGCCGCTGGCGCGCGGATCCGCTTCCCGTTCGATACGTCCGAGATCGGCGCGCAGTTTGCGTACGGCGTGCACAAGTTCTTCCTCAGCGGCGACGAAAACAGCCCGATCATCCCGGACGTGAAGTACGGCTTCGTGAAGCTCGCCGTCGACGGCACGGTCTCGCTCGGCAAGGTATCGCTCGGCGCGCGCGTCGGCGTGCGGATGCTCGGCAGCCTCGGTGAGCTCGAGAGCCTGTGGTTCCCCGGAGCGACTGGCACCGGCCTCGACGCGGGGCTGATGGGGGTATACTCCCTCTCCGACAGCCTCGGCATCGCGCTCGGCGTCGATATCTATCGCTATGGCTTCGATTTCAACGCGATCCCCGCAAACAACGTGGTCGTCGCGGGCGGCGCGGTCGATCAGTACTTGTCGGGCTGGCTCGGCATCCGCTGGCAGCTCGGCGGCGGGGCGAGCGCGTCGGCCGGCGGCGCTGCCATATCCGCCAGCGCAGATGCCAGCACCAGCGACGACAGTGGAGACGAGAGCTCGGATGACTTCAGCGAGGACGAAGCAGAGGAATAGCCTCGGCGTCGCGCTCGGGCTCGGGCTCGGCGCACTGCTCTGCCTCGGGTGTCGGTCGAACCTGCGCGAGCCGCCGAGCGCCGAGCCCGCTGCTAGCGCTGCTGCGGGCAAGGCCCGGCCAAAGGCTTTCGGCGCCCCGCTGAAGCCCGGCGCCCCGAGCCAGTCGTTGGCCGGCGTGCTTGAGCGCCCCGAAGAATTCGCGGGCAAGACCGTGGTCGTCGAGGGCGAGGTCCGACGCGCCTGCTCACGCAAGGGCTGCTGGATGGAGCTTTCCACGTCGAAAGACGCGGCCGCGCCAGGGTGCCGCGTCACCTTCAAGGACTACGGCTTTTTCGTGCCGACGGACTCCGCAGGCTCGAGCGCGCGGGTCGAGGCCGCGGTCGAGCTGGCTCGCCTCGAGCCCTCGCACGTCGCGCACCTGGAGCGTGAAGGCGCGAGCTTCGCCAAGAAGGCGCCGGACGGCAGCGCGCAGGAGGTGCGCCTGGTCGCGTCCGGGGTCGAGCTCCGGCGCTAAGCGCCCGCCCCGAGCCGGAAATTTCGGAAAACTTTTCGGCGCGGAGAGAGCTATGCTAGCCCCCCTTCGATGCGACGGCTGTGGGCAACACTCGGACTCGCACTCGGTTTGGCGGTCACCTCGCTGACCTCGTCCGCCAGCGCCGAGCCGATCGTGCACACCGTGGGTGACGGGCAGACGCTCGGCAAGATCGCCAAGCGTTACAACGTGAGCATCGCCGCGATCTGCACGGCCAACGGCATCGAGCGCCGCTCCAAGATCAAAGCCGGGCAGCGGCTCTTGATCCCGGACAAGGACGACGTCGACGGCACGCGGGCCGCCGAGGAAGCCTCGGAAAAGCACAAGCCAACCCAGCGCACTGCGAGCGGCGCGCACAAGTTCGATCTGCCCGGCTACAACCAACCCGCGTACTTCTACGAGCCGGTCGGGCCCGGGCGGCTGTCGATGAAGCCGGTGATCGTGTACCTGCACGGCCGCGGCGGACACCCCGAGCAGGATTGCAAGCGCTGGTCGCGCATCGCGCGCCGCTACGGCTGGTTGATCTGCCCGAGCGGCCCCGCGGCGCACGGCAGCGGTCGCGCCTGGGACAACAACTGGCTCAGCGCGCACACCGCGACGATGGCGGCGATCACCGCGCTCCGGAACAAGTTCGGCCGCCGTGTGCAGCTCTACGGCAACACGCTCGTCGGCTTCAGCGAAGGCGCGTACGCCGCCATGAACGTCGGCGTGCGCGAGCCCCGCACCTTCAACCGCTGGCTGATTTTGGCTGCAAACAGCACGTACTGGGGCGGGCCGGGGCTGGACGCGCTCGGCACGGCTCGCGAGCGCGTGCGCCGGGTCTACCTCATCACCGGCGAGCGCGACGCGATCGTCGAGGGCACTCGCCAGGTGGACGAGTGGCTGCGCCGCGCCGACGTGGACACCAAGCTGTCGACCCCGTCGGACCTCGCGCACGAGCTCGCCCTCGAGCGGAAGCCCTTCCTCTACGAGCAGGCGCTGCGCTGGCTCGACGACGGCGGCGAGCGCAAGCGACCGAAGAAGTCGCACGACGCCACCGCCAGCCGCTGAGCGCGTCGCGCGCCCGTCGAACGTCAGTGCCGCGTCAGTGCCAGGCGCCGGCCTTGGCGATTGGCTGGCCCGTGCGGTCGTGCTCGGCGATCAGATACTGCGCGGTGACCTGGCAACTCGCGCACGAGGGGAACCTCGAGCCATGGTCGCACGTGAGGTACACGCCGCGCGGGTTGATGCCGCTGAATTCCTCGGGCTCCATGTGACGGCCGCAGGCCACGCAGTGAATGTGCGGTGCCGCGTGGCGGAGGCGCTCGGCCCGGGTCGGATCCTGCTCCTTCTTCTCGCGCCGAGTCAGGCGCTTCTCGCGTTTCATGGGCCCGTGTAGTGCCCGATTCCTCGGCCTTCGGCAAGACGCTCGCGCGTGCCCCGGCGATGCGGCTCGATCGGAACGGCGCGGCCTGGGACTCGGCTACTTCTGGTCGAGCTCGGCCAGCAGCGCCCTGGCCTCCGCGTGCTCCGGGAAGTCGCCGAGGGCCTTGGACACCAGCACCCGCGCCCGCCGCGAGTCGCCCGCCTTGCGCGCCAGGACGGCGAGGGCGTAGTTGGCGTCGGCCTTGGTCTCGGGCCGCGCGCCCTCGGGTCCGTCCACCGGGGCGCTCTTCATGATCGCCACGGCGCGGAAGCCGCGCTGCGCGATCTCGTCTTCCTCCGCTTCGATGGCCAGGCGGGCCAGGCGCATGCCGAGGCGTGCATTGCGCGAGTCCATCTCGAACGCGCGCTGCAGCGCCTGGAGCGCGTCCGTCAGGTAGCCCTCGGCGAGGTGCACCTCGGCGAGCTCCTCGTAAACGGCGGCGAGGCCCCGCGAGCGCTTGCCGCGGTTGGCTTCCACCGTCGAGTGCAACAGCGCCACGGCCTCGGGGATGCGCTCGGCCTTGGTGTACGCGCGCGACAAGAGCACGATCGCCTCAGCGCTGTCGGGCTGAAGCTCGCGCACGCGTTCGAGCACGCTCACGGCTTTGGGGCCGCCGCCGTCGGCGTTCAGGTAGAGCTCCCCCGCCCGCAACAGCTTGCCCACGCGCGCGCTCGCGTCGGCCTCGTGCTCGGCCTCGTCGACCAGCAAATCGGCGTACTCTTGGCCTGCGCCGCTCGCCTCGAGCAGCGAAAGCAGCCGCGCGCGGAGCTCGGCGTTCGAGCGGTCGAACTCGAGCGCGCGATCGATGGCGCGGCGCGCCTCGGCGGGGCGGCCAATCTTCTCGCAGGCCTCGGCGAGCTTCAGCGCGGCGCGCACCAGGCCCTCGCCCTCCTCCATCGCGGCGAGCTCCGAGTATTCCGTCGCGGCAAGCTCGTAGTTTTCCATCCGGAAATCGAGCGCGGCGAGCCGCCCGAGCAGCAGCCGGTCTTCCGCAGCGGATTCGACGCGCTCGGCGAGCCGCGCGCGGGCTTGAGCGAGATCGCCCGTCGCCTCCAGGATGTCGACCAGCCGCAGGGCGAACGGCGCGGGCTCCTCTGCGCTCGAGGCCGCGCGCTCGAGGCCGGCCACGAGCTCGGGCAGAGCAGTGGCATCGAGGGCGTAAGCCTTTTCGAGATCGGCGACGGCCTCGGCGTGTTGCCCGAGCTCGCCGAGCACCGCGGCGCGCCGGCGCAGCAGCGTGGCGTTCGGCACGCCGCGCACCAGCAAGCGATCGATCGCGGCCAGCGCTTGCTCGGGCAACCCCGCTTCGCGCTGGGCCTCGATCAGTCGATCCACGAGCGCGAGATCGTCGGGGCGCGCCTGCACCGCGCGCTCGAGCACGTCGGCGGCCCGGGCATGCTCGCCGCGCGCCCGGTAGCGCTCGACCAGGAGGTCGCAGAGCTCGGTGTCGCTCGGCGCGGCGGAGAACCCGAGCTCGAGCGCCCGCTCCACGCCCTCGGGCTCGCCCAGCTCTTCGCGCACCGCGGCCAGACGGCGGCAGAGCGCGGGCGCGACCGGGCCGCGCTCGACCTTGAGCAGCGCCTCGAGCGCCTCCGCGAGCTCGACGGGATCGCCGGCGATCTGCGTGAGCCGCACCATCGTCTCGAGCAGCTCGCGCGACTCGGGCGGGTCCCAATCCAGCGCGGCGCGGCAGGCGTCGATCGCCTGGTGAATGCGCCCGCGGCGCTCGAGCAGGAGCGACAGCCGCTGCGAGTGACGCACCAGCGTCGGGACGTCGTGGCGGTCCTTCGCGGCATCGACCTGCGTCTGCAACAGCGCGATCAGGTCCTCGTCACGGCCTGCCGCTTCGTACAGCTCGGCCAGGCGTTGCGCCGCCTCGACGTGGCTTGGCGCGTCGCGCAGCACCTCGCAGAGGACCGTGATCGCCTGATCGCGCTGTCCGAGCTCGTTCAAGAGCAGATCAGCGTGCTCGAAGCGCAGCTCGATCTGGCGCTCGGGAACGTCGATCAACGCCGCGGTCTCGGCGATCACCTCGGCGGCCCGCTCGGGCTTGCCCTGGGCGCGGTAGAGCTCGAGCAAGGGCCGGTACAGATCGGGATCCGTCGGAGCCTCCGCGCGCAGGGCCTCGTACAGCCGCAGGCTCACGCCCAGATTCCCGACCGGATCTTTGGCTTCGCGTGCCGCGCGGAGCAGGAGCTCGCGCGCCGCGTCGCGACCAACGAACGCGGCCGCGGACTCGTCGAGCTCGATGGCCCGCGCCAGATCACCCCGGTTGCGTGCCCGAGCGCCGAGCTCGAGGCGCACCCAGGCGGCGTCGGCAGAGACCTCGTCGGCCCGGCCGCTGTCCAGAGTGAGCGCGAGCAAGCGCTCCGCGAGCGGCGCATCGCCGGCCTCGTCCGCCAGGGCCACGGCCTCGCGCACGCTCGCGACGTCGATGTCGCCGGCCTCGGCGCGGCGAAGCAGCGCCTGCGTGAGCGCGGCCTTGTCGCCACGCGCCCGCGCGATGCGCTCGAGCAAGGCCGACACGCGCCGCGAGCCGCCCGCGACCGCGGCCGCCTCGGTCACGAGCGCCTGGGCTTGCTCGAGGTCGAGCCCCGCGTCCAGGCAGCGCTCCACGAGGTCGAGGCCTTGCTCCACCGTCGCCGGCTCGGCGACCCGCGCCCGGGCCAGCCGGAACAACAGCGCCGGATCCGCCGGTGGCCGGCTGGAGTGCACCGCGCGCAGGATGCGCCGCTCGAGCACCAGCGCTTCGCGCGCCGAATCGCCGAGCAGCTCGTAGACGCGGCCGAGCGCGCCCCAGGCGGCGTCGTCGTTCGATTCGATGCGCTCGAGCTCGGCGTCCACGAGCAGCGCGCGCGTCTGCAAGCCCTCGCGCGCCCCGTCGAACTTGCCCATCTGCGTGTAGAGCTCGCACAGCAGGAGCAGGCCGCGCGCTGCCTCCGGCGCCGGCAGGCCGTGCTGCAAGCTGAGCTCGAGGGCGTGCGCGGAGAGCTCGGGGCGGCCACGCTCGCGCAGCGCTCGCTCGAGCAGCTGCGCCTCGCGCGGGCTCTCCGAGGCCGATTCGAAGGCGCTGGATTCGAACTCGCGCGCTCGCTCCAGATCGCCCCGCCGTTCGGCGATCTCGCCGAGCGCGAGCAACGCCTCGGCGCGGCTCGTGCCACCGGCGTGGTCGTCGCGGTTCGCGACCAACAAGAGCGCGCGGTACATGCGCTCGGAGCGCTCGAGCTCGCCCTCGTCGAGGGCCGTCCGCGCCAGCGCCCGCATGATCGTCGGGTGCGCCGGGTCAATCTTCGACGCGGCGTCGAGCTCCTCGAGCGCCTGCGTGCGATCGCCTGCCGCGAGCAGCGCGCGCGCCAGCTCGTAGTGGACGAGCGCGCGGTCTTTCGGCCGCCGCGCGCCGAACAGCGACAGCTGCTCGCGCAACACGGCGATCGCGTCCTGGTGTCGCTCGCACTCGATCAACGCCTGCGCTAGGCGCAAACGGAGCCGCGCCTCTTCGGGAGCGAGCTCGACGGCGCGCTGCAACAGCGGCACGGCCGGCGCCGGCTCACCACGCCGATCGAGGTGCAGCTCCGCCGCTTCCGTCAAGAGCGCGAGCTTCGCCCGTGGCTCGACGGCGCGGTTCGCTTCGTCCTCGAGCAAGCCGGCGAGCGCCGCGTAGTCGTGCGCTTCGCGATACAGCGTCGAGAGCCGGGCGCGGAGCTCCGCGCCATCGACCACGCGCGGCAGCGCCTGCTCGAGCGCCTCGCGCGCGCGCCCACGGCGGCCGAGCAGCACGTAGGTCTCGGCCAGCGTCAGCGCGCGCGGCCCGAGCGAGTCCCCCGGGGACTGCGCGCACAGCCGTTCCAGCGCGCGCGCGGAGAGCTCGTGCTCGCCGGACATGGCGTGCACGCGCGCCAGCGCCTCGAGGCACGCCTCTCCGCCGATGTCGGCGCCCGCGTTGTACGCGGCGAGCGCGGCGTCGCGGTCGAGCAGCCGCAGCTCGGCGAGCTCGCCCGCCCGCGCCCAGAGCACCTGCGCCGCGGCCGTGTCACCGCTCTTGTTGCGGGCCCGTGCCTGATCTTCCCAGAGCCGCACCAGCTCCTCCGAGCGACCCTGCTCTTCGAGCAAGAGCGCGAGCCGCGTCACGCTGTTGATCGCGACCTCGTCCGAGGGCTCCTCGGTGACCAGGCCCTGGAACAGCTCGATCGCGCGGGTCGCATCGCCGAGCCGGTCCGCGAGCAGGCAGGCCGCCTCGCGCCGGAGCTCCCGCTTGCGGAGCGGCTGGAACGGCCAGGCGCTGCCGGCGAGCAGCCGTTCGACGACCTCTCCGTGTTCGCCATCCTCGAGCAGACGCTCCGCCAGCTCTCCGAGCGCCCAGTCCGCCGCGCGCGCAGGCGGCGAATCCGGGCCTGATTTCGACGACAACCAGACCGAGGTCGCGAGCTCGACGAGGCGCGCCGAAACGCGCTGCCCGGTCGCGCGATCGGGGTGCACGCCGCCCGTGACGCGGATCGCGCTCTGCCAATCGCCGCCGGCCACGTACGCTTCGAGCGACAGGATGCGCTCGCCCGTGCGGTGCTCGTGCAGCGCGCCGAGCTCGAGCTCGAGCGATTGCCGCCGCGCGGAGTCCTTCTCGCGCTCGATCTCCGAGGTGAGCAGCGCGGCCAGCTCGGTCCAGAGCTCCTCGGCCGACAGCAACGCGGAGAGCGCCTCGAAGCTCTGCCGATCCGGGCCGTAGAGCTCGACGACGCGGCGCCACGAGCCGATGGCTCGCGGCCGATGCTTCTGCACCTCGGCGTGAATGCTGGCGATCCGCACGCGATCGGCCTTGGCCGGCTCGCTCGGAAGCAGCGCCGCGCGGGTCTCGAGCGCAAGCACCAGCTCTTCCCAGCGCTCCACGGCTTCGAGCGCGACGATCAGGCCGTTCATGGCCTCGAGATCCTCCGCGTCGTCGGCGAGCCGCTTGCGGTAGGCCTCGATCGCGCGCGGCGCGTCCCCGAGCTCGCGGAAGGCGAGCTCTGCCGCCTCGCCGAGCGCGACCTTGCGCGCTTCGCGGTTCTTCTCGATCTCCGCCAGGCGCTCCAGAACCTGCACCCGCTCCAGCGGATCGCCGCCCTTGCGCAAGAGGTCGGTGAGCTCGCGCGCGGCCTCGAGCAGCGCCCGTTTCGGCGCGCCTTCGAGCTCGAGCACCTCGCGATATAGCGCCGTCGCGCCAGCTTCGTCGTTCACCGAGTGGCGCAGCACGCTGGCAGCCTCGTTCGAGAGCGACGCTCGCACCTCGGCGGCGACGCCGCTCCGCGCGGCTTCGATCAGCACCTCCACCCGCTTCTGGTCGGCGTCGATGCGCCGCGCGAGCTCGCCGAGCGCCTTCCGGTACGGCACGTTGCCGGGATCGAGGCGCACCAGCTCGGAGACGGTGCCGAACGCTCCCGGCTGATCGTCGAGGTCTGTCTGGCGCAGGCCCGCGATGCGCTCGAGCAGCTCCCGGCGCTCGTTGACCGAGTCGGCAACGTTCTTCTGGATTTCGAGCACGCGCACCAGGTCGAGTAGCGCCTTGCTCTGGGCGTAGTGGCGTTCGAGGTGCGCGATCGCGCGCCGCAGCGGGCTCGGGCCGTCGCTCGGCGTGACCGCGGCCTCGGCCAGGGCGATCAGGCGCTCGAGCAGCGCCACGGCGCGCGGCTTGCGCGCTGATTCCTCGAGCAGCTTTTCGGCGAGCGCGAGCGCCGGCTCCGGCTCCGCCAGGTCGAGCCAGAGCGTGGCGATGCGCTCGAACAGCTCGCCCTGTTCTTTCGGCGGCAGCTGCGCGACGCGCGCCGAGAGCAGGTCAATCAGCTTGCGCTTCTTGTCGAGCCGCTCGTAGAGCCGCTCGAGCGAGCCCTCGACGCGCGTGTCGCTCGGTGTCTCGCGGTTCAGCGCCTCGAGGTAGACGATGGCGCGCTCGGAATCGTTTGCGAAATCGCGCGCCGCCATCGCGGCTTCGCGCAGGATGTCGATGCGCTCGGCGCGTTCGAGCCCGAGCTCCAGGTGCCGGTCGTAGAGCGAGAACAGCTCTTGCCAGCGGCCGGCGGCGTTGAACGCCAGCTTCAGCCGATCGAACGCCCACGACGCCGTCGGGCAGATCGAAAGCACGCGGCAGAGCAGCGTGATGGTCTGCTCCGGATCGTCGAACCACTCCTCGTGGAACTCGACCATGCGCCGGCCCACGCGCTCGGCCACCTCCGGCGCGAGATCGCGGGCGAGCACCCGCGAATACGCCTCGGCGAGCGGTGCCGGTCGTTCGAGACGCCGCGCCATCTGCTCGGCGAAGCGCCAGAACTCTTCCTCGCCCGGCGAGCCTTCGGCGCCGCGCAGCGCGATCCGCAGCGCTTCCTCGGGCTCGTCGGCCTTGGCTTCGATGAGCTGCGCGAGCCAGCGGCTGCGCGCGTCCGCGAGCTCTTCGGCCTCGGCGCTCACGGCGAGCAGCGCCTCGAGCACCTCCGCCCTGCGCGCCGGATCGTCCGAGCTCTCCGCCGCGGACTCGAGCAGCCCGGCCGCTTCTGCGCGCGTCTCCGGCACCGACAGCATCCGGTGCACGATGCTGAGCGCGGCCAGATCGCTCGGATTTTGCGCGAGGATCGGCTTGACCAGCTCGAGCGCCTCGAGCGGCCGCCCGAGCTCGTCGAGCAGCAGCGCCGCCTTGGCGAGATCGATCGGCACGCGCGCCTCCGGCAGCGTGCGCTCCGAGAGCGCCTCGAGCGCGCGGAACGCCGCCGGCGCGTCGCCGGCCTGGGCGCGCAGCCGCGCGAGCTCCGTCCAGGCCTGGATTTGCTCCGGATCGGCCGCGATCACCCGCTCGTAGACCGCGATCGCCGCGGTCGGATCGCCGAGCTCGTGCTCCTCGGCCCTGGCCCACTCGAACAGCACGCCGACCGGATCGCTGGCGCGCGCCGCGCGGACCCCGAACAGCCAGCGGCGATCGGCGAGCCTCGCCGGCGCCACGCCCGCCCGACCGAGAAACTCCGAAAAGCCTTCGATCGCCTGGGCGACGAGCTCCTCCGGCTTCGCCTCGACCAGGCCGCGGAAAATCGTGGCCACCTCGTCGGCGGCGTCCGGCACGGTCGACAGCGCGCGCGCCTTGGCCAAGAGCAGCCCCGCGCGCCGCGCCGGGTCGATGGCCCCCGCCAGCGCGCGCTCCACGAATTTGGCGAACTGCCGGCCTTTGCCGGCCTTTTGCAGCAGCGGCTCGAGACCGAGCAAGCTGCCGGCGATCTCGCGCTCGGCGCCGCTCTTCAGCAGCGCCTCGAACGCGGTTCCGACGCGCTCCCAGTCACCGGCTTCGGCGGACAGCTCCACCAGGCGCTCGGCGGCTTCGACCCGATTCGGATCGGCATCGAGCGCTTTCTCGTACAGCTCGCGCGCGCGAGGCCGTCCCTCGGGCACCGCCTCCGCGAGCCGCGCCGCCTCGAGCCACACCTTCGATGCCGCGTCCGCGTCCTTGCGCCCGCCGAACGCGAGCTCGGCCTGCCGCACCAGCAGATCTGCCCGCCGGCTCGGCGGCGCGCCCTCCGAGAGCCGGCGTTCGATCACGCGCTCGAGCGTCGCGCCGTCGCCGAGCTTCGTGGCGAGCTCCTCGATTTTCGACAGCACGGCGTCGGGCAGCTCGCTCGCGTCGAACAGCCGGCGGTAGCGCTCGAGCGCGCCTTTCGCGTCGCCCGCCCTCAGCGTGGCATCGGCCAGGTCGAGCTCGGCGCGCGTGCGCCGCTCACCTTCGAGGAAGCCGAGCCCGCGCTCGAGCTCGGCGCTGACCGCGCGGTAATCCTCCGCCTCCTGCAGCACCTCGACCAGCGCCTCGTGGGCGGACACGTCCTTCGGATCTTCCGCGACCAGCGTACGCAGGCTCTTGATCGCGCCGTTGCGATCGCCGAGCTCCAACCGCTGCAGCCGCGAAAGGGCGTGCAGCAGCTCTCGCCGCCGCGCGGGCTCCGCCTCGCTAGCGAGCGCGGTCGCGTACAGCGACAGGCGCTCCTCGGGCGAGCCGAGCTGAGCCAAGAGCTCGTCGATGCGCTGCACCAGCTCGCGCGACGACGGCTCGAACGACAGCGCGCGCCGGTAGACATCGACGGCGCGGCCGAGGTCGCCCGCTGCGGCGGCCAGATCGCCGGCGAGCCGCGCCAGGTCGAACAGCTCCCGCGACGCGATCTCCGAGTCGTCGAGGCTCCAGAGCAGGAGCTCCGCGCGTCGCGACGGGTTGCTGGCGCTCGGCGCCAGGCGCGCCACCACTGAGATCCAATCGCCCGCCGCAGAGGGCTCGTTCTCGAGCGCGTCACGCAGAGCACGCACGGCGATCTCGAACGCGCGGTCCTTCTCGCCGAGCTCGTTCTCGGCGAGGAAGATCGCCTCGTCACGGACGGCGAGCCGGCTCGACACGAGCTCTTCGCCCTCGGCGCGGGCCTCGAGCACCTTCAATAACTCCTGGGAGTTACCAGAGGCCCGCACCAGCGGCTCGAGCAGGGTCGCCGCGGCGAGCCGCGTCGGCTCGATCGCGAGCAGGCGGTCGAGGCCTTGCCGGGATAGCCGCTCGTCCTCGTCGAGCGCGATCGCCTCTTTGAACGCGTCCAGCGCGCCGCGCGCGTCCGACAGCCGCGAAAGGCGGATCTGCCCGAGCCTGCCGTGGAGCGCCGCCCGCTCGTCGCGCTCGACCAGGCCGATCTCGGACAGGAGCGTCTCGGCGTACTCCTGGAAGCGGCCGTTCTGCTCGAGCAGCGGCAACAGGCGCGCGTGCAGCTCGCGCGACGGCCCGAAGCGCTCGGCGAAGCTGCGGTAGGCCGCGATCGCCTCCTCCGAGTCCCGCACCTTGGCGGTGCGGAGGTCGAGCGCCTTGACGGCGAGCTCCCGCGCCTCCGTTCGATCCTTGGCCCGCTCCGCGCGGTACGCGAACACGTCCGAGAGCCCGATGTCGTCGCCCGATTCCCGATAGGCCGTCTCGAGGCGCGTCAGCGCTTCGTCCGTCCACGGCGAGCCGACCAGCGCGCGGAACGCCACGAGCGCCCGCGGCTTGTCGTTGATTTCGTCCGCGAGCCGGGCGAGCCGCCGCGCCGCGGCCTGCCGCGCTTCTTTCTCGGGCTCGAGCTTGACGATCGTCTCGAGCACGCTGGCGAGCGCCTTCAGCTCCGTGCCCTCGGCGAACTGCTCGGCGATCTTGCGCGCCGCCTCGAGCAGCGACGGCGCGTCGCCGCCCGTCTCGAGCACCTTGTTGAACGCGGCCTGAGCGCGCTTCACGTCGCCCGTGCGCAGGTAGACACTGCCGACGTCGACGCCGACGCGGGCCCGCACCCCTGGGTCGCGGTGCGTCGACAGCGCGCGCGACAGGAGCCGCGCGGCCTGTTCCGGCTGGCTCAGCGACAAGCTCAAGTTGACGAAACGCTGTCGGAGCGCGTCGTCTCCCGGATCTCCCGCGACCACCGGCGCGAGCAGCTCGAGCGCCCCGCTCAGATCACCGAGCGCGTCCTGGCGCAAGATCCCGAGCCGGCGCTGGACCTCGACGCGTCGCGGCCCGCGCACGTGCTTGAGCTCGAAGGTGAGCATGCTCACCGCGCGCTCGGTATTGCCGGCGTGCAAAAACGCGTCGGAGAGCGCCGCGGCGGCGCGCGGCATCAGCTGCTTGTGCTCGAGCAGCCCCTCCGCCGACTTCAGCGCCATCTCGTGCACGGGGTCGATGCGGAGCAACCCCTCCAAGTGCGTGAGCGCGCGCTCGGGGCTCTTCAGCACCGTGAAGCACAGATCGACGAGCAGCTCCAGGTGGAGCTTGGCCTCGTCGGGCGCAGGCGGCGGCTGCCGCTCCAGGGCGTGCTCGAGGATCTCGATCACGTCCGCGTGTCGCCCGGCGCCAATCAAGCGGCGCATCACGTCTTCGCGCACGTTCTCGTCGTCCGGCGCAAGCTTCAAGATCCGTCGCCCCGCCAGGATCGCGAGCTCGTCCGCCTCGTCGAGGGTCACGGAGATCCCGAGCGAGCGGCGCAGCAGCCCGAGCTTCTCCTCGGTGGACGTCTCGCGCGCCTCGGCCTCCAGGTAGAGCTGCGCGAGGCGCACCATGCGCCCGGCCGTCATCAGCAAGGACTCGAGCCGGCCGAACGCCGCCGTGTTCCCGGGCGAAGCCGAGAGCGCGCGCTCCGCGAAGCCGATCGCCGCCTCCGTGTCCCCGTGCACGTCGGAGAAGAACTCCGCCGCCTTCAGGAAGATGTACGTCTGCTGCTCCGGCGAGAGCAGCTTCACGCGTTTGTCGTGCGTGACCTGCTCGTAGTTTTGCGCGAGCTCCGCCACCTTGCCGTGCTTCTGCGCGGCGCGGTGCAGCTCTGCCCAGGTCTGCTCCGCGTTCTCGCCCTTGGCGGCGGAGCTCACCAGCATCTCGAGCACCTCGCCCGGATCGTCCAGCCGCTCTTCCATCGCCTGCGCGATCTCCCAGAGCTTGATCTGGAGCACGCTGACTGGGCGCCTCCGGGCCTCCGCCTTCGGATTGATCGACGACATCCGGTACTCGTGAGAGACGGTATCATCCCTTGCGCCGCGCTTGCGCAGACAGCGCGGCATCTCGCGCTCTCCGGCGGACTGGCCGATCGGCCGCGAGAACGACTACTTCGTGTCCCGAACGGTGCGACGAGAGCCCACCTGCGTCGCGAGCTTCGGCAGTAGCCCCGGCAGCCAGCGCTCGAAGAAACGCAGCAGCGCGGCGTCCGTCCCGACCGTGACGAGCCGCGGGCGGCGCTCGCAAGCTGCGACGATCGCCTTCGCGACGCGTTCGGGCGCAGCGCCGCGGCGGCGCAAGAGCTCCCGGAGCCGCGCTCTCTCCGACTCTTCGCCGTCGGGCAGGCCGAGGTGGTCGGCGAGCGGCGTCGCGACGAGCCCGGGACAGACCACGGTCACGGCCACGCCGTCCCCCGCGAGCTCGGCGCGGAGCGCGTCGGACAGACCCGTGAGCGCGCGCTTGCTGGCCGCGTAGGCGCCCAACGTGCGGGGCACCCAGAACACCGACGCGGACGCCACGTTCACGACCTGCCCGCGGCGCGCCCGCAGGGCCGGAGCAAAGACCTGCACGGCGTGCACCACACCCAACACGTTCACGCGAAAAATCTGATCCCAGCGCTCGGGCGGCGTGCGCGTGACGTCCCCGACGAAGGCCACGCCGGCATTGTTCACCAGCACGTCGACGCCCGGGTGCCGCTCGAACAGCTCCGCCGCGTAAGCGCGCATCGCGCCGGCGTCCGAAACATCCACCACGCGGCCGGCCACCGCTGCGTCCGAGCCCTCCAGCAAGCGCCGGGTCTCTGCAAGCCCGGCAGCGTCGCGATCGCTGAGCTCGAGCGCGGTGCCCGGCCGCGCGAACGCGAGCGCCGTGGCTCGTCCGATGCCGCTGCCCGCCCCCGTGATCACCACCACGCGACTCATCCCGCCTCCCCTCGCCCGGCCTCCGTCAGGTAAGCGAGCGCGCTCAGGCTGGGTAAGAAGAAGTAACCACCGCCGCGCAACCGGACGAAGCGCGGCAGCTCGAGCCGCCGCCGCAAGCCATCACCCTGAAGAGTGATTCTGCGCTCCGCGCCGTCGTCGGAGCCGAGCAGCGGATCCCTCTCACCGCGGAGCCCCGCGAACTTCGGATCGTTCACGAAATTGCGCTGCACGAACTCGAACTGCCCGGCGATGTCCGCGTTCAGGGCCACGAACAGCAGCCCGCGCTCGCCGCCCTGCTCGTACAGCCGTCCCCGCCGCACCAGCTGGTGGGTGCGCGGAGCAGGGTCGAGCCCGGGCCCCGGGTTCGCTCGCCGCACGTGGGCACCCGCGGGGCAACCTGCGAGCGGCGTGCCGTCCGGCGCGCGCCCCACGAGCCGCGAGGCCAGCGCGCGCTCGTCTCCCAGCTGCCCGCCCGTTTCGCGCACGAGCTCGTGCATCCGCGCCCAGAACTGCTCGACGCGTTGCTCGAGCTTTCGCACGACCAGGTAAGTTCCGTTGCGCCCGAGGTCAACCTGGCCGTCGTGCCGCAGGCGCAGGTTACGAGTCGAGCGCGGGCGCGGGGCCGTGGGCGACGGCAAGCGACGCCCGTCCGCAGTTGCATGGCCGAGCAAGAGCTCCCCGAGCGGCAGGCGCTTCCTCCGCCAGCTCGAGAGCCCGCGGTAGTGCGGCGCCGACCCTCCCGTGCGAAAGCCGAAGTGCTCGCGCTCTGCGACGTCGAGGAACGTCTCCGTCCAGTCGTAGTCGAGCTCCGACTTCTCGAGCCAGTCGCCGAGCTCGTCGAGCTTCTGCTCGCGCGTTTCGACGTCGGGCGCGTACACGAACACGAGCGCTTCGATCGAACGGCCGGGCCCGCCGAGGTCCCACGACGCCGGCGAGTCTTCCCCCACGTCGCCGAGCAGCCGCGCGCGCTCCGCCATTCCCCCGAGAAACTCCGGACAAAACCCGGCTAGCGTCTGCTCCGGCAGGCCGAGCCGCTCGAGCCCACTCGCCGAAAAAGCCACCTGGATCCGGCAGCGCTCGAAGCGCTCGTGCCGCGAGGCCGAGCTCACGACCGGCAGTAGCCTGCGCAGGAACTGACGAGCTGCCGCGCCCTGCTCGAGCCCGAAGCGCACCTCGACCATCGCCGAAGCCGGCTGCGCTGCGTAGCCCGAGACCACGAGCCCCTGGATATCCGAGCGATCGATCCACATGCTCAGAACAACGCGCAGAGCGCCGCGACGCGCGAAGCCGAAACTGGCGGCGAAAGCCCGAGCAGCTCGCGCGCCCGCTCGTTCCGGAGGACATCGTGCACCGAAAGCTCCGGGTAGGCGCTGTACCAGATCTGCGAGCCTACCTCGACGGCTTCTGCCCCGAGCAGGTCTCGCAGCGACGACGGCGGCAGCGACGCTTGCAGCATCGCGCTCGTGCCGTCGACGATCAAGGACAAGAGCAGCCGGCCGTCGTCCAAAATGTGCACGCGCGCCGAGTGGATCCGCTCGAGCTCACGCGGCTCCGCGTGGTGATCCCAGGCTTCCGCCCAGCGCCGCAGCCGCTCGCGGCCGCGCGCCGCTGCGAGCGCAGGCGCGGTGAACAACCACAGCAGGCTGGTTTGTGAGAACATCCCTGCACCGCGCCGCTCCTGTTCGGACGAAGGCTGAACCCGACGGCGCGCGTCGGTCCCGCACAGCGAGCGCAGCTCGCGCCGCAGCGCGCGCAGTCTCTGCTGCTCGACCCAGCTGGTCCTCGGCGCCCCGTGCGGCCAGTGCCCGAGCCAGACCTCGGCGCGCACCAGCTCTCCGTGCAGGTGCTCGAGCACCGAGCGCGGCGCGGTGCCCGGCAGAACCGAGTCGAGGAAGCGCTGCGCGAGCAGATCGAGGCGCGCGTCGTTGTCGATCACGCTGCGCGGCCTCCCGGCGTGCCCCGAGCGATCCGCCGCCGAGCGCCGCGCGCGAGCGCTGAGCAGCCGCGCAAACTCGGCGCGGTCGAGGTCGCGCTCGGCGCCCGTGTGGCGCAGGATGTCGACGAACGCCTTGCCCGCCGCTTCCCACAGATCGTCCAGGTGCTCGCCGAGCTCGCCGTCGAAGCTCGATTCGAACCAGAGCAACGGCGCTTCGCCCGGCAGCACCGCGAATTTCGCGAAGTGCAGCGTGGTCGCGAGCCCGAGGCCCGCGCACCACTCGTTGCGCCGGAGCAAGAGCTCGGCTTCGAGCGCGGCGACCGCCTCCGGCTGTACGGAGAACAGCGCCGACAGCGCGCGCCGCCGCTCCGGCCGGTCGCGGTTCATCGCCGGTCTCGGCTCCGCTCGCGGTTTCCGGTGCGGCTCGCCGGGCGCCCGCCGCCGAAGCGGCCCGCACTACGGCCCGCGTGCTCCGGTGGGATCAAACACGACGGCTTGAGCCCGATCAGATCGCGCCGTCCCGCGTCGATCAACGCCTCGCGCGCGAGCGGCCACTGCGCCTCGTCCCACCACAGGATCAGCGCCTTCATCCGTCGCTTGTCGCGGAGCTCCCGCGCCACCGGCACCGGCTCCATCGTCAGCGGGTCGAAGCCCGTGTGATACATGGTCGTCGCCACCGCCATCGGCGTCGGGATGAAATCCTGCACTTGCCGCGGCCGCATGCCGTTCCGCTTCAGATACTGCGCGAGCTCGATCGTGTCCTTCATCGTCGAGCCCGGGTGACCGGTGATGAAATAAGGCACGAGGTACTGCTCGCGGCCGAGCTCGTCACTCGCCTTGCAGAACGCCGTCGCGAACCGCTCGTAGCTCTGGATCCCGGGCTTTTTCATGCGCTTCAGCACCTCGGGGCTGTTGTGCTCGGGCGCGACCGAGAGCTGCCCGCCGGTGTGGTGCGCGGCCAGCTCCCGGATGAACTCGGGGCTGCGCTCGGCCAGGTCGTAGCGCACGCCCGAGGCGATGAAGGTCTTCTTGATCCCCTTCTGCTCGCGCACGCGGCGCAACAGATCGATCAACGGCTCGTGATCGGTGACGAGATTTTCGCAGACGCCGGGGTGCACGCACGAGAGCCGGCGGCAGGCGCGCTCGATCTTCTCGTCCTTGCAATGCATCTTGTACATGTTGGCGGTCGGTCCGCCGACATCGGTGATCGTCCCCGAGAAGCCTTCCATCCGCGAGAGCTGCCGCACCTCGCGCAGCACGCTGTCCGCCGACCGGCTCTGGATCACGCGCCCCTCGTGCTCGGTGATGCTGCAGAACGTGCAGCCGCCGAAGCAGCCGCGCATCGTCACGATCGAGTGCTTCACCGTCTCGAAGGCGGGGATGCGCTCCGCGCCGTAAGAGGGGTGCGGCGCGCGCACGAACGGCAGATCGTAGAGGCCATCCATGTCCGCCTCTGCCAGCGGCAACGCGGGCGAATTGAAGAACACCGCCTGGTCGCCGTGTCGTTGCAGCATCGGCCGCCCGTTGTGCGGGTTGGTCTCGAGCTGGAAGAGCCGCGACATGTCGGCAAACTTGCGGCGATCCGCGAGCACGTCGTCGTACGCCGGCAGCGGTAACAGCTTGCGATCGGTGATGAAGCGCGAGGCGTCGGCGAGCAACGGCTGCCACTCCTCGGGCCGGTTCTTGACGTGAGCCGTACCGCGGATGTCCCACAGCCCCTTCAGCGGCTCGCCCGCGTCCAGGCGCTTCGCGATCTCCCAGGCTGCGCGCTCGCCCATCCCGAACACCAGCAGATCCGCCTTCGAATCGAGCAGGATCGAGCGCCGCACCGAGTCCGACCAGTAGTCGTAATGCGCAATCCTACGGAGTGACGCCTCGATCCCGCCGAGCACGATCGGCAGCCCGGGGAACGCTTGCCGGCACAGGTTCGAGTAGACGATGCTGGCGCGGTTCGGGCGGCAGTTGGTGCGGCCGCCGGGCGAATACTGATCGGCCGAGCGCACCTTCTTCTGCGCGGTCAGCTTGTTCAGCATCGAGTCGAGGTTGCCTGCGCTCACGCCGACGAACAGCCGCGGCCGTCCCATGCGCGACACGTCCTCCGGTGTCTGCCAGTTGGGCTGCGCGATCACCCCGACGCGGTAGCCGCGCCCCTCGAGGAAGCGCGCGATCAACACCGGGCCGAACGCCGGATGATCGACGTAGGCGTCACCCGTGACGATCAGTACGTCGAGCTCGTCCCAGCCTCGAGCGCGCATCTCTTCGCGCGTGGTCGGCAAGAACGCTCGCGTTGCCGACGCTGGGCGGGCGCCCGGCCTGCGGAGCGGGACCAAGGTCATCGTGCGGCGAAGGCGTAGCCCGAGCGCGGCATCCGGGCCAGAGCCGCGCTCGAATCGTCAGGCGGACTTTTGGTCGAGCAGCGCCATCAGCGCGTCGAAGCTCGCCCGATCCAACGCCAAAAACCGCACGCCGACCGAGCGCTCGGAGATCCGCACGACCTCCGCCGAAAAATCGATCCAGCCGCGGTCCGGCAGGCGGAAGCGCAGCACGAACCGCTGACCGACGGGGCAGTCGAGCTGAGCCCGCAGCGCCGCGCCGCCGAGCGACACGCTGAGCAAGCCCGCGGGGATGGCGTCGCCGCCCATCAGGATCTCGGCCGGGACCACGACCTTCACGCGCCGGTGGCTCCTCCGCTCGCTCGAGGCAGGCAGACTCTCCGGTGGGTCACTCGGCACGCTGTCGCTCTTGGCCATGGGTAATTCCCTTCAATGTCTCATGAAGGGCACTCGCTTAGTACCCGCTCGCTGAAACATCGGCTCAATAACGCGCCGCACTAGCGGGCTCCCGTCGGGCTTTTCCTGGTTATTCGAGGGCGTCGAATACGTCGCGAAGCCGCACCAGATCGGCTTCGGCGACGTAGCCACCCAGGCCTAGCCGCAGCGAAATCGTGGTTTCGTCGCCCCACGGCCACCACAGGCCGAAAGCGAACAGCCGGCCGCCCATGTCGGTACTGTAGAGGCGCTGATCCACGCGCAGCCCGCCGGTCGTCTCGGCCACCTGACGAACCTGCGAGGGGGCTCCGCTCACGGTCTTGGTCGTGTACTCGCGCGGCAGGTAGCGCAGCACGACCGCACGCGCCTCGGCATCCTGCTCGGTGCTGAACGACGACGCCAGGCAATTGAAGCGGTTGTCCCAGCTCCAGCCGCCCTTGATCCAGTTCGATTTGAGTTGGCCGAGGGTTTCGAACAGAGCTGCCGAAGACCCAGGACGAAGCTCCATGGGGTGAACCATACATCGCCCGCCGGGCCCCTTGCACGACTTCCGGTCCGATTTGCGGGGGGCGGGCTCGGTGGCGGGGTCGGGGACCGCCCCGTACACTCGGGGCCGCATGTTCATCGCTGTCGACGACGTCCGCATCGCGAGCCTCCGGCCGCTGATCCCCCCCGCCATCCTGATGGAGGAGCTGCCCCTCGGCGAGGCCGAGACTGCCAGCGTGGCGGCCGCCCGGGCCGCGGTGGGCGCCATCGTGGACGGGACCGACGACCGCCTGCTCGTGATCGTCGGCCCTTGCTCGATCCACGACCCCGCGGCCGCGCTCGACTACGCGGCACGCCTGCAGCCGCTCGCGCGCTCGCTCGACAAGAACCTGTGCGTCGTGATGCGCACCTACTTCGAAAAACCACGCACCACCGTCGGTTGGAAGGGGCTCATCAACGACCCGGACCTCGACGGCCAGTTCGCGATCAACCGCGGCCTGCGCGTGGCGCGGAAGTTCTTGCGCGACGTGGTGAAGCTGGGCATGCCCACGGCCACCGAGTTCCTGGATCCGATCACGCCACAGTTCGTTGCGGACATCGTGGCCTGGGGCGCGATCGGGGCGCGCACGACCGAGAGCCAGGTGCACCGCGAGCTCGCGAGCGGCCTGTCGATGCCGGTCGGTTTCAAGAACGGCACGGGCGGCAGCGTGCAGATCGCCGTCGATGCCGTGCGCTCCTCGGCTTCGCCGCACCATTTCCTGTCGGTCACCAAGCAAGGCCTGGCGGCGATCGTCGCCACCCGCGGCAACCCGCACTGCCACGTGATCCTGCGCGGCGGCACCAACGGCCCGAATTACAAGGCCGAAGCCGTGGGCGTCGCCGCGGCCGCGCTCCAGAAGGCCGGGCTACGTCCGAGCTTGATGGTCGATTGCAGCCACGCCAACAGCGAGAAAGACCCGTCGCGCCAGCCCGCCGTAGCGCGGGACCTCGGTGGACAGATCGCCGGCGGCAGCCGCGCCGTGTTCGGGATCATGATCGAGAGCTTCCTCGTGGCGGGGCGCCAGGACGTGAAGCCCGGCTGCGCCCTCACCTACGGCCAGAGCATCACGGACGGCTGCATCGGCTGGGACGAGACGCGCGAGAGCCTCGAGCACCTCGCCGAGTGCGTCGAGCGCGGCCGCGCGCGGCGCTAAGCGCCGGGCATCGGTCTTTCGATACTCAAAACCGCTGGCCCGGCGGCGCGTTCAGCAGCTTGCCGCCGCCGGTCACCGGCGTATTCGGGATCGGCGCGATGAAGTCGAGGTACTTCTGCTTCATCGTGGCGAAGAGCTCCGGCTGTTCCTTCGACAGGTCCTGCTTTTCCTCCGGGTCCGTCATCACGTCGAACAGCTCGTAAGACACGTTGTCGCCGAACGCGATCAGCTTGTACTTGCCGTCGATGAAGGCGCGCTTGCGATCCATCAGATCCGCGCGCGGCAGGTCCACGAGCACGGGCCGCGGCTCTGCCGGGGCGCCGAACAGCTCGGGTACCAGGCTCTTGCCGCGGAGCCCCGTGGCGTCACGGATCCCCGTGAGCTCGGCGAAGGTCGGCACCAGATCGATGTGGCCTCGCGGCTCCTCGATGCGTCGCGGCGCCGCGCCGGGCACGCGCACGAACAGCGGCACGCGCACCAGGCTCTCCCACACGTCGTAAGCGTGACGGTAGCGCCCGCGCTCGCCGAAGCCCTCGCCGTGGTCGGCCGTAATGAAGATCGCGGTATCGTTGCCGAACGGTGCGGCCAGCACGAAGTCGATCAGGTCACCCACC
>JAICQO010000143.1 GCA_025937835.1 Polyangiaceae bacterium
CTTCGAAGGCTTCGAGCTCAGCGGCGGAAGCTGCAACCCTTCCGGCGGCAACCTCACCGAGCGGCCCGAGCCGCGCTTTCAATCCGTCGCGCGAGGCTGCGCCCTCGAGCCCGTGGACGTCCCTGGCTGCGACCGCGGCTCCGCTTGCCTTCCCGAGCCCACCCTGCCCTTCCGCGACGAGATCTGCGTGTTCCGCGTCGGAGATCACGACTGCCCCGATGATTATCCCGAGTCACGCACCTATTACACCGGACTCAGCGACGACCGCACCTGCAGCAGCTGCGGCTGCCGCGCCCCGACCGAGTGCTCCGGCACGCTCCTCGCTTACAACTCCCAGGCCTGCACGATCGACCCGCCCGACTTCAGCAGCCAGCCTATTGCGCTCGGTACGATGGGCGCGTGCCGACGCGTCGAAGACTTCTCCGTCCTCGCCCTCGAGCTCACCGACGTCGAATATCAGGGCGGCTGCGAGCCAATCGCCCCCGTGAGCACCCAGGGCAGCGTGACTGCGGAGGGGCCGATTACGGTGTGTTGCTTGTAGGCGTCCCGCGATACTGGCAAGTGCCGCTTCTTGACCAGACCAGCGCGAGTGTCTTGCATGCGCACCAACTCGGTGAGAGCTCGCGTCAGCCGCGCTTCAACGCATCGTCAAACTCCGCATTCGTTGCGTCCCGGCGCATCCACGCGCCAGCGAGTTTGACGATGCGCTCCTTGCAGTAGACCACGTACGCAAGTCGAAGGCCTCCGCTCTTCCCGCATCCGGGGTAGGCCCATCGAACCTTGAAGCACTTCGCGCCCGCAACAACGCTGCCAGCGACAGGGTGGATCATGGCTCCGTGTTTGCCGAGACAGTCGCCGTTGCTGAAGTATTCACAGAGCGCTTCCTTGAGCGCCAGCTTCGTCTGCTCGTAGCGCTCGTCGCCGATCGCGGCTCGCACGTCCTCACAGACCTCTCGGGCCTGTGGAAGCACGATCCACGTCCCGTCATCGGGCTCGTATTCCACGCGCCGCTACCAAGGCACCGCTTCAACCACGTCGGTCGAATGCGCAGCGACGAATAGCGAACTCTCCTCGCTATTTGGCGGCGACTCGAGCCACGGATCGGTTTCCACTATCTGCTGTAGCGCGAGCATCATGTCGATGTCGCGATTGATCGCTTTGCCACTGGCTGCGCTGTTCCAAGCCTTCCGCCATGCCGGGTTCATATGAGAAAACTCCGAGAGCTCGGTCGGCGTCTTGCTTTTGGTCCACTTGGCAATCGCGCTGATAATCTCCCGTTCTTCGGGGCTAAGAGTCTTCGGTGCAAAATCCGCAATCAGGTACAGCGGCTTCGACCCATCTTCGAGTTCCTCTTGCTGCGCAATCCCGGCGCGCTCCAGGGCTTCGATGACGTGACGCTCGTATGCACAGACGACCGGTCCAGCCTTCAGCGCGATGTACTTCGCTTCGGTGATTTGGTGCCCGAGATCCCGTAGCGCCCGGAGGTCGCTGAAGAAGAGCCCCTTGATGACAGAGACGATCGGCAGAGCTCCGCCGGCCTCCGCAAGAAGGAACGCCGCGGTCTCGGCCAAGCGGCGACGCCTCGGCGACTCGTCGTGTCCCATCGAAGTTCCTGTAACATGTACGATCCAACGGTCGTTGGGTTTCAGACCAATCTGCGTACAAAAATGTGCGCCCACGCTTCCCGGCTGATCCCGTCGGACACCAACCGTAACTGTCCGATGCCACGCGGTAATCCGCTGTAGGAGAGCGGGCTTCACCCGCAAGAACCTCCTCGGGGACGCCCCCCCTCGTTGCAGCCCGGATCTCGCAGCGGTCACCGCAGGGACGCGCGTGAGCCGCCGTGCCTGCAACGGATCGTCCTCCTCCCAGTCGTCCGGAAACCGCTGCGTCTGGAGGGGTGGCCAAACCGACCATGCGGGCCAGCCCGGTCGACCTGCACCCGCCGCGGTCCGGCGCGCCGTCCCGAGCGCGATGGAGGACGATGCGCTACCACCAGTCCGGGAGCCCTGTCGCGCCGATGCGCCTAGAGCTGCACCGCACGAAAACCTTCGCGCGCCGGCGAGCATCGCCTGGACAACATCACGCCTGATTGCCACGCCACCCCCTCGCCGCGAGATTCGAACTCTGGAACGAACTTCATCGCAGCCGCGCGACGGAAGCCGCGTCGCCAAGGGCCTCGGAGGCAAGTACGACCCCTGCCCACCTATCGCTGCGCAGCCAGCGCCGTTATCGTCGTTGGATGCGGCTCGGAACGGCGTTGCTCTGTCTGGCAATCACAGCGTGTGGAGGCGGCGACGACGACGGTGATGCTTCCTCCGCGAGCACGTGCGCTCTGCGCGCGGAGGTGAGCGGCGGGGCGTCGATTCGGTTCACGGGCAAGGACGACACGGCGTGCCTGACTCAGCATAGTTTCGACAGTGGGCTCGATGTGTCGTTCAGCGGGCTCGGGGGCACAGGGCTGCTCGAGCTCGGTATCGACGGCGTGGCCGAAGGAGAAAAAGGCGACGGCTACGCGACGCAAGTCGGGGTCACGAGCGCCGATAGCCAGCGTTGGCGCGGGATGAGCTGCGTGGTCTCAATCACGGAGCATGAGCTCGTCGAAGTGGAGGCCTCGGAGATTGGCGAGCTGCGACACTACCAGGTCGCGGGCAGCGGGCGCTGCGCGGAGCCGCTCGAGAGCGTGCCCGCGGGGAGCGAGCCCGTGACGGTCGACGCATTCAGCTTTCGCGCGCAATTCACCTGGAGAGGCTGAACGCAGGCTAATTGCGATGCGCGTGACCGCGTAGGATCTCGAGCCGGTTCGCGGGGGCGTCGGGCGCGAGGAAGTCCGGGATGGTGCTGGCGGTGCGCCGCGGGCGCCGCAAGAACTCGACGGGCCACTCGGTGACGCGCTCGCGGCGAACGTGGACGTATTCACCCTTCGAAGGCTCGTCGATGAACTCGCGTTGCAAGATCAGCGCGAGCGGCTCCTCGGTACCGATCGTACCTTGCGAAAACTCGAGCGCTTCGGAGTAGGTCGCGAACGCGTGATAGTAGGCATTGCCGCCGGCGAGATCGGTGGCGCCGCGCTCGGGATGACACCACACGCGGTACTCGAGGACCTCGTCCCAGACGTAGCCGCCGCCGCACTTGGCCAGCGCCGGGTAATCGCCGACGCGCTCCGCATCGACGACATCAGGAAAGCCAAACGGATCCGGCATAGGTCGCGATCGAGCCTAAGACACCACCAGCCAGATGCAACGGACAGACGCCAGGCTCGTCTCCGATGCGGAGCCCCCCCAAAAAACATGGCGACGCTTGGCGTCTTCCTGGCGCCTTGGCGACAGAAGCTTTTGTGTGACGTGTCCCCGACTACTTCTTCGCCCTGCGGAAGCGCTCGATGCGCTCGGTCGTCGGCGGATGGGACGCGAGGTAGGCGGTGCCGTCGTCTTTGCTCTTGCCGCCGAGGTTCTTCTCTTCGAGCTTTTCGAGGATGTCGGCGAAGAAGTGATGCGGGACGCCAGCGCGGGTCATGTAGTCGAAAGCGAAGCCGTCGGCTTCGATCTCGTGTTCGCGGCTGTAGTGAGCCTGGGCGTAGGCCGCGGGGAGCGCCGCAGACAGAGTCGAGATCTGGCCGATGTCGCCGAGGTATGCGGAGACGAGCATGGCGATTGACGAGCTCTCGAGCGCGACGCGCAGGGAGTGACGGAAATGGACGTGGCCGATTTCGTGCGCCAGAACGGCCATGATTTCGCGGTCGTCCTTGGCGAGGTCGACGAGCTCGTCGGTGACGACGACGGTGCCGTCCGGGAGCGCGAAGGCGTTGGCGCCGAGGCCCTTACGAAAGTGGAGGCGCAGTGGAAGCTCGGGGTACTCGCGCGTCATGCTCTGGAACTTGCCCACGAGCTCGGCCTTTCGAACGTCACTCAGCTTGGACGGCTCGAGCACGGAGCGATCGAGGATCACGAGCGTGCTCTTGCCGAGGTCGTACGCGAGCTCGGCCGGGAGGGCCTCGGCCAGACGTTTGGCGACGACGGGGATGCCCCAGCGAATGCCCGCAGCGATGAAGACGAGCAGGATGCCTGCGGCGAGCAACGCGCCCTTCCAGCGCGACTCGATCAGGTGAACGAGGTGCAGCGTGCGGCCGTGGCCCGCCTTGGCCGCCAGCGCGTCGAGCTCGGTGTGGTCGGAGCTCTCGGCGCGGGCGTCGTCAGGGAAGGTGATCGAGCGGACGGTGTCGCCGATCCGCGGAGAGACCTTGAGCGAAGCGAGGGGGTGCGACTTGGGCGCAGCGAGGCCGTGCAAGCGCACGAGACCCGCG
This sequence comes from Polyangiaceae bacterium, assembly GCA_025937835.1. Taxonomy (GTDB): domain Bacteria; phylum Myxococcota_A; class Polyangia; order Polyangiales; family Polyangiaceae; genus PMG-095. The sequence goes on from JAICQO010000143.1 coordinate 4,304, forward strand.
ACCTCGTCGACTTCGAGCTCGACGGCGTGAGCGCGCGTGGACTGGCCGTCGTAATAGGTGACGGAGAGCCTCATCCAAGGCCCAGATCCAGGTCCAAATCCCCGAGATCGTTGGCTGCGTCACCGAGGGCGCTGCGGCCCTGATCGAGGCCGAGGTTTTCGGCGAAGAGCGGGCCGAGCGCATGTAGCGTGAGGTGCTCGGCCCGGTACTTGGCGAGGCGGATCTGAGCCCACGGGATCATCAAACCCAGGCTGAAGACGATGGCCAGGGCGTTGACGGCGTACAGCTTGATCAGCTCGCGCGCCCGTTGATTGGAGCTGAAGACGTGGTTGCCGATCTGGATCCCGCCGTAGACGAGGTTGCCGACGCGCGCGCGCACGAACGCGGCCGGGATCAGCAAGTAGGCGTACACGACGCCGATCGCAGAGAACAAGAGCCAGGGAGGCGGCGGCTCGAAGCCAGACGACTGCTTGGCGCTCATGGCGGAGAGCACGCCGAAGCCGATGAACAGGACGTACGCAGGGAGCACCATCCCGAGCGCCTTCAGGTAGACCATGAAGTAGTCGGTCGAGCTCGTGCGCCAGGAGAACTCCTGATCGCCGTAATAGTGACGGGTGACGACGAACTGCGTGAGCTTCCATTGCATGTACGGGTAGCCGAGGCCGCACGTGATCAGATAGATGCCCATCATCTTCAGGTACGTGGAGTAGGCCTCGCCCGTGCGTCCCGCGAAGGCGAAGCGGAGGTTGCGAAAGGCCGAGTTTCTCGCGTTGAACGCCAGGGCTTTCACGACCAGCCAGGGCGAGGCGAACACGAGCAGCACCAGGAGGCTGACGTAGAGGACCGGCGAATACTGCTGTGAGACCGCGAGCACGGCGATGATGGCGCCGATCACGAGCCGGCCTTTCAAGATCTTGATCGGGTCGGCGAGGTAGTCGAAGCTCGTGCCTTCTACCCACGTGTGTCGATAAAAGTATTGTTTGCGCCGGACCTTGGCCCACGCCGAGTAGATGCCGAGCGTGACGATCGAGAGCAGGGTGTTGACGATCCAGATCCGAAAGTACTCGGACGTGTTGCCCGTGAATTGGAACGGCAACGCGCGCCAAGACTGCTGCGGCTCTGGGGGCGCCTGGTGCTGCTGTGGCGCCTGCCAGCCGGACTGCGCGTACGGATACTGATTCATCCATCCTCCATCCAAACCCGACCTACCAAGTGATGGAGTTTCTCGCAGTTCGCGCTCGGGGTCGAGCTGCGCGGAGTGTCCGCGTCGCGACGCGAGCGGTGTGCGTGCATCGCGAGAGCGACGCCATTGAATGCAAGCGTGAGAGCTGTGCGCAGCCTGCGCGCGAAGGTGTGTGTTCGACAGCGAGCGCCTCAGGAGCTCGAGCAAATCGAGGCGCTGTCACGCGCACGTGCACCACTACTGCAATATTCTGGCGGGGTTCAATTTAAGCATTGAATGTCAGATTTGATAGAATTTTTGATGTCCTCGGCGGGGAGGCGGCACTGCAGGGGTGCGGCTGTTTGAGCCCAGGACCGGCTTCGCCACACGCGAAGTCAGGGCCGACTCGCGGCTTGGAACCGGAGAGTTTGATGAAGAAGGTTTCCAGAACAGAGCTCCGCCACCCGACGGAGCTTGCCGTTTGCTGCTGTGCGCTCGCGTTCGCCTTCGCCTGCAGCGGCACCGTCGACGCAGACGGGCAGGGCGGCGCTCTCGGCGGACCGGCAGCGGCCGGAGGCAGCGGGGGCACTCCGACGAGCTCGTCTCAGGGCGGTAGTCCCGTGACCGGGCCCGGGAACGCAACCGGTGCAACCGCGTCTGCTCAAGGCGGCGCCGGCGCGGTGAGCAGCGCGGGCGCGCCGCCCGTGCCAGCCGCGGGTTCGTCGGGTTCGTCGCCGACGGCAGGATTGCCGTTCCCGCAACCCGCGCCGTTCGAGCCCGCGCCCGGCTTGCTTCGCCGCCTCACGCACACTCAGTTCCGTAACTCCATCCGCGATCTGCTCGGCGTGACGGTCGATACGACCGACCTGCAAGAGGACGACTGGACCGGAGGCTTTGCGGCGATCGGTGCCGGCATCCTCTCCACCTCCGAGGACGGGGTCATGGCCTTCCAGGCTCAGGTGGAAGCCGCAGTCAACGCCGTGATTTCGGACGACGCGAAGCGCCAGGCGCTGCTCGGGTGTACGCCGAGCGGAGCAGCGAACGACGCTTGCATCCAGGGCTTCGTGCAGTCCTTCGGGTTGCGCGCGTGGCGCCGGCCGCTCGAGGCGGCGGAGGTGGAGCGGATCGTCGCGGTCGCCAGCAAGGCGGCGACGGAGCTCGGGAGCGCCAACGAAGCCGCGCGCTGGGCGGCGATCGCGCTCTTGAACTCGCCGAACTTCCTGTATCGGCCCGAGCTCGGCGCTGCGGGCGCGAACGGTGCGCTGCGCTTCACCGGCTTCGAGCTCGCGAGCCGGCTCGCCTACTTGATCTGGAACAGCACGCCGGACGAGGCGTTGCTGGAGCAGGCGTCGAGCGGCGCCCTCGCCAGCGCCGACGGCGTCCGCGCGGCCGTCACGGCGCTGCTGGATTCGCCGAACGGGCGCGAGGCGATGGCCGCCTTCGCCGAAGAGTACATGCAGCTCCACAAGGTCCTGTCGCAGGCCAAGGACCCGAGCCTTTATCCCGAATACACGCCGACATTGCAGGTGGCGATCGTGCGCGACACGCGCGAGACCTGGGCGAGCGTGGCCTTCGACGACGGCGCCAACACGCTGAGCGTCTTCACGACCCCCAAGGTCGTGGTGAACTCGGAGCTCGCGAAGCTCTATGGCCTCGATCCGGGCAGCCTCACGCCCACCACCTTCGAGACGCGCTCGCTGCCGCTCGACGGCAACCGGCTGGGCGTGATGAGCAAGCCCGGGTTCCTGTCGCAGTGGTCGAACCAACAAGAAGGCTCGCCGACGCTGCGCGGCAAGTTCATGCGCGAGGCCCTGATGTGCCTGACGGTTCCTCCGCCGCCGGAGGGCACCAACACCAAATTGGACGAAGCGCCTCCCGGTACGCACCTGACGAAGCGCATGAAGCTCGAGAAGCACCGCGAAGACCCGACCTGCGCGGGGTGCCACTCGCTGATGGATCCGCTCGGGTTGCCCTTCGAAAACTTCGACGCCATCGGGCGCTACCGCACGCTCGACGACACGCTGCCCGTGGACGCCAGCGGGGACTTCAACGGCAAGCCCGTGGCCAACGCGCGCGAGCTCGGCGAAGTGATGGCGGCCGACGCGTCGGTCGCGCAGTGCTTCGTGCGCAAGTACTACTCGTACGCCGTCGGCCACCGCGAGCGCGCTGGCGACCAGAGCGTGATCAACGATCTCTACGCTTCGTTCCAGGGCTCTGGCTTCAAGTTCCGCCAGCTGGTGCAGGATGTCGCCACCAGCGAGGCCTTCTCGACCGTCGCTCCGCAACTCTAGTCCCAGGGGCGGCACGCGCCGCCCCTCCCCGCGCGCTCACTCTTTTCGTCTGAGTCTTCCGCCAATCTCGGCAAATTCCTAACCGTTTGTCGCTCTAGTCGCACCGGTAACTCACATGACCACCAAATCCCTGGATAGGCGCACGGTTCTTCGCGGCCTGCTCGCGACGGGCGGAGCCGTCACGATCCCCCTGCCCTTGCTCGAGATCATGCTGAACGACAACGGCACCGCGCTGGCTCAGACCGGCGCCCCCGTGGCCGTTCCTTACGTCACGTGGTTCTTCGGGAACGGTTCGCTTCCGGGTAAGTGGAAGCCAGCGGCGACGGGCAGCGGTGCGGAATGGACCTTGAGCCCGCAGCTCCAGCCAATCGCCGACTTCAAGTCGCACCTGACCGTGATCAGCGGCCTCACGAACAAGTGCGTGATCGGCGGCATCGAGCACCCGACGGGTTCCTCGGGAGCCACGACCGGCGGGCCCTTGAACGGCAACGCCGTGAAGGGCAAATCGATCGATCAGATCGTGGCGGACGTGACCGGCTCGGGCGTCGACTTCAAGTCGATACAGGTCGGCATCACGCCGGCGACGCCGGGCGGGCCGCAAGATTCGCTGCACAGCGTCTCGCACCGCGGCCCGAGCGCGCGCAACGACGCCGAGTACGACCCCAAGAAGCTCTTCACCAAGCTGTTCATGGACGGCACGACGCCGACCACGCCGGGTACGCCCGAGCCCATGCCGGACGCGATGGCGAAGCTGAACGCCGTGAAGAAGAGCATGCTCGACTCGTGCCTCGCGGACGGCCAGGCGTTGCAGAAGAAGCTCGGAGCCAACGACCGGCAGCGCGTCGAAGAGCACCTCGAGGCGATCCGCCGCATCGAGCTACGCCTTCAAAGCTCCCCCACGGGAAACCCGGGCGGCGGCACGACCAAGCCCGCGGCCTGTTCGAGCCCCGTGGCGCCGGCCGCCGCCGCGGACAGCCGCAGCGAGGCCCCGCCCGGCGTGAACACGGCGATGGCCGAGCTCTCGACGCTGGCCCTTGCCTGCGAGAGGACGCGGGTCCTCACGTACATGTTCAGCTTGCCGGCCGCGCACGTGTACTACCGGCACCTCGACACGGACATGAACGCCGACTTCCACGATACGATCTGTCACGGCGACGCGGGCGATCAGTCGAACCAACCGCGCGTCGACAAGGGCGTGATGTACGCCATGAAGTGTTTGAACGAGTTCTTGACCAACTTCAAGAACACGACCTTCGGTGCCTCCACGCTGCTGGATGCGTCGCTGATCTACGTCACGTCGGACACAGCCTGGGGCAAGATCCATACGAAGGAAGAGTGGCCGGTTCTGCTGCTCGGCAAGGCCGGCGGAAAGCTCAAGGGCGACGCGCACCACAACTACCCGGGCGACAACCTGAGCAAGGCACTGCTCACGGTCGCAAAGCTGATGGGCTCGAGCATCACGGAGATCGGCGCCGACAACGGCAAGGTCAACGCGACGCTGTCGGGCATCGCTTGAGCGCGTGACGCGGCGAGGTGGCTCGCGTTCAGGTGCGCGCGGCCGCGAACGTGAGCACGGTCTCTATCTTGCCGCGCCCGGTCAGCGGTGAGACCAAGCACGGCAGCGACGCGCTCTCCCAGGCGCCGATCGTGAAGCCTGCGTCGCGAGCGAGCTCGAAGATTTCCTCGCGCGAATACCAGGCCGCGATCGGCAGCTTGTCCGGCGGATAGATCAGCGGGCCGTGGTTCAGCCAGCGTCCGCCTGGCGCGAGCAGGCGCTGCAGCTTGCCCACCAAGCCCGGCAAATCCGTCGGGACCTGGTCGATGAACCACGGGGTGACGACGGTATCGAAGCTGCCGTCGACGAACGGCGGCTCGGTGCCGTCTGCCAGGAAGAACCGAAACCGGTCTTCGCCGAGCGCGCCGCGCGGCGTCGCGAGCGTCCAGCGGTGGCTCACGGGATCGACCTCGGGCGCGTTGACGCTGGTCTCGGTGAGCGCAGGGCTCGCGCCGCGGATCACCGCTTCTGCCATCACGAGCAGGAAGGGATCGATGTCGAGCGCGCTGGTCTCGGTCGCGCCGCACTCGCAATGCAAGTCGTAGGCGAGCCGGCACGCCCCGGCCCCGATCACCAGCACCCTTCCCAGGGCGCGCCCCTCGGCGACGCGTCGGACGGCGGCGAGCGCGGACTCGTTCTCGCCGTCGGGCCCGCCCGGCCAGGCCCAGTCCCGATGCAGATAGCTCGAATAGTCGAGCGCGCCTCGCGGGAGGAAAACCTCGCCTTCGGGCGGTAGCTGACCGCCGAGGGCTGGACCGAGCACGGCGGCCACGTCCTCGACCTGCTCGAGGATCGCCCGCGCCAGGCCCAGGAGCCGCGTTTGGCTGGCGACTCCGAGCGGCGCCGCGCTCACCTGCTCGAGCAAGGTGTTCTTCGTGTCGATACCGCGGCGGATGATCAGCCCGAGCTGACGCTGCCAATACTCGAGCTGGGACGACGGCTCCGGCAACAGCACGCGGGCGCTCGCGAGGCTCGGATAGTGCTCGCCGCAGGTGTCGCAGCGGAACGCCGCGTCGAGCCGCGCGCGGCAGCGGGGGCACGAAGCCACGAGGGGAAGCTCCGTCACGTCGGGACCACGTCGAACTCGAACGGCGTGGCTCGAGCGGAAGCGCGGCCGTCGAA
>JAICQO010000108.1 GCA_025937835.1 Polyangiaceae bacterium
GGGGCGAATCCGGGGTTGTTGGTGATGAGCAAGCGGTCGAGCGCGGTGCCGGATTCATCCTGTTTGACGGCCATCCAGTGGGCGCCGGCGTCTAGTACGACGCGGAGCTGGCCTTTGCCAGCGCCGCTGATCGAGCTCCAGCGCCAGCCGGTGCCGCTCGGGGTTTGCCAGGCCCAGTCGTCGTTGTCGCTGTCGGCGTCGAACATGACTTTGAATGAGTCGTGATCGGGCGCGGTGCCGCTGGTGCGGCCCCAGACCAGGTAGTCCGAACGCAGCGGCACGTTGAAGGTGTAGATCGCAAGGCCGCCGGGTGCGGCGCCGTTGGGCGTGCGAATGAAGCCGCTGCCGTAGCTGGTGGAGACGATCGGCAAGCCGCGGACGAAGGCCATCGGCGGCACGACGGTCCCGCTCTCGGCTTCGACGAAGGCCTCGAACGGGACGTAGTTCGGATCGGTGGTGAGCAGGACCTGATCGAGCTGCGTGCCGGCGAGCCCGCGGCCGAGGACGATGCTGTGAGCGCCCGCGCCGAGCGAGAAAGCGGTGGGGATGTTGCCGAGGCTGACGACCAACCACTGGTAAGAGCCTGCGAGGTTGGCGTCGACGCGGAGCTCGCGCGGAGCGGAACCGTCGACCGAGACGGTGGCAGCGTTCGGTGTGGCGTTGGGCGCGAGCACGCGAACCCACACGAAGTAGCGGTCGGACTGCGGCACGCTGAGCGTGAGCTGCGCCGAGCCGCCCGTCGTGGTGTTCGTCGGCAGCGAGACGAAGCGCGCAGAAGAAGCATTGCCGCTGTTGCCGAGCGCCATCGGCGCCACGAGCAGCCCACTCTCGGCCTCCGCGACGATCTTGACGTGGCGATCCTGACAGCTGAGAAACTTGTAACCGTCTCTGGTGTCCGTAAAACACTCGATCGGGCGGCCCTGATTGATGCTTTCTTGACGGATGAAGTCGAGCTTGGGTTTGACGAGGGTTGCGGCTTTCTGCCCGCCGATTGCACCGCGGCTGCCGCTGTGAACGGCGAACTGCATCAAGCTGTGCCCGCGGCGCAGCAGCCACGGAGCGCCCGAGTCACCGTCGCAGAGCTGCTGATCGCCCGTGTACAACCCAGTGACTTTCATGGGGCCCTGGAACCACGGTTCTTGATTCAGGCCATTCAACCTGAAGGAGGTGCCGAGCCGCTTGATGCCACCCGCGCCGTCGTCACACTCGGATACGCCGCCCGGGTTCGACCCGAGCCCAAAACCTGCCACCTCGAAGTTGCGGTTGCCCGTGAAGTTCTTGACCCAGGGCTCGCGTGCGTCGTTGTAAATCCGCGCGAAGCTCGGCAGATTCATGCCGTCGCCGTCGAGCAACACGAGCGCGAGGTCGTGGACGCGATCGGCGCTGGTGTGTGAGTAACTCGGGTGGATGATGTAGCGCGCGTTGCCGTTGAAGACCGTGGTCATGGCGCCGGTGGTGGGGTTCACTGCCTGGACGGTGCGGCCGGTCCTGAGCTCGGGCTTGCCGAACACGCAGTGGGCAGCGGTGATCAACCAGTGCCGTGTCAGCGCTTCGGCGGTGCAAACGGTGTCGCCCCCGAGTTGCACGGCCCACGGCGCCTCGAGGGTCGCGTTGGCGCGGATCACGGCCTCGCTGATCTCGCCGACATCGGCCCCTTCTTCCGAAGTCTCGAGCGCCTCGACGGCGCAGCCGCTCGCCAGCGCGCCCGCGCACAGGGCTCCCAGGCACGACAGAGACGCCAAACTCTTACCCATCGCAGTCATCCGGCTGTTCAGGGCCGAGCGCCTCAGCAACCGTCGTGCCAGCGAGGATCCGGCCCAATACAGCTGATTCCTTCGCGGGAGAAGGGCGTAGACCGCGTGCGCGCCCGCGTGCGGTCCGCGTGCCGAGCGCGCCCAAGGACCCGGGAGCCGCCGTGTCAGACGAGGGCTTGCGACTCTTTGCTCTGATTTTTGGGTTGGTGATGGTGGTCGGGTCAACGACGGAGGCCGCAGAGGCGGAACCGGAGCCGGGGCGCGCGGATCTGGATCCGACCAATGACGCGGTCGTCGCGCCGCCCGAGTCGATCCCCGATTGCGCGGAGCGGCTCGAGCGCGCGGGAATTCGGTTCACGGCGGCGAAGCTGCCGCGGCGCAAGCTGCGGAGCGGCGCGGAGTGCGGCGCGCCCGAGGCGGTGGTCTATCGCGGACCGAAAGGCGGGGTGCGCTGGAGCTCGGCGCCGCTCGTGAGCTGTGGGATGGCGCTCGCGCTCGGGCGATTCGAAGCTGTGCTGGCAGAGGTTTCCGAGCGGGAGCTCGGGAGCCGCGTCGTGAAAGTGGAACAGGGCGGGACTTACAGCTGCAGGCAGATGGCGCGCTTCGCGCTCGTCAGCGAGCACAGCTACGCGAACGCCATCGACATCCGCAGCTTTCGCCTGGCCGATGGCCGCACGGTCTCGGTCGCGCGGCACTTCGGCAGTCCGGGCAAGGAACCCACGACGAGCGAGGGCCGCTTTCTGCGCGCCCTCGCTCGCCGCTTGTACGACGACGGAGTGTTCTCCGTGGTGCTCACCGAATACTTCGATCGGCTGCACCACGATCACCTCCACCTCGATCTGGCGCGCTACCGCGTGGATGGGACGCGCTGAGCTCAGCGCTCGCGCACGCCGCTCGCGACGAAGCTCGATTGGGCATCGCAGGACCCAGCGCTGGCATTGCAGCTGGCAGGAGCGCTGCCCGCGTACTGGAAGCGCGCGCTGACCGTGAAGCCGTCGAGCGAGGCGCGGCAGGGATCGGTCGTCTCTTCGGTGCCGCTGCTCCTGGCGATGACCGTGTGGCGCGCCGTGGTGCAGCCGTCGAAGCCCGGAACCGAGTACGCGCACGAGAGGTCGCCGGTCGTGAAAGCGAGCCCCTCGCCGTCGCTCTGGAAGGCCTTCGCGCCGGTCGCATCGATGAAGAACGCGTCGGGCTCACCGTCGCGAGTCACGCTGAGCTTGCGGCTGACGTTGAAGACGTTCGCTTGCATGCGCTCGAAGTCGATCTGGAGCTCGTCGTCCGCTCGAAAGCGCTCCGCTTCGATCAACTCGGGCAAAAACGACAAAGTCCAGGTCTTTCCCTGGTCGTCGAGCAGGTCTACGCGGACCCGTTCCGTTTGCGCGCCGCCAAATGGACCGCGCATGCCGAGGCAATCGTACGGCCACGCCCAGGGTTCCTGAGCGACGGCGGTGACGGTGCCAGAGAGGTGCACGCTCTGCTCCGGAACCTGCTCCTCCTCATTCTGGAGGCAGGCCGCGCTCGGAGCGTCGCACGTCTCGGGGCACCTTTCTGCTTGGGGGCGCGTGCATTCGACGATGGGGGAGGCACCGCCGCCCCCGGTCGTGCCGCCTATGTCGGATGATCCGCCGGACGTGACTCCGCCTGTCGCGTGTCCACCCGTTCCGGCTCCGCCGCCCCCATCGGTACCGCCGGTTGGCTCTTCGCCGGAGCCACCCAAGTCTCCTTCGCCCCACGTGACGCTTTCGACGTAGACAGTGGTCTCGATCTCGAAGTCCTCGAGCAGATACACGCGAAGGTAGGCCGAATCCTCGTCCTCGGTGAAGGTGTGCGTGAGCACGATCGGGTTCAACGTGTTGAGGGCTGGCGTGCCCGTGGCCAAGCCGGTGCGCTCGTGCCCGAGCTGCACCTGGCTGGCATCGGGGTAATACACAGGCTCACCGTCGACGTAGCTGCCGAGAAAAACGCCGTGGGGAGGCGCGCCGACGATCGCGCCATCGAGATGCCAGAGCAACCGCACTCTCACGGTTTTTCCGGTCAGAGATCCCGGCTCGCATCCCTCGGGAACCAGCGACAACTCGCCGAGCCAGGGCTCGAGCGCAGCGCCCGCAGATGGATCCGCCGGGGCGTCGCTCGAAGCCTCCGGAAACTTCGCGAGCAGCGACAGCGTCGGTCCGGGAAAGACGACCTGGTCGGCGTGGTTCTGTACGGGGTCCGGCGCGATCGACGGAGCGAGGAAAACTCGGTTGTGCGGGCCGAGCGCCAGGCTCTCGGAGCTGCTCGTCTCGAAGTCCACGCTCCCCGGGCATTCGGGTGACGCAGCGCCCGTGCCGCCATCGCCGCCGCTGAAGCTGTTGCCGCTGCTGCCGCCCTCGGCGCCGCTATCGCCGCTGCCGCCCTCGGCACTGCTATCGCCGCTGCCACCCTCGGCGCTGCTATCGCCGCTGCCACCCTCACCGGGGGCTCCCCCGGTGCTCGAGCAACTGCCCGGGTCGCGGGCGCAAAAGCCGTCGCTGCAGCAGACCCAACCGCTCTCACACGGACAGGGTTTGCCCTCGAGCGAAACTTCCCCCGCGCAGGCGCCGGCGCTCAGGCCGGCAGTGACGAGGAGCAGGACCGCGGGGTTTGCGTTGAGCCAGTTCATGGGTGCCTCCTGCTCCAACAACGAACCGCGAGCAGCGTCTGGACGAAGGGAACATTAGAACCGCCACGTCGTTCGGACGTCGAATGCCGAAGCAGACACGCTGAGCTCGGCCGGCGGCGCGGTATCCCACAACAAGAGGGCGATCCCGGTGCCGAGCGCGGCGCCGCCGCCAGCGAGGAACAGCGTCGCCGCGAGGTTCCGGTCAGCGATCTGCTCATTGCGCTCGGCGGCGCGAGCCTGGCTCTCTTTGCCGGCGCGAGCGCGCAGCGAGAAAGCCGACAGCGCGAGCACGCCTCCGGTCGCGATCGCCGCGGTTCCGAGGCCCACGCTCGTCCAGCCCGCGATCCGGAAGCTTCGCGAGCGCGCGTCGCTGCGCTCGGAAGCGGCGAGCCGCGCGCGCTCCTCGGCCGCAGCGTTGCGTTCATACGCGGTAACCGCGGCGGGATCGAACGGCAGCGAGAAGATCGTGCTGAAGGCCTGGTGTGCCGCACCGCGGGTCCCGGCGCGCGGTGCTTGCGCCACGAGCCTCTCGAGGTGCACGACCTCGCCGCCCGGCGGGATCACGCGTTCCGTGCCGTCCGACACGCGCCGCAAGTACAGAGTCGAGGTTCCGGGCGGTCGGATCAGACGCAGCGGGACGTTGGGGCTGCCGTGGAAGTCGAGCAAGCGAACGCCCTGCGAGTCCTCGAGCAAATAGTGAGCGGCCGTCTCTTCGCCCTCGAAGCGCACCTGGCGCTTGCCGAGCCCGCGGACGTCCAAAAGCACGCTGCTGCCCCCCGGCGCGCGCGCCACGATCCGCGGGCGGAAGCGCTCGCTCACGACCGCGGCGTTGGCGCGGGTCACGAACGCCGCTATCTCGGCGTAGCTGACGATTCCGTCCGCGTTCGCGTCGGCCGCGCCGTAGAGCCCCGAGCGGATCTCGTGGCTGAACACGCCGGCCTCGAACCCGGCCCACTCGTGGGTTTCACCCGTGGTCGACGTCGACAACAAGTAACCCACGCGGCCCTGACGCGACGCCGCTTCGAGCTCCACGAAGCCACCGACAGTGCGCCGCGTACCGCCGGGCCCGCGCTCGTACGCGAGCAAGTAAGCCTGGCAGGCGTCGACGATCACGTGGGTCTGCTCGGCGCCCGCGGGGTTCACGACCTCTTTCAGCAAGCTCGCGCCGTCGAGGCGACCGTCTTCGAGTGTGAGCCGCCAGGCGTCGTCTCCGGCGTCGCCGTGTCCCGCGTAGATCACGTACAGCACGGCCTGAACGCCGCGCGCTCGAGCTCGAGCGATGTCGCGGGTCAGACCGGCCACGGCGCGCGTGAGCTCCGAGCGCCGCGCCGGCAGCGCCTCGGCGGCCGCCTGCGCATGCAAGCGCCGCGTATTCTCGTCGAGGCTCGCCAACAGGTACGTGCGCGCGCCGAGTGCGCGAAACAGATCCAGGTAGCGCGCAGCGTCGTCGTCGGCGTAGCGCAAGGACGCGACGTCCGGATCGAGGCTGCGGTTGACCCCGATGATCAGCGCAAACACCGCGCTGGGCCGCGCGCCGTCCGCGGCTCGTGCCGGCAGCCCTGCGAGCAGCCAGGCCATGAACCCGAGGCAGGCGAGGCAGCGGTTCATGGCGCGACCTCGAGCAGCCGGCGCACCGCCGTGGCGTTCGGTAGCTCGGCGTTGCCCGTCGTCGTCACGCGCGCCTCGATCTCGGCGACCGACAGCGGCTCGTCCGACATCAGCGAGTAGAGCTCGAGCCGCGAGCCGTCGAAATCGTGACGCACCGCCTCCGGCAATTCGTGAGGCCCGACGCCCGCTCGTGCTGCGTACGGCCCCGGCTCGGGTGTGCCCTCCGGCCATGCCGGATAGTACCAGTACACGTGGCGGTGCTCGTCCACGCCAAAAATCCAGAGGTACTTCTTTGTGCTCGGGTTCGAATACGCAAAGGCCAGCTCGTCGTCGCGCGAGATCCGACTCTGCGCCTGCACCGGCGCGGTATCCGAGTGCATCCGATACACGAGCAGGGACGGCGCGAGCGAGCTCGGTCCACTTCGAGCGTAAAACTCCGGATGGGGCGGCTCGCTTGGACGCCCGAACACGAGCAGCGCCGCGGCCGCTGTCGCTGCGGTGGCCATGACGGCCGCCGTCCAGCGCGGCCAGCTGCGCTCGCTCTCGATGCGGAAGCCCAGCCCGCGCGCCAGCCGCTGCTGCGCGCCGCGGCCGCGCGTCAGGCGCTCGAACAGCAGATGCCGTTCGTAGCGGGCGCGGCACACCTCGCACTCCGGCAGGTGCGCCCGCAGCTGTGCTTCCTCGCGAGCGCCCGTGCGCCCCGCGAAGTGGCGATCGATCGAAATCAACGCTCGTTCGTGGGTCATGGCGATTCACTCTGGAGTAGGAACTTGGCGAGCCTCTGGCGGATCCGGAGCTCGCGGTAGGCGAGCGTGGTGCGCTGAATACCGAGCGCCTGCGCCGCTTCGCGTTGCGAAAGCTGCTGGACGAAGCACAGGTCGAACACGTCCGCCCACTCGGGCGGTAAGCTCTCGCGCTTGAAGCGCTCGATCAGCAACCGCGCGTCCGCAGCTTCTTGCCAGCGCACGGTGAGCGCTTCGGGGGGACGCTCTTCGAGCTCGGTCTCGCGCGAGAACCGGCGCCGGTAGTCGATGGCTTGGTTGCGCCCCACCGTAGAGAGCCAGCCTGCAAGCGAACCGCCCTGGAATGAGCGCCGCAGCGCTTCTTGCGAGAGCAGCCGCGAAAACAGCTCGTGGATCACGGTCTCGCGATCGGCGCCGCCCAAGATGCCGCCGATTGCGGCGTCCACCGCATCGAAGTGGTCGCGGTAGCAGCGTTCGATGGCGTCGCGGTCGCCGCGATGGAACGCTTCCAGACGCACGGCGTCAGCCGCGCCGCTGCCCGTGTCGTCCTCTGCGCGCGCCCTTCGCGACAGCACCATTCGAAGCTTCAACGAACGGCGAGCGTCGATTGGACGAACGCGCGTTGCAATGCGGTGCCGATAGGCCCATGGGCCGGTGACGCGCCGCGTGCCGGCGGAATCCCAAGAAATGCGAACTCGCCGCGCCGATTCCTGATGGCCCGCGACGGGCGCGGCCTGACACTAGACAGAATGGTGCGCCGGGTTTCGAGGAAGCAGGCGTCGAGTTCTCAGCGCCTGTCGGGCACCGGGGTTGCGCTGGCGTTCGGCCTGACGCTGGCGCCCTCTGCTGCCGCCGACATCGTCTGGCAGGGCCGAGTCGTCGGAGCTTGGCCGGACGCTGCGTCATCGACACCCGCAGGGGTTGCCCGGGCCGTAGCCGAGACGCGCTTCTTCCCGCAGCCCAAGGGCACCATCCAGGCGCTGACCTTGCTCGTGAACTTCAGCGATGAAGCGGGTGCGTTCACGCGAGAAGAGATCGACGCCTGGTTGAACGAGCCCGGGTATTCGCGCTTCGATTGTGAAGGCTCGGTGCGCGACTACTTCAGCGACGTCTCGAACGGTGCGGTCGACCTCGTCAACACCGTGCACGCGTACTATCGCGCGGCGAAGCCGAAGAGCTACTACGAAGGCGGCAACGGCTACGAGCGCGCCGAAGAGCTGATGCGCGAGCTGATCGAGGGCGTGGATGCCGACGTCGATTTCTCCGAGTTCGACAACGACGGCGACGGCCGCACCGAGGCCATCAGCGTCGTGTACGCAGGCCCCGCCGTCGAGTGGGGGCAAGGGCTCTGGCCGCACGCCGGCGGGCTGAATCAACGCCGGGACGGCGTGTCGCTGTCGCGTTATCAGATGACGAGCATGGGCACGCGGCTCTCGCTCTACACGTTTGCCCACGAGACGGGACACATGCTGTTCGGCTGGCCCGATCTGTACGGCTTTGGCGACTATTGTTTGATGGGCAACGCCACGGACGCCGCGAACCCGGCTGGCATCAACGACTTCTTCCGCGCCGATCAAGGCTGGATCCCGACCGTGGAAGTCGATGCCAGCACCAACGCGGGTTACACCGCGAGCCTCGGCGGCGAGGGCTATCTGTTCATCAATCCGAACAACGAGAAGGAGCTGTTCTTCTGGTCCAACATCCAGCGCGAAGGGCGCTGGAACGTGCTGAAGGGCGGCGGGCTCTTGTTCTTGCACTACGACGGCACGATCCGTGGCAACAATCCACCCGATCCCTTGCAGCTCGCCGTGGTGCAAGCGGACGGAAAGAAAGACCTCGATAAGACGATGTGGCCGTCGCCCGGCAGCGACAGCAACGACTACTTCCGTGGCGGCGCGCGCAGCGAATTTTCGTCGTCCACCACGCCGAGCTCGAATTGGAACGACGGCAGCGCTTCCGGCCTGCGCGTGCACTCGATCGGCGCGAGCGGCGCGGAGATGAGCTTTGCCGTCGGCACGGGCACGGCACCGCCGCCGGCGATGGGCGGCTCGAGCAACGGCGGCGCATCGGCCGGCGCAGGAGGCGGGGGCAGGAGCAACCTCGGAGGTGCGTCGAGCGCGGGCGGCGGATCCGGCGGCAGTGGCGGCGCGATGGCCGGCGGCAGAGCCGCGCAGGGAGGTACGACGGCAACCGGCGCTACCAGTGGCAACAGCGGCCAGGGTGGAAGCTCATTCGCGACCGGTGGCACGAGCGGGAGCAGCGGTGGCGCCGCGCTCGGCGGCAGAGCCAGCGCGGGTGCAAGTGGCGGCGTCGGCGGGAGCCCGAGCAGCCAGATGGGTGGAGTGAACAGCGGTGGTCTCACGCAGGCTGCGGGCACGGCGGGCGCCGCGATCGCCCCGGCGGCGCATGACTCGAGCACTTCCGAGAGCGGTTGTGCGACGAGGGGTCGTGCCTCGGACGCTGGTGCGTGGTTCTCGCTTGCTGGGTTGGCCGGCGCAGTCGTGATGGCGGCTCGCCGGCGCGCTCGAGCTCGCCGCTGATTCACGCGGCACTCAATCGCCGAAGGTCCAGGCGCTCCGTTTCGGCAAGCGGAATTCGGGGTAGACTGGCCGCGCTTTGAATCGCGTCTTTCGTTGGTCGCTTGTCGCCTTTCTGATCCTGGGGGTCGCGTCCGCCTGTGGGGACGACGACGGCGGCGATGCTTCGCCGTCGTGCGAGGCCGGGACCGAGCGCTGTGAGTGCGATTCGCACGATAAGTGCGACGTCGGGCTGCGCTGCTTGTCCGGGCTCTGCGTGCGGCGCGCCGGGCCGATGGAAGCCGGCGGCTCGCCGCCGACCGGCGCCGCGGGAGAGGTTTCGAACGAAGGCGGCGCTGCTTCGGCTGGCCGCGGTGGGTCGTCGAGCAGCGGGGCCTCGAGCGGCGGGGCTCCGAGCGCGACGGGGGGTGCCACTCCGTCGGGTGACGAGGGCGGCAGCGCGGGGACGGGACCCGTGAACGGAGACGGCGGAACGCCATCGATCGCGGACGCAGGTGAAGGCGGCGTCGCGCCCGCCCCCCTGGACGGCGGCTCGGGCGGAGAAGCCGGCGCGATGACCAGCGGCGGTGCTCAATCAACCGGTGGAGCTCCACCTACCGGTGGTACCGCGCCAGCGACGGGCGGCAGTGCGCCCACCGGCGGAGCCGGCTCGAGCGGAGAGGCGACCTTCTCCGACGATTTCGAGGACGGCAACGCGGCGGGTTGGGAGGCGACGTCGTGGATGGTCTATTCCGACGGTAGCAACCAGGTGCTTCGGCAAAATCCGGACTACGCCGGTCAGACGGTGCCGGCCAAAGCGGCGAGCTCGATCACCGGCAATCGGTGGATGGAGGTCCGCTTCAAGTTCACGCAGATCTCGGGGGTGAGCTTCGCCGTGGTCGGAGCAGATTTCGACACGGCCGACACCCGCGATCAGATCCTGATCGACAACACCGGCGCGGGGACCTTGCTCAGTGCGCGCGCCGGCACGCCTACCACCGACACGTTCACGGCAACCATCGCGGCTGACACCTGGTACCAGATGGCGCTCGAGATCGACGGGACCACGCTTCGTGGCTACTTCGACGGCGAGCTCGTCGCCGAGCTCACGAACGTGACCGGTATCCACGGCGGCGTCGCGCTCACGGCGGGCCAGAATGGCGACGTGTTTTACGACGACGTATCCGTATGCGCTGGGTCGGACTGCTAGCTCTGGCGCTCGCCTGCGAGCGTAGTCCGGTCACGACTCCGCCGGCACGAGCGCGCACCGAGGCGTCACCCACGCCGATCGCGGAAGCGCCCACGCAAGCTGAAGCAGCGCAACCGGCAGCGGCAGCGCCCGCGCCGGCCCCTCCGCCGAGCGCACCCTGGCCGCCGCCCGCGCCGGACGCGACGAGCGACTTCTGCAGCGAGGCCATGACGGCCCTCGACGAAGAGACTTGTTACGTCCTCCCCGAAGCGAGGACCGACGAGCTGCTCCTGTATCTGCACGGCACGATCCCTCCGGGGAAGACCAGCCCGCAGAAGAAGAACCTCGGGACGGTGCTGGCGAACGCCGCGCAGCGCGGGGGGTTCGCGGTGTTGCTCCCGCGCGGGCGCCGCGGGCTCGCGCCGGCGTCGCAGAAAGGCTGGTGGGGCTGGCCGACGAGCGCGCTGCAATACGAGTGCTGGACTCCCGAAATGGTCGAAGAGTTCGCGAGCAAGCGACACAAGCTCGAGGCGCTGATCGGCGCGCCGTTTTCACGCTTCTACGTGGCTGGCTCGTCGTCGGGAGCGTACTTCGTGAGCGCGCTGGCGCTGAACGGTGCGCTCGAAGCGCAGGGATATGCCGCCATTTCGGGCGGCGCGTGGCTCGAACGCAACCGCATCGCCGAGCTCTCGCCGAAACCGTTTTACGTCGGCTACGGGCAACACGACACCGTCGCGGCGAGCGCGCGGAGATTGGGTGAGCGGCTGCGCGACGCCGGCTGGCCCGTGCGGGTCGAGGTGCATCCGCTTCCGCACGGCGCCCGCGAGATCTATCTCGACGAGGCCATCGCGCACTTTCGCGATCGATCGCACTGAAGCGCGTGGGTGGGTCAGATGACGTGATGCCGTTGGCCCCGATTTTGCTGGGTAAAGTCGCTGTTCGAACCCAGAAAGGAGGCCGCATGGCCACACAAACCGTCGACAAGTTGAACTCGTTTCTGCGTGGCGAAATCTCCGCAGTCGAGACCTACCGTCAGGCGATCGAAAAGCTCAGCAACAAGCCGGAGGTCACGACCTTGAGCGACTGCATGCAGTCCCACGCCCAGCGCGTCGGCATGCTGCGCGACGAGATCCGCCGCCGCGGTGGAGAACCCGCACAAGGCTCTGGCCCGTGGGGCAGCTTTGCGAAGCTCGTCGAGGGCGGGGCGAAAGCGCTGGGCGAGAAGGCGGCGATCGCTGCGCTCGAGGAAGGCGAAGATCATGGTCGCGACGACTACCGGCGCGACGCTCCCGAGCTCGAGCCGGACGCGCGCCTGTTCGTGGAGCAGAACCTGATCCCGGAACAACAGCGTACGCATCGCGTGATGAGCACGCTGAAGAGCCGGTTCCAGTAAGCTGAGTGCAAGAGGCGGCGCGCCGCGTTGCGCGCCGCCGCTCGCGACGCTTCTCGCAATTTCGTCCGGCATCTCGCACTTTGCGCTCGTGCGTGTTGCCGATTGTCGAATGTTTGCGCCGAAACGAGAGGATCGCATTGGCAATCGCGCTTCCTAACCGGAAGAGTTTGCCTCGGCGATTCGACTGCGTTTGCGCCAGAGTTCGTGGCGTTGCACGAACCTGCGAGCGCAGACAGTATGGCCAAGCCTTCGATGAAAAACCTGCGTTTCGTGAGTGTGCTGGCTGGGCTTTCTCTCCTCGGTGCGTGTTCTTCTTCATCTGATTCCGACACGCCTGCCGCCGGCGGGCAGACTTCGAGCACGGGCGGCGTCACCGCCACGGGCGGCACCCAGACGACGGGCGGGACGACCGGAGGCACCGCGGCGCCGACGGGTGGCGCGAGACCGACGGGCGGTAACGGCGGCGCAACGGGCGGAGTGACCGCGACCGGCGGCACGACGACCACGACTGGCGGCGCGAGCACGACCGGTGGAGCGAGCATCGCGGGCGGTGGCAGCGGTGGCCTGCCGTCGGTCGGCGGAGCGGGCGGAACCAGCGCCGGCGCCGGAGGAAACAGCGGCGGGATGGGCGGCGGCGGCGGCTCGCCGGGCGGCACGCAGTGGGTCGGTACCTGGGCCGCGTCTCCGTATCTCGCGGCGGCCGACGCGCAGCCCCCTTCTCCGCTGTCGAACGCAGTCCTGCGGCAGGTCACGCGCGTGTCGATCGGCGGAAACCAGATCCGCCTCCAGCTCTCGAACCTGTCCGGCAACGGGCCGGTGACCGCCAAGTCGGTGCACGTCGCGATCAACAAGTCTACGGGCCCCGCCGACAGCACGATCGACACCGCGACGGACAAGGCCCTCTCCTTCTCGGGCATGGAGTCCGTCACGATCGCGCAGGGCAAAGAGGTCTGGTCGGACCCGCTCGACTTCGCGCTCGCGCCGCTGTCAAAGGTGACGATCACGATGGCGCTCGGCAGCGTGCCGAGCAATCTGACTGCGCACGCGGGCTCCCGCACGACGTCTTACGTGCAGGCCAACAGCACGGACGTGTCTGCGGCGGCCATGACCTCCGCCGGCAAGACCGACCACTGGTACTTCATCTCGGGCATCGACGTGATGGCGCCTGCGGGCTCCAAGGCGGTCGCGATCATTGGTGATTCGATCACGGACGGGCGCGGCACGGACACCAACGGGAACAACCGCTGGACCGATATCCTCGCGGAGCGACTGCAGGCCAACGCCGCCACCGCCAACATCGGCGTGCTGAATCAGGGCATCGGTGCCACCAATCTGGTCGGTACCGGCACCGCGGCGGAAGCGCGCTTCGAGCGCGACGTCCTGAATCAGAGCGGCGTGAAGTACGCGATCATCTACAACGGCACGAACGACATCGGCAACGGCGTCGCGTTCCAAACCATGAAGACCGTCTATGACAAAATGATCGCAGCCGGCAAAGCCAAGAACCTGTTGGTGTTCGGCGCTACGATTCCGCCCTTCGGCGGCAGCAGCTATTACAGCGCCGCGAACGAGATGGTCCGCACTCAGGTGAACCAGTACGTGAAGGGAGGCGCCTTCGACGGCTACATCGACTTCGACGCAGCGCTGACCGACGGCAGCAACCCGCCCAAGCTCAAGAGTGAATACGCCGCCTGGTCGCAGATGGACGGGCTGCACCCCGGCCCCGCTGGCTACAAGAAAATGGGCGAGTCGATCGACCTGATGCTGTTCAAGTAACGAGCAGCTCGGTCGCGCTCAATCGTCCTTGGCGCCGTTCTCGATCCACTGTTCGATCACGGCCACGTACTCGTCGGGCAAGCACGTCCCGAACATTCCTGGAATGCACTGGTAGGGCATCTGCGGGATGTCGCCGCACGGGCCCCGCAGAATCTTCACGAACGCGCTCCTCTCGGGATCACCGGGCGTGACGAACGGCATCCCGCAGGCTTTGGACATGAACGACGTCATGCGCTTCAAGAGCTCCGCGTTGTCGACCAGGTTCAATCGAGCGGACGAGGGGTGACAGGGCGCCGCCGAGCACATGCCCTCGTTGCTCGCCAAGATGGCTTTCACGATCGTGAACGTAGGCGGTAGGGCCTCGCCGCCGCTGCCGCCCGTCGCCGTAGCGGCGCCACCAGTGCTCGAAGGCGCACCGCCGCCACCAACGGCCGTGCCACCGGATGCGACGCTGCCCCCTCGTGAGATCGCTCCACCGGTCGTCGCAACCATGCCGCCGGTGGGCCCAGCGCCGCCGGTCACTGGAGCAGTTCCTCCGCTGCTCACGGCGCCACCTGTCGGGGTGACGCCGCCGGTGTTGGCGAGGCCGCCCGTGTTCGCGTCCCCGCCGGTCAGCGCGCTCGTGCTGCCGCCGCTGCCCGTGTTGCCGCCGTTCGGCGACTCGGGTTCCGGCTTCTCGTCACTACACGCGGCGAGCGAGAGGAGCGCCCACGTGGAGGTCGCTGCGAAGCTCGGCACCAGAAGTCGCATGGGGTTGGCGGAAGTTACCGCGCGCCCGCTGCGAAGCCACGCTCTGCGAGGACGCTGAAAAAGTCGACGCTGGACGGTTACGGAATGCCGGGGAACGCGTCCACGTAGCGCACGGTGAAGTCGCCGCCCGACGCGACTTCGCGCACGCTGAAGTCGCCGAACTGCTCGACGATTTCCCACTCACCACAATCGCTCGCGAACCCGGTGACCTTTTCCACGTCGAGATCGGCGCCGACTTCCACGACCTCGACGTCGAAATCGGCGAACTGCTCCACGATCTCGACCTGACCCCAGAGCGGCACGCCGTTGTAGGTGCAGTCGCACTTGATGGAGCCGCATTGCGCGGGGCCGCCTCCGGTCGCGCGGCCTCCGGTAGTGCCGCCGCCGGTTCCGCCGTTGCTTGCGCCGCCCGCACCTCCCTCGGTCGACGCGCCGCCTTCGCCAGCTTCACTCGCGCCACCGGCCCCGCCGCTGTCAGCGCCACCGGCTGAGTCACCCCCGCTCGGGTCCGACGTGCCGCCCGCGCCGGCCAGGGCCTTCTCACCGCCCGTGCTCGCGCCACCGGTGCTCGCGCCGCCCGTACCGGCCCCGCCCGTAACCCGACCGCCGGTTGCGACGTCGCCACCGGTACTCGCGCCACCCGTGCTCGTACCGCCCGTGCCAGCAGGGCTCCCGGCGTCGTCGTCACCGCAGCCTGCGGCGCACGCCACCACTGAAAGCAACACCCACCCACAGCGCCCAAGAGTCGTCATCGTGGACGGCATCTTATCCCACGAACCACGCTCGCTCCCGAATTCGCTTGCCGGCGAGCGCGGTCGCGAAAAATTCGGCTCAGGCGAAGAACGGTGCGGCCGTCGCGCCGACCGCGGCTTCGAAGGGTGTGTCGAAGCCGGGGCCGAGCAGCGCCTCGAGCTTCGGATCTTCGAGTGCCATCGGGTTGTCGAACAGGTAGCGCATCTTGACGACCTCGCGCAGCACGGGGTTGAACCAGCCCATCACCGTGAGCAGAAACCAGGGCGTCGCGACGCGCTTCAGCTTGCGACCCGCTCGCTGCTCGAGGGCGCGGAACAGCTCTCCTGCGGACACGAAGTGGCCCGCGAAATGGAAGCGCTCGAACGGCCGGAGCTCGCTGCGCACCTCGGCGAGCCGAACCAGGGCGCGCCCGAGGTCCGGCAGATACGCCCAAGAGTGGCGGATCTCGTGGTCCGCGAGCGCGATGCGGCCGCGCTTGGCCTCGCGCAAGATCAGCTGATCGAACCAGTCCGCCTTCGACCCTGGGCCGTAGAAGTCGCCCGCGCGCACCACGATCACGCGCAGCCCGTCCTGCGACGCTGCCGCCTCGAGCATCTTCTCGAGCCGCACGCGGATCTCGCCGCGTGGGGTCTCCGGGCGCTCGGGAGTTTCGGGCGTGATGTGCTGCTCGCTGGCCGCGTAGTTGTAGATGTTGCCGGGAAACAGCAACGTCGCGCCGCTCCCGCGGGCAGCCTCCAAGACCCTCGCCAGCTGTACCTCGGCGCGGCCCTCGAACCACTGGTCGTAGCGGAGGTTCAGCGCATTGACGATCACGTCCTGTCCCGCGATTGCGGCGCGCAGCGAGTCGACGTCGTCCGCTTCGCCCTGAACGAAGCGAACCCCGTCGAGCTTGGTTCTTTCGGAGCGTCCAAAGCCGAATACGTTCCAGCCGGCCGCGGCGAAGGCGCTCGCGACTGCGGCACCCAGGTGCCCGTTGATTCCGAGGACGACGACGTTTCGAGCTCCGTTTTTCGTGTTCATGGCTGCCTCTCGAAGCTGAATCTGCGCCATTCAGAATCGTTCCGATAGATGCCAAGAGCGTGTGGTAACTATTCATGTATGAATAGCGAGCCGGACTGGGCGCTCTGGAAGAGCTTCGAAGCCGTGGTGCGGGCCGGCTCGCTGTCGGCGGCGGCTCGCAGCATCGGTCTCTCGCAGCCGACCGTGGGGCGCCACATCGAGGAGCTCGAGGCGACGCTCGGCATCGACCTCTTCGAACGCACGCTGAGCGGTTTCCGCCCGACCGACGCGGCCCTGCGGCTCTACGAGCCCGTCGCGGCCGCTCAAAAGTCCCTCGCCGAAGCCTTGATGCGCGCGCAGGGTGCGCGGCCGAGCCTCGGTGGCACCGTGCGCATCACCGCCAGCCACATGGTCTCGAACCACGTCCTACCGGAGATCTTGCTGGACGTGCGCAAGGCCTACCCCGAGATCGCGCTCGAGCTCGTGCCGAGCGACTCCACCGAGAACCTGTCGCTGCGCGAGGCCGACATCGCGATCCGCATGTTCCGCCCCACGCAGCTCGAGCTGGTGACCAAGAAGCTCGGTGCGATCGCGATCGTGGCTACCGCGCACCGCCGCTACCTGGAGAAGCGCGGCACGCCGCGTTCCCTCGAAGAGCTCACCGGTCACGATCTGCTCGGCTTCGACCGCTCGGACGCGATCTTGCGCGCCGCCAGGGGCATGGGCTTCGAGCTCCGCCGCGAGCAATTCGTGGTTCGCTCGGACGGCCAGACGCTGCTCTGGGAGCTGATGCGCGCCGGGCTCGGCATCGGCTTCGCCCAGGAGCCGCTCGTACGCCGCACCCGCGGCATGCGCGTCGTGCTCGCGGGCCTCGCGATCCCGCCGATGGAGGTCTGGCTCACCTCCCACCGCGAGCTCTTCACGGATCACCGGATCCGCGCGGTGTATGACGCGCTGGCGGAGGGCCTTTCGAAGTTTCTCGACTAGCCCTGAACCTTCGCTCCGCGCTTCACGAGCAGGTCTCTCAGCAAGCTGCGGTGGCAGTGCGATTCGTCTTCGCAGTAGCAACCGACGGAGAAGTTCGAGTGGTGCGAGAGCGCGGCGAGGAGATCGAGCGCGTGTGCGGCCTCGGGCTTCGCCATCTCGGCGCGGTACTTGCGCGTGAAGGCGGCCCAGTCCTTGTCGGTCTCGGCGGCGAGCGCCTGTTTCATGACCGGCAGGCTCGGGGCCAGCGTCGGGAACCAGACGTCGTACCAGTCGTCTTTGGAGAAGCGGTCTTTCGGCACGCCGCGGGGCGGGCGGCGCACGGTGCCGAGGCGCAGGCCTTCGTTGGCTGCGCGCCGGGTGCCGAGGCGAACGATGCGGATCGACATGGCGGGGCTCAGCGCGCAAGAGCCGGGTGGCTCGACTTGGCCCAGATGTTGAGCTGGCCTTCGGTCGCGTAGCGGTCGATCTCTCCGAGCTCGTCGCTCGAGAACGAGGTGTTTTGCAGGGCGCCGAGCGATTGTTCGATCTGCGCCCAGCTGCTGGCGCCGATCAGCGCGCTGGTGACCGCGGGCTGTCTCAGCACCCAGGCGATCGCCATTTGCGCGAGCGACTGGCCGCGGCGCGCCGCGATCGCATCGAGCGCCCGCACCTTCACCAGGTTTTCTTCGCTCAACATGTCCGGCCGAAAGGAGATGCGCTGCGCAGCGCGGGAGCTCGCGGGCACGCCGGCCAGGTACTTGTCCGTGAGCAGGCCCTGAGCCAGCGGAGAAAATGCGATGCAGCCGATTCCCTCTTCGGCGAGCACGTCGAGCAGCCCGGCCTCGATCCAGCGATTGAGCATCGAGTACGAGGGTTGGTGGATCAGACACGGCGTGCCGAGGCGACGCAGAATCGCCGCCGCCTCGCGCGTCTTCTCGGGGCTGTAGGAAGAGATGCCCGCGTAGAGCGCCCTGCCCGAGCGCACCGCGGTGTCGAGCGCGCCCATCGTCTCCTCGAGCGGCGTCTCGGGATCGAAGCGGTGAGAATAGAAGATGTCGACGTAGTCGAGCTTCATGCGCTCGAGGCTCTGGTCGAGGCTCGCGAGCAGGTATTTGCGCGAGCCCATTTCCCCGTAGGGGCCGCCCCACATCCAGTAGCCGGCCTTGGTCGAGATCACGAGCTCGTCCCGGTGCGGGCGCAGATCGCTCTGCAAAATCCGGCCGAACGTCTCCTCCGCGGAACCGGGCGGCGGCCCATAGTTGTTGGCGAGATCGAAGTGCGTGATGCCGTGGTCGAACGACTTGAGCAGCATCTCCCGTGCGTTCTCGTGCGGCGACTTCTCTCCGAAGTTTTGCCACAGGCCGAGCGAGAGGCGCGGCAGCTTGAGGCCGCTCTGGCCGCAGCGCGCATAGGGGATGCGCTGGTAGCGGTGTCCGTCGGGTTGGTACGCCATGTCAGTGCAGAGGTAGCGAGAACGGATCCGCGGTGCAATGCTGGTCCCGCGTTCACCATGACGAGTCCGAGCGGCAGGTGGCGGCGCGGGCTCTCGTCCGCGGTCGGAGCGCTCGTCGCGCTGCTCGCGCTATGGCTCGCGCTCGTGATCCACCCAGAGCCGCTGTTCGCGCACGAGCTCGAACGCGGGCCCGTGATTCTGTACTCCCGAGAGCCCTTCGCGGCCGACGCAGGACCGATGCTCGAGGAAGCGCTGCGTCGCGTGAAGCGTTCGCCGTTCTTCGACGCGAAGCGGCGCCACGCGGTGTTCCTGTGCGACAGCCGCTGGCTTTTTCGAGCACTGACCCTGGCGCCGAAGAGCCGCGGCATCACGAGCCCCTTCGGCAACGTGTTCATCGCCCCCGGTGTGCCGCGCCATGGCGCGAGGGATCTCACGTATTTCGTGGCGCATGAGCTCACCCACGCGTTGGTGCAGAGCCGGCTCGGCTACTTCTCTCAGCGAAAGCTCGCCGCCTTTCAGAGGGAGGGCTACGCCGACTACGTCGCCTTTGCCGACACTCCGCCGTCGGGTCCGTACCTCCGCTATCGGCGACTGGTCGCGCACTTGCTCGAGCGCCGCGGTCTCAGCGCGGAGCAACTGCTGAGCAAGCCGCTGGATCGCGCCTGGGTCGAGCGCGACCTCGAGTGATCTTCAAGTGCACGCGCCGGGTTCGTCAGCTCGGCCGCCGATGTGCGCGCGAAGAATCGATGATTTTCACGAGTCGTGCGGCTTAATGCACAACTCGTCCTAGCCGCTTGGGGAGGGCAGAGGGACGGGGGCGGATAATGGTCGTCGAGGGAGGACACGGATCGACATGAGCCAGCGCAAATATTGGATCGCCGAATGGGAGCCCGAGAATCAATCGTTCTGGCAATCGCGGGGCAA
>JAICQO010000215.1 GCA_025937835.1 Polyangiaceae bacterium
CGGAGGTTGCGATTGCCGGTCGGACGAAAAATCGAGGACGAGCGCGAGGCGGTTCGCTGCCTACGCGCGGCCGAGCGCAGGGGCCTGAGCGCCGGCGATTGGGCGCGGGCACACGGCGTCGATGGGCGCTCGCTCCACGCCTGGCAAATGAATCTCGCGCGGCGCGGGACGTCGGCGCCGCCACGAGGGCGGAAAGCACGGTCGAGGGCGACAGCGGCGGCCCACGCGCTGGTCGAGCTCGTACCCGCGGCGACGGTGGTCGCGCCCAGCCTTGGCCGGTACGCCCTGGTCGTCGGCGGTGCGAGAGTCGAGTTCGGCGACGATGCCTCGGTCGCGACGCTGCGCCGGGTGCTCGAGGCCCTGCGGTCGTGCTGAACCTGCCACCCACAGTGCGGGTGTTCGTGGCGGTCGAGCCCTTCGACATGCGCGGCTCGTTCGACGCCATCGCCGGTGCCGTGCGCCGCATCGGTCTCGACCCCGTCGACGGACATCTGTACCTGTTCCTCAACAAGCGACGCCGGCTCGCCAAGGCGCTTTGGTTCGATGGCTCGGGCTGGTGCCTGCTGGCAAAGCGGCTCGAGGCAGGAAGTTTTCAGCTGCCGCCGTTCGACGGCGACAAACCGCAGATCGCGATCGACGGCTCGGCCTTCGCCTCGCTCCTGGCCGGCATCGATTTCACCGCAGCGCGCCGCGGCTGGTACCGGCGGCCTCGGCTCGAAAAACTAGAGAAGACGATCGACACAGATCCCCAAGTGTGATCTGTACTCGTCTGTGGACGAGCTGGAAGCGCTGCGAAAAGAGAATGCGCAGCAGCGCCGACAACTCACGCAAGTTCTCGAGCAGAATGCGCAACTCGTAGAGCAGCTCGCCCGCCTCAACGAGCGTGTCGCCGAGTTGCTCGCCGTAGCGCAGCGCAAGCAACGCAAGACCCGCTCGGCGACCGAAACACCTCCGCTCTCAGCCCCGCCCGTCGTTGAGGGCGAGCAGCGGCGGGCGTTCGACGAGCGCCCCCAGGCGCCCAAGAAGCCCGAAGGCGAGCGCATCGAGAAACCGAAGGCGAAGCCTACCGGGCGCAAGCCGCTCCCCAAACACCTCGAGACGGAAGAGCACGAGTTACGCCCCGACTCGTGCGCTGCCTGCGGTGGTCACGCGCTCGATGTCGCCGACGTGCTCGACGAAGAGAAGCTGCACGTCGTCAAGGAGCACCAGCGCCGTCGCGTCGTGCGGCGCTACACCTGCCGCTGCCGTGCGTGTGGTGAGCGCACTACGCTCCGCTCGCTGCCGGCTCCTTACGAGCGCTCGAAGATCACCTGCGACTGGCTCGCGTGGTTCGTGTACCAGAAGTTCTGGCTGCTCACGCCGCTCGATCGCATCCGCCGCGACCTCGCCGAGCGTGGCATCCCGCTCGCGATGAGCACGCTCGTTTCGTTCATCGAGCGTGCCGCAGATCTGCTCTCCGGCGTTGATGGCCTGCATTGGAAGCAGCTGCTGGCGAGCTCGTGGATGGCCACTGACGGCACCGGCATCAAGGTCATCGTCCCCAAGCTTCCGGCGGCGCACAACGGCTACGTCGAGCTTTATCGCAACGATGAGCTTGCTGTCTTTCAATACGAGCCGACCAAGGACGGCGACGTCGTCGTCGCCAAGCTTCGCCCGTTTCGCGGCACACTCACTGCCGACGCCGAGCACCGCTTCAATGATGTCTTCGCTTCGGGCTGTGTCGTCGAAGCTGGTTGCAATGCGCACGGACGCCGCAAGTTTCGTGACGCCGAAGCCACGCAGCCCGTGCTCGCTGCGGGGGGCGGCGCGTTCATCGGCGCCATGTACGGCGAGGAAGAGAAAGCGCAGAAGCTCGGCCTACGCGGCAACGCCCTCCGGAAGCATCGTCAACAGCACATTCGCCCCATCGCACGCGACTTCGAGCGCTGGTTGGACGCCGTGAATCGCCCCGGAAATCCCGGAGGCTGTTTCAGTTGAGTCCGACCACCATGGCCGGATTCTCTTGCTTGGCATAGTGCGCGGCTTCGAACTCAGCCGGCGGGACGTGACCTATCGGCCCAAGGAGGCGCCGATTGTTGAACCAGTCGACCCACTCGAGGACGGCGAGTTCGACCTCTTCGAGACTCTTCCAAGGACCGCGGCGGTAGATGACCTCGGCCTTGAAGAGCGCGTTGACGGCCTC
>JAICQO010000082.1 GCA_025937835.1 Polyangiaceae bacterium
AAGGGCCGTCCCTACCGGAACGGGATTTTATTTCTGCGGATCAGGTCCGTTCGGGGTTGCTGGTGTGGTCGGGGCGGCTGATTTCACGATCACGCTCCCGCTCCTCACAACAAGACCCCTTTCCGATCTTCCCCCCTTCCAACCTTCTTGTTGCATCCCCCGCCCGCGCCGTACTGAGACTTTTCTACTTGGGTTCGAAAGCGAGCACCAAGTCGACCAGGTCGCCGCCGTAGCGGAGCTCGATGCGTTCGGTGACGACGAGGCCGCCGGGGATGCCGTCGTCGTAGGTGCGGATCGAGCTGCTGGCGTTGGCCATCAGCCAGACGCGGCGGTCTTCTTCTCGGACGAAGCCGCGCACGAACTTGGTGCTCATGGAGTTGCGGCAGTGGGGGCTCAGCCGCTGGTCGAGATCCTTCGGCAGCCAGCGCAACGTGGGCGGGTGCAGCTGCGTGTAGAACTTCCAGCCGCTACAGGTGCGGTTGTCGAGCAACACGGTCTCGGGAGGACCTCGATAGTTCTCGCCTTGGCGGTCGAGTAGGCGTCTGAGCGCGCGCGGGAAAGCGGAAGACTCGGTGAAGATCCGTTTGCTCGCGTGCCAGGTGCTCTCGAAGGCCACGAAGGGCAGGAACACGAGCAACGCGCTCGGTAGGAGGGCGAGGGACGAGGGCAAACGCCGGCACAGCTCGTCGATGGCGAGGCCGGCGAGACCTGCGGTGTAGACCAGGAGGAACAGGTTGGTACGGAACGCGCCGAGCGGCCACAACCCGGCGCGGTTGATCGCGCACAGCGTGAGCAGCGGGAGCAGGAGCAGCAGGGCCAGCCGCAGCCGGCGCCGGAATGCGAGCGCGAGCGTGCCCAGCGCGACGAGCGCCGTCCACATCCAGGAATCGACGTCCTTCAGCTGATCGAGGCTCTCGGGCGACAGCAGCTCCGAGACCCAGAGCCGGATCCGGATCCCGGGGAAGCTCGTCATGCTGAAGACGCGCTCGCCGAACCACGCGAGGTGCGAGGTGTCGCTGCCCTCGACGTAGAAGGTGCCGTACTTCTTGGCCCAGAACGCGGTATCACCGCCAGACGGACCGAGGTCCATCTGGCGCCAGAGGAAGAAGTACAGCCCCACCAGGGTGAGCACGGTGAGCGCACCGCCGCCGAACACGAAGACCACGTGCCGGCGCGAGATCGTGATCGCCGACATCAAGAGCGCGAGGTAGAGGCCCGGATACAGGATCGCGATGTCCTGCGCCATGAGCACGGACAGCGGCGCGAGCCCGAGCACCCACCACAGATCTTTGTCTCGGCGCAGCGCGGCGTAGCGCAGCGAAAGCCAGATCAACAGCAAGTGAACGGCCAGGCTCGGAGAGTAGGGCTTGAACTCCTTGGCCATGTCGATCGCCGCGGGATGCAACGCCACGACCGTGACGAAGAACAGGCGCGCCGCGGCCGTCCCGAACAAGCGCGCGGCGAGCGCCGGCGACAGGAACAACAGCAGCAACCCGAGCGACCACGAGACGAAGCGCAGCACGGACTCCCAGGGTCCAAAGAGCTGTACGAGCAGCTTGGTGATCCCCATGAACAGAGGAGGGCGGATCAGCAGCTCTTCCATCGGGTTCTGGATCAGCCGGCGCGCCCAGCTCGCCTCGTCGACGTCGACGCCGACCACGTTCCAGAGGTAGCCGCGGGTTCGAAGGAACGCGCCGTACACGAGCAGCGCCGCCATCGCGGCCCAGACCAGCTGCTCGCTGCGCGAGCGGGAGCGAAAGCTCTGCCACCACGAAATGGCCGCCGAACGGAGCGCTACTCGCAGCATCGCACCCGGAAATCGGCGAAAGGCAACCCCATCGCCCGCGTTTAAACGCCGGGCGGTGCGTGGGTCAAGCCGCGGTAACGTGAGTCAAATCTTCTCAAGCCCGGTTCAGGGGCCGGTCCGTGGCCGGTCCGTGGGCGCCGCGTACAGCGCGATGAAGCTGATCAGCGCTGCGCCGCTCAAATACAGGCCTACCGGGAACAGCCCGCCGCGGTCGGCGAGCGCCTGCGCGATCATCGGCGCGAGCGCGCCTCCCAAGATCCCTCCGAGGTTGAAGGCGACGGAGGCCCCGGTGTAGCGCACGCGCGCGGGGAACATGCCGGGAAGCCAGGCGCCGAGCGGTCCGTAGACGAGCCCCATCAGCACCAGCGCGAGGCTCAGGAAGGCACCGAACCCGAACAACGAGCCCCCGAACGCAACCGGTAGCAAGAAGCCCGCGGCCACGGTGAGCACGCAACCGGCCATCAACACGCGCCGCGGATCGAAGCGATCCGACAGGTATCCCGCGAGCACGATGCCAGCGGCCATGAACAGGATCGCGACGAGCTGCACGGCGAGCACGGTCTCGCGCGCGTGGCCGAGCGCGGTCGTCGCGTAGCCGAGCGCGAACGCAGTGCACAGGTAGAAGATCGCGTAACAGGCGACGACTGCGAAGATGCCGGCGAAGAGACGGCGCGGGTGAGCCTTCACAACCTCGGCGAGCGGCACGCGCGCGGGCGGCGCTTCCGACATCGCGCGCGCGAAGGCCGGTGTCTCGGCGATTTTCAAGCGCACCCACAGCCCGACGCCGACGAGCAGCACGCTCCCGGCGAACGGCAAGCGCCAGCCCCAGGAGAAGAACTGCTCCGGTGTGAGCGCGAGCCCGAGCACCAGAAAGATCCCGTTCGAGGCGATGAAGCCGACGGGCGCGCCGAGCTGCGGGAACATCCCGAAGCGCGCCTGGTAGCCGGGCGGCGCGTTCTCGACCGCGAGCAAGGCGGCTCCGCCCCACTCGCCGCCGAGCCCGAAGCCCTGTCCGAAACGCAGCAGGCACAGCAGGAGCGGCGCGAGCCAGCCCGCGCTCTGGTACGTCGGCAAGAGCGCGATCGCCACCGTGGAGCCGCCCATCAACAGCAGAGACGCTACGAGTGTAGACTTCCGTCCGATGCGATCTCCGAAGTGGCCGAACACGCTGGCTCCGAGCGGCCGCGCGACGAAGGCCACTCCGAAGCTGGCGTAAGCGCTGAGCAGCTCCGCGGAGCTCGACGCGGAAGGGAAAAATAGCTTCCCGAACACCAGGGAAGCCGCGGTCGCATAGATGTAAAAGTCGTAGAACTCGACCGCGGTGCCGACCAGGCTGGCAAGGACGACGCGGCGGGCGCCACGACCGTCAGCCATCTTGGCACCCGCAGATCACGATCGGCAGGAGCGAGTCGGGCCCAGCATGAGTTCGGCGAGGCCGGCGGTCGAAGCGGATCGAACGAGCCGGGCTTGGCAGGACTTGCTGGCGTGAAGGAGCGGCGGACACGCGAACGCTATTACCACTGGAATTAAATGGCGTTCAGGATCTTGTCGAACCCTGCACCTCGAGCGCACGCGGGGGTCGAGGCAGCCCGACTGGAGTGCGAGAGCAGGGCACATACGAGTCCGTCTCAGTGTGATGCGAAGTCGCGTAACCCCGAGAGAGTCAGTGCGGATCGAGCTGAATTCCCAGGGTGCGGCTGCGAGCTCGAGCGCGTCATTGGGATTCGACACGACCGCAATGAATTGCGGAACCAAAGACTGTTCCAGGTAACTACGAGAATTATCGAGCGGCGACGGACTGACCACGAACGGCAACCGCAACAAAGAAAGATCAGAACGCGGTTGAAAGCGTTGCCCGCGGTTACTGCAAAGGATAGTGTTGGAAAGCGTCGTGGAGGATCTTGCGATTGAGATCCGTGTCCGCAACGCTCGTGCGATTTCCCTCGAGGTGAGTGCCATGAACACCTGGCGCATCGGGATAGTGGGCGCAGTCCTCCTGACGGGCTGCACCGGAACGATCGAGAACGGTGGAGACGGCGACGGAGCCGGTGTCGCCTCGCCAGGGCCTGGCACTCCGGGCGCGCCAGGAGCGGGCACTCCCGGGACCGGAGGCCCCGGGACGGGAACCCCGGGGGCCGGCACCCCAGGAACGGGCACCCCCGGCAGCGGAACGCCGGGCACGCCAGGAACAGGTACCCCGGGAACACCGGGTACCGGAACCACGGCGTGCACGCAGGGTGTCCCCACGACTTCGCAGCTGCCGCGGCTGACGCGCTCACAGTACGACAACACGATCCGCGACCTGATGGGGATCACGAGCGGGCCCTCCGCCATGCTCGCGCCCGACACACCGGGCAGCGTCGATCAGCGCGCCTGGGACGGCTACAAGGCCGCGGCCGACGCGCTGTCTGCGCAGGTGCTGAGCGACCCCGCCGTGCGCTCCAAGGTGGTGGCTTGCTACGGCACCGAAGAGGCGGGCTGTGCGAAGGCGTTCATCGCCGACTTCGGCAAGCGCGCGTTCCGGCGCACGCTGACCGCGGAAGAGCAAGCGCGCTTCGAGGCCATCTATGCCGACCGCGCCAACCTCACGGCGACGGGCACGTTCGACGAAGCGATTCAGCTGATCGTGCGCTCGGTGTTGATCTCTCCATCGTTCCTGACGCGCGCGGAGCTGGGTCAGACCACCGAGGGCGGGCTGTTCGCGCTGACGGGCTTCGAGGTGGCGTCGCGCCTCTCCTACATGTTGTGGGGCAGCATGCCGGACGAGCAGCTGTTCCAGGCGGCTGAAGCCAATCAGCTCGCCACCGCGTCGGGCGTGCTCGAGCAGGCCAAGCGCATGCTGGCCGATCCGAAGGCCCGTTCGAAGGTGAGCGCGTTCCACGAGCACTACGCGCACATGGGCGAGGGCACGCGCTGGGCGGCGATTCAGCGCGACCCGGGCGTGTACCCGCAATTCAAGGCCAACATGGTGCCGCTCTTGTCGGACGAGACGAGGCGGCTCTTCGACCACGTCGTGTTCGACCTCGGCGGCTCGTTCCGGGACCTGTTGACGACGTCGGCGGCGTTCGTGAACGCGACCACGGCGCCGCTCTATGGCCTCGACCCCTCGAAGTACGGCGCCGAGCTGACCAAGGTCGATCTGGATCCGGCGCAGCGCCCCGGCATCTTCACGCGCGCCGGCTTCCTCACGGCGTACTCGCTCTACAACCGGCCCTCGGCGATCTTGCGCGGCGCCTTCATCCAGAAGGACCTGCTGTGTGCCCAGCTCGGCAGCCCGCCCGCAAACGCGGAGTCCACGCCGCTACCGACGGAGGGCCTCGCCACCAACCGCCTGCGCACGGACGCGCAGACCGCGGCCGCCGAGTGCGCGAGCTGCCATCACAACTTCATCAACCCGACGGGCTTCGCGCTCGAGTCGTTCGACGCCATCGGCAACTGGCAGACGACCGAGAAGGACACGGGCGCACCGATCGATACGGTCGCCACCGTCCCGGTCGGCAGCACGATGGTCAGCGTCTCCGGCGCGGCCGAGCTGATGAAGGCGATCTCCGAGTCGCCCGAGGCGCGCGCCTGTTACGCCAAGCACTGGGTCCAGTTCGCCTACGAACGGGTGCCCACCGAACAGGACGCCTGCACGGTCCAGAGCATGGCCGAAAAGCTCACCCAAACCGGCTACACCGTCGTCGATCTGATCGCCGACCTCACGCAGAGTCAGTCGTTCCGTTTCCGAGCCATGGAGGTGGCGCCGTGAACCGAAGGTTTTTCCTGAAAGGCGTCGGCGGCGCCATGTTGGCCACGCCGTTCCTCAGCTCTCTCGAACGCACCACTCAAAGCGCCAGGGCCGCGACCGACTCACCCAAGCGGCTCGTGATCTTCTACACGCAGAACGGCTGCATCACGAATCGCTGGTTCCCCACGGTCGATAACGGGCCGCTCACCGCAGAGTCGCTCGCTGGAAAGACGATCGAGGGCCTGACGCCCGTGATGGACAAGCTGCTCTTCCCGCGCGGTCTCGCGATGTTCCCGCGCGGTCAGATCAACGGCTACTTCGATCCCCACGATCAGGGCATGGGCTCGAAGCTCACGGCGGCGCCGATCGACTCGGCCGGCGACCACTGGGCCACGGGGCGCTCGCTCGACCACGTCGCGGCCGAGCTCGTGAACCCGGGGACGAAGACGCCGCTCGTGCTCTCGGTCGGCAACACGTTCGCGAACGTGAAGGGCATCGTCTCTTACAGCGCGGCGAACGAGCCGTATTCTCCTGAAACCAAGCCGGTCAACGTCTACAAGAACCTGAGCGGCCTGTTCCAGTCCGGCAGCGTGGAGGCGCCCACCGAGGCGGACTACCGCGTGAAGCAGGGCAAGAGCGTGCTCGACCTGGTGCGCGCCGATCTCGACACGTTCAAGCGCTTCAAGATGAGCTCAGCGGACGTGCGCAAGGTCGACGATTGGGCCTCGCTCCTGCGCGAGACCGAGGTGCAGGTGGTCTCGGCCGCGTGCAACGCGGACTTGGCCGCGCAGCTCGAGGTGACGGAGGCCGCGGTGAACGAGACCGGCGGCCGAGGCTTCGACATGGCGACCGCCTTCACCAAGGGCGGCGACATGATGCTGAAGCTGATCGCGCTGACCATGATGTGCGACTCGAACCGCGTGATCCTGATGCAGTGGCCGGGCTTCGTCACCTTCAAGTGGGACGGCATGGACCACCAGTACGATCACCACGGCCTGTCGCACAGAAACGGCAGCGCGGCGGTCGGCGGCACCTGCGTGGAAGGCGTGATCGACCAGCTCCACCAGATCGACAGCTGGTACGCCGCTCGCTACGTCAAGCTCGTGAACCTGATCAACAGCATCCAGGAGGGTGACGGCACCACGATGCTCGACAACTCCGCGGTAATGTGGCTCCCCGAGCTCGCCGACGGCAACGCCCACAACAACAACAACCTGCCGATCGTGATCGCCGGCAGCGCGGGCGGCTACCTGAAGACGGGCGTCGCCGTGAACGTCGAGGGTGGCAGCAAGGCCCTCGGCACCGGCAACAGCGAGGCCAGCTGCGTCAGCGGCAGCGACGTCGGCTTCGGCACCGGTTCGAACGGCGGCAACGTCCCGCTCAACAAGCTGTACGTCACGCTGATGAACGCCCTCGGCGCCAAGAACGCCGACGGCAGCCCGATCACCGAGTTCGGCGTGCTCGACAGCAACGACGTCGACGCGGGCATCACCAAGCCCGGCGAGCTCGACTCGATCAAGGCGTAAGACAGGCAGGTCAAGGCCGCACTACCGGGGACGGCGCAACCTCTGCGCCGCCCCGGAGTGCCGCGTCTCGAACGAGCCCCGCTCGTCAGCGGAGCTTTGCGGTCTTCGCGATCACGTTCTTGCCCTTCTGGCCGTCGCCAATCGCCGTGAACGCCCGGACCAGCTCCTCCTTGAAAATCTCGAGGAAGCGCGCGGCGTCCACGCCGGCGCTGCGGGCGAGCGCCGCCTTGACCGCGGCCTTCGCGGCCACGGGCCGGTTGTTGTAACCCTCGTGAAAGATGGCGCGGAGCCAGGCGCTCTGCCGATAAAAGCCGGCGAAGCGCCGGTGGGCGGCCGCGCCGTACCACAGACGAACTCGGTCGAGCTCCTTCGCGATCATGCGCTGCGCGATCGCGACCTCAGCGATGATCGCCTCGGGTTCGAAGCTGGCGCGGTAGAAGCGCTCCGCCCACGGACTGAGGCGCAGCTCGCGAGCCGTGGCTGCGCCGCGGATCGCGGTCACCGCGCCGCCCTTGAAAGCGTAGGTGCGGTCCGGATCGAGCTCGATGCCGTGACGCCCGAAGGCCGGGGCCGCCGCACGGATCCAGGTCTGGAGCTTGCCGTGGCTCAGGGTCCACTGCATGAACCCGACGCTGACCACGGCGCTGTCCCAGGTGTTGAGCGCGGTGATGCCGCCGCCGGTCTCGACGTTCGAGATCCGCTGGAAGAGGTCGATCTGCTCGTCGGTGATGCTGAGGCGGCCGGCGGCGCGTAGCTGTCGCAGCGTGTCGTCGAGCCGCTGCTTCGTATAAGCCGCGTAGCCTGCGCCTTTTCGACGCAGCGGGCTCGCGGTGCCCGGCGCTTCCGAGTCGAGCTCTCTCTGAATGCCTGCCGGCGCGGGAGTGTTGCCGCGGAGCGCACGCCAGAGCTTGTCCCACGAGAACCAGCCGCGGCTCGCGCCCGGATCCCAGCCGGCCTTGAGGCTATCGAGCGAACGCCCGCCGATCTTGCCTCCCTGGTACGGCGCCGGGTTCACGTCCTCGTGCCCGAGCAGCGCGCGGTTCGGTGGCCGATCGAACTTGAGTCCGTAGCGCCGCTCGACGTCCGCGATCAACGCGGCGAGCGCGCGGTACTGCGCGTCGCTGTACGAACCACCCGCTTCGGTCTGGAGCAACTCCACCCCGAGGTACTGGTGATTCGGGCTGCGGCTTTGCGGCGGGAGCGCGAACGGTGATTGCTTCGCGCCCCACGTCTTCTTCCACCATCCGGGCGCGCCATGTTCGCGAATGTACGCGACCGCCGCTTTACTGGCTCCCGAGTGCCAGGCGATGTGCCCCTCCGAGCAGGTGCAGACGATGGTGCCGTCGTAGTCGATCACGTAGTGAGGAAAGCCCTCGCCTCCCGCGTAGATCTTGAGCGCGCAGTCGAGCGCCACCTTGCAGTTCTTGGACTTGCTCTTCAGGTTCAGGCGCGCGCGCCGCGCCGGTCCTCCGCCCGTGGTGTGGACGATCAGGCCATAGACCGGGTAGCGGCGCGCGCCGCCGCGCGTGTTCAGCCCGAACTTCGAGGCGCGCGCGAGCGGGCTGATCACGGGTTTCGGGGCGGCCTTGGCCTCGAGCTCTTCCTCGCCCAGGTATCCGGGGGCTTCTGCCGCGACTCCGAGCGCCCGCTGGCGGCAAGCCGCGCAGCAGGCGAACGGGTTTTTGCCTTCGAAGGCCTGGGGTTGCTCGAACTCGTGGAACTGTTCGGATTCGAACTCGTCGAGGTGCATGGGTCTCTCCCGGTTTAGCGACCAGCGACGGCTCGGCGGTCTCGCATCAAGAGCGACGGCAAGCGCGAGTCGAGCTGCGATGTGACGTTCGCGGCGCTCAGGTCCACGCCGGTCGCGGCGTTGTACGCGTGGATGTACCCCTGGATGTCCGAGCGGAAGCGGCGCGCCCAGTTGGCGGCTCGGATCGTCTCGTTCTCCTTGGTCCAGGGGTGCAGCCGGATCGAGATCAGCATGCGCTCTCCCATGGTCGCCAGGTTGTACATGTGGAGCACGCTCGGGCTGTTCAAGCCGAGCAGCGTCTTGGCGGACTCGAGCCGCTCCATCCAGGTCTCGGGGTAGACTGCAGACGGCCGCGACGACAGGAACTCGCGCATCTCCGGTCGCGCCAGCAGCCATTGCTGGATCATCATCTCGGAGCGGGCGACCCACGGCAGATCGCCGTACTGGTTG
Source organism: Polyangiaceae bacterium (assembly GCA_025937835.1). GTDB lineage: Bacteria > Myxococcota_A > Polyangia > Polyangiales > Polyangiaceae > PMG-095. The sequence continues at coordinate 9,264 of JAICQO010000082.1, forward strand.
CTGCCGCCCTCGCCGAGCGCGAGGTTCACCTCCTTGAGCGCGTTCAGCACGGGGAAGGCGTCGGCGCGCACGGTCGTGTCGTCGTCTTGCTGGTAGAAGCGCGACGCCAGGTGGAGCAAGCGATGAAACGCGCCGAGGAAGCTCGAGCGGCTGTCGGCCGGAGCCAGCTCGCCCACTGCCTTGCCGATCAAGCGGAGCCCGTAGTGGTGATCGTACTCGTAGGCGCGGCGCGCGATCGACAGGCGGTGCTGCTCGTCCTGGATGTAGCCCCAGAGCAAGTGATTCAACGGCCGGAGCGGATCGATCTCCAGGTTGGCGAACAGCTTGCGATCGCCGGGTCCGCGCCGGTTCTGGAAGCGGAGCGCGATCGCGTTCAGCACCTGGACCAGCATCGCTTCTTCCATCCAGTACGACCAGATGAGCTCGATCAGGCACGGGCGCTTGAGGCGCTCGGACAGGATGAACGAGCAGAGCTGCTTGTTCGGGTCGCCGTTTGTCGAGAAGTCCCGGAACTTGTTGCGCAGCAGATCGAAATAAGGAATCAAGTCCGGATCGTCGGGGTCGTCGTTCGGGTCCCGGTTCGGGCCGGGGGTCCTGCCCAGATAGGAGTCCCAGGCTGCCTCGAGGCGCGCTCCGTCGACGGGCGTTCCGAGCTGCAGCTCGGCGCGGTCGGCGAGCTCCTGCCACTCCTCGTTCGAGAGCTTGCTGAGAACACCGCAGTGGTCCAGCAAGAACTGATCGGTTGCGCTCTTCAAGAGCTCGTAGGCTTCGACACGCGAGAACGGCAACTGGCGGATCGGCAGACAGCGCATCGACCCGTCGCAGACCTTGTCGATATACGCCTCGTACTTGCCGAAGGAGAGCGCATCCGAGGTCTTGTAGATGAGCTCCCAGAACGCCACTTCGTCGGTGAGCGGCAGGCCCGGGCGCTGCAAGCTCACGATCAGGGGATCGGGCTGCCCCATTCGGGCGCGCTCGAGGGGGGGGATGTTGCTACTGTCGACCATGATTGTCTCCTTCGGGTGACTTCGGATATCTGCCGAGGCCGCTGCGTTGCAGCGCCCAAATCCGCAAGAGCTCGTCGAGCCGAAGCGCTTCCGCTTCGGGCGCGAGCGTTCCGTCGGCGCGCGCCTGACCGAGCGCGGCGAGGGCCGCGAGCGGCGAGGCCGGTTCGCGGGACATGAACAGGGCGCGCAGGCGGCTCGGGCTGCGCGCGCTCGAGCGCAGGTGCTCGGCCAGAGTTCGGCCGAGCGACGGAAAGCGCAGCCCGACCAGCGCGTCGGCGATCGCCCCTAGCTCCGCTTCGCGGGCGGCGAACTGGTAGCGCACGTCCCGCGGAGCCGCGTCCAGCGGGTAGAGCTTACGCCAGGTGTCGGCAAGCCGTTGCCACTGCGGATCGGGGAAGAGCCGCGCACCGATCGCCGCGGACAGCAGCGTCCGAACGTAGGGAGTCGGGTGCACGTCGCTCTCGCCGCTCCGGAACACGAACGCCCTCGGCAACGTGACCACCGCCAGCAAGCCGACCGTCGCCGAGACGCCGAGGCACGCCACCGCCCAGAAGTCGGCGAGGATCTCCGATACCCAGTGCGACCACGGGCTCCCCGGAGACGAGAGCGAGAGCGCGCGCTGGGCTGGCTCGAGCAAGCCGAGCAGGGCCACGCCCTGGTGACCGACCTCGTGCGCGAGCGAGGAGCCGATACCGCTGCCGATCATGCGCTCGCGCGGCAGCCGCACCAGCGCCAGCGGGTTCAGCTCGCCGTCCGAGAAGTGCGTGCGGGCGCGACGGATCGCCGCGCCGCGCCCGCGATCCAGGTAGCACACGAGCGGCGGGCGCTCCGCGGCGCTCACGCCCACCGCGAGCATGTCCTCCGCCAGCTCGTCCAGCCCTGCCAACCAGACGCCGATCGGTTGTTCACTGCGTTGGGTGATGGCGTCCGAGTAGACGTCGAAGCGATCCAGAAACAGGTTGAAGCGCAGGCGCAAGAGCGAGAACCGCTCCTGCGCCAGGTGCGGCTCCGGGCATTCCTTCATCCAGTCGAGGAAGCGCTCGAGCTCGGGGACCAGGGCGTCGATCGACTCGGCCACGTGCTGCTCGACCGCGCGCATCGCCGCCACGGATGGCGCGGCCGCCGGGACCATCGTCTCTGCCAGCGAGAACGGCTTCACGCGCCCGAGCCGAGCGAGCAGCGCGAGCGCCTCGCTTTCGACGAGCAGACAGGGCGAGAGTCCGTGCACGCGATCACGCCCCGTAGAGGACGATCTTGTTGCCGCGCCGAACCCAGCGACCGTTCTGGGTCGCGCTCCGCGCGGGGGTCTCGTACTCGTACTCGTCTTCGAATTCGAGCTCGAGCTCTTGCGACGCCGCGGCGGGATCGGGCGCGGCCGGCGGCGGTGGCTCGGCGTTCGCGCTCGGCTCGGGTGGCGTCGTGGCGCCGCACTCGGGGCACACCGGGCACGGCGGGCACTGTTGGGGGCCGAAGCCGCCGTAGCCCGCGTGGCGGTAGCGGCGCCGGCCGCCGCGGTAGTAGCCGCGCAAGAGACCGGGCGCGTGACGCCGGACGGCCCAGCGAACCGCCGCCTGCGCATTGGCGCGCGGACTCCTCGACAGCGGGCGCCGGAGCGCGCGGCTCGCCGCGGCGTTGGCGATGCGCACGTAGCGACGCGAGAGCTCGAGCTCCTGGTCCTCCTGACTCAGCCCCTCGAGCTCGAGCCCCAGCGCTTGCATCCCACCCCGGGCCGCGATTCCGCCGATCGGGCCGCCGATCGCGGTCGCCACCATCGGCAACGCCTTGCGCGCCAGACCCTTGAGGACGCCGCCCAGGCTGTTGCCCGTCGCCGCCTTCACGCCGCGGCCAACCTTGCGCGCGACCTTGCGGATCAGGCCGCCGAGGAACTGGTCGAGCTCGGCTTCGCTGCCAACCGCTAGCAGCCGCGCTGCCGACTCGAGCTCTTCTTCTTCTTCGAGCTCGTCCTCTTCGCCTTCGTCTTCGTCTTCCTCTTCGAGCTCGTAGAGCTCGTCTTCGAGCTCACCCTCGCTTTCTTCTTCGCCCTCCCACTCCATCGATTCCTGTTCGTTGGTCTCCAGCGCTGACAAGTCGTGCATGTGAGCTCCTCGGGTGTGCGGAGCGAATGGCAACGTCCGTGCCATGGCCAGGGCTGCCCGAAACGAGCACGGCAGCGAACGGAGCTTCGTTCGGCGCCTCCGGAGCCGCGTCGTTTGCGAAGCGAGCTTCGGTCGGGTTGAGTAGGACTCGCAATCATCCGCGCGATTGACCTGAACGACTGGGTCGTACCTTTGGCCCCTAATCAACCCGCTATGTCGTTCGCGCGTCGGAGCGGCTATCGATCGACGGGCCAGGATGGTTCGAACGGACTTCTCGGTTCAGCTCGTGCGCTTCCTCGGGTGTGACGTGCCCGCGGGTTTCTGCGAAGAGCTCGCGGCGCGCGGCCTCGTTCCCGGTGATTCGGGGCCCGAGCTCGTGCTCTTCGAGCGCTTCGACGCGGACCTCCCGGCGCTGTTCGCGGCTGGACAATCGCTCGCGATCGCCCTCAATCCGGAGGCGCTGCAGCAAGGCACCGTGCCTCTGCTACGCGGCGGCGCGCTCGACGTGCTGGATGCCCGCTCGCCGGCCTTTGCAGAGCGTGCGTACGCCCTGGTCGAGCACCGCGCCCAAATCGATCGGCTCCTCGAATCACCCCTGGTGAGCCAGAACATCGCGGGCACGAGCCGCCGCTTCCGCGACACTCTGCGCCGTCTCGTCGAGCTCTCGCAGACCGAGGCTTCGGTGCTCTTGGCGGGCGAGACCGGCACCGGCAAGGAGCTGATGGCGCGCCTGCTCCATGGCCTCGACCCGCGCGAGAAGAAGGGAGCGCTGGTCGTGCTCGATTGTACGACGCTGGTGGCGGAGCTCTCGGGCAGCGAGCTATTCGGGCATGAACGCGGTGCGTTCACGGGCGCGCTCACCGCGCGCGAAGGCGTGATCGCTCAAGCCGAGAACGGCACGCTGTTCTTGGACGAGATCGGCGAGCTCCCGCTTTCGCTCCAGGCCCAGCTCTTGCGGGTGATCCAGGAGCGCTCGTACCGGCGCGTGGGCTCGGACAACTGGCGCAACTCGAGCTTCCGGCTGATCTGCGCCACACATCGCGATCTGGAGGTCGAGGTCCAGCAGGGCCGATTTCGCGCCGACTTGTTCTACCGGCTCGCAGGTTCGAGCGTGCGGCTACCGAGCCTCCGCGAACGGCCGGGCGACGTGGTGCCGCTCGCCCGCTTCTTCCTCTCCGACGTCTCGAAGGGACGCTATTCCGAGTTCGATCGAATGGTGGAGGCTCACCTGGCTTCACGCGCTTTTCCCGGGAACGTGCGCGAGCTGCGGCAGCTCGTCGGTCGCTCGTTTCACCGCTGGGTCGGGCCAGGCCCGCTCGGCTATTCGTCGCTCCCGGAGGAGGAGTGGTCGATGCCGGCGGTGGACCTCGAGCTCGAGCTCGAACCGGCGCTCCGAAAGGCGCTCGCGGCACGAATGGGGCTTAAGGAGATCGGTCACCTCTCGCGCGAGCTCACCGTCAAGCTCGCAATCGAGGACGCAGGCGGCAACCTGCAACGCGCCGCCGAGCTGCTCGGCGTCACCGATCGCGCACTGCAGATGCGCCGCGCGCAGAAGCTCGAAGCCTGAGCCTGGCACGTCGGTTGCTTGATGCTCCGCGCCGGGGTGAACCGCGATGCAAGACAGCGCTTTCGAAGTCGAGCCGTTCGATCAGTTTTCGAGCGAGGCCGAGCCCTACGCCGCGGCCCTGGCCGCTTCTGCGCCGGAGGTCACGCTGAAGAGCGTCCGCGTCGGATCCGTGCTGAGCACGCGGCCGAGGTACCTCGGCAGTCGGGCGTATCAGGGCTGGTACGTCGCGCGCGCCGACTCGAGGGTTGCGGCAGGGATCCGCCAGACACGGATCGTCGAAATCACGGGCCGGCTCCAGATCGCCGAGGCCAAAGCGCGGCGAAATCATGATCCGCGGAAAGACAAGCTCTGGTCGCTGCGCGGCGCCGAGGTCTCCACGGCCCCGTTCACGACGCCGAGCGACGCGGCGCGTTCCGGCACCGCAAGCGTCGTCAAGCTGGCGAGAGACGGCTCGTTCCGCACTTCGACCGTGGTCGGCTTCGACGGATTCCCGCATCCGTTCCGGGTGCAGGTCTCGGTGAAGCTCGCGAACGGCAAGGTCTTCCGCACGCGGCTCGAGTTGTCACCGGTGCAGATCGATCTCGAGCGCTTCCTCTCGATCGTGGGCCCGAAGGAGGGCGCGGTGCGGCAGTCGCGCCTCGAGTTTTTGGCTTCGGTCCGGAAGATCTACCAGGGCGGTCCGGGCGACCCGCTTGCGGGCGCTTTCGACCTCGTGTTGTACAGGAACCGCGGCGTGCGAGTGTTGTTCGAGCGGGACCAGGCCATGCGAGCCTGGCTGAAACAGCAGGAAGAAATCTACGCCGACGGCGAGCTCGTCGACATTGGCCACGTGCTCGCCGGTATCGAGGGTGCGTCGAAGCAGCGCCCCTCGAAAGATCAAAACATCCCGGTCCCCGTGCGGCCCGATCTGATCGTCACCTGGGCGGGCGATTTGGGCAGTGTGCTCCAGCACCACATGGCGGACATCGTCGCGGCGGTTGCGCAGAAGCGGACGCCGAACTGGGAAGAGTACTTGAAACGAGCCGCGCGCGCCGATCTGGTCGGCGACATCGACGGCGTGAACCTCGGCAGCGTTTACGACCCGAACGACTCGCTCACCGGCAACCTGAAGGCCTACTACGGCAAGAAGAGCGCGCGGCGCTTCCACGAGCTCACCGCGAACACTCGTGACATCCACGGAAAACCGGCGCTGCCGCTGGTCACCCAAAGCGCGCCTCCGCGCCTGACCGAGGCGGCGTGGGGCTTCATCGCCGAGAGCGTGCGCTCGTACCTGGTTCCGTTCTGGATCACCGGGAAATTGAAGGCCGGCGTCGCACCCGCGAACTACCCGCTGATCGACCGCATCCTCGACCCGAAGTCACCCGAGATCCGGGCGGTGGTCGCTCACTTCGTGCGCTTCCTGGAGACGGGGCTCGAGCACGAGACCTGGGCAGCCCCCTAGGCGCGGCGCCGCGGCGAGCCTCGCCATCGGGCTGGGGAGGTGGGTGACTTTTCCGCGGTCGAGGCAAGTGACGACGAAAACCGCGCGGCCTCGGCAGTGTGCCGAAAGGAGCCACCCGCGCGCGCTGCTCGGGGCCGGGGATTGGGGTAGGTAACCCGTTCCGTGAGAGTCGTCCCGAAGCTCGCGCTCGCCCTGTTCGCTGGTGTGTTCGTCGTGGTCGCAGTGTTCACCGCAATGAGCGTTCGCAGCGAGATCCTGCTGTTCGACCAGGATGTACGGCACGATCAGCGGATTGTCGGCGTCACGGCCGGCGCGGCGCTCGCGAAGACACGCATGCGGGAGGACGCGGTGCGGTTGGCCCGGCGCGTGGACGCTTCGCGAGAGTTCATGCGGGTGAGGTTCGTGTCGCTCGGCCCGTCCCCAGACAAGGACCTGAAGCCGCTGATCGCGCTCGACAAGCTGCCCGCGCGCGGCGAGTGGAAGCAGATCGTCAAGCCGCGAGAGGTGGGAGGCTCCGCCGACCTGCTCCTGACCTACGTCGGCGCGCCGGTGGTCGACGAGCCCTACGGCGCGATCGAGCTGTCGCAGCCGCTCGCCTCCCGCGCCGAATACATCTGGCGCGGCATCTGGACCTGGCTCACGTCGAGCCTGGCAATGGTGCTCGTGGGTGGGCTCACCGTGGCGTTGATTGGCGCCAAGGTCGTTGGGCAGCCCGTTTCGCAGCTGATCCACGCCACGCGCCAGATCGCGGAGGGCAACCGGGACGTGCTGCAAACGATCCGCCGGCGCGACGAGTTCGGCGAGCTCGCGGACGCGCTGCGGTCCATGAGCCGCGAGATCGACGCGGAGCGCTCGCGCACGAAGAGCGAAGCCGAGGCGCGGATCCGTGCCTCGGAGCAGCTTCGGCACGCGGAGCGATTGACGACGCTCGGCAAGCTCGCTTCCGTGCTCGCCCACGAGATCGGCACGCCGCTGAACGTGATAGCCGGCCACGGCAAGCTGATTGCCACCGGCAAGATGACCCCCGAAGCGATCGCGGAGAGCGCCTCTGCGATCGGCGAGCAGAGCGACCGCATCACCCGGATCGTGCGGCGGATCCTGGACTACGCGCGGCGCAGGCCCGCGCGGCGCACGCAGCTCGATGCGGCGGACGCGGTGCGGCAAGCCGGAGCGCTCTTGCGCGGGCTCGCCGAGCAACGTCAGGTGTCGCTGGTCTTGCCGGAGCGTGGCGGTGAGCTGATGCTGGACGCGGATCCGGATCAGCTCCAGCAGGCCGTCACCAATCTGGCGCTGAACGCGATTCAGGCCAGCCCGCCCCGGGGCGTCGTGCGCATCACGCTGTCGGAGATCCGCGGGGCTGAAAACTGGGTGACGATTTCCGTGCACGACGCCGGACCCGGCATCGACAGCGAGGTCCGCGAGCGCATCTTCGAGCCATTTTTCACGACCAAGCCGCCCGGCGAAGGCACGGGCCTCGGCCTCACGGTCGTGAAGGACATCGTCGAGGAGCACGGCGGCTTCGTCGAAGTGGTGGCCGGCCCCGCTGGGGGGTCGGTGTTCACGCTGTGTTTGCCGAGGAGCGAAAAAACCGATGCCGGCTAGGACTCTAATCGTTGACGATGATCAGGCGACCTGCCGGATGATCGAGCTCGGGCTGACCGCTGGAGGGAACACGGTGGCCGTCGCCGGCAGCGTACGGAAGGCCGCCGAGGTGGCGCAGACGTTCGAGCCCGAGGTCGTGGTCACCGATTTGAACCTCGGGCAGGCCTCGGGGCTCGAGCTGTGCCGGAGCTTCGCCGACACCTGGCCGGACGTGCCGGTGATCGTGGTCACGGCCTTCGGCAGCCTGGATACGGCCGTCGAAGCGCTGCGCGCCGGGGCCTACGATTTCATCACCAAGCCGTTCGACATCCAGACGCTCGCTCTCGTGGTGGAGCGCGCGCATCAGCACCATCGGCTGAAGAGCGAGGTCAAGCGGCTCCGGGCCGCGATCGGGCAGGCGGGCTGGGGCGACGACATCGTCGGGACCAGCGGGCCGATCTTGGAGCTGCGCTCAGTGCTGGAGCGGATCTCCGGCACCGAGACCACCGTGCTGATCACGGGCGAGACCGGCACGGGCAAGGAGGTCGCGGCGCGCGCCCTGCACCAGCACGGCAAACGCCGGACCGGCCCGTTCGTCGCCATCAATTGCACGGCCCTGCCCGAGGCGCTGCTCGAGAGCGAGCTGTTCGGGCACGTGCGCGGCGCCTTCACGGACGCGCGCTCTAGCCGCGCAGGGCTGTTCGTCGATGCCCACAACGGCACGCTGTTTCTCGACGAGATCGGGGACATGCCGCTCGGCGTGCAGGCCAAGCTGCTGCGCGCCATCGAAGAGCGCCGGGTGCGCCCGGTCGGTGGCGACGTCGAGATTCCGTTCGACGCGCGCATCATCGCTGCGACCAACCGCGACCTCGAGCAAGCCGTGCAGGACGGCGCGTTCCGCGAAGATCTGTTCTATCGCCTGAACGTCGTGAACGTGGCCCTGCCCGCGCTGCGTTCACGCGGCGGCGACATCTTGCTCCTGGCACAACATTTCCTGGCTCAATTCGCGTCCCAGGCAAAGCCGGGCGTGGTCGGCATCTCCAAGAACGCCGCGGAGAAGCTGCTGGTTTACACCTGGCCCGGCAACGTCCGCGAGCTCCGCAACGCCATCCAGGCGGCCGTCGCTCTCACGCGCTTCGATCACATCGGCGCGGAAGATCTGCCCGAGCGCATCCGCACCTTCGAAGCGCGCCACGTGCTCGTCGCCGGCGACGATCTCGAAGAGCTCGCGTCTCTGGAGGAGGTCGAGAAGCGCTACATCCTCAAGGTGCTGCAAGCGGCCGGGGGCAACAAATCGCTCGCGGCAAAGCGGCTCGGCGTCGGCCGGCGGACGCTGTATCGCAAGCTCGGCGAATACGGCGTCGAGTGATGAGCTGGATCATTTTGGCACATTGAATCGAAACGGCGCAAGCCAAGCCGGGACCAACCGCAGGATCGCGGCCGTAAGTGACCCGTGCCTGTTATCGCACCCGCGGCACGGCCAATGCAGTTGGGCCCACGTGTCGAACTGCGTTGCGCTGCTCGCCGAATCCGATCGCGGCCTCAGGAACCTCATGGGTCGTACCCTGGCCGAGTCGGGCTATGTGCTCTCCGAGAGCTCGAACGAGCTGCAGCTCGAAGCCAGCCTTCGCGTCCAACCGTTCCTGGGCGCGAGGATCGCGCTGCTCGTGCTCTCGTCGTCCCTGGCGACGCGTTGCGCGCGCTCGATCTCGGCCGCTGCGCGCGAACGGATCCGCTGCGGGCTCCGGCCGGCACGCCTGATCCTGACCTGTGAATTCGGCACGCTCGCTGCGCTCCACCCCCCGGAGCTCGGCGCGTGCGTTTCCGTCGGCGTGCTGGAAAAGCCGTTCGACCTGCACGAGCTGCGAGCGCTGGCGCTGGAAGGCCTGTACTCGTCCACGGCTAGCGTCCATGGCGGTTAGTCTGAAGCGCGGCCTCGTGCGGACCGGTGCGGTCATCGCGTTGGTCTGCCCGTGCTCGGCACGGAGCGAGGCCGCACCCGAGCCGCCAACATCGCTCGAACCGAACAAGGACAAGCAGAAGATAGAGGTCTCGTACGTCCACCGGCGGGTTCGAGCCTGCACGCCTATCCCCGCCCATTCACCGAAGGCGTGCTCTGCGCAGACGAGCGACACGGGGGTCGCGACGAGCGTGGCCTTCGAGCCCTTGTCGGTGCGCGCCGGGGCGCCGAGCCCGATCAGCCGCGTGCTCGTGAGCTTCAGCGATGCTCCCGGGCCACAGCAGCAGATCGTCGAGCTCTCCGTGGGAGAATGGGCGATCGAGTGGCCCGGCTGTCCCGACGCGGGTCGCTTGACCATCGCCGCAGACAGCCCGACCACGCCGAGCGTGGCGCTGCGGACGCTCTCCGGCCGCTGCGAGCTGTCCCGAAGCGGATGCAACCTGGTCGCCGACGCGCTCGAACAGCGCGTGACGATCGGCCGCTGAGGCGGCGCTCGATTCTTTACTGCGCCGCGTTGGCGCCGGGCTGCTCGCCGGCGGGCAGGACCGCGCCGAGCTCCTGCAGCATCGACAACGAGTCGGCGACCGACCAGTGCTCGACGATCAGCCCGTCTTGGAAGCGGACGATCGCGATCTCGTCGTAACTCACGGTCTTGCCGGTGGCGGGGATGCCGAAGAATTCACCGCGGTGCTCTCCGGATACGGTGAAATAACCGACGACCTTCGCGCCGTCGGCGAGCACGTCGCGCACGGTCACCTGGAGCTCCGGGAACGCCGCGCGAAACTGCGCGAAGGCTTGCTTGAATCCCTCACGCCCTGGCGTCTGGCCAGGGAACGGGGAGTGGCTGACGACGTCCGAGGCGACGAGCTCGTCGAGCGCCGTCAGGTTGCCGCGGACGAGCACTTCATCGATGAAGCGCTGGTACTGGGTTCGAGGGGTTTCCCGCGTGGCCATGGGCCAGGGAGGTGCACCGCTCGTGCCAGCCGGAGCGCCGCGCTGGGTTCCGTGCGCGGGCGGCTGGGAGGGTTCGGGTGGGCCAAGACAGACTTGAACTGTCAGCCAACGGATTAAGAGAAGTCACGGTCTGAAGCCGGTAAGTACTGAGAACTTGCACGCCGTGGACACCGGTGCCATCGGCGCCTTGCTTCGGCGACATCAGTCGGCGTTCTCCTTGGGGCTCTCAGACAGCGAACCCGAGCGCGGCTCGCACGCTCCAACGCCGACCCGACGTATCCGCGCCCTAGCCGTCATGTTGGGTTTTAGTCGCTGGTGGTGATCGTGATCTGCTCGTGACAAGATTTCCGACAGTAGTGCTAGGTCTCCTGCCAAATCGTGTACGTGCTTGGCCCGTGGATTCCAGCTCGAGCTCGCCGAGCGGGTGCAGCGAGCGGGCCGCGGGTTGAGTTCTGTAGCGTCCGGGGCTATGCAATGCCTCCCGGACGAGCAGCCAGAGCAGCTCGCCTATCGACTATGCGTGTCAACACAGCCGGTTGGTCTGGACCGTACTTATGCTTGTTCCTCGCCGCGACCGGCTCAGCCGCTCTCGTGGGCGCCTGTAGCTCCGAGCCCAGCTCGAACGGCGACACCTTCCCACAAGCCGGGCGCGGTCCGATCGCTGGAAACGGCAACGGTGGCTCTCCGAGCAGCGTCGGGGGTCAAGGCAACTCGCCGAACGGCGGCAGCAATCCGGGTTCCGGAGGGACCGGCGGTAGCGTTTCGCCTAGCGCGGGTGGCACGCGCGGAGGCTCGCCGAACGGTGGCTCGCCGTCGCAAGCGGGTGCGAAAACAGGCGGCGCGCCGAACGGCGGCGCGAATACGGGAGGCGCTGCCGGCTCGGGCGGTGCAGGAACCGGCGGAGTCGCCGGCAGCGGGAGCGGCGGTGCGCCCACTGCTGGGGCCGGTGCGGGTGGCGCGCCTGCGGGCGGGATGAGCGACGGCGGCGCCGGACAAGGCCCGACGATGGACGTAGCCGAATACTTCGCCGGCTTGCGCTGCGGCGCCCATTACACGGCGTTCGGAGATGGTGGCTGGACTTTCTGCCTCCGTTTGGACAATGGCGGTGGCGCCTGCACCATGGCAGCGGGCTCGGAGGTGTTCCAGCGCGCGACCTTCCAGGGCGGCGGCGCCATCGACAACGTTGCGCAGATCAGCGGCATCAACGACAACGGCGCGCTGGTCGTGACCACAGCCGGCGCGCTGTACTACGGCGCCAGCTACACCGCCGTTGGCATGACACCGCTGATCGCATCTGGCGTCGTCAACGTCACCGCTGGTCGCAACGCCCGCGCGGCGCTGGTGCGGGAGGGCTCGGGTTTCCGGGTTCTGGGCTGGACCGGGGACGGCACACCCGCTGCCATCGCTCTGCCGGACGCGGTCCGCCCGATGCAGGTCTCCGCGAACTACGGTGTTGCGTGTGCGCTCGACGACACGGGTTCCGTCTACTGCTGGGAAGCAGGCGGCAACCACGACCTCGGCGTCACTACGACGCCTAGCAAGATGGCTTTCGACAAGCCCCTCAAGATGATCTCGGTCGGGCAGAACGCTGTGTGTGGCGTCAGCTTCAGCAACACCTTGGAATGCAAGGCGGGCTGGTACTCCAGCCCCTGGCTCCCGACCGAAGGCACGGCTCCCGACTTCCGGGTGCGGCAGTCCACCTTTCCCATGGTGCGGAGCGTGCACGCCGGATACCACTATGGCACGGTCGTTCGCGCCGACGGTGAGGCTTTCTACTTGGGCGACTCGCCTCCCGGTATGGACAACCCGGGCATGCCGTTCACTGGCGCCACGGATGTCGTCGCTGCGGGTGGCGATCGCGGCAACGCTTGCGTCTTGACGGCCACTGGCTCGGTCTTTTGCCAGGCCGGCGGCTCGGTGAAACAAGCGACCCTCGGCGGCTCTCCGCTGAAAGCCGTGGCTGCGCCCTGCATGCCGTGAGTGACGGCAACGAAGGCGTGCTGGTGCCGCGCCAGTTTGCCGAACGATTGCTCAGAGCAGTTCACGCCGCTCAGCTGGAGTTCGACCGGGGCATCCAAACCGCGTGGACCAAGAGCTCGGTGTGCTTCGGGACGGTTCCTCGGGAACAGCGTCGCGAACTATCCGTGCCGCGCGTGCCTCTTGGAGGTCGAGTGCGTGGCGCGGCTCTTCGAACGCAAGGCGACCGTGGCCTCAGAACCTCCTCGCCGTTATTTGCAATTCAGATAGCGCGCGGAAGCGGGTTTGACCCTGCGTCGTGCAGGCGGATCTCTAAAACGTCATGAAGTTCTGCGTCGAGATCGACGGACTGTTCGGCTCGCTTCCTCCACTCCGGGTACTCGGGGCTATCCTTCGGCGAGCTCTTGCCTGGGGCCGGAGGGACGATCCCGAACTCCTTGTCGAGAAGGACAGCGGTCCCGAGATTTCGTAGGCGGTTTCGACGTGGCGCACGCGGCCGGTCCGATCGAACAGCCTGCCCAGGGGCGGCTTCACGACGACTCGATGTGGAAGCGCAGCTCTGAGGCTGACGGCGGGGAGGTCGGCTCCCGTGAACAGAACCTCCACGGTGTTCGACTCGACCGCGAGCGTCCCTTTGCGAAGCTTCTCCCAGCGCGGCTCGACGATGCCTTCGAGCGCCTCGATGTCCGAAACGCTCACCGTGGCGCTGCTCGCCGTGACGCCTTCGAGGAGCGCGAGCCGGCCGCGTTCGTCGTGACGCTCCGCGGCTCCCCAGCGATGAGGAACACGCGAAGCGTCTCTCCCGGTGATCGAAGAAGGACAAAATCGTCGTCGAACACGTAGCCCCTCCGCGAAGGTTAGGTCCGACCCCGCAGGGCAGCTACAATTACTGCGCCTGAACGCCCAGCAGTAGGAGAGGCTCATCCCCAGCCATCCTAGAATCCCCGACGCTGAAAGGGGACCTGCCCGGCCGGCCTTCCCACGCTGTCCCATACAGCGGGCCGACCAGGCCACTTTCGTCAACGATTTCGGGTGGGCCAAGACAGACTTGAACTGTCAGCCAACGGATTAAGAGTCCGCTGCTCTACCAATTGAGCTATTGGCCCGAAGTTAAGGCTCTGAAAATACCGAGGAAGCGCGCGCGATCTGACACGAGTTCGGCGTGAGGTCAACCCTTGTTCTCGGGAACGAAGGAACCGGCGCGCTAGGGCCGCGTCTCGATGATGTGTAGCTGCCGCGGATCGGTCGCGGGCCGGATGGTGCGGCGGCGCGGGTAATGGAGCTGCCACCAGTCCTGGGCCCTGTCCTCCGTCCAGGCCTTGTTCTGCGGGACGGGGATGGCCCTCAGCAAGGCTCCGAGCGCTCGGGCGCTCGCGGGGCGGTCGTCCGGGGATTTGGCGAGGCACGAAGCCAGCACGCTCTCGAGCTCGGCGGGGATCCAATCGGCGATCAGCGTGCGCAGATCGGGCGGCGCGGACGAGACGTGGGCGATCATCACGCGCATCGGCGTGTCGGCCTCGAACACCGGGCGGCCGGTGAGCAGGTAGAAGGCGACGCAGCCGAGCGAATACAGATCGGCGCGGCCGTCGAGCTCGTGGCCCAGGGCCTGCTCGGGCGCCATGTACGCGGGCGTCCCCATCAAGCCACCCGCCTGGGTGAGACCGGCCTCGGCGGGCAGCGACTTCTTCGAGGTGTTGTCGTCCCCCGTGATCGACGGCAGCTGGGCGGACTGAGCGCGCACCAGGCCGAAGTCGAGCACCTTGACCACGTCCACCTCGTCGGCCTGCCGGCACAGGAACAGGTTCGCGGGCTTGATGTCGCGGTGAACGAGGCCGGCGTCGTGGGCTTCGGCGAGCGAGTTGCAGGCCTGGAGCAGGATCTGGATCACGCGCGCGGCCGGCTGCGGGCCGTGGCTCTTGGAGAGCGACTCGAGGTCGAGGCCGTCGAGCAGCTCCATCACGTAGAAGAACGTGCCGTCTTCGGCCACGCCGTAGTCGAAGATCTCGATCGTGTTGCGCGAGCGCAGCGAGGCCAGGGTCTCGGCCTCGCGGCGGAAGCGGGCCCGGCCCTCCTCCGCGAGCTCGGCGCTGAGCTCGGGGTTGATGAGCTTGATCGCCGCCTCGCGCGCCAGCAGCCGGTGCTCGGCCTTCCACACCTCGCCCATGCCGCCCCGTCCGAGGCACGCCACGAGCCGGTAACTGCCGAGCTCGCGGGCCGCGCGCTTGGCTTGCTGAGCGTCGGCGCGCGCCTCGGCGGCCTCGCGCCGCACGCGCACGATGTGCCGCGCGAACAGCAGCCCCGCGAGCGCCGCGGCGATCACCGACAGCGTCGAGATGATCAAGCTGTGACGTTCGTACGCGTACAGGCTGCGGAGGAAGTGCGTCTCGGCCGCGAAGTAGGCCACGAACCAGGGCAGCGACTCGTCGGCCGAAGCTGGCGCGATAGCTACCAGGTAACTCTCGCCGCCCGCCTCCACGCTGACGATCGACGACTGCAGCGAGCCCGGCTCTTTCACGCGCGCGAAGAAGGCCGAGAGCAGGGCGTCGTTCAGATCCTCGTAGCGGAGCGGTCGATCGGAGCGCAGCGGGAGCTTCTCGATGCGCGCGGCGGCGTGGGGGTAGGCGAGCACCGTGCCGTCGGTCGCGTACAAGAGCGCGCGGACGCCGGAGTTTTCGCGGGCGTGGAGGTGCCGCGACAGCACGTTCACGTCGAAGTCGACCGTGATCACCGCGTGCAGCCGGCGTTCCCCGCCTGCGCCCGTGTAGATGGCCTCGGCGCGCGTGATGCCGGTGTAGTGGGTCAGATAAAACGGATACGGCGGCGTCCAGACGCGGGCGCCGCGTGCGATCGCCAGCTGGTAGAAATCGCGGGTGCGCGGGTCGTAGCGCGTCTGCTCCCGGGCAAACGGCGTGAGCTCGCCGCGCGAGCCGAGATCGAACCTTCGCACCTCGGTGCCGGCCGGACCGACGCGGCTGTCCTGAAAGCGCAGCGTGCGGTCGTTGTCGAGGTACGCGCCCTGAAAGGTGCCGTCGGGAAAGCTGGCGCTGACGTACGCGACGCCCGGCCGGCCGTGCATCAGGTCGGCGAGCGCGTGCGCGAAGGGCTCGAACGGCTTGCTCGGATCGTGCGCGAGCGTGGCGACCGAAAGGCGGTCGAGGACCGGCTCGGCCTCGGCCAGGACCTGACGCAAGTTGTCCGCGACGAGCTCGGTCTGCTCGGAGAGCCGCTGGCGGGTGACCTCGATGTTGCTGCCGCGCAGCGCGCGGTCACCCGCGAAGGTGAGCACGATGCCGACCAGCGCCACCAGGCCGGGCACGATCAACGAGATCGCGAGCGGCGACGCGAGCGCTGTCCCGATCCGCGAGCCGCCTCTCTGAACCGGAACGGTGGGCTGTGGCGCACGCGTGTGCGCGTCGGCCAGGCTCCTGTTCATGCCGCCATGCTAGCCGGTTTTCGGAGAACTCTCTCGAGCAGCAGATAGACCCCGAGGCCGAGAGCGCTCACGAC
Organism: Polyangiaceae bacterium; assembly: GCA_025937835.1. Taxonomy (GTDB): domain Bacteria; phylum Myxococcota_A; class Polyangia; order Polyangiales; family Polyangiaceae; genus PMG-095. The sequence goes on from JAICQO010000082.1 coordinate 25,354, forward strand.
CAACCCAAAAACCCCGTAAACCACCGATACCGCGACTCCCTGGCTGCCCGAAAGGCCGGCCGCGCCGAACAGGACGGCGCTCGCTCCTTCCCGGAAGCCCCAGCCGCCGCCGAAGCTCGGAATCGAGGAGGCGGTCAGGATCAGCGGGCCGACCCAGACCAGCTGGGAGAACTGGAGCGGTACGCCGATGGCCAGCGCCGCGACGTGGAACTGAAGCAACGTGACGGCCACGAAAGCGAACGACAGCGGGAGGTGCGCCGCGACCTTTCGCGGATGGAGCAGCACCCAGGCCACCCGGCGCAACGAACGCCGCGCGCGGTCGAGCGTTCCCGTCTCGGGAGCGAAGCGGTCGAGTGCGTACCAGGAGGCGGCCACGACCGCGGCGATCCCCGCGACCACTCCGCCGAGCACTCGCGGCTCGACGAGCTGCTGCGTGAGCACGAGCGGCGCGCTGAACGCCACGCACAACCAATAAGCGACCTGTCCGGAGGCGCGATCGACCGCCAGCGCCTCGACCGCCCGCAACACGCTGGTCGATTCCGAGGTCCGGGCGTGGCGCAGCGCCCGCATTCCGTCACCAGCCAGGCCGCCCGGAACGACTTGATTGACGAACACCGAGAGCGCGTACTCGCCGAGCGCGCGCCGGAATTCGAGCGGCAAGCCGAGCGCGCGCGCCACGACCATCCAGCGCCACGCGAGCAGCGCCAGCTGAACCAGGTGCAGCCCGAAGGCCGCGAGCACCCAGCTAGGCTCGATGTCCGCGAGCTCGGAGACGACGGAGCGCGCGTCGACCGCGAGCAGGCACGCGGCTAGCAGCGCGGCGCTGATTGCGAGCTGGAAGGCGCGCCTGCCGCGCGAGCGCGTCGCAGGCGGACTCGCTGGTCCATCCGTCATCCAGCGTTACTCGATGCGGAACTGCACGTCCGCCCCGACGAACGGGCCGCCGTCGGCGGGGATGTCGTTCTCTTCGAAGAACGCGCTCACGATTGTCAGCGTCAACGGCTGCGGCACCTCCGCCAGAGCGGACCAGGTCGCGCTGTCGACCTCGTAGCTCGTCTCACCCGTGAACACTCGGAGCCGGGATGCACCCTGCGCGTCATCGACGACCAGGAAGTAGGCGGTGCCGTTGTAGGGCGTTCCGTGAGCGTGCGCTGCGCGCTCGGGACCGAAGAGCTGTTTGAGATCCGTCCAGGCGCGGTCTTTCCAGCTCGGAGGGCTGTAATGCGACGGAGGCGCGGCGCGGCCGGCGGTTCCGCCGTGAAAGGCGAACGACCCGGGCTCGCCCGCGCTGAGGACGGCGTCTGCTGCAGGCGCGTCGATCACGAGCCGCTCGGCCGCGACGTCCTTCGGCGCGCGGTCGAGCAGCTGTTCCAGCGCTTCGTCGGTGGTGCCTCCCGCGTACACCACGTCGTCGGTGCCCGTGCCACCGGGTGTCGGATCATCGTTCGAGTCGTCCGAGCAAGCGACACTCAGGGGGGCGAGCGCCAGCGCGAGCCAGAGTGAGCGAAGGGCGGCCATGCGCGAAGGCTTGCGCATTTGGCAAGCCTCCGCAAACGCGGTCGTCCCTAGGCAGACGCTTTCGGTACGGCCTGGACTCCCTCGAACTCCACGATTGGCCGCACCTCGATCGACGCGAGCGTGCTCGTGCCGACGAAGCCGGTTGCGATCTCGATGGCCTCGTCGAGATCCTTGGCCTCGATGATGGTGTACCCGCCGAGCTGTTCGCGAGTCTCCGCAAAGGGGCCGTCCGTCAGCAGGCGTTTGTTGTCGCGATAGCGGACGGTGGTCGCGGTCGAGGTAGGGTGCAGCGGCGCCCCCGCCAGCACCTTGTTTTGACTCATCAGTTTTCGAACGTGCGGCGCGCAGCTGTCCATTTCCCGCTGCTGCTGTTCTGGCGTCATTTCCAGCCAGGTTTTCTCGTTCAAGTAGGTGAGGAGCATGTATTTCATGGTTCGTAACCTCCGCCTCTGGATCGAACGGCGCGCTCTCGGATCGACAGCGGGCGGCGTTTTTTTTATCATCGGGCGTGGCTGACGGGGTCGAAGCAATAGTTTCCGCTACTTACAGGTCGGACTGGGGCCGGATCCTGGCCACGGTCATCCGCCTGGCCGGCGACTTCACGATCGCCGAAGAGTCCACCCAAGAAGCGTTCGAGGCGGCGCTCGGGACCTGGCGCACGGACGGCATCCCCGAACACCCCCGGGCGTGGCTGATCCGGACCTCGCGCAACATCGCGATCGACCGGTTGCGGCGGCGGCAGCGCCTGATGGGCAAGCTCGAGACCTACGGCGCAGATCTCCAGGGCAGCACGGGCGACGGCGGCGATGCGGCGCTGGAGATCCCGGACGATCGCTTGCGGCTGATCTTCACGTGCTGTCACCCGACGCTCGCCCTCGAGGCCCAGGTCGCGCTGACTCTGCGGACGCTGGCTGGTCTTCAGACCGACGAGATCGCGCGGGCGTTTCTGGTGCAGCCCGCGACGATGGCGCAGCGGCTGGTCCGGGCCAAGCGCAAGATCACCGAAGCGCGGATCCCGTACATCGTGCCCGAGGCTACGGAGATGCCCGAGCGCCTGCACGCGGTGCTCGAGGTGCTCTACCTCGTGTTCAACGAAGGCTATGCGGCCACGCGCGGAGCCGCGATGCTGCGCACCGATCTGTGCGCCGAGGCGATCCGCCTGACGCGGTTGGTGCGCGAGCTCAGCGGCCCGGAGCCGCCGAGCGAGGTCAGCGGCTTGCTCGCGCTGCTGCTGCTCCAGGACTCGCGGCGTGACGCGCGCGTCGACCAGAACGGGGACCTGATCGTGCTCGGCGAGCAAGATCGGACTCTCTGGCATCGGGATCAAATCGAGGAGGCATTGCCCTTGGTCGACGAGGCGCTCCGCCCGGGGCCCGGTCCGTTCGCGCTCCAGGCGGCGATCGCCGCGGTGCATGCGCGCGCTGCCCGGCGTGAGGACACGGACTGGCAGCGGATCCTCGAGCTTTACACGGAGCTCGATCGCCTCCAGCCCTCACCGGTCGTGGCGCTGAATCGCACCGTCGCGGTCGCGATGGTGAACGGCCCGGCGGCGGCCCTGGCACTGGCCGACGAGCTCGCGAAGGACGGCGCGCTCTCCGAATATCATCTGTTGCACGCCGCGCGCGCGGACTACGCGTTCCGGCTGCGCGACTTCGGCAAGGCCGAGAAGGCCTATCTGCGTGCGCTGGAGCTGGTGGGAAACGACAGCGAGCGGCGCTTCTTGAAGAAGCGGTTGGACGAGGTCCGAGAGCGACAACGGGAAGGAGCGTAGCCTTGAAATCGATAGCGGCCGTGGGTGTGGTGGGAGTTCTTTCGGGGTTTTGCGGCGTGGCGTGCGGCGATGGGGAAGCGGACGTCACCGAGAAGGTCGGGGCCGGCGGGCGCGCGTCCAGCTCGAATACGGGGGGCGCTCCAGACACCGGAGGCAGCGCCCCGCTGGGCGGCGTTGCAGCGGGCGGCAGCGCGTCGGGCGGCGTGGTCACGGCCACGTTCGGTGGCTTCGAAGCGGGCGCTGGTCGGAGCGCTGAGGGCGGCTCGACGCCCGCTCCTAGCGGTGGCCGCGCTGCGAACGGCGGCTCGAGGTCTGCCGAAACCGGAGGCGCGGGCTCGGGCGAGTGCGAGCCGATGCCCGTCCCGGAGAGCCTCGTCTTCGACGGCGATTTCGAAGTCGCCAATGCCGAGGACATAGAGGAGGCTCGGAAATACACCGAGATCACCGGCGCTCTTCAGATATCCGTGGCGGAGCTCGAGTTGCCGATGCTCGCGCGGATCGGCGGCGATCTGAGCTCCTCCGGCACCACCAGCGTTCGGTTGCCCGCGCTGACCGAGGTGGGCGGCAGCATCTACTACTACCTCGACGAAGCGATCGAGGTCCTGGATCTGCGAAACCTTCGGAGCGTTGGCGACCAGTTCTGGGTGCACCGGAACCTCGCGCTGCGCGAGCTCCAGATCGACGCGCTCGTCGAGGTCGGCACCGACTTTCAGGTCAGCGCCAACCTGAAGCTTCCGGATTGCTTCCTGGAGGTGGTCGACACGCGCCTCCCGGTGCTCCACACCATGGCGCCCGAGGGCTGCACGTGCACGCGGAGCTGCGGCGCCGTCAGCGTCGCCTGCGAGTGATCAGCGATAGCGGAAGCTGCGCCGCGGTCCCGCGATCAGGTGCATCAGCGCGACGAACAGCGCGCCGCCGATCATCGACCACAAGACCGGGAACGGCCGGCCGTCGACCGCTACCATCAGCAGCTCGGGCAGCTTGAAGTGCGACGCGATCAGCGTGCCGAGCAGCGCGCCGATGAAGCCGACGGCGATCGACACCAGAAACCCGCCACCCGTGCCGCCGCCCAGCGCGCGACCGATCGCACCGCACACGCCGGCGATGATCAGCAAAATCAGAAGGCCCGTGAGAGTGAGTGTCATACCCCGGAGGCTGCAAAACACACGCCGCCCGCAAGGCGCAGGTTCGCGGACTTTTCCCCGCAGAATCGCCTCGTTCCGGCCGTGCTCGTGACGAAGCGCCTCGGCATTTGATTCCTCGAGGTCCGTCGCATACCGGTCGAACGATGGCGGCCCACGAACACCAGCTGAGCTCGGTACCGAAGGAAAAGCGGGCGCGCGAGCTCTGGCTCCAACACGC
>JAICQO010000023.1 GCA_025937835.1 Polyangiaceae bacterium
GCGGCTGATGGGCGGTGAGCTCGGCTACCGCGCGCGCAGCAGCGGCGACGGCACCGGCAGCATCTTCTGGTTCACGCTACCCGCCGAGGCCGGCGAGGCACCGCACGCGAGCCAGCGCCCGCCGGAGAGCCTGCGCCCGCTGGTCGCCCAAAGGCCGATTTTGGTGGTCGACGACAACGAGATCAACCGCCTCGTCGCCAAGGAGACCCTCGAAGAGCTCGGCCTGTCCACGCGCGTGGTCTCGAGCGGTCGCGAGGCGCTCGAAGCGCTGCGGCACGAGGACTTCGCGCTGGTTCTGATGGACTGCCAGATGCCCGAGATCGACGGCTACGAGGCGACGCGGCGCATCCGTCACTCCGAGCCGCCGGGACGGCACTTGCCGATCCTGGCCTTCACCGCGCACGCGTTCCCCGGAGAGCTCGACAAGGCGCGCGCTGCGGGCATGGACGACGTCGTGACCAAGCCGCTCGACATGCCGGCGCTGCGACGCACGCTGCGCCGCTTCCTCGAAACCGCGGCGCCTCCGCCGGAGGCCGCGCCGCGTGCCGAGCCCAGCCGCCCGCCGCCCGCGAGGCCAGCCGCGCTGACCACGCGCGCCCGCTCGGCGAAGCTGATCGAGCTGTTCCTCGGGCAGGTCCCGGGACAGATCGCCAAGGTGCGCGCGTTCGTCGAAAGCGGCGATCGCGAGGCGCTGTCCGCCGCGGCGCACAAGCTCAAGGGCAGCTGCGGCAGCGTCGGCGCCCCGCGCATGACCGAAATCTGCCGGCGGATTCAGCTCGAGTGCCGTGAGGCCCAGACGGCGGAGCTCCAGGGCTGGGTCGAGGAGCTCGGCGTCGAATACCGCGAGGTCGAGGTTGGCCTGCTGAAGCAACGCGACGAGGTCACTGCCGCATGACGCCGCCGCGCCTTACCCACAAGCAGCCGATCCGCGTACTGGTGATCGACGACGACGACATCGCGCGCTTCGCGATGGTCGAGCTGCTGGCGGCCGCAGGTCACGAGGTGAGCGATCTGCCGTCGCCGATCGGCGCCACGCAGAAGCTGCTCCAAGAGCAGATCGACGTCGTGGTGCTGGACGTGATGATGCCCTCGCTGCGCGGCGACAAGCTCGCCAACCTGCTGCGCAAGAACCCGCGGCTGCAGCACCTCGGCGTGATCCTGGTCACGGGCGCGCTGCCCGACGAGCTCGAGGAGGTTGCGGGGCTCGTCGACGCGCAGGCGGTGATCGAGAAGGCCCGGATCGACGAAGCCCTGGTCGACGCGGTGAACCGCGCCGCCAGGGCTTCTCTCGAACTGCGCTCTTGAGCGCCAGCTTCGAAGCTCAGCGCTTCGAGTACTGGAAGCGCTTACGGGCGCCGGCGCGACCGTACTTCTTGCGCTCTTTCTTGCGGTCGTCGCGGGTCAGGTGACCTGCGCGCTTGAGCGAGCGGCGGCGCTCGCCGTCTTCCGTGGTCAGGGCGCGAGCGATGCCGTGGCGCATGGCCTCGGCCTGGGCGCTGTGTCCGCCGCCCTTGACGGTGGCGGTCACGTCGTACTTGTCGAGCATCTCGAGGATCTCGAGGCTCTGCTTGGCCACCATGCGCGAGGTCTCGCGCTCGAAGTACTCTTCGATGGTGCGGCCGTTGACGGTCACGGCGCCGGAGCCGGGCCGGATCCACACGCGAGCCACCGCGGTCTTGCGCTTACCAGTGCTGTACGTCGATTGAGCGTCGGGCATTGTCGTTCGGTTCCTCGATCAGACCGCGAGCGTTTCGGGCTTCTGCGCTCGGTGGGGATGATCCGAGCCGCCGTAGACATGGAGCTTCTCGAGCATCTGCCGTCCGAGCACGTTCTTCGGCAGCATGCCCTTCACCGCCAGGGTGAGCGGAGCGTCCGGGTGCTTCTCGATCAGGTGACGGAAGCTCTCGCCGCGGATGGCGCCGGGGTAACCGCTGTGGCGGTAGTACATCTTGTCGTTCGCCTTGTTGCCGGTGACCTTCACCTGGGCGGCGTTGACGACGATCACGAAGTCGCCCGTGTCCACGTGCGGCTGGTAGATCGGCTTGTGTTTGCCGCGCAGCACGGTTGCGATCTTGGACGCCAGGCGCCCCAGCGGCTGATCTTTGGCGTCCACGACGAACCACTTGCGGGTCGCCTGAGCTTCGGCGGGTTTCGCCACGTACGTGCGCATTCGGTAGAATCCTCGAGGTAGGCCCCGGGCGGCCCCGGAGTCAGAAGGGTGCGTTTCCTAGCGTCCGACCCGTCGCGAGTCAAGCTCCGGGAGCGGGTCCATGGACCGGCCACGACCTCTAAACCGCGGATCGGGCCGCGCCCAGGGCGAAGCGACCGCCGAACGTGCGGCCGGAACGCGCCAGAGCGCGCCGCAGCCTAGCAGCGATGTAGGTGGAAAGGGCAGAAACCCGACCGGCGCAGGACCACGGTCCCGCGCGCAGCGGGCCTGCGTCTGGGATAGTCTTTGGCTCTATCCATGCACGCGGGGAACGCTCGGCTTCTCGAACGCCTCGTAGCGGACGGTCTAATACGGGCAGAACAGCAAGAGGTCGTTCTGAACCTGATCGCTCGTAGTGGCGAGCGTGCGGAAGAGGCCCTGCTCGAAGCCAAGGTGCTCGAGGAGGCACAGCTGCTGCGCTACCTGGCTGCGCAGCACCGCACGCGCTTCGTTTCGACCGAGAAGCTGGCGAAGGCCGACATCGACCGCGTCACCCTCGACAAGGTGCCGCGCAAGCTGGCCGAGCGGGAGTGCGTGTTCCCGGTGCTGTACGACGCCGATGCCGGCACGCTGAGCGTCGTCACCCCCGACCCGGACAACTCGACCCTGCTCCACGACGTGCAGCTCGCGTCCGGAGTACGCGAGGTCCGCGCCTTCGTCGGCAGGCCGCGCGCCGTTCGGGCCGCGATTGCCAAGGCCTACGGCGGCGACATCCACGCGTTCGCCACGCTCGATCGGGACGCGCACGCGCAGTTCACGACCATGCTCGACGTCTACGAGCGCAACCTGGTCAGCGAAGAGAGCCTGGTCACTTCGCTCGCCAAGGAGGCCGTGGGCGAGCGCGTGCTCACCTCCGACGATCTCGAGCAGGGGCGCAAGTCGGCGGTTACGGGCGGCCGCTCGGTGCTCACCGACACGGCCTACCTCGAGACGCTGAACGTGGTCGTGACGCTGCTCGAGAACATGCGGCCGGATCTGCGCGGGCACTCGGCGCAGGTGGCGCGGCTGATGCGCAAGATCGCCGAGCGCATCGGGCTCTCGGACGTGCAGCAGGCATCGATGCAGGCCGCCGGCTACATCCACGACCTCGGCAAGATGGGCGCCTATCACCTGACGGCGCTGAACGTCGCCGAGTACGAGGGCCACAAGGCGCTCGCCCTGAAGCAACACGGCGTGCCGATCTCGCTGCTCGAAGCGGTCGGGCTCCCCGCCGAAATCACGCAGACCGTGCTGCTCATGTACGAGCGCTACGACGGTCAGGGCCTGCCCTCCGGCAACGCCGGCAAGGAAATCCCGCTCGGCGCGCGCCTGCTCGCGATCGCCGACACGTACGCGGACCTGACGCAGAACCCCAAGAACCCGTTCAGAAAGACGCTCGGCCCCGCGCAGGCCTGCGAGGTGCTCGAGCGCTACCGGGGCTCGATCTTCGATCCGAACCTGATCGACCTGTTCAAGCACATGGTCACCGGTGAAGATCTGAAGGCGCGGCTGCTCGCGAACCGCCACCGCGCGCTCGTGATCGATCCGGATCCGGAAGAGACGACCGTGCTCGAGCTGCGGATGGTCGAGCAGGGCTTCGAGGTGAAGCAGGCGCGCAACGTCGAGCAGGCCCTGAAGCTGATGGAGAAGGGCGAGATCGAGATCGTCGTGAGCGAGGTGGATCTCGCGCCCGGCGACGGCTTCGGGCTGTTCCAGCAAGTGCGCAAGCAAGCCTGGGGTAAGAAGCTGCCGTGGGTGTTCCTGGCCAGTAAGAGCGGCGGGAACGTGGCGCAGAGGGCCTTCGAGCTCGGCGCCGCGGACTTCGTGATGAAGCCCGCGAGCCCCGAGGTGCTCGTCGCCAAGCTGCGTCAGATCCTCGAGCGCGAGAGCGAGCGTGGCGGCGGCGGGCGCGGCGTGTCCGGCTCACTCTCCGAGATGAGCTTGCCCGACATCGTCCAGGTGCTGTGGCACGGGCGCAAAACCGGGTCGCTCAAGATCCGCTCGCGCGGCAACGCCGGCGAGATTCACTTCGTGGAAGGGGCCATCTTCAACGCGCTCTACGCGAACGTGCGGGGCGAAGAGGCCGTGTACGCGATGCTGGCGCTGACCGAAGGCGATTTCTCTTTGGATCCCAACTTTCGCGCCCCACAGCAGGTGATCGCCGGGAGCCCCGAGACGCTGCTGCTCGAGGGCATGCGTCGCCTGGACGAGCGCGCCCGTTAGCGGCGCCGCTATCGCATTTCTTGCCCGCCGGTGAGAGTGCGGAAGCGTGGGCAGCCCTACTACGAGGGCGGCCGCCTCGCACCAAAAGGATCTATGGGGCGAAAGCCATGCTAGGCTGTTTTCCCCCGGGTTTCGCGTGTCGAACTTTCCCTCTCCCGTCGCTGGGTTCAACACCAATATCGCGCATCGCGGCGCGGTGTTCCATCTGCAGACGGAGGACTCGGGCGCCAAGAATCCGCGGATCGTCACGCACCTGTTCGCGGACGGCGGCCGTATCCTGCGCACGCTGCGCATCGACTACAAGGAGCACGTCGACCGCCCGGATCTTCACGGCTTCGTGCGCTCGCTGATGCGCTCGCAACACAAGAACCTGTTCCTTGCACTGCGCTCGGGGGAGCTCGACACGCTGATCGAGCAAGCGTGTGGCCCGTTCTCTCAACCGCCGCCGCGCCAATCCGCGACGCAGTTCTCGATTCCGCCGGAGCTATCGACCATCACCACGCTCCGCGCGGACATCCCCACGCGGAGCCCGTCGGATCGACCGTCGCGCGAAGAGCCGAGCGCCGTCCACGAGCTGCCCATCCCCGAAATCGTGCGGCAGCGCCGCGAGTCCTCACCGGCTCCGCGCCAGTCCGGCGAGGTCACGGTCGTCTCTCCGAAGCCCCCCGGCGCCCGAAAGAGCGAGCCGCCGCGAAAGATGGCCGTCGGAGGTGACCACCCCCCGCGCATGCGCCCCGTGGCCTCCGCCACGCTGCCCGTCGCCCCGCCCACCACCCGCCGCGCTTCGGGCGCCATCAGCGAGCAGTCACTGGATGACGTGATCCTGAGTTGCTTGGATGACGAGCTGGACGGGTCGCGTCGGTAGGCGACGGCAGTCTCAGCCATCCACGCTGACGACGTCGATCAGCAGCCACTGGCCGGCGTTGTTTGCGTTTCGCTCCGGGACCAGCGCGGGTTGCAGCAGGCCGCCTTCGGTTGCCGGCGTCGTGGCGGGCTTGGGCTCGGCCTCGGAGACGTCGATCGTGCGGGCTTTCGACTCGCACGGGTAGCTTCCGGGGTTGCCGCAGTTCTTGATGCCCTTGCAGTTCTGGTCGTAGATGCGCGCGCGCACGCGGCCGCCGCCGATGACCTCGATCTGCTTCGAGAAGTTCAGCGCGTACGTCCAGTGGCCCTGCATCGTATCGGCGTTCAAGTAGTACGCCGCGACTTCCTGGTCGTTCTGATCGTCGATGCGAAGCTCGTAGGTGTCGTAGTCGGCGGCGGGGTACTTGTGCCCGGCCTTGGCCACGGCCCAGGGCGTGGGCATCGCGCCGGCGTCCTGATTTCCCGGGCGATCGCTGGCCTCGCGCGTCACGTCCGGGCCGTAGTCCCGAGGCTCGACGACGCCGTAGAAGTGGAACGTGACCTTGTACTTCTGCCCTTCGACGCCTCCCACGGGATAGGTGTGCGAGACGTCGAGCACGTTGCCCGAGCAAGCGATCAGCTTGCTCCGGTAGTAAGCGCCCGAGGGCGTGCAGTCGTCGCTGGTGCCGTTCGATGCGCAAGGCATCGTGACCAAGCGCCCGTCGAGCGCGCCGTCGGGGCCGTCACTCGGGAAGAGCTCTGCGAGCGGCGGCAGGGAGCTCTGGCCGCCCGCGCCCGCGGCTCCACCGGACGAGGCTCCGCCCGGTGCTGCGCCTGCGGTCCCGCCGCCCGCCACGCTCGCTCCGCCGCTGCTCGTCGGGCTGCCACCGGTTGCCGTGGCGCCGCCCGTGACCGTCACGGATCCGCCCGTGTTCGCGGTGCCTCCGGTCGCTGCGACGCCTCCGGTCGGTGCAGCACCGCCGGTCGGAGTGGCGCCGCCCGTGTTTGCCGTTCCTCCGGTGAGCGGCACACCGCCTGTCGTTGCTGCGCCGCCGGTTGCCGGCACACCGCCGGTCGCTGGTGCGCTCGGTTCGCCTTCGTCCGACGACGAGCACTTCACCAGCCCCACGAGCAGCAGCGGGGCCAGCCAACGTTTGCGAGCGAGCATCAGGTGAGGCTGAGCGTACTCGGGAGCGCGCCGTCGGCGAAGCGTGAATCGCCGAAGCTCGTGCGCGTATCGCCGAACAGGTTCAAGAGCGACACCAAGAGCCGGTTGTGCGGGAGGCCGCCGTACTTGAGCCAGCGCCCCGTGCGCATCCCCGCGCCTCCTGCGAGCAAGAACGGCATGTTGCTCTTGCCGTGGCCGGGTGGATCCTGAAGCTCGGAGCCCACGAACACCACGCTCTCGTCGAGCAGCGTGTGACCGCCCATGTCGACCGCCTGCATCTGCTGCAGCAGATAGGCGTGCTGCTCCGAGTACCAGGTGCAGATCTTCTCGCACTCGGCCGGCTTGAAGCCGCCGTCGTGCTGGTAGTAGTGGTGGTGCTCCGACAGGTTGAGCCAGGGGAAGGTGTGCTTGGCCTCGGTATCGCTCCACTGCAGCGTGGCCACGCCGGTGATGTCGCAAGCCAGCGCCATCACGATCATGTCCATCATGAACTTGCCGACCTTGGGGATCGCCGCGTCCGTTTCGGTGTCGCGCACCTTGCCGTCGTTGTCGGCGCTGAGCCCGCTCTTCGGGTTGTAGTCGGAGGTGTCGATCTTGGTGGGCACCACGCAGCTCGACGTCATCGTCGGCGGCAGCGTGTCGAGGGACTTCTCGATGACGCGGATTTTCTCGAGGTGGCTCTCGAGCTTGATCTTGTCCTCGCTGCCGAGCTTTCCGGCCAGGGCCACGTAGCGCCTGTCCACGAAATCCAGGATCGATTTCTTGCGCTGCAGCGTCAGCGCGGCGGCATCGTTCGTGCCGGTCGAGCCACCCGGCATCAAGCTTCCGAACAGATCCGTGAAGATTTGCTGCGGATCGATGCGCGGCGGGATCGGCGAGAACGGCGACTTGGCCTCGAAGTTGAACGCGTTGATCGGATGGATCAAGCCGTGAGACTTGCCGGTTGCCCAGCGAACCGCGAGCTCGATGCTGTTGCGCGCCTTGCCGGCCGAGAGCTTTGCCGCCAACACCTGATCGATGGAAGGGGACTTCGGATAGTTGCCGGAGCCCGGTTGCACGGCGCCCGTGAGCATCCCGGTGATGCCGCCCTGGTGCTGCTCCACCATCAGCTTGTTCTGGTCGGCGCACTGCATGTCGAGGCCGTCGACCACCAGGAGCTTGCTCTTTACCGGCTCGAGCGGCAAAAGGATCGGCGACAGCTTGAAGTCCGTCTCGCTGCCCGTCGGGGTGTACTTGTTCCGGACCGTGCCGCCTGGCTGATAGATGGTGATGAAGCGCTTCGCCATGCCGGTCGCCGACTGCGCGGCGGCCCGGCGTTCGCCTGCCATGGCTTCGAGCCACGGCAGTGCGATCGCGATGCTTCCGGCGCCCCGGAGTACGGCTCTGCGATTCAGTCTGAAGGGAGACATGATCTGGATGGCCTCACTGTGCCGCCGGCCGATACCGGAACGCGTCGGTTTGGGTCAGCTCCAAGAGCAGCTGCTTGACATCGTAGTTGGCGGCCTTGAACGCGGCCTCGACTGACCGGCGCGTGCATTCGTCGCCCGTGTCGAGCACGCGGCCGTACGCGAACTGCATCCAATTCTTCGCGAAGCAGGCTTGCGTCTCCTCGGACGAGGCGAGCAGCCGGACCAGGTCGACCGGGCCACTCGCCGTCCCCATCACGCCTGGAACCGAGCCGCTCGAATCGATCGGCGTGTCGTACGTGACGCCGTCGATCTCCGTGCGCTCCATGGTTCGGTAGCGGCCGACCGCGTCGTAGTTCTCGAGTGCGAGCCCGATCGGGTCCATGTACTGGTGGCAGCCGGAGCAGCCGGGCTCCGCGCTGTGCTTGCCGAAACGCTCGCGCGCGGTCTTGCCTGTGTACGGCTCGGGCGGTGCCACCGGGAAGTTCGGCAGCGGGATGTCTCGGCACATCAGGTGCTTCACCACGTACCCGCCGCGGAGCACCGGGTTCGTCAGGTTCGTGGTCGCGGTTCCCGCCATCATCCCCGCGAGGGTCAGCACGCCGAGGCGCTGCGAAGGGTTGAGGTCGACCTTCTCGAGCTCGGTGCCGGTCACGCTCGCCGTGCCCGCAGCGAAGCTGTCGGCTCCGTAGAAGTTGAACAGGTCCTGGTTCACGAACGTGTACGGGGCCGTCAGCGCCGCCGGCCAGCTACCCGCGGCGTACGGCGAGCCCGGGGCCGCCGTCGTGTTCTCGAAGATCTCGTACTCGAGCACGCGTTGAACCTCGCGCCGCATCGAAGCCCCGATGTTCGCCGAGAACTGCGGGAACAGCCCCTTATCGCGCGTGAGGTTCGGCAGGATGGTGATCGGCAAGAGATTGTCGAAGAAATGGCCGACCATTCCGTGCGAGCGCTGATCGGTGAGCATCCGCTGCGCCTCGGCGAGGATGCCCTCGGGCGTGCCGAGCGCCCCCGCGGCTGCGGCCTGTTTCAAAGCGGCATCCGGCGGTTGCTGCCAGAAGAGGTACGAGAGGCGTGTCGCGACTTCGCTCCCCGTGAGCAGGCGCACCGTGGCGTTTCCTGCCACCTCGGTCCCAAACTCGACGCGGTACAGGAACTCCGGCGACTGCAGCATGCCGGAGACGACGGCAGCGACGCCGTTGCTGAACGTGAGCGACGCGGCCAGCGCCCGGGTCGTCTTGTACAGGCCGAGGTACTCGTCGACCTCGGCTGCGGTGGCATCGCGCCGGAAGCCGCGGGGCAAGAGCGCTTCGATGATCGAGCGCGCGCACGCCTCTTCGTTGGCGGCGGTCACGCTCTGGGCGCAGGGGTGGAGCTTTGCGAGCGCTGCCGGAGTCTCGGTGGCTCGCGCGGCGACCGACTCGGCCACGCTGAAGTACTTCTCCGCGAGCAGATCCGAGACCGACTGCAGATCGGCGTCGTTGCCGAAGCCCTTGCCGAGGATCTCGCTCGGGAACTCACTGCCGGGGTTGGTGGCGTCGCCCAGCACCTCTTGCACGGTCTGATTGAACTCGTGCGTGGTCAGTCGGCGCAGCGGAGCGCGGCCGGGTGTGATCGAGGTGCAGGCTGTTGGTAAAGGCGCTTCACCACCGCCCGCGCCGCCCGAGACCGCGGGGGCGCCGCCGCTGCCCGGGCTCTGCGTGGAGCCGCCAGCGCCCGGAACCTGCGAAGAACCGGCTGTTCCCGCGAGCGGCGCCGCGCCGGCCGATTGCCCCGGGAGCCCGCCGCTGCCACCAGCCGGAGGCGGCGCGCCGCCCATCGGGGGCGCCTCTCCCATCTCTGCGGTGCAGCCGATGAGCGACGCAGACAAAAATGCGAAGCGCCGAAGCATCCACCCGCAGTGTCGCTAGGCAGATAGTCCCGTCAAAGAAAAAACCTGTGTCGGGTGAAGGTGGCGTGACGCTGAGAAATTGCAGCGCACGGTGCGCGCATTTCACGCCGACCGGATCAGCGCGTCTCGCTCAGGGCGCGGGCGCGATTCCGGCGCACACCCAGCCCTCCACGCCGCTGACGTCTCGGGCCCTCTGGCAGTCGAGCCCCGGATAGCAGTCCGCAGGGGTGACGCAGCCCATGAAACAGACGTTCGCGTTCGGCAGGGCGATGCAACCGTTGCCCGCGCCGCAATCCGCTGAGGTTGCGCACTGAGCCGTACACCACCCGCCCACGCGGCCCGAGCACAGCCCGCTCGCGCACTGTTCACCCAGATTGCAGGGTTCCAGCAAGTTTCCGCGCCGGCCTAGGCAAGCCAATTTACAAGTGGTGAACGCGCACGCCACGTCGGAGTACAGGTTCAGGAAGTCGTCGGCGCCGTCGGGGTTGTCCCCGATGCAGTCGTTGAAGCAGGTGGTGTTGCCGCTCGTGCAGCCCTCGGTGCAGTCGAGGATGGCTTCGCAGTCCGGGTTGCCGGCGCAGCCCCGGCACTCCGCCTCGCACGCGGTGTGCAGACAATTGGCGCAGGAGTTGGTGATCCGCGGCAGATCGCAGCTGAGGTCCGCGGGGGGCGTCTCGCGCTCTTCCTCGGCGGCCTCGTCGGTCTCTGTGAAATCGTCGAGACCGATCACCTTCGCGCAGCCGCCCGCCGACACGAGCAGCAAGCAGAGCGCCGTCGCAGAGGCGGCGCGCAACGGCTTCACCATCAGAAGCTCCCTTCGAGCCCGATCGTGCTGCCGCGTACGTATGGCCTCGTCCGGGCTGACGCCGCAGTCTGTGGGCGCTCGCTGGACCCGCCCGACACGAGCAGGATCGTCCCGATCACGGCACCCGCGATGCCCACGCCAAAGCCGATGGTCGACACCAGCGCGAGGCTGTTCGCGTTGTCGAGGTTGTCCTGCTGCGTGCCCGGCGGACACTCATGGTCCGGGCAATCCAGGTCGTTCTTCTTGCTGAGCGCCATCAAACCCGTGACGCTGCCGGTCACGAGCCCGGCCGCGCCGACGCCGAGCAGTACGTAGGCCGCCGTCTTCGGCTGCGACTCCGGAACGGGCGGCGGCTGAGAGATCGGCGCGGCCGGCTGAGCGGGCGCTGGCGCCGTCGCCGGCGCTGCAGGCGTGGCCACGGCGTTCGGATCCTTCACCAGCGACAGCGTGAGCTCCTGGCGTCCGCCTTCCGTGAGGGTCACGTACGATTGCGCCTCCAGATAACCGGGCGCCGAAGCGGTGACCTGGTGCGTCCCGGGATCGGTCGGGCGCTCGGCGCCGAGCAACGCGGCGGGCACCTCGGCATCGCCGACCCGGACTTTCACGTCCGGCACCTCCGGAGACACGCGGATCAACAGCTTCGCGATCCGCGGCAGCGCTGCGTCCAGCACCTTCTGCGCTCGCGTTTGCGCGTCGCGGAACGCTTGCGGCGCATTCGCGGCCAGCGGCTCGCGAACGGTGCGGTTCAGATTCTCCGTGCCGAGCACGATCTGCCCGACGGCCACCTGGCACTCGCCCAGGCGCCCGAGAATGCTCGGCGCGTGGTACAGCGCTTCGGCGCGCTCGAGCGGAGGGATCGCCTCGGTGCACTTGCCGTCGTCCGCGAGCTGCACGCCCTGGATGCCGAGCGCGCGAGCGGCCGCGATGTTTTCGGCCTGGGTTTGCGCGAACACTGGCCGCGGTAGCGACAAGCCGAGCGAGAGCGCGAGCACTGGAACGGACCAAGAGCGAAGCATCGAGGAAATCCTGATCCCCATTTCTAGTCCGATTCCTGGCCGAGCTGAACTCAGAAACCGAGGTCGGTGGTGCGGCGAGCGTTCTTCGGGCGCGCCGACGGGGCCGCCGTTGCTGCGGGGCGCTTCGGAGTGGAGGCCGGGCGAACCGCGATGCTGCGTGCTGGAACTTCGACGGAGGGTCGTGCGGACGGCGTCGGCACCGGCGGTTCGCTCGGGGCGACGCTTCCGAGCGGCTCCGGCGCGACGGGCTCCCGCACGACGGGCTGGGGCTCGGGCTCGGCCGCAGGCGCGGCGGTGAGCGCGAGCGTGGAGGCGGCCTGTTGCGGCTCGCCACTCCGGACGAGTCTCACCAGCGCGAGCGCTCCGATCGCGGCCACCAGCGTGGCTCCCAGGAGACCGAGCATGAGCGCGAGCCGCCGCTTGGGCGCGGGGACCGCCACGCGGTGGCTCGCGTCCGCGCCGGGATAGCTCGCCGAGTCGGTGGTCTGGAGCGGCGGGCTGCGCTGCGAGAGCGGCCCGCGGTGACCGCGCAGCGTGTCGTCGTGATCGCCTGCCGGGACCGCGCGTTCGGCCGCGGCACGGAGCGCCGCGAACGCCTCCTCGGCGCTCTGAAAACGGGCGTTCGCGTCGCGAGCGCAGCAGCGCTCGAACCAGCTCACGACCTCCGGCGGCAGCCCCGGACACTGCAGCCGCAGGCTCGGCAACGGCTTGGTGCAGATCGCCACCAGCACCTCGGCGAACGAATCACTATCGAAGGCATAGCGACCGGTCAGCATGTTGTAGAAGCACATCCCGAGCGAATAGATATCCGCGCGGTGATCGACGAAGCTCGCGCGCTGTACCTGCTCGGGGCTCATGAACAGCGGCGTCCCGAGCATGGCGCCCGGCTTGGTGGTCGCGGCTTCTCCCAGGCCCTCCGCCTTCGCGACGCCGAAATCGAGCACCTTGGCGACCCAGCCGTGCTCGTCTTCGTCGCTGCGCGAGAGGTGGATGTTACCCGGCTTCAGATCGCGGTGGACGATGCCGCGCGCGTGCGCCCGCCGCAGCGCTCGCGCGACGTGGCCGGTGATCCGCACCGCGTCGAACAGCGGGACCGAGCCCTCGCGCTCGAGCCGCTGCTCGAGGGTCTCGCCCTCGAGGTACTGCATCACGATGTAGGGAGTGCCCTCCTGCGTCTCTCCGTCGTCGTAGACCTGCACGACGTAGCGGGACTTCAGGTGCGCGGCTGCGCGGGCCTCGGTACGGAACCGCAGCCGGGCCTCGACCGAGTCCGCGAACTCCGCGCCGATGAACTTGATCGCGACGCGTTGCTCGAGCGTGAGGTGCACCGCGGACCAGACCGTGCCCATGGCGCCACGCCCGAGCTCGCGCTCCAGGCGATATTTCGCCGCAAGGACTTCACCTTCTCGAATCGACGGGCCCGGACCGCCGGCCATCGTCCAATCCTCTGCGCTTCCGGCGAGAATGCAAGCTCCGGACCGCTAGGAGGAAGATTGGCCTCGCGGACCGCCGCGTGTGTGCCCGAGTCGTGTCGTGTGGGAGCGCGAGTTTGACGCCCACCGTGGCTCGAAAAGGTCGTAGAAGTGCTGGTCGGCGCGACCGCGGCCTCGGATCGGGCCACGCGCCAGGGAGTAGAGGGACAGATCATGGAGTGTCGCAGACTTTTGCGTTCGAGCGTGCAAGCCGCGACGTCGGCCCTGGTGCTCGGGGCTGGCCTTTTCACGAGCCAGGTCGCTTTGGCCAAGCCCGGGACGCATCCGGTCACCGTTTCCACTTGGGATACGCGCGCGTCGAGCGTGCTGCTTCAGTACCGACATGGCTTCGTCAGCGACGGCGGCTTGAACAGCTTCAGCTACGAAGCGAACTTCAGCTCGACGAGCGGCAAGCTGAGCGCGCAGTTCGGCATCCACTATCAGAACTACGACGAGGCAGGAGACGATCCGACCCAGCACGGCATGTCCGGCTCCGCCGTGGCGCTGTTCAACTTCCCGGTGGCGCCGCGCTACGAGAACGGCCTCGCCCGCGCCGGCGTCGCCTTCTACGTCGGGGCCGTGCCCACCGCGCTGATCAGCGGCGAGCGCAATTACTTGTCGATCCCGTTCGTGCTCGGCTTCGGAGTGCCGATCACCCCCACGCGCCTGCTCTCCATCACGCCGTGGTTCGAGTTCTCTCCGGGCATCAACCTGGACACGGTGATCGAAGATTTCTCGTTCGAGAACGAAGATCCCGAGGATTACATCAACCTCGAGACCAACACCATCGAGCTCGATCAGGCCGACATCGAGCGCGTGCTGCGTGAGTCGGTCGAGCTCGATTTCTCGTTCAAGGTCGGCGCGCGTGCGGGCCTCGATCTCGCGCTCCACGCTTCGGACGTGTTCGACATCACCGCCAACGTCACCCTGTCGTCGATCGGCACGGCGTTCAGCGGGGAACGCGTGATCTACGCGGGCGGCGGTCTGGTGTTCCGCTGGGACGACGTGGTCCCGGCGGTGCTCCCGCCCGAAAAGCGTTTGCTCAACGAGAGCTGCGACGATGTCGAGGCACGCTTCCGCTCGTGCCCCAATCGCCAGCGTTGGAAGAGCCCGGAAGAGCTTCAGGTCGCGCCGCCCGCGCCCGCCGCGCTCCCACCGCCACCGCCGCCGCCCGAACCCGAGCCGCCGTTACCGCCGCCGACGGTTCAGCCCACCGAGCCCGCGCCGGACGCCGCTCCGCCCCCCGCGCCGCCCGCCGAGGGCACCGTGCCGGGCGCCTCGTTCCCCGCGCCCGCTCAGTGATCCGACGGCCGATAGCTGGCAGCCGAGTCAGAGCGCACAGTTGCTCGCCGCACCGAACACGGGCTCGAGCCCGAGCGAGTCCGCGTAATAGACGCGTGTGGCGTCGGCTGCCCAGCACTCGGTGACGTCGAGCCGCACGCCGCCGACGGTGTCGCCGCCGGACACGCTGACGTCTGCGCGGCCCGCGCCGTCAACGCGCCATTTGCTCGAAATGCTCGCGTCTTCGAGCGCGGTCTCGCCCGGATCGGTATCGACCAGGCCCTTTACCTCGAGCTCGGCCGTGCCGTCCGCGAAGGTCCTGGAGGTGAACTGACCAAGCGAGTCTCCGTCGGGGTCGAGCTGCGCCGAAAGCGTACGCGGCGTCGCGTTCGGGTCTTCGTCGATGTTGGCCGGCAACTCGTGCGTGAACACGGCAGTGCCCGAGCCCTCGTCGAAGCGCTCCGGATTGAGCTCGCGCGCGACGTCGATGTAGGTGGTGAACTGTCCATCGCCGTGGCGCTCGTCGTCCAGGCCGTAGCCTTTGCCCTCGAGCACGACCTTGAAATCGGCATCCGAGGTCGAGCTGCGCGGACGCCCAGAGAAGGCGTAGTGGTATTCACCGGCCGCGTCGCGTTGGATGTGCAGCTTCCACGAGCCGGGCTCGTCGAACAGCGTGAACGGGCCCCAGACCGCGTAGTCGTCACCGACCTCGCTCGGAATGGTGTGCGCCACGAAGTTCACCGTGCCGACGACGGACTGGGTCGCCTCGTTCAGATCTTGGGTGGCGCGCCGCGTGTAGTCGTACCACTTCGCAGGTGAGGGGCTCGGGGCAGCGGCGCCCTCTGCGTCCTTCGAATCGTCGGGCGCCGCAATGCGGACGCTCTCCGATTTCGGGACGGCTGCGCTGTACTCGGAACCGTCGAGCGACGACTCCAGCGTGCAACCAGAAAGGAGCGAGAGGACGCTGGCGAGCAGCGCCGAGTGAAACACCGGGTTACGCGCGATCATGGCCTTTCCAGAGAACGGTCTCTGGAGGCCGTTCCTAAGATCGGAAAACCGCGCGCCGGGATTTCACTCGGTCGCCCGAGTGGGGGTGCCTATCCCCCGAACAGGCGTTCGTTCAGCTATACGAGCGGGAATCGCTGCGCTTCCGCGGCTGGAAGTGCGCAGGGCGACCCTGGCTCGGGCCGTTCGGGCGCTGGCCGTGCGCGGGCCGCTGCTCGCGCGGGCGTTCCGGCGCCACGTCGGTGCGCGCTTCGGCGAGCCCCGCCGTGGGCATGGACTGGTTCACCGCCAACCGCTGCCGGATCAGCCGCTCGATTTGCGTCAGCAAGCTGCGCTCACTCGGATCGCAGAACGAGATGGCCTCGCCCGTCGCGCCCGCGCGGCCCGTGCGGCCGATGCGGTGCACGTAGCACTCGGGCGTGTTCGGCAGATCGAAGTTGATGACGTGCGAGATGCCGTCGACGTCGATGCCGCGCGACGCCACGTCGGTGGCGATCAGCACCCGCTGTTCGCCGCTGCGGAACGCGTTCAGCGCCCGGTCG
The DNA here is from genome assembly GCA_025937835.1 of Polyangiaceae bacterium. Taxonomy (GTDB): domain Bacteria; phylum Myxococcota_A; class Polyangia; order Polyangiales; family Polyangiaceae; genus PMG-095. The sequence goes on from JAICQO010000023.1 coordinate 15,841, forward strand.
CGGGCGTTTTGCGACTTGTCGCCGTGGATCGCGGCCGAGTCGATGCCGGCGCGCGACAGCTGCTCCGCGAGGCGGTTCGCGCCGCGCTTCGTGGCCGTGAAAATGATCGCGCGCAGCACCTTCGAGTCGGTGAGGATCCGCTCGAGCAGCGCCCGGCGATCGGCCTTGGACACGAACACCACCGACTGCTCGATGGTCGGCGCCGTGGTCGCAGGCGGCGTCACGGTGACCTCCGCCGGGTCCGTCAGCATCGCGCGCGCAAGGCTCGCGACGCCGGGAGGCATGGTGGCCGAGAACAGCAGCGTCTGGCGCTGTTTCGGCAAGACCGAGCAGATCCGGCGCACGTCGGGCACGAAGCCCATGTCCAGCATCCGGTCCGACTCGTCGAGCACTAGGTGTTCGACCTGGTTCAAGCGCACGATGCCCTGATGCATCAAGTCCAAGAGGCGCCCCGGGCAAGCCACGAGGATCTCCGGCGCGTACGACAGAGCCTGCTCTTGCCGGCGTTGATTCACGCCGCCGAACACGATCGCGTGTCGGGCGCCCGTGTAGCGCCCGTAAGCCGCGATGCGCTCGCCGATCTGCGTCGCGAGCTCGCGCGTGGGCGTCAGGATCAACACGCGGATCGGACCGCGGGGCTTGTTGGCCGCGGCCAGCCGCTCGAGCAGCGGCAACACGAACGCCGCGGTCTTGCCCGTGCCGGTCTGCGCGCAGGCGATCGCGTCGCGCGCGGCGAGCACGTGCGACAGCACCTTCTCCTGGATCGGCGTGGGGATCGTGTAGCCTTCCTCGACCACGGCGCGCACGATTTCGGGGCGCAACCCGAGCGCCGTGAACGGCGAAGCCGCGATCACGGCTGGATCCGGCGGCGGAAGCGAAGGAGCGGGAGCGCGTTCGGGGGCAGGGGCGAAGGTCGCAGCACGCTCGGGAGATTGGGCGCGCGAAGACCCGGCGGGCCGGAAATGCCGGCCGCGGGAACGGGAATGATTCATGAAGTTTTTCGGTCTTTCTGACTGCGGCCGAGCCCGTAGAGAGGGCTTTCGTTCACGCTATTCGAACACCCGCGCGGCCGCGCTGGGGGTGGGCGACGAGACGGCCCCGTTTGGACCGTCATCACGCTTCGTCACCCCGCAAAGTAGCGTTCGAACGAAGAAACCGCGTCCCGTGTCGTGTTGGCGACAGGCCCGCGGTTACGTGAGCCGCGCGGAACCTAGCTCGCTTTGCCCGCTCGCGCAAGCCCGTGGCTCGAAACGGCCCGACGATGGTCTTGTCCGCGCGTGTCCGCGTGTCCGCGCGTGCGCGTGAATCCGCCCGCGCGCGTGAAGCACGGCCGCTCGAGCTCTCGGAGCGCGGCGTGAGCGTTGGCGCGCCGGACCGCGCGGGTGATCGCGTGCCACGGCGAGCTCGGCTCCGGCTTCAGCGTGTCGGAGACCACGCAGCTCGCCGATGCCGTCGTCGAGGCGCGCGTTCTCTCGAACCATTGGCGGCTAAATTCGAGCGCAACGGTCCCCGCGCGCCCCCAGAGGATTCGCCGCAGCAGCTGAGTGCGAAGCACGAAGCGAACAGGCTAAATTCGAGCCGCTACCGCAAGCAGACCCGAAGGGTCTGCTGGAGGTGCGGATCGGATTCGAACCGACGTGTGATGGTTTTGCAAACCATTGCCTAACCGCTTGGCTACCGCACCAGGAAGGTCTTGGGCGCCGGAAGCTGCCACGATGCTCGGGGGAGATCAAGGGTTCGCGCGCGTGTCTCTAGCGCGAAAACCTTGGAAAACGCGCCGGGCCGCGGGCCAGCCGTCGTTACTCGCACATGCAGTCGTAGACCTGGGCCGCGTACGGGTACGGCGCGGAGCCCTGCTGGAGGGCGTTGTTGCCGCAGACCTGGGTGACGCCCGTGCACGACGTGGGACCGCAATCGTTCTCGACGAAGCAGTCGAGCACCTGTTCGCAGGCGCGCTGGTCCGATTGCGTGCGTGACAGGCAGAGCTCGCCGCAGGCGTCGTCTTGCCAGCCGTAGACACAGTTGCCGGGGACGGCGCAGGTGCCGGCGTCGCAGTTACCGCCGTCGCAGTCGTTGCCCGTTTCGCAGGCCATGCCGAGAGCACACACCGAGCAGCTGCCGCCGCAGTCCTCGTCGCTCTCGTCGCCGGACGGTTCGCCGTCGCCGCAGTGGTCGGGCGCGCACACGCCAGCGTTGCACAGCGCGCCCGCGCAATCGCCGCCGACCTTGCAGGCCTGTCCTTCGGCGCACGGGTCACACGAGCCGCCGCAGTCGACGTCCGTCTCGCTGCCGTTGCGCTTGCCGTCGTTGCAGGGGTCGAGTGGCGTCGCGCCGCCGGTGCCGGTCATCACGCCGCCCGTCGACGAAACCGGCGGCTCGCCGCCGTCGCCCGTGTCCCCGCCGGGCTCGCTGCCGCCGCCGAAGATGCCGGAGCCGCCCTGGCCCGACTTGCCGCCGGTGCCCGTGGCCTGGCCACCTGTCGCCGTCCGCCCGCCGGAGCCGCTGCCGGGCGAGGCGCCGCCCGTGGCTTTGCGGCCGCCAGAGGCCCCGCCGCTCGCGCCGGGCAAGCCTCCGTTCATCATCGGGTTGAACACGCCCCCGCTGGGGCGGACCCCGCCCGTGGTCTTTTCGCCGCCGGTCGTCGACACGCCACCCGTTCCGGGGAAGGGCTGCCCGTCGGGGTCGTCTTGCTCGGCGGTCGCGCAGTGCGCGAGGCACAGCGAGACACCGAGGATCAACCAGCTCAGGCGATCGGAGTTTCGCAAACCGAACCTTTAGAGCGACAAACGGTTAGGAACTTGCCGAGATTGCCGGAAAACTCCGGCGAAGAGAGTGAGTGCGAAGGGCGGCGCGTGCCGCCCCTGAGAACACGGCTAGAACGCCGAGCAGTCAAACTGATCGGCGTTCTAGCTAACTCATGAGTTTCTCACGCACGGCACTCCGTCGCAATCGGCAATCCGGCGCTTCTCCAGATTCAGTGCGACGACCGTGGTGTTCGGATCACAGCTCCGCCTCCGCGACTACATCGGGACACGCGCTGGCTTTCACCCGAAATGAATGCGAGCGACCGGGGAGCGAGGCATGGCGCGATGCGTGAGCGGATGACGCGCTGCGGGCCCTGGCGGTTCCGTGACAATTGACCCGAAACGCTGACGTGAACATGACGGCAAGCCGCGTGCGCCGTGCCCATACCGAAGGGTGATGTCATCCAGCACTGGTTCGAGCACGCGGTCGAGGAGCGCCGGCGAATACGTGCGAGAGCTCAGACCGTACCTGCCCGTTGAGGCGTTCGAGCCTGCGCACTCGCGGCTCTGGTGGCTGCCCTTGCATCTCGCCGTGATCACGCTCGGAACGCTGTGGATCGCCTCGAATGCCGTGCCGCTCTGGCTGCTGCCGCTGGTCTCGCTCACGCTCGGCGCGTCGTTCGCAGGCCTCGTGTTCCTCGGTCACGAGACGCTGCACGGCGCGGTGGTGCGCGACAAGCGCGTCCGCTACCTGGTCGGCTTCGTCACGTTCTTGCCCTTCGCCGTCTCGCCGCGCTTGTGGACGGCGTGGCACAACCGCGTTCACCACGGCAACGCCAACCACGCCGGCGTCGATCCCGACGCGTACCCCACGCTCGCCGAGCACCGCGCCGACCTCGGCGTGCGGATCTCCACCGACTGGTTCGGGATCGGAAGGCGGCGGCTCTACGGGTTGGTTTCGCTGTTCATCGGCTTCGCGGTCCAGAGCGCGCACGTGCTCGCGGTCGCCGGGCGCCGCGGTTACCTGAAGCCGCGTGAGCACCGCCTGGCCGTGCTCGAGACCGCGCTCGGCGCCGCGCTCTGGCTCGGGCTTGCCTTCGCGCTCGGTCCGACGGGCTTCTTTTTCGCGTGTTTCGTGCCCTGGATCGTCGCCAACACCGCCGTGATGGCGTTCATCCTCACGAACCACTCGCTGTCGCCGCTCACCGACGAAAACGACCCGCTCGAAAACTCGCTGACCGTCACCGTACCGCGCTGGGTCGATGTCTGGACGCTGAACTTCGGCGCCCACGTCGAGCACCACCTATTCCCGTGGATGAGCTCACGCTACGCGCCCGCGGTGACGCGCCTCGTGCAGGAGCGCTGGCCCGAGCGCTACCAATCACTCCCGCTCGTCACGGCCCTCCGCGCAGTCCACCGCAGCGCCCGCGTCTACCTGAACCCGACCACGCTGTTCGATCCCAAGACCGGCGAATGCTTCCCCACCCTCGGCGCACACAACACTCCCCCGCGGCCCGGCAACGACACCCGAGGCTCTACCAGCCCGCACGCTGCTTAGCTCCGTGGCGCTCTGCCTGGCGCCCGTGGCGGTTTCTCCGGATCCGGAGCCTTTACGGTGCCGGCGAGGCGCGGCTGCAGCGACGGGCCGCGTTTGGTGCGGAACCCAGGGTCGCAGCGAGCCGTGTTGCGCGCACTTTTCAGGGTGCGCACCCAATCTAGTTAGCCGAGCGTCACGACGACTTCGACCGTGGTGCCGGGCTTGGCGAGCGGGATCACGTTGCCGTCGAGCTTCTGGCCGTTGACGGTGACCGAGGTCACGCCCTTGGAGACGCCGCGCGGGTTCTGGACGCGGATCTGGTATTCGGCGCCGCGGAACTGACGCTTGGCGCGGTAGCCTTGCCAACCCTTGGGGATGCAGGGGTCTACTTTCAGGCCCTGGTGCGTGGGCATGATGCCGAGGATGTACTTGGTGGCCGCGGTGTAGGTCCACGCCGAGGTGCCGCTCAGCCAGCTGTTGCGCGCGAGGCCGAACTGCGGGTGCTCGTCGCCGAGCACGTTTTGCGGGTAGACGTACGGCTCGCACTCGAACTCGTCGATCTTGTCGTTCTTCGCGGCGGGGTTGATCTGGTGATAGTACTCGTAGGCGTAGTCGCCGTTGCCGAGCAGGCACTCCGCGATCATCACCCAGGGGTTGGCGTGCAGGAAGATGCCGCCGTTCTCTTTGGCGCCCGGCGGGTAGGTGGTGACGCCGCCCTTGGCTTGATCGAAGCCGTTGAAGCCGGGGTAGCTGAGCTTGATGCCGTTCTTGGTGTTGAGTAGGCGCCGCACGCTGTCGAGCGCGGTGCGGGCGCGGGCGGGATCCGCGAAGCCGCTGATCACCGGCCAGCTCTGGCCGTTCGTGTAGATCTTGCCGTCGGTGTTCTTGTTGCTGCCGAGCGGCGAGCCGTCGGCGTCGAAGTAGCGGATGAACCACTCGCCGTCCCAGGCGACCTCGCCGAAGGTGGCCTTCATCGCGGCGTAGTCGCGGCGCAGCCCCTCGGTGGTGGCCGCGTCCCCGAGCACCTCGGTGAGCTCGCTCAGCTCTCGCAGGGCCACGCCGTACAGGTTGGCGTTGAAGCTCGACTCGGCGCCCGTCGCCAGGTTGACGGTGTCGTTCCAGTCCGCGAAGCCGAGCAGCGGCAGCTTGTGCTTGCCGAGGTCGCCCTTGGTGAAGGCGACCGAGCGCTTCAGGTGCTCGAGCACGGTCCCGCTCTCGAGCGGCGCGCCCTCGCGGTCCTTCTCGTAGAAGGGGATCGACTTTTCGAGGAACGCGAGGTCGCCCGTCTCCTTCAGGTACCAGCAGGTGGCGAGCACGATCCACAGGTGGTCGTCGCCGTAGTATTGGGGGCGGTCGTCGCGTTCGCGCGAGTCGCCCTCGTTCGCCACCATCGACAGCGGGTTGAACTGGTGCATCGCGGAGCCGTTCCGCTTCTGCACGCTGAGCAGCATCTCGAGCAGCGTCCTGGCTTCGCTCGGTACGCGGTCGAGGACACCGAGGACGTCCTGCGAGCTGTCGCGGAAGCCGATGCCGCGCTCGCCGAGGCCGAGCTGATACAGGGACAGATAGCGCGACCAGTTCTTGGTCGTGTAACACTGGCGGGGGTTGTGGATGTTGACCATCGAGTTGAAGCTCGGGTCGGGCGACTCCACCTCGAGCCGCGACAGGTAGCCGTCCCAGAACGCGCGCTCGGCTGCGAAGGCGGCGTCGACGGCCGCCGGATCGCGGTACTTTGCCGCCTCTTTGCGGGCGGCCTCGGCGTTTGCGGACTGGCCGAGCTGGGTGATGAGCCGCTTGGTCTCGCCGGGGCGGAGCTCGCCGAGATGGTGCAGCAGCGCGCCGATGTTGTCGCCGCGCAGCGCCTCGTAGTTGCCGAGCTCGGCCTGTTCGAGCGCGAGCGGGCGCTTCCAGGTGCCGTACTCGTTGTCGCCGAGGAAGCGCTTGCGATCCGACTCGAACGAGGAAACCGGCAGGTTCGAGGTCAGGTAATTGACCATCGTGTCCTTGTGCATGAACGCGTATTGCGCGAGCAGAAGGCCGCCACCGGGCTCGCGGTAGGCCTTGCTCTGCATGGTCTGCGGGACCCAGTCGGCGTTGTTGAACTGCTTGAGCGCGTCGAAATGCGTGTACTCGACGACCGGGATCGCATCGACCGACACCGGCTCTTTACGCAAGTTCGTGATCTTGATGTCGCGCACGACCGAGCTCGCGCCCTGCGGCACGAACACGGTCACCTCGGTGCGGATGCCGTAGAACTCGCTGACGTAGCGGTTGTAGCCGAGCCCGACGTGGCACTCGTAGCGGTCGTACGGATCGAGCGTGGGCACGAAGAACGGCGAGAACAGCTGGTATCCGCCCGCCTCCTTCACGCGCAGGTACAGAGTCTCGCCCTTGAAGTCGGAGGACGGGAGCTGCGGGATGTACTTGACGATGCGGTTCAGCGCCGGATCCGTCTTGCACAAGAGCGAGCCGCCGGTGTGGTCGACGATTCCGCCGAAGCGCATCGTGCCGACGTAGTTGACCCATTTGACGGGGGTCTTCGGCGTGGTGATCACGTACTCGCGCGCGGCGTCGTCGAAATATCCGTACTTCATGGTGGTTCGGCTGGGTCTCTGACCAGGGGCGGCCCCGGGATGGAGCGCGACGGGTGCGTGTCTAGCACGACCCCAAGCGGAGGCAGCCGACGGCGCCGTGCGTCAGCGCCTTACCTGGCGAGGAAGATGCTTTGACTAACGCCGCCTAGCGCCGCTTGAGCTCGAGCTCGAGCCCTTCCCGGGCGACCAAAAGCTCGACGGACGGGGCAAGCTCGGCGAGGCGGGCCTTCGAGTTCGCGCCGAGCTCGTCGAGCGCGTCGTCGGTGCGATCCGGGTCGTGGTGGAACAGGGCGAGGCGGGCCGGCTGGGCCAACTCCGCGAGGTGCAAGACGTCGTCCACCAGCGAGTGCCCCCAGCCGAGCTTGTGCGGCATGTCGCTGCGCACGTACTGCGAGTCGTGGATGATGAGGTCGGTGTCCGCCGAGAAGCGCGCCAGCGCCTCGGTGGTGATCACCGCCGTCGGCGCGTTGAGCTCGTTGTCGGTGAGATAACAGAGCGACGAGCCGTCCTCGTCCTCGATGCGGAAGCCTTGCGCGCCGCCGGGGTGGTTCAGCTGCACGGGGCGCACCGTGGCGCCGCCGATGCGCCAGGCGCTGGCGTCCGGCTTTGCCAGCTCGACCTTGGCGGGGACGTCGTGAACGCTGACCGGGAAATGGATGTCGTCGAAGATGTTGCGCTGAAAGCGCTGCTGCGCCTCGTTGGCGAGCGGATACACGATCAAGTGGTTCGACTTCTTCCACAGCGGGGCGAAGAACGGCAGCCCCATCACGTGATCCCAGTGCGTGTGACTCAAGAGCAGATGTACCTGCTGCTCGCGACCTTCACGAACCAGCGCCTTGCCGAGCGCGCGCAAACCGGTGCCTGCGTCGAGCGCCAGCGTGGTGCCGTCGAGCAAGCGGACTTCGACGCACGAAGTGTTGCCTCCGTAACGCGCGGTTTGCGCGCCGGGCGCCGGCACCGAGCCGCGGACTCCGTAGAAGGTGACGTGCATCGGAGCCAACGTCTTACACCAGTTCGTGTCATTCCGATACAATTCCGGCCATTTGACCGAGCTGAGCACGGTTCAATCGAGTCTGATTCCAGGCACCTCGACGCATGCGAGGGGTCGAGCCCGCTCGACGACGACATCGCTATCCGTTAGCTTCGAGTACTTGATGTCGGATCTCGCGCCTGGGTTTCTGGTCGCCGCTCCGCCGCTCGGGGACCCGAACTTCGATCGTTCGGTGGTGTTGCTCGCCGCTCACGGGGAAGAGGGCGCGTTCGGCTGGGTGCTGAACGGCCGCGAGGTGATGACACTCTCGGATCTGGTGGTGCGCGCGGACATGGCCAAGGTCGCGCCCGATGTCCCGGGCACGGTGCGGATCGGCGGCCCGGTCTCGCCGGAGCAAGTCTGGCTCGTGTACCCGACGAGCGATCGTTTCCCGGACATCGAAGGTCAATTCGAGGTCGGCGAGGGCGTGCTCGCCTGCGCCTCCAAACGGATCCTGGCGCGCGTCGCCGAGGGCCGCGTCCCGGAAAACATGTTCGGACTGCTCGGCTATGCCGGCTGGGCCCCCCAGCAGCTCGAGAACGAGATCCGCCGCGGCTCGTGGTTGCCGACCGACTTCGACGCCGGCCTGGTGTTCTCGTCCCCGCTGAGCGATCTCTGGCAACGCGCGTACGCCCGGGTCGGTACCACGCCGATCGCGTTCACGTCGCGCGTTGGCCTGGCCTAGCTCGGGATCAACGGCACGAAGATGCAGGGCACGGTGTTGCGGAACGACAGCTCGCCGTCGGCCGTTTTCTCGCCGATCACCAGATCTTGGCCGAGCTCGTCGCCGATCGGCACCACGATTTTCCCGGACGGCGCGAGCTCTTCGAGCAACGCCTTCGGGATCTCTTCGGGCGCCGCCGAGACCAGGATCCGATCGTAGGGCGCGCGCGGCGCGTACCCTTCGCGGCCGTTACCCTCGATCACGGTCACGTTGTCGGCGTGGAGCTCGGCGAGCGTCGAGCGGGCGCGCACGGCGAGCTCGTTCAGGATCTCGATCGCAATCACCTCGCGCGCGAGCTCACCGAGCAACGCCGCGGCGTAACCGGAGCCGGCTCCGACCTCGAGCACGCGGTGCTCGGGTCGCAGATCGAGCTCGGCCAGCATCAGCGCGATCATGCTGGGCTGGCTGATGGTCTGCTCGTGACCGATCGGCAGCGCGCGATCGGCGTAGGCCTGGCGTGGCTGCTCGGGCACGAAGCGGTGCCGCGGGATCCGTGAGAACGCAGCGAGGATCGCCTCGTCCGTGATCCCGGTCTGTCGCACGATCTCGCGCACCAGATCCGCGCGTTCGTCGGCCCGCTCGGGCTCGGAGCGTTCGGCGTGGGGCCGCCCTGGCTCGGTTTCCACGCGCGAAGCCTACCTCAGCGGGCTCGGCTGGGTCAGGCGTACGATACGCGGCTTGCGGCCTGCGTGTATTTCGATGCAGCCTCGGCGGGTGTCGAGACAGCGAATCGCGCTCGGATGCCTGGCGACGCTTTCCGCGTTCGCGCTGGCGTCGGTGAACCCGGCGCCAGCGCCCGCACAGCCTTCGCCCGCGCGGATTTGCCCGCGCGACATGGTCGCGGTCCGCGGTTTTTGCATCGACCGCTTCGAGATGTCGACGGTCGACAACCGCACCGGCAAGCCGCTCTCTCCGTTTTATCCCCCGCACCCGAAGCTCGTGGCGTCAGCGCTCGGCTCCTGGACGGTCGAGCGAGTGCGCGTCGGGGCCGCCGGAGCGCGCGGGATCCCACTGCCCCTGCTCCCGGAAATCCAGTACTCCCGCAGCGACTACGTGCCGCGCGCGATCTCGCGCCCGGGGGTCGTCCCTCAGGGGTATCTGCCGCAATGGCTGGCCAAGGTCGCCTGCGCAAACGCCGGAAAACGATTGTGCACGGAGGACGAATGGGTCGAGGCGTGCCGGGGCAGCGCGGGCCGCAAGTTCCCGTACGGGGCGCGCTTCGAGGACGGGAGCTGCAACGTGTACCGGCACTTGCACCCGGCGGCGCTGCTCCACGCGGCCTCGTTTTACGGCCACCTCGATCCGCGGCTGAACCTGGTCTCCGACGCCAACCGCGACCCGTTGCTGCGGCTCACGGGAGCCACGGCGAGCTGTCGCAGTCAGTGGGGCGAGGACGCCGCCTTCGACATGGTCGGCAACCTCGACGAGTGGATCGACGATCCGAAGGGTGCGTTCCTCGGAGGCTTTTACGCGCGCTCGACCCGTGAGGGCTGTGAGTCGCGGGTCGGCGTCCACCCGACGACGTACTACGACTATTCGACCGGCGCGCGCTGCTGCAAGAATCAGTGAGCGGCTGCTACGCCGAACCGGCGCGATCGAGCTTTCGCGCGAGCTGACTCACGGCTCGGCGCAGCTCGGTCTGCACGCTCTCGACTTCGGGCTGCTCGCTCCAGCGGGACCAGCCGAGCAACAAGTACCGGGCACCGGGATCCGTGTCGACCGGCAGCGTGCGGAACACGAGCACCGAGTCGTCGGCCTCGCGCCAGCGGAGCGCCAGATCGCGCCCCGGCGTGTGCGCCAACATGGGCCCGCTCACGCGCCGCCCGCTGGCGAGCGTGAGCGCGACGTTGCTGTCGACCTTGCCGAGCGCCGAGGTCGTGGAGCCGAGCCACGAGCCGAGCAGCTCCGGCTCGGTGAAGTAAGCGTGGCAGAGCTCGACGCTGCCGCGCGCTCGGGCTACCGCCCAGTACACGCGTCGCTGCCGCCCTGCGTGGCGCGCCAGATAGTTTTTCAGGGTCGCGAGCGCGATCCGCCAGGACGAGGCCGTACCGGCCAGCGTGTCGTCGTCGAAGGGCGCCGTGTGGCGGAGCTCGAGCCCACCTCGAACCATCTCGAACTCGAGCCGCGCCGAGCCGTGAGTGAACGCGACGGACCGCCCGGCATCGACGCGCGCGACCTCGAGCGACAGCGAGATCCCGAGCATCGGCCAGCCGAACGTCAGATTCGCGCCGGGGCGGACGTGGCCCTCGACCTTGTCCGCCTGCCAGGCCGAGAGCTCGCGCGGCTCGGTCAAAGCCTGGAAAACGCGGCTGGGTCGCGCGGACAGTGGCTGAAAAAGCTTAATTGTTTTCATTGGATACGGCAGGCGCGCCCGCGGCTTCCTCGAAGCACCGAGCAAGAGATTCTACACTCCCGTGACCTCACCATGCTGCCCGCGCGTTGCCGGCTCGTTCTGGGTGTCCTCGTCGTGGGCTGCTTTTCGGCAGCATGTTCCGGCGCCGGGGACGAGTCGTCCGGTCGATTGTCGCAAAGCATCGACGGGGGGCAAACCGATACCGAGCACCTGAGCGTGTTCGGAACAGTGTCACTGAAGAACGGGGAAGCCTCCACCTGCACGGCGACGCTGATTGCCCCGAACCTGCTGGTCACGGCCCGGCACTGTATCGCCAGCGTGCCGAGCCCGGAGGTGATTTGCGGCCAGGCCTCCTTCAGCGACCCGATCCCGGTCAGCGACTTCATCGCCACGAACTCGCGGGTGATCGAGACCAGCCGCGTCTGGTCCAAGGCCTCGCGCATCGACGTCCCCTCCGAAGGCAACGACACGTGCGGTTTCGACATCGCGCTCGTGACGCTCACGCAGAACGTGCCGCCCGACGTGGCCGAGCCGAGCGTGCCGCGCATCGACCGCGGCGTGACGTCCGGCGAGGAGTACACCGCCGTCGGCTACGGCATCGACGTGCGCGGTCAATCGAACGGCCGCAACGTGCTCACGGGTCTCGAGGTGGCCTGTGATCCCGGCAGCTGCGGACAGGGCGTCCGAGTCAGCGAGTTCCGCGGCAGCTCCGGTATCTGCGAGGGTGACTCGGGTGGCCCCGCGCTCGACGCACAGGGCAAGGTGGTCGGCGTCGTCTCACGCGGAAGCGAGAAGTGCACCGGCCCGGTTTACGGTTCGATCAGCGCCTGGAGCGAGCTGATCCAGCGCGTGGCCATCGCCGCGGCGGAAGCGGGCGGCTACGAAGCGCCGTTCTGGGCCCTCTCCGGCAAGAGCGATCCAGAGCCCACGCCGGAGCCCGCCCCGACCCCCGCGCCCACGCCCACTCCGGCTCCCACACCGACGCCCGCGCCGACCACGCCTCCCGATCCGGAGCTTGGAGGTCAGGGCGAGGCTTGTAGCAGCGGGGGCGAGTGCCTGTCCGGCTACGGCTGTTATCAGCCCAACGGCGGCGACGCTTACTGCGTCGAGAAATGCTCGACGAGCGCCGACTGCGGCGCGGGCCTGTCGTGCGTCGCGCTCGGCTCGGGCTCGGGCTCGGGAGCGGCTTCGGTCTGCCTCGAGCGCCGCGCACCGGCTCCAATCCCCACGGGTGAGCCCGATGTCGAGGACGACGACTCCGGGGAGACGTCGAAGGCGGGCTGCTCGGTCGCGGGCACGTCTCCGTCGTCGCCGAGCCGCGGCGTGGAGGGGCTAGCCCTGCTGGGAGCGCTGGCGTTGGTGAGCCGACGTCGGCGGAGCTGACGACGGGGGCCCGTCAGCCGTCAGCCAGAACGGAACGCACGGCGAACCTCGCAGCCTGAACCGGCGAGGCGAAGCCGAAGCCCGCGACGAGCGAAGCGAGTCGCGTTGGGGGCGCGGGGGCGATGAGCTCCCGAGGAGGATTACGGTGGGGGTGGGCGGGTGGGATAAAAAGTGGAGCCGAGGGGGATCGAACCCCTGACCTCCGCATTGCGAACGCGGCGCTCTCCCAGCTGAGCTACGGCCCCGGGGGAGTGGGGGCCGGGAAAGTAGCCTCGTGGTCGTAGGAGTCAACAGGATTCCTTCGGGGGACGCGCGGAAAACGCGGCGTTGCCGCGGGCCAGCGGCCGGGGCTCGAGAGTGGAGGCAGCCTCGAACCGCGACGTGTTGACCCGCGGATCGACGTGGTTATGTTGCGGCCCGTCACCAGTTTCGGCCGCATTTCGGCCTACGGTGAGATCGCGCGGCGCTCCGGAAGGGCCGGCGAATTCGAGGAGCAGACAATGGGCAGAATCATCGGAATCGATTTGGGCACGACGAACAGCGTCGTCAGCGTGATGGAGGGCCGGGAGCCCAAAGTCATCGTCAACGAGGAAGGTTCTCGGCTGACGCCGTCGGTCGTCGCGTGGGACGACAAGGGCGAGGTGCTGGTCGGCCAGATCGCGAAGCGCCAGGCCGTGACCAATCCGGAGAACACGGTGTACTCGGCCAAGCGCTTCATGGGCCGGCGCTTCGAAGAGGTGCAGGGCGAAACCGATCGCGTGCCCTACAAGGTCACGAAGGGGAAGAACGGCGACGTCGCGATCGAGGCGCGCGGCAAGCAGATGGCTCCGCCCGAGATCAGCGCCAAGGTCTTGCAGAAGCTGAAGAAGGCCGCTGAAGACTACCTCGGCGAGAAGGTCACCGAAGCGGTGATCACCGTCCCCGCGTACTTCAACGACTCACAGCGCCAGGCCACCAAGGACGCGGGCAAGATCGCCGGTCTCGAGGTGCGCCGCATCATCAACGAGCCGACGGCCGCCGCGCTCGCCTACGGCCTGGACAAGAAGGCCAACGAGGTGATCGCGGTCTACGATTTCGGCGGCGGTACCTTCGATATCTCGATCCTCGAGGTCGGCGACAACGTCGTGCAGGTGATCTCCACCAACGGCGACACCCACCTCGGTGGTGACGACATCGATCACCTCGTCATGGAGTGGCTGGCGGGCGAGTTCCGCAAGGACACGGGCATCGACGTCACCAAGGACAAGATGGTGATCCAGCGCCTGAAGGACGCCGCCGAGCAGGCCAAGATCGAGCTTTCCACCAAGCAAGAGACGACCATCAACCTGCCGTTCCTCACGGCGGACGCGAGCGGCCCGAAGCACCTTCAGAAGCAGCTCACGCGCTCCAAGCTCGAGCAGATGATCCGCCCGCTCGTGGATCGGACGATGGAGCCGGTGCGGCGCGCGCTCGACGACGCCAAGAAGCGCCCGGGCGACATCCACGAGGTGGTGCTGGTCGGCGGCTCGACGCGCATCCCGCTCGTGCAAGAGGTCGTCCAGAAGTACTTCGGCAAGGAGCCCCACCGCGGCGTGAACCCCGACGAGGTCGTGGCGATCGGCGCGGCCGTACAGGGCGGCGTGCTCTCCGGCGACGTGCAGGACGTCGTGCTGCTCGACGTCACCCCGCTGTCCCTGGGCGTCGAGACCCTGGGCGGCGTGATGACGGTGATGATTTCGCGCAACACCACGATCCCCACGCAAAAGAAGGAGATCTACTCGACCGCGAGCGACAGCCAGACCAGCGTCGAGATCCACGTGCTCCAGGGCGAACGCGCCGAGGCTCGCTACAACCGCACCCTCGGCAAGTTCCACCTCGAGGGGCTGCCCCCCGCGCCCCGCGGCGTGCCCAAGGTCGAGGTCACCTTCGACATCGACGCCAACGGCATCCTGGCCGTGACCGCGAAGGACCTCGCCACCGGCAAGGACCAGCGGATCACGATCACGGCGTCGAGCGGCATCAACAAGGACGACATCGAGCGCATGGTCAAGGACGCCGCCACGCACGAGGCGGAGGACAAGAAGCGCCGCGACGAGATCGAGCGGCGCAACAAGCTCGACAACCTCTGCTACACGCTCGAGCGTCAGATCGCCGACAACAAGGACAAGCTCGGCGGCGTCAACCTGAGCGCCATCGAAGGCCTGATCAAGGAAGGCCGCGAGGCGATCGAGAAGCAGGACGACGACAAGGTGCAGGACGTCACCACGCGCCTCGAGAAGGAAGCCCACGCCATGGCCGCGAAGCTCTACGAGACCAGCGGCGCACAGGGCGCGGCTCCGGGCGCGGCGCCCGGGGGCGACAACAACGGCGCGCCGGGCGGCGACGGCAAGAAGGGCGACGTGATCGACGCCGAGTTCGAAGAGAGCAATTAGCCAGAGCAACTAGCCGTCAGTCATCGGGAGCGCCGCAGCTCCCGCCCCGCTGGAGTGAATCCAGCGGGGGCCCACCCCCAGGTTTTGGGGCCCCAGCCCCAAAACGATCCCGCGTGTGGGCGCCCGCGAAGCGCGGTGACCATGGGCACGGACTTGAGTAGAGTCCGTGCCCATGTCGCTTCGTAGGGTCGCGTGGGTCTGTCTGTTCCTGGGTTCCGTCTCTTGTGCGGCCAAGCCGGCTCCGGCTCCGCTTTCGGTCGAGCCCGCCGCCACCAAGCCGGACGCCGAAGCCGCGCCCGACTTGTCGCCGGTCGCAGCCCCTGCGGAGCTGGTCGGCGTCGGCCGCGTGAAGCGTCCGCGCGAGTTCGTCGAAACGCTGGCGAGCTGGACGGGACTACCGCTCGCGTTGCGCACGCTGTTGCCCTCGCACCTGCGCGAGGCGGAGGCGCTCGTGGATTGGAACGCGCCGCTCGAGGCTGCGGCGGTGCTCGACCAGAGCTCGACCAGCAAGACGGCGCCGCCGCTGTTCGTGGTGTCGGTCGGCCTGACGGGGCTCGACAGCGCGCGCTCGTTCGTCGAGTCGCAGGGCGGGCACCCGACGCGCGTGGCGCCGGGCGTGTATCGCGTAGAGATCCAGGGCGCGGACTGCGCGATCGCGGCGTCGCTCGGCCCGAGCCCGGCGCGGCTCGTGTGCGGCGACGACTGGAAGGACGTCGAAGCGTTGCTCCCGTACGCGACGCGCGGCTTGCCGAACGAGCGCCTGACCGAGCGCGACCTCTTGCTCGAGCTCCGGCTGCGCCCGGTCGAGAAGCGCTACCACGACGAGATCCGCTCACTGCGGATCCTGTCGGGCCTGTTCTTGCGGCAGATCGGCGCCGACGACGCGCGGCTCGATCGCGCCCTGTCGGAGATCGTCTACGCGCTCGCCGACGAGCTGATGCTGGTCGCGGGCGAAGCCGAACGACTGACGCTCGGCGCGACGCTCGACAAGCAGGCGCAGGTGCTCGACATCGACTACGGGCTCAGCCTCGAGGGCAACGCCTCGACGATCGGCCAGATGTTGCGCGAGACGTCGAAGCGCGCGGCTCCGGCTCCGGCGCTGTTCTTCCGGCTGCCTGCGGAGGCGCACTCGGGTGTCTATGGCGTCCCGGGTGACAAGGAACGGCTCTCGAAGCTCGTTCCTCCGCTCGCCGAGCTGGTCGATGCGTTCTTCGCGCACGCCAAGCTGGGAGTGAAGTTCCGGGAGCGCGTGAAGTCGGCGACGCTGTCGTTGCCCGAGCTCTACGGGCTGTCGGCGTACGCGTCGGGCGCGAGCCCGGCCAAGAAGGACGCGCCGCCCGCCGAGCGTTTTGCAGCGCAAGTAGGCTGGCACGTCGGTGCCGTGGAGGTGCGCATCGACCTCATGACCAAGCTCTTCGGTGAGCTGACGCTCGCGCTGAACGACAAGGACCTCGGCAAGTGGCTCGCCGAAAAGCACAAGCTCGAACGTGACCTGTTCCCGAGGGCGAAGTCGGCGCAGGCGCGCGTGCCGACCTTTACCGCGGCCGGCACCGCTTACACCCTCGAGCTGCCGCCGAAGCTCGCTCAGAAGCTGCTCGATATCGAGGACGTCGCGGGCCCGGCGTCCGCCCAGGGCAAGCCCAAGCCGATCCCGCTGTCGCTGGTGCTCGCGCCCGACGGCAACACGACCTGGTTCGCGATCGCCGGCAGTCAGAAGGCGGCGATCGAGAAGCTCGCTCAGGCGCACGGCGAAGGCGCGCCGACCCTCGCCACCCGTCCTGGTCTGGAAGCGCTCAAGGCCATCCCGAGCGTCTCGGGCGGCTTCACCAGCGTCCAGAGCTTGAGCCACATGCTGGCCGAAGCCTGGAAGAAAGCGGACGTCGATCTCGAAGAAGCCCTGAACCGCGTCCCCCAACACGGCCGCACGCCGATCCTCTGGTGGGGCATCCTGTCGGAAGCGGGCAAGAGCGCCACCCTGGGCGGCAAGCTGCGGATCCCGGCGGCGGCATTCGCGGACGCCGGGGCGTTGATTCCGCAGCTCAAGGGCAGGTGAGGGACGCGGTTCGGCGTAGCTGGCGGCCGTCGAATCGCGCCTGATTTTCAGGAGTTAGCCTGAATCTTGGCCGCTGCTGGCCAACCTTTGTAGGTATCGAGCCTACATGTTTTTTCGTCTGGCCCGCTGCGCGCTCTGGGTCTGCCTGGCGCTGTTCGCCCTGACCCGAGTGGGGAACGCGGCCTGGCTCGAGACACGTGTGAAGGCGCATCGGGCGGTGGTCGCGGTGGAGCGGGACGGGCGCGCCACCGTCGATCACGAGCTGACGCTCGGCGTGCGCGGCGGGCCGCTCAAGACGCTGGAGCTGCCCGGCGTCGATACGGGTGCGGTGATGGAGCCGGAAGCGACGGTCGTCCCGATCGTGCGCTACGGAGTCCCGGCTGCCATCCCGCTCGTGCTTGCGCTCGGCGAAGACGGCACGTTGCGGATCGACATCGATCACCCGAAGGGGCTCCGTACCGGCAGCTACCTGTTCCGCTTTCGGTACTCGACCAATTTGCTCGCCCGCGACAAGATCCGGCGGCGCGGCCCCGCTGCGGAGGTCGAGTGGGTCGGACCGCGCTTCGCCGACGGCGTCGACGTGGCCAAGGTCGTGTTCCGCTTGCCTGCCGGTCCCGTGCCGCCTTCGCTGCCGGTGCCCGAGGACGGCGACGAGGCGCAGCTGCTCGGCGGCGCGTTCCTGTCGCAGCTCCGCCACGACGGCGACAAGGTCGAGGTCGAGCTGGTGCGCCCGCACCTGGCGCGCGGGGAGCCCGCGGTCTGGCGCGTGCTCGCGAGCCCCAAGGTGTTCTACGGCTTGCCGGAGCCGAGCCAGGTCCGGCGGAGCCGTACACTCTCGCCGGGGGTGGCGGAGCCACCGGTGCGTCGCGTCTTCGGCCTCGGCTTCGCGTTGCTCGGCGCGGTCGCCTACGCCCTGGCCGTGACCCTGAAATGGGGACTCTTCCGCCGTGATTGCCGGGCCTCGCGCGTGACGGCGGTGGCGCTCTTGCCGCTACCGATCGGCGTGCGCGCGTCGCTCGCGGGCGCGTTGGCCTCGGGCGCAGCGGTGCTCGGCGTGGCCGGAGATTATCCGACGCTCGCCGGCGTGCTGCTGGTGCTGGCGGTGATCGCCGCCTCGATCGCCGCGCCGAAGCTGTTGCTGAGCCCCCGCGCAGCCGGACACTGGCTGCTGCTCAAGGACGAAGACGCGTTCACCGGCAAGGCCGTGCGCCGCGCCGGGCGCTTCCTCGATTTCGGAACCTTGCCGGGTGCGCTGCTCGCGCTGCTCTGCTTCGGCAGTGTCGCGCTGGGCGTGGCCGCGGTTTTCCCGCGCTCACCGTACCACGCGCTGTGCCTCGCGCTCGGCTCGGTGTTGCTGCTGCCGCTGTTCGCGACCGGCCGCGGCGCGCACTTGCCCGGCTCGCGCAGCGAACGCGCTCGCCGGATCTTGCCGCGGGTCGCGCGCGATCTGCGGGCGCGCGGGCTCAAGGTGCACCCCTGGGCGAGGCTCGCAGCGGGTGAGTCCGAGCCGGACGAGCTCAGGCTCTTGGTGCGGAGCGCGCGCCCGCGCGACGGGCTGCTCGCGCTCGAAGTCGGCGTCGAGCAGCAGGCGACGGTCGGCGGCTTCTTGCTCTTGCCGTTCGTCTTGATCCGCGTGAGAGACGGCTCCCAGGCTCAGCGCAGCCTCGGGCGGCAATGCTCGTGGCAGCGCGGGCGAACGCCGGAAGAGCGCGTGGCGCTGGTGCGGCCGGGCGTGCCGGCGCGGGGTCTGCTCGTCGATCTGGTCGCCGAGCTGGTGCTTCAGCTTTCGGACGAGTCGCGCCCGCCCACGAGGAGCTCGCGAAACTCGGGCGGCACCTCGTCGTTCACCTCGAAGCTTGCGCCGGCATCGCCCGCCCACGCCACGTAGCTCGCATGCAGGGCGTGCCGCCCGGGTAGGCGTGGATCCGGCTCCCCGCCGTAGCTTGCATCGCCGACGATCGGGTAGCCGATCGAGGCGAGGTGCACGCGGATCTGGTGACGAAACGCGGCGCCGACCTCGAGCTCGACGAGCGCGCGCCCGGAGCCACGCTCGACCACGCGGTACCGGGTCAGCGTGTGCTTGGCATAGCTCTCGCCGATGCCGGCGATGCGCACGCGTCCGTTCGAGTCGGTAGCCAACCACTCCTCGATCGTTCCCGAAGCGGCGAGGCCGGGGCTCGCGACCACCGCGAGGTAGCGTTTCGCGAGCGCCCCGGTCTTCAGCCCCTGGCTCAGCGCCGCGAACGCCCGCTCGCTGCGAGCGGCGACGACCAGACCGGAGGTGTGCGTGTCCAGGCGGTGGATCACGCCCGGCTCGCGCTCGCGATGGCCGACGCCGCGCATTTCCGGGTAGCGCGCGAGCAGCGCTCCGGCGAGCGTGCCGCGCTCGCCGGGCCCGAGCGGCACCGTGGGCATCCCGGCGGGTTTCGAGACCACGACCAGGTCCGGGCGCTCGAGCCGCACGTCGAGCGGGATTTGGGGCTCGGCCTCCGGCGACTCGGAGGCGGGTTCGCGGAGCTCGATCAGCGTCGCGCCGGTGAGCAGCTGGCCCTTCTTGCCGACCCGCCCGTCGACGCGCACCTGGCCTGTGTCGCACAGCGCCTGCGCGCGCTTGCGGCCGACAGCGAGAGCTCGCGCCACGAACTGATCGAGGCGCAATTCGCGGTCAGTCGTGTCGAGCTCGAAGATCCGCGGCGGACGGTCGCTGCCGCCCGGCGCGAGCGTCACCAGACTCCTCCGAGCCCCGCGCCGTAGACCGGCCCCTGCTCCGTCATCGACACGACTCCGATCGACGGCCACAGGTCTTGGGCGGCGTGGCTCGGGCTCCGCGTGGTCCAGAGCCCGATCGCCGCGCCTGCGACCGTGCCCGTCATGATGCTCGCGAGCCAGAGCCGGGTGCGCGTGGGATGGCCGCTCTCTTCGTCGACCAACAACAGCGGGCTCGCCGCCGCAGCCCCCGTCAGCGCGCCGAGGCTCGCGCCGAGATCGACGAGCAGTACGCGCGACGCGCTCGGGCGGAGGTGCAAGCTGAGCGCCCCGGCCAGCACCACACCCGCGCCGGCACCGATGCCCATGCCCTGACGTGGGGTGCGGTCGGTGCTGCCGTCGACCGTGAGCTCGACCAGGCCGCCGAGCAGCGTGCCGAAAGCGCCGCCCGAGTGAGCGAGCGCCGCGCCGCCCTGCGTGACGTGACCGAACCCGACCACGGCCCCCGCGAGCGACAGCCCCGTGACCGCGGACACGACTCCGTAGGCGTATCGATCCTCGTCCGCGACGTCGAGCGTGTCCGAGATCAACCAGCCCGCCGCCGTCGGCCACCACATGCCGGCGGACAGGAACCAGGCGTCGCCGTATCCGATGTCCCACTCCTCGGAGACCAAGATCGAGCCGCCGAGCCCGATGCCCGCGCCGAGCGCCGCGAGCGGGTAGGTGAGTCGCTCGTCGCGCGAGCCGCTGGCCTGCTGCAGTGAGTAACCGACGTAGGCGCCGAGCAGCGCGGAGTTGAAGGCGAGCACGGCGCGGCCGGGCGAGCGTGCCCGGTCCGCCACCTCACCGCTCGCGACCGGGACCGGCTCGCGCAGCGCCTTCGCCGCGCGGCGGCCGCGCCCGGCCTCCACCAGATCGCGCATCATCACGGCCACGCGCATCTCGAGCTCCTCCGGCTCGATGCGCTCGATGCGCTGGTAGAGCACCCGTGAATGCGGCGGGATCAGCCGCAGCTCGAGCGAGAGCCCGGCGCGCCTGCGGGACAGCCGCGAGGCGAGCAGCCAGCTGTCCGAGGACAGCCCGAGCAGCGCCTCGTCGGAGAGCTCGTGGTCGTGCTCGCCGCGCCGCGACAGATCGATCGCGAGCTCGAGATCCTGCGCCGCCTCGCGGATCAGCATGTCGATGTGCCTGGCGAGCTGCATCGCCTCGAGGTCGGTTTCGTCGTCGCGCGCGGGAGATTCGCTGCGCGTCTGCGTGCGCAGCGCGACCAGGTCGTTTTCACCGGCGAACGCCGAGCTACCGAACAAAGCCGTGGCTAGCCCGATGCAGGCGGCGGCGGCGCGCAACGCTCGAAGCCGCCCTAGAACAGGACCGTGGCGTTCAGCCAAGCGTCGAGCCCCATCGAGTCGTCCACCTTCAGGCGGCGTCCCGTATCGTTCAGCACCTTGCGGTAGTTCGGGTTCGGCAGCCCCGACGAGCGCTGGGTCGTGCCGCCCGCTGCGCTGCGGCAATAGCCCGATTTCGAGAGATCGCGGTCGAAGTCGGGGTTGCATGCCTGATCGAATGTAATGAAATGCCCCTGCGTCAAGTTGAGCGCGGTGCCCAGGTTGAATTTGACGTATTCGCCGGCTTGCCACGTGAACGAGCCGCTCAGCGCGTAGGTGCCGTGCGCCTGCACGTCCGTGAGCCCGGTGAAGTAGACGCGGCGCGAGCTCGGGTCCACGACCGACGGCGCGGCGCTCGCCGTGTCGGGATCGGGGTTCGACATGTACCCCGAGTAGTTCGGGTCGCGGAGCGAGGGGGCGTCGCTCGAGCCGAGCGCGTCGAACAACTCCGAGTAGTCGCGGCCTTCCGACACGTAGGTCCCGGAAAACCTGAAATCGAGCGTGATGCGCTGGAAGCGATCGCGGATCTCCCACGGGATCACGTTCATGCCCACGAGCATCGTGCCGCGGAGCGGCGGGTGATTGACGAGCGAGCCCTGGAAGTCGACCGAGCCGTAGTCGCTGTCGCCGGTCGGGAACTCGAGCAGGGCGCGGAACCCGGCGTAGGGCTCGATGTATTTCACGCGCCGGGAGATCAGCGTGTGCAGCTCGAGCCCGGTCACGCCCCGGCTCACTCCGGGCTCACGCTCGCCCGAAAATGAGCCCTCGCGCGGCTCCTCCGAGGGCGCCTGGGCCACGCCGTCACGGTTGATGTCAGACGGGTGAGCGCAGCGCCGCTGGGTCGTGCCCGACAGGTTCAGGGAGCCCGTGGAGTCGTTGCAAGCGTGCATCGGCTCCGAGACGTCGAAGCGCCCCTCGATGCCCAGGACCCAGGTGGGCTTGCTCCGATCGCGCGCCTGGTTCATCACCGCCACGTCGAGCCCGACCGCGAGGTACTCGATGCCGCTACGGGTCGGCGACTCGAACGGAAGCCGGAACAGCTGCTCACCGGGCAGGCCCTCGAGCGAAAGCGCCTGCTGCGCGCCGCTGCCGTCCAGCGTGGAGAGCTTCTGCGAGTGCGAGAGTACGATCGGCAGCCGGAACACCAGCGCGACGTCCTTGTAGACGCCGACGTCGGCTCGCGCGACGAGCCGGCTGATCGTCGCTTCGTACTTGGCCACGTTCAGGTTGTCTGGCGTGTAACCGCCCGTCGCGAAGCGCGGCTGCGTGATCGAGGTCTCGCGCAAGATCTTGGCGGAGCGGCGGCTGCTCTCGAAGCCGAGCGACAGGCTCAGATCGAACGGATCGTCGTCGTCGAAGGCATCCACCACCTGGGTGATTTCGGCGGGTTCGCGCAGCACGCTCGGCTCGGCGACGCGGCGCGGCTCATCGGCGAGCGCCGGGGCCGCGACCAGCAGCCAGGCGGCGAGACAGGAGCAAACTCCAACTTTGAGCATCGTCGGCCGAGGCGGCTTCGCAGCCTATCGCACTCGCCGCGAATTCGAAAACGCTCAGCGCGCGGGCACGGTGCGCCAGGCCCGTTCAGCCGCGACGAGCCGCTGTTCCAGCGCCGATTTCCGGGTCGGATCCGGCTCCCGTTCGATGCCCGAGGCCGCGATGGCACACACCGCCCGCGCGCGCCGCCGGACCACGAGCTGGTCCGCCGCTGCCTTGCCCATCGCCTGTTTCTCGGAGGCCGAGAGCACACGGGAGGCCGCCTCGATCGCGTCCTTGGCGGCCGACTCGCAGCCGGCCATCAGCTGGTCGGGGGCGACCGCGCCCTCGAGCTTTGCACGGCCTTTGGCCTTCAAGCCAGCCTCCGGGTAGCCGCTGGTGCCGGGCGGAAGCTCCGTCACGAGCTCACCGCGGCCGAGCTCGAGCTCGAGGCTCGAGGCTCCGACGCTCACCTCGAGCTCTGCGTCTCCGAAGGACACGCTGGCGAGCGGCGTCGCGATCAGGAACTCTCCTCCCGGTCGCACGCCGGTTCCCGGGACGCTCTTCACGCGCCCCTCGCTCGCCAGCACCTGCTCGAGCCCGCCGCGGCAGGGCAGAAAGCGCCCGGGGCCTCGCAGCTCGAACTCGCGCGCCGAAACACCGTGACGCACTGCGAGCTCCGCACCTTCCCCGAGGGTGACCCAGGTGCGCCCGTCGAGCGGCGTCAGCACCGCGACCGCGCCGGCGGCGCTCTTCACGTCGCCCCGGACCTGAATCGCGCGGCAGGCCGGCGGCGGGCTCGCTTTCACGAGCGGTGCCGAGGCCGACGCCGACGCTGCGCTCCTTGCGCCACCCACGGCGGGTTTGTCCTTGCAGCCGAAGATTGCCGCGCCGATCCACAGCGCCCAGCAGAACGGTAGCCGCATCAGCCGTGACCGCGGAGCGAGGGAGGCGGCGGCAAGAGCAACGTCTTGCGATCTTCGTCGTCCTCGTCGACGTCGAAGATCGCCGCGGTGACGTCTTCGGCCAGGAGCTCTTCTTTGGCGTGGCCGAGCTCGCGGCTCGTCTCTTCCAGCCGGTCGGCGAGCACGCCGAGGAACTGCCACAGCAGCTTGACCGCGAGCTGGTGCTCTTTCCGGAGGATCTCGAAGAAATCCAGGCGCCGGATCAGCATCAGCTCGCTCGGCTCGGCCGCGACCACGGACGCCGAGCGCGGCTGGCTGCGCACCAGCGCCATCTCGCCGAAGTGATCGCCCGGTCCGAACTCGGCGAGCACGGCCTCGCCGCGCTGCACCTTGAGCTTGCCGCGGAGGACGATGAACACCTCTTCGCCCTTGTCGCCCTCGCGGATCACGCTGGCGCCGGTCTCGTAAGCGTTGACGTGCGTCACCTGGAGCACGCGCAACAGCTCGCGTTCGTTCAGCGGGCGGAACAGCGGCATGCGCGCCAGGGTGTCGCGGCGCAGCTTGAGCTGCTCGGCGCGCCGCTCGTCCTTGGCCGAGAGATCGCCGACCGTGACGATCACCGCGGTGATGTTGTCTTTCCCGCCCTGTTCGTTGGCGCGGTCGATCATCTTCCGCGCGGACTGCTCGGCGTCGGGCAGGCGCAGGTAGTGGCCGAGCCGCGACAGGTCGTCCTCGAAGTAGCCGCTCAGCCCGTCCGAGCACAAAAGGAAGCGGTCGCCGCCGACCACGTCCATGAACAGCGACTCCGGCTCGGCGTGCTCGTAAACGCCCACGGCGCGCGTGACCGCGTTCTTCTGAGCGACCTTTGCGGCCTGCTCGCGGGTCATTTTCTTGCGCCGCACGAGCTCGTTGTAAACGTTGTGATCTTCGGTCACTTGCGAGATCACGGCGCCGCGCAGGTGATAGATGCGGCTGTCGCCGACCCAGACGATGAACGCTTCGCTCCCGATCAGCAGCAACGCGGCGAGCGTGGTGCCCATGCCGCGCTTCTTCTCGTCCTTCAACGCCTCGGCGTGGACGCGGCTCGAGGCTCGGTTCACGGCGAACTCGAGCATGTTGGTGATGTCGCGCTTGTTGACCTTCGAGCCGCCGCTCTTGCCCTCGACGTAGTCGCGGATCAGGTCGGACTCGCGCTTGATCTCTTCGTGCAGCGTGCGCACCGCGAGCGCGCTCGCGACCTCGCCCGCGGCGTGCCCGCCCATGCCGTCGCAGACGACGAACAAACCGAGCTTCTTGTCGACGAGGAAGTTGTCCTCGTTGTGATCCCGCTGCCGCCCAACGTCGGTCAGCGCGGCGAACTGGGACTCCTCACCGGCGGGCATGCGGGGGCTAGGATACTCAAGCCCGGCTGCGAGGTGAAGACGGGGCCTCGTGGGGTGAGGTGGGGTGACTCGGGGTGAATGTGCGAGGCCTCGCGTCAGCCGGCCTGTTCGGGCTCGTCATTTGAAGGCGACCACGGCCAGCACGACGATCATCACGCTGGTCAGCATGCCGAGCCTACCGAGCAGCGGCAGCCGCGCCATCAGCTTCGGATCGCCGGTCTTGCGTGCCTTCTTCATGGTCGCCTGCATCACGCCGACCAGGCCGCACAGCACCACGACCAGGGTGAGCTTGGCGTGGAATGCGCCGCCACCCCAGGACATGACGTTGGCGAAGCCGCGGTAGAAGGCGATTCCGAGGCCGGACAGGATCAACAGCAACAGGCCGAACGAGCCGTTCTTGCTGAGCGCCGAGGCACGCATCATGAACTTCGCGCGCTCCGGCCCCTCGAGGTCTTTGGTGGCGAGGGTGAGCGTGAACATGGCGAAGCTGGTCCCGAGCCCGAGCGCCAGCCCGATGAAGTGTAAAATCTTCAGAGTTTCGTACATCGTGGCTCCTTCGCTCGCCGATCGACCGAGCGAGGTCCACCTAATGCGGCCGGGTCAGGTCGTCCAGGGCGGCGCGAACGGCTCCCCGCCCGGGAGCCTCGCGCGCACCCGAGTTTGCTAACCTACGAAGCCCGATGGACAAGGCCGAGCTCCTCGCGTTGCTCGCGGAAGCGCTGCAGAAAGAGCTGAACGCAGCCCAACGCCTCGCCAAAGACACGGCGGAGGCCGCCAATCACCCCGAAGCGCGCCCCGAGAACGACAAAGACACGAGAAAAATCGAGCTCTCGTACCTGGCTGCGGGCCAGGCTTCGCGGGCGAAGGAGCTCGAGACGGGTCTATCGTGGATCGGTCAGATCCCGAAGAAGCCGTTCGGCTCGGCCGATCCGCTGCAAGCGGGCGCGCTCGCCGAGCTCGACGTCGGCGGCAAGCCGCAACGCGTGCTGCTGAGCCCGGCGGGCGGCGGCATCAAGCTCTCGACACCGGGCGGCGAGATCAGCGTCGTCACGCCGTCTTCCCCGCTCGGGCGCGGCCTGCTCGGCAAACACGTGGGAGAGTCGTTCGAGCTCGTGATCGCCGGGCAGCGGCGCGAGGTGGTGATCGTCGGAGTGACTTGAATCGGTCCTAACCGCCGGTCCCGAGCCGTTCGCGGCGCGCCGCCAAGATCTTCGCGAACGAGCGCAAATTGAGCTCGTCCGGCGTGAGCCCCGTTGCCCGCGCCTCTTCGAGGTCGATCGCCCCGGAGTTCTGCGCGCGCAGGAAGTAGTTGAGCAGGCCCTGACCCGTCGCCGCGTCGTCGAACACGTCGCCCACCAGCGTGGCCTGCGCCGCCTTGTCTACGAAGTTGCGGAGGCGCTCGGCGGCTTGTGCGAAGCCCTCCAGGAAAAACGCGTAGCAAGTGGCGTAGCGCACCGGGAGCTGCGCGGGGTGCAGGTCCCAGCCCTGGTAGTAGCCGTTCTCGAGCGAGTGGCGGATGCTCTGGTGCGAGAGCTGCCACGCGGAATGTACGGCCGCGCGATTTTCGGCGAGCTGTTCGGGGCTGAGCCCCTTGCCCCTGTGCGGGCCGACGGGCATCACGTTGGTGGCGCCGTCCGACAGGAAGATGCCCGTGCCGGCGTAGGCCAGCGTCATCATCCCTTTGGCGAGATCGCACATCGGGTGGCGCATGTGCTGGTAGGCGGCGGTGATGTTGGCGGACGCCGTGAAGTCGTAGGTGCCGAAATGCGCGGCCTGGCAGCGGCCTTCGCAGGCGTCGAGCAGCTTCGGCAGCGGCGAGTAGCCGTTCGGGCCGAGCAGCGACTGGGTCGTCTCGATCATCAGCTCGAGCCGCAGCGCACCGTGCTCGAGGCCGTGGCGGCGCTCGAGCAGCTCGAACAGCCGGACCAGCGTGCGCGGCTGCTCGGGGATCGTCACTTTCGGCAGCGTGACAACGAAGTTCGGAGGCAACACGCCGCTCGTGGCCTTGAGCAGCGTGTCGACGAACAGCTCGAGCGTGCGCGCGGCGCGGTGCTTCCACTCCTCGCTCAGGGATTTGATGCGGATGCCGATGAACGGCGGGAGCTGCTCTTCGGCGAGTGCGTGCGCGACCTCGAGCGCTGCGCGTTGCGCGGTGTCGTCTTCCTCGCTGTCGGGGCGCGCCCCGAAGCCGTCCTCGAAGTCGATCCGGAAGTCTTCGACGGGCTCGCGGGCGAGCTTGGCCTGGACGCGCGAGTGCACGGCGAACACGAGCCAGGCCTCGGGATCCCGCTGCTTCAGGGCGAGCGGATCGCGCTCGAGCTCAGCGGCGAGGTTTGCGCTCGCGAGCCGTTCCAGGGTTTTCGGCGAGGCGAAGCCGACGCCGCGCGCGAACTCCAGCGGATCCTTGCCGTAGGCTTCGAGCGACGCGAGCGCGAGCTCCCCGAGGCGCTTCGTGGTTTCGGCCTTGTAGAGCTGCGCGCCACCGTAGACCGTGTGCACGGGCTGGCGTGTCGGGCGGTCCCCCGGGTAAAGGCGCGCGAGCGTGCGGTTTGCCTCGCCGAGCGCGGCGAAATGAGCGGTGGCTTCGTCGACCAGACTCATGGGCTTGTCCTCAGGATCCCCGGTACGTGGAATAACCGAACGGGCTCAAGAGCAGCGGCACGTGATAGTGCGCGGCGGGATCGTCGACGCTGAAGATCACCTCGACGCGGGGGTAGAAACAGGGCCGGCCGCTTTGCGCGTGATACGCGCCCGTCTCGAAGGTCAGGCGGTAGGTGCGCGCCTCGAGGGAGCCTTCCTGCATCAGGTCCGGCACGCGTCCGTCCTCGTTGGTCGTCGAGTGCGCGACGCTCTTCCAGTCGCCGCTCGGCTCGAGCACGTCGAGGCGGACGGCGAGGCCGCGCGCCGGCGTGCCGAGCGCGGTGTCGATAACGTGCGAGCTCAGGGGACTCTTGCTCTTGCTCATGCGGCGAGCTTCTCCAGCCGGAGGCGCGTGATTTTGGCTTGTTCTGTGGCCGCGATCGACAGCTCGCGGTCCGGAGCGTTGTCGAGGCGCGCCTCGAGCAGTCGGAGCATTTCCTCGGCGCTCTTGCCGCTCGCGCAGACGATGAACAGGAAGCCGAAGCGCGCGAGGTAGCGGGCGTTGCCGGCGGCGAGGCGTTCTATGGTGCGCCGAGCCGCCCGCGTGACTCCCGCCTGCTCGGAGCTCGACCAATCTGCGGTGGTTGCGAAGCGCTCGGCGAGCTCGGCAGGGTCAGCGCCGATCTGCGGGTGGTGCGAGAAGGCTTCCAGGAAATCGGCGCGTTCCAGCCCGGCCCAGACCGCCTCCGCATCTCGGAACAGAGCTTCTCGCGAGGCGAACGGGCGACGCGCGAGCATGCCCGCGACCCAGCGGCTCGAACCGCAGCAACGCTCGAGCGCGCGCTCGGCGTCTCTGGTGGAGAGCGCATTCAGCCGCGCGTGCGGTGCCGAATCACCCATCGCGCGTCCCCCACAGCCGGAGCCGGCTCACGCCTCCGTCGGGGAAAATGTTGAGGCGCACGTGGCTGACGCTTCCGCTCGACCTGAGCTCGGCAGGGCCGAAGAAATGGCGCGTGTCGGCCTCGAGCTTGGTTTCGGCCAAAAGGGGCAGAAAGTCCCGGGATTCGAGCAGCTGGGTGATGCGCGCGCCCGGGGCGTCGATGGCCTCGAGCGCAGCGCGATCGGGGTAGTTGCCCTTGAAGTGGTGGGTGTCGACCTCGGCGCAGCGCACCTGGCCGCGCGCCGCGAGCTTCACCAGCACCCAGTCGTAACCAGGTCCGCGGCGACGGCGCGTCTCCCAGCCTCCGCCCATGTCGGCGGCGCGCCCGGGGAGCAACAAATGATTCATCGGGCCGAAGTGCGCGTCCGAGCAAGCCAGGCACGAGGCTCCGTTCTTCAGCGCTGCGAGGTCGACCCAATCGGCGGCGACATGGGTCGCGGCGAGCTCGTCGACGTCGCGCTCTGCCCAGTTCGGCGCCACGCGGCCGAAGGCGCGGAAACGCGCCACGCCGCCGTCCGGGAAAATGTTGAGGCGCAGGTGCGTGACGGGCGCGGCGGCGACGGCCGCGAACAGGTTCTGCGAATCGGGTCGAAGCGGGCTCTCTGGCAAGAGCTCGGTCCAGCTCGCACGCTCGAGCGCGTCGAGCGGCGTCGAGCGCGGTGCGTTGAGGCCGTCGACCGAGGCGAACGCCGGCTGATTACCGGAAAAATGGCCGGTGTCGATGTCGAAGCCGAGCAGCGTCCCCGGGCTACCGAGCTCGAGGATCGAGTAGTCGTAGCCCGGCGTGCGCTTTCTGCGGCTTTCCCAGCCGTCCATCCACTTGCCGCGGTCCGTGTATTTGCCTTCGATGAACACGGCGCGGCCGGGCTCGAGCATCCGGCTCGCGCTCGCGAAGAAGTCGTCGCTCGTGAACAGCACCTTGCCGCCGAAATCGCGTCCGGCGAGGTCGACGAGACCCGTGAAGGTGGCGGCGCCCGCGGGCTTCACGCGCTGGCTCCGCGGCTCAGCAACGGCCGCCCCGTGGGCTCGGCGAGGTGCCCGTCCGCTCCGTACACGCGCTGCCCTCCGAGCCAGGTTTCCCGAACCTTGCCCGTGAACGTCTTGCCGAGGAACGGCGAGATCCGATGCTTGAAGAACAGCTCGCTCTCCTTCACCTGAAACGTGCTCTCGGGATCCCAGATCACGACATCGGCATCGAAGCCCGGAGCGAGCTTGCCCTTTTTGCGCTCGAGGCCGGCAAAGCGTGCCGGCGCCTGGCTCATCCAGCGCGAGAGCTGTTCGACGCTGGCGCCGCGGGCGCGCGCTTCGGTCCAGATCGCCGGCAAGCCGAGGCCGAGCGAGGCGATGCCGCCCCAGGCCGCCTGGAAATCGCCGCGCTCGGGCAGCTTGAGCGCGGGCGTGCACGGGCTGTGGTCGCTGATCACGAAGTCGATCACTCCTTCGAACAACGCGCGCCAGAGCGCCTCGCGGTTTTCATGTTCCCGGATCGGCGGCGCGCACTTGAAGTGGGTGGCGCCGTCGGGGATCGATTCTGCCTCGAGACACAGGTAGTGGGGGCAGGTTTCGACCGTAACCGGCAGACCCTCGTCCCTGGCCTGGCGAAGCTGCGGCACCGACCCCGCCGAGGACAGGTGCACGATGTGCACGGGGCAGCCAGTCTCGCGGCAGAGCCGGATCAACAGCGCGATGGCAGCGTCTTCCCAGGCGGCCGGCCGCGAGCCGAGGTAAGCGCGGTAGGCGCGCGGGTCGTCGCCCGACGCGGGACCGCCGAGCTCGAGCTCGGCGTGGGCGAGCAGCGGCAGCCCCGAGTCGCGCAACGCCGGCATGGCGCGCCGCAGATCCGCCTCGGTCGACCGCGGGAATTCTTCGATGCCCGAATCGCACAGGAAGGCCTTGCAGCCGAGCGCGCCCGCTTCGCCGAGCCGGCGGAGCTCGGTCTGGTTGCCGGGGACGACTCCGCCCCAGAAACCGACATCGACGAACAGATGGCCGCGCGCGCTGTCGAGCTTTTGCTCGAGCGCGGCTCGCGTCGTCGTGACGGGCAGCGAGTTCAGGGGCATATCGACCAGCGACGTGACGCCGCCAGCGGCCGCAGCGCGCGTCGCGGTCTCGAAGCCTTCCCACTCGGTGCGTCCGGGCTCGTTCACGTGCACGTGGCAGTCCACGAGCCCGGGGGCGAGCACCGATTTGCCGTAGTCGTAGAGCGTCGGCAGCGCCGTTTCGTAGGCTTCGAGCGCGCGGATTTGCCGGCCTTCGATGACCACTGTCGCGGGAGCGACGCCCTGCGCGGTGACCACTCGCTCGCTCTTCAGCCCGACTAGCGCGCTCAAAACTCCTCCGCTGCGAAAGCGCACAAGCTCTGGTAGTGCTCTTCGCAGTCTTCGCGGAACAGCGAGCCGGTGATGCCGTGGACCAGGCGCGGGTTCGAGTACTTCATGCCCGAGATGCTGGCGCCGCCGAAGCCCAGGCTGAGCAGCCCTCCGAACGTGTAGTTGTAGAGCGTCGAAAGATACGGAGCCTCGCCCGGCGTGCGCTCGGTGAACTCGAAGTTCGGCCCGAGGTAGGGGTGGCGGCCGAGATCGTCGTGGCGTTCGGCTCTGGGCGGCGTGTAGCGGTCGGCCCAGCGCGCGATCTGCGGCTCGATCGCTTCGAGCTCCGGGCGCAGCTTCAGATCCGTCACGAAGCCGGTGCCGACGATCACGAAGTCGGCCTCGTGGCGCCCGCCCTCGGTTTCAATCGCGATCCGGTCGCCGTCCATCCGGAGCGACTTCCACGCGGACCCCGGGTGCAGATGAAACCCCGGGTGCTCGCTCGCCCGACGGAAAGTGTCCGCCGGTGGCAGCTGCCCCATCCGCAGGATCTGCGAAATGAAGCGCCACTTCTCGGCGTCGCCGAGATCCCCGAGGTGCTTCAAGAATCCGACGAACTCCGCCCAGCGGTAGGCGTTGACGTTGACCAGAGTCTTGCGCCGAAAATACAGCCGCACTTCGCGAGCGCCCTGCTCGAGCGCGGTCGCGGCGTTGTCGAACGCGGACGCCCCGGCTCCCAGCACCGCGACGCGCCGACCACGCAGCCGCGCGAAGTCGATGTCATGGCGCGTGTGCGCGTAACGCTCGGGCGGGAGCGCTTTCGAAAGCCATTCGGGCACGTGCCAGTTGCCGGAGCCCTCGATGCCCGTGGCGAGCACCACGCGGCGGGCGAAGGCGAGCTCTGTGTTCCCTGCTCGTTCGAGCGGCACCCGCCAGGCGCGCTCGGCGGGGTCGTAACCAAGGGCGCCGACGCGCGTCTCCGGGCTAACCGGGATGCCCAGCGTTCGGCGGTAAAAGCTCAGGTACTCCGCCCAGGTCTCCTTGGGGATCAGGCCCAGCTTTTCCCAGCTACCCTCGCCATGCACCGACTCGTACCAGCTCCGCGGGGTCAGGCTCGGGATCCCCAGATCCGGGCCGGTCAGGTATTTCGGGGTGCGCAGGGTGCGCATGCGCGCGAAGCTCAACCACGGTCCGGCGCGATCGAGCGGGTTCTGATCGACCACCAAGAGGTTCCGGATCCGCTCGCGCATCAGCCCGAAGGCAGCGCTGAGCCCGCTCTGGCCCGCGCCCACGATCAACACGTCCAGGATCGGCTGGCCTTCGCGGGTCGAGCGTGGCGCGAGCCACTCGCGCTCGGGGTAGCTGAGGAGCTCGAGGTCGCGCCGCACACGCTCGGCCAGGCGATCTTCCGGCGTCATACCGGCTCGTCCGTCTCGGCGGGCTCGATCAGCTCCTCGAGCACGCGCTGCAAGCGGAGATCCTCGACGGAGCGGAGGTGCGGTGCGGCCTTGTCATGGCGCAGCGCGACGAGCTCCGCCGCGATGCTGATCGCGATTTCCTCGGGGCCGACGGCGCCGAGGTCGAGCCCCACGGGGGCGTAGACGCGATCCAGCGGCAGCTCTTGTCCGCGCCTGAGGGCGATGCGCTGGAGCAGCCGGAACACCTTGCGCTTGCTGCCGACGAGCCCGATGTAGCGCGGCCGGCGCTGGATGGACAGCTCGAGCGCCTGCTGATCGAGCCGGTGATCGTGGGTCACGATCAAGAGCCAGTCGCGGTCCGTGAAGCGGGTTTCGGCCAGCACGCTTGCTGGATCGCGGAGCTCGCGCCGGCACCCGGGAAAGCGCTCCGCCGTGTTCAGCTCCTCGCGCTCGTCGACCACGGTGAGCTCGAAGCCGATGCGCTGGCAGACCGCGGCCGTTGCCCGGGCGACGTGACCCGCGCCGAACAAGTAGAGCCGCGGCGCAGCTTCGACGGGCTCGATGAAGATCTCCATCCGCCCGCCGCAGCACATCCCGAGGTCTCGTCCCAGATCTCTCGCCAGTAGCTCGGACTTTCCCGTCGCGATCGCCGACTCCAGCGCCCGTTCGACGACTTCTTCGATCGCGCCACCGCCCACGGTTCCGAGGCGCGTGCCGTCCGGACGGAGCAAGAGCCGTGCGCCCGGGCGTTGCGGCGTGGACCCCGAGACCCGCACCACCGTCGCGAGCGCGCCGCGCCGGCCGCTCTCCAGTACGTCGAGCAATGCTTTGGCAACCTCGCGCACGCTGTAAGACGATAGCTTACTCAGCCGAGTTGTCCCGAGGGTTTCGTGGAGGGAGCTCGGAGCCAGGCTTTCTGGGTCGAACGCGTTTCGTAGAACCCCGCCGAGCCGGCGCGCTTTTTTGGCGTATCCTGAGCTTCGGCCTGAGATGAGCGTGCGCTTTCTCTTGAACGGCGAGCGGGTTCATGTCGGCGACGTGGACCCACACACGACGTTGCTCGGCTGGCTGCGCGAGCGCGGCCTCACCGGCAGCAAGGAGGGCTGCGCCGAGGGCGAGTGCGGCGCGTGCGCCGTGGCGCTCTTGCGCCGCGGACCCGACGGCACGCCGCGCTACGACGCCGTGAACTCGTGCCTCGTGCCGCTGCCGTCCCTCGACGGACAAAACGTGTGGACCGTCGAGGGCGTGGCCGAGCCCGACGGCAGCTTGCATCCGGTACAGGCGGCGCTGGTGGAGCGCGGCGGCTCGCAGTGCGGTTACTGCACACCGGGCTTCGTTGTCAGCTTGTTCTGCGAATACTACCGGCCGGGGCGCGTCGAGCCCGATCCGGAGTCGATCAGCGGCAACCTGTGTCGTTGCACCGGCTACCGGCCGATCCTCGACGTGTTGAAGGCGATACCCGCGGCCGCGCCCGAAGATCCGCGGCGTCCGGAGCGGCGCCTGCCCGTCGTCGCGAGCGACACCGAGTCGCGCCTCGAGCACGTGGCGGGCGCGCGGCGCTTCTTGCTGCCCGAGCGGCTAGAAGCAGTGTTCGAGGCGCTGGAGCGCTTCCCCGAGGCGACCCTGATCGCCGGCGGCACCGATCTGATGGTGTACGTGAACCAACGGGCAGCTCGCTATCCCGTGCTGGTATCACTCCAAGGCGTGACTGAGCTCCGTCGCTGCGAGGCCGCCCCTCACGAGCTCGTGCTGGGCGCAGGGCTTCCGCTCTCGGAGCTCGAGGCCGAGCTCGCCGAGCGGTGCCGGGGCGAGCTCGGCCTGCTGGAGCAGCTCTTGCCGCTGTTTTCGTCGCGGCTGATCCGCAACCGGGCGACGCTCGGTGGCAACCTCGGTACGGCCTCGCCGATCGGTGATTCGCCGCCGGCGCTGCTCGCCCTGGACGCCGAGCTCACGCTGGTTTCGAGGGGCGGCGCGAGACGCGTGCCGCTCATCGAATTCTTTACGGGCTACCGCGAGAGCCTGCTCCGCGCGGGAGAGTTGATCGTGTCCGTGCACGTGCCGCGGCCCGCGCCGCGTTTTCAGCGCTTCTACAAGGTGAGCAAGCGCGTGCTCGACGACATTTCGACGGTCGCCGCTGCGTTCGGGCTCGATCTGGATGCCGCGGGTAGGGTCGAGCGCTTGCGGATCGCCTTCGGCGGCGTCGCGGCGACACCGGTGCGCGCGCTCGCAGCGGAGTCGGCGGCGCGCGGCCTTCCCTGGGATCGCGCGACCGTCGAAGGGCTGCTCGACGCGGTTTCGGCGGCCGCGACGCCGATCACGGACCACCGAGGAAGCGCCGAGTACCGCCGGGCGATGGTGCGACGGCTGTTCCAGAAGTTCTTCGCGGACACGGCGCTCGCGGCGGAGGCTGCAGAATGAGCAGCGTCGGTAAGCCGCTGCCGCACGAGTCCGCCGGCCTGCACGTGACGGGCAAGGCCCGCTACGTGGACGACCTGGTTCCGACGCTAGCGGGCACGCTGCACGCTTACCCGGTGCTCGCGCCGCATCCCCACGCGCGCGTGCTCGCGATCGACGCCGTCGCTTGCCGGGCCTTGCCGGGCGTGGTGACGGTGCTCACCGCAGCAGACGTTTCCGGCGAAAACGACACTGGACCCGCGCGCCACGACGAGCCGCTGTTCCCGTCCGAGGTCGCGTTCGCGAGCCAGCCCGTTGCGTGGGTGCTCGCCGAGACCGAGGAGCAGGCGCGGCTCGGGGCGGCCGAGGTCCGCGTCGGCTATGAGCCGCTCCCGGCCGTGCTGTCGATCGAACAGGCCATCGCCGAGAATAACTTTCTCACGGAGGAAGAGCGCATTTGCCGCGGTGATCCGCAGCGAGCGCTGGCCTCGGCGCGTTTCCGCACGGCGGGCGAGCTATTCATCGGCGGGCAGGAGCATTTCTACCTCGAGACGCAGGCCGCGCTCGCCTTCGTCGACGAAACCGGCAGTGTGTTCGTTCATTCCTCGACCCAGCACCCGTCCGAGACACAAGAGATCGTGGCGCGTGTCCTCGGCCTGCCGAAGAACGAGGTCGTGGTGCAGTGCCTGCGCATGGGCGGCGCTTTCGGCGGCAAGGAGGTGCAGGCGAACGCGTGGGCCGCGGTCGCCGCGCTCGGCGCCGTGAAGACGCGGCGCCCGGTGCGGGTGCGCCTGTCGCGGCAACACGACATGCTGACTACCGGCAAGCGGCACCCGTTCCTGGGCCGCTTCGAGGTCGGCTTCGGCGCGGACGGCCTGCTCGAGGCGGTTCGGATCGAGCTCTACTCCGACGGCGGCTACAGCCTCGACCTCAGCTCGCCGGTGCTGATGCGCGCGCTGTTCCACGTCGACAACTGTTACTACCTGCCGAACATCGAGGTGCGGGGCCGGCCGTGCCGCACGAATACCACGTCACACACGGCCTTTCGCGGCTTCGGCGGACCGCAGGGCATGCTCGTGATCGAAGAGATCCTCGATCGCGTAGCGCGAAAGCTCGAGTTATCGCCGCACGTGGTGCGGGAGCGGAACTTCTATCGGCCCGGGCAGACCGCGCACTACGGGCAGGTCGTGAAAGACGCCGAGCGCATCGCGCGGATCTGGACAGAGCTCCGCGCTTCGAGCGACTTCGACGCGCGCTGGGAGGCGGTCCAGCGGTTCAACGCGGAGCACCCCGAGACCAAGCGCGGCCTCGCGATCACGCCCGTCAAGTTCGGCATCTCGTTCACGACCGCCTTCTTCAATCAGGCGGGTGCGCTGGTCCTGGTTTACAAGGACGGAACCGTGCAGGTGAACCACGGCGGCACCGAGATGGGGCAGGGGCTTCACACCAAGATCCTCGCCATTGCCGCGGACGCGCTCGGGCTGCCCGCCAGCGCCGTGCGCGTGATGGCGACGCGCACGGACAAGGTCCCGAACACCTCCGCCACGGCCGCTTCGAGCGGCTCGGACCTGAACGGCGCCGCGGTGCGCGCGGCCTGCGACGAGATCCGCGGGCGGCTCGCCGAGATCGCCGCGCGGCGCTTCCTCACCGAGCCGGAGGCCGTGCGCTTCGAGGACGGCCGGGTCTTTCGGCCCGGCTTTCCCGAACACAGCGCGAGCTTCGGCGAGATCGCCGCCGAGGGATACCTGGCGCGGCTCCCGCTTTTTGCCACGGGCTATTACCGCACCCCGAACATCCATTTCGACCGCGCGAGCGGCACCGGCAAGCCGTTCCACTACTACGCCTACGGAGCCGCCGTGAGCGAGGTCGAGGTCGACGGTTTCACCGGTCAGTACCGGCTACTCCGAACCGACATCTTGCACGACGTCGGCGATTCCCTGTCGCCGCTCGTCGATCGCGGTCAAGTCGAGGGCGGCTTCATCCAGGGCGTGGGCTGGCTGACGACGGAGGAGCTGGTGTGGTCGGATGGCGTGCTCAAGACGAACGGCGCCTCGACCTACAAGCTACCGACGCTCGGCGAGTGTCCCCCCGTGTTTCGCGTCGAGCTTTTGACGCGCGCGCGCGAGCCCGACGTGATCCACGGCAGCAAGGCCGTTGGCGAGCCGCCGTTCATGCTCGCGTTCAGCGTGCGCGAGGCCCTGCGCGCCGCCGTAGCGGCCTTCGGCTCCGGCGGCATCGTCGAGCTCGCGAGCCCGGCCACACCGGAGGCCGTCTTCTGGGCCATCGAAAAGACGCGCGCTCGCACGGCCTGCACCACCTCACGAACGAATGCGGCGGAGTGAGCAGGAAAGTCGTGGGCGGTGTTCGCCGCAAAGGCGCAAAGATCGCCAAGAGTCGCAAAGGGGATTGGGTTTGCGCTGCGAGTCGGAGCGGCCCACGGAAAAGCCGGTCTGAGTCTTTACGTCGGGGCGCGGTGCCCCTCAGAGCGACCCCCAAAAAATCTTTGCGAGTCTTTGCGACCTTTGCGTCTTTGCGGCAAAATCTCGCCACGACTTTTTCGGCAAAATCTCGCTCGGTTTAGACAATGCTGTCCTCGAAGAGGGAGCTCGAGCCGCCGCGGGCTACCACGACGTGATCGAGCAGGGGCACGCCGACGATGTCGCAGGCGGCGCGGATGGCGCGGGTCATCGCCAGATCCTCGGGGCTCGGGCGCGGATCGCCGCTCGGGTGGTTGTGGATCAGGATGATGGCGCTCGCGTGATCGCGCAGCGCGGGGGCCAGCACGTCGCGGGTCGTGAGCGCGCAGCCGTGGGCGCCGCCGCGAGCGATGCGCCGGGCCGATTTTACGGCGTTGCGTGAGTCGAGCGAGAGCAGCCACACCTCTTCGTGGTCGAGCCCCGAGAGCCGGGGGTGCGCCCAGGCCACGACCTCGGTGTGGTCCTTCACACTGAAGGAGTTGGTGCGGAGCCGGCCGATCTGTACCCGGCGCCCGAGCTCGAACGCCGCGGCGAGCCGCGCGGCCTTGGCCGGCCCGATGCCGCGGCGGATCGCGATGCCGTGGGGCGCGCTGCGGGCGACGCTGTCGAGCCCGCCCTCCGCTTCGAGCAGCTGGGCGGCGACCAGACCCACGGGCTCTCCGCGGGCGCCGGTGCCGAGCACTATCGCCAAGAGGTCGGCGTCGTGCAGAGATTCCACGCCTTCGTGCAGGGCTCGTTCGCGGCGGTCCGTCATGTCGTGACCGCGTTGCACCCGGGATGCCGCGCGGCTTCTCCGGAAAAGAATCGTCTCGAGCAGCGGCGGCCCGCCGGAGCTGGCGCCGACTCGCCGGGGCACACGGATCGCGTCGGAGCCGATTGATCTTGACCCGCGGTACTAAAACAAGTATCCCGAGTACAAGTTTAACGGCGGGGGTAGGGGACGGAGATAAAGTAAGTAATGTCGAGCATTTACGAGCAAATCGGCGGCGCCGCCGCGGTTGAAAAGGCAGTCGACATCTTCTATCGGAAGATGCTGATCGACGACCGAGTCGCCAGCTACTTCGACGACGTCGACATGGACCGACAGCGCGCGAAGCAGATGGCCTTCCTCACCATGGTGCTGGGAGGACCGAGCCACTACGCGGGCCAAGATATGCGTCGTGCGCACGCTCACCTCGTCAAACGCGGGCTCGGTGATCTACACGTCGACGTCGTCATCGAGCACCTGGGTGACACGCTCAAGGAGCTCGGCGCCAACGAGCAGCAGATCGCTGCGGTCGCTGCGATCGCCAACTCGGTCAGGAACGACGTCCTCGGTCGCTGAGTCATCCCATGCCGCGCGTACATTGCGACGGGCGTGACTTGACGCTCTCATCCGACGACAACCTGCTCGACGCGTTGCTGGGCGCCGGCGTCCAGGTGGCGAGCTCCTGCCGAGCCGGAGCCTGCCAGCAGTGCCTGGTAAAAGCCGTGCGCGGGGTCCCCCCGGCCAGCGCCCAGTCGGGCCTCAAAGACGCGCAGCGCGCGCAGGGCTATTTCCTGGCCTGCCAGGCCAAGCTGACGGAGGATCTGACGCTCTCTTTGTCGGCGGCTCGAGAGCTCGATACACCCGGCAGCGTCGTCTCGCTCGACGCGCTGTCGTCGAGTGTGGTTCGAGTGCTCGTCAGACCCGGAGCGGCGTTCGAGTACCGAGCGGGTCAGTACGTCACGCTGATTCGCTCGGATGGCTTGGCGCGATCGTATTCGCTCGCGAGCCGGCCCGACTCGGACGGCGGCTGCCTGGAGCTGCACGTCCGGGTCTTTCCTCAGGGGCGGATGAGCGGCTGGCTCGCAAGCGCCAGGGCGTTGCACGCGGAGGTCTCGCTGCGGGGACCGCTCGGAGAGTGCTTCTACGTGCCGGGGCAGCCGGCGCAGCCGCTGTTGCTGGTCGGCACGGGCACCGGTTTGGCCCCGCTCTGGGGCATCCTGCACGATGCCCTGGCTGCGGGTCACACCGGTCCGATCGAGCTCTGGCACGGCGCACGCACCGCTGGTGGGCTGTACTTGGTGAGCGAGCTGGAAGCGCTCGCTGCCAGGCATCGGAACTTCACCTACCGGCGTTGCCTCCTCGAAGGCCCGGCGGGAGTCGGCGTCGAGCTCGGCAATCTGGACGTCGCAGTCCTCGCCTCTGCCACGTCCTTCGAGGGCCGCCGCGTGTTCCTCTGTGGGGATGCCCAGCTCGTCCAGCAGACGAAGCGCAAGATCTTCTTGAAGGGCGCCGCGATGCGCGAGATTCACGCCGACGCGTTCCTCGCCTCGCCGGCGTAACCGCGCCGAGCCAGCTGCTATTCGACGCGCACCACGGCGCCCGGCTCGAGCTGAGCCAGAAAATCCTGGAGCGCGCTCTCGACGGCGGCGCGATCGCGCGCGTCGAAGGTGACCTTGGTGCGGTACGCAGGGTCGCGCCACTTCGGATACGAACCGACCTCGACGTCCGGGTGGCGCGTGACCACGGCGTCGAGCCGCTCCTTGAGCTCCACCTCTTCCAGAGTCACGAACGCGGCTTGCGAAATGAACGGCAGCGAGCCGCGGAGGTGCGCCCGCACCGATTCGAGCTTCATGCGGAAGATCTCGGGTACGCCGGGTAGCACGAACACGTTGCGCACCAGCGTCGCGGGCCAGTGCGCGTCGGTCTTGCTCACGAGCTCGGATCCGCGCGGGACGAGCGCCATCCTGAGGTGTGCTTCGGTCAGGTCTTCGCCGTAGACCTGCTTCAGCAGCCGCTCGAGCACCGGATCGACCACACAGTCGACCCCGAACGCCTGCGCCACGGCTTCCATCGTCACGTCGTCGTGGGTCGGGCCGACGCCGCCGCTCGTGAACACCACGTCCACCGTGCGCGAGAGCTCCTCGACCTCGCGGCGGATCACCGCGATTTCGTCGGCGATCACCACCGCGCGGACGAAGCGGATCCCGAGCTCGCGCAGCATTCGCGACAGCTCGAGCAGGTTTTTTTCTTCGATCTTGCCCGAGAGCAGCTCGTTGCCGATCACGATCGCGGCCGCGGTGCTGGCGCAGAGGGCCGTCATCCGCCGTCGTCTCCGAGCTCGCGCACGATCGGATTACCGTCCGGGTCGATGCCGAGCAGCTCTTCGACGCGCTTCTCGGCAGCGTCGAGCCGGGACTCGGCGGTGCGAGCCAGGCGCACCCCTTCCTCGAACAGCTTCAGCGATTCTTCGAGCGGCAGCTCGCCGCCCTCGAGGCGATTCACGATGTCGCCGAGGCGCGAGAGCGCGGTCTCGAAGCTCTGCGCCGCGGCTTCGTTGCTCGGCGGATCGCTCCGCATCTTCTTCGCTTCCTTCATGGGGTGCCTCGGCCGGGAGATTTCCCCTCGGCGGGCAAGAGTGCAACCCGGACGTCTATCGGGCCATTCGGTAGCCCTGCCAGCGCGAGCTCGCCGTCGGGATCCGCGAGCACCGGCAAGGCGAGACCGCCGGGGGCGGTGACGACGGCGCCGCGCGGCGCGCCGTCGCTGCGCTCCAGCGTGGCCGTGAAGATCCCCGTGCCCGGCACGAACGCGGCGGGTCGGACGCCCGCGAGCGCGAGCGCTGCCAGGCTGCGCGTGGCGCGATCGGGATCCAGGCGGGCCGCGAGCGCGAGCGCGCGCCGGCGCACCGGTTGGCGGCGGCGCGCAAGCCCGTGGACCAGCGCGTGGCGCACCTCGGGCTCGAGCTCGAAGCGGTACGCCGACTCGAGCAGACCGAGCGCGGTCGCGTCGTCGCTGTCGCCGAGGCCGAGCGCGACCTGGGCGCGCAGCAAAGGGTCGGGTGACGAAAGCTGCTCGAGCAAGCGCGCGCGGGTCTCTTCGCTGTCTCGCTCGGCGAGCGCGAACAGCGCGATCGGCGTCGCAGGCCCTTGCTCCTCGATCAACGCGATCAGCACCGAGGTCGGCACGCGCGCGCGCGCTCGCGCGTCCACGAGCGAGAGCGCGAGCTGGGTGCGCAGCCGTCCGCTCGGTTCCCTGGCGAGTCGATCCGCGGCGGCCAAGGCGGCACCGGCGAACGGCGCTGCGCGCGCCGCACCCTCGGCCAGCTCCGGATCGCTCGAAGTGACGAGCTCGCGCGCGCGGCCGGGATCGCGAAGGGCGAGGCCGAAGCCGGCGACGGCGCGATCGGCGCCGAGCTTCGAGCGCGCGAGCGCCTCGAGCTCGGCGTCGAGGCCGTGCGGCGGATCGTCGAGCCAGGCGCCGCGCAATACCCCGGCGCGCGCCGCGCCCCTCCGTGACTCCGGCTTGGAGAGCAGGCGTTCGAGCGCTGCGCGCGCCCGCTCGCCCGGGGCGCGTGATAGCGCCTGCAGCGCGAGCGGCGCCGTCGCTTTCGAGCTCGCGGCGCGCTCGAGCGCTTCGCAGGCCTCGGCGCTGGCGCTCTGGGACAGAGCGGCGAACACCGGCGCCAACAGACTCGAATCGCCCTCGGACAGCACCGAAAGCAGCGCGGGGTCGAGCGCGGGATCCGCTAGCTTGTGAGCGAGCGCTAGCGCGCGCTCGCGGGTCTCCGGAGCGCCGAGCAAGCGCGCCACCAGGGACGCGGCGTCCGGGTCGTTCGCGCGCACCAGGAGCTCGGCGGCAGAGAGTGACAGCGCCGGATCCGCCGCGGCCCGCGCCGGACTCGGCAACGGCCCGATCGAATCGAAGTTGCCGAGCCGGGTCAGCGCCTTCCCAGCTTCGGCGCGGAGCTCGGCTCCGCCGCGTTCGAGCAGGGCGCGCAGCGGCTCGTAAGCGCGCTCGTCGTCGAGCTCCTCGAGCAGGCGCACGAGCTCGAGCGACGGAGTTCCGTGAGCGCGCACCAGGCGAGCCAGATCCGCGGGAGGGTGCGCGACCAGCGCGTTGCGCGCGGCCTGGGCTACGCGTCCCGGCTGGCGCAAGGCCCGCGCAAGGCCGGCCAGAGCGCCGTCCTCTCCGCTCGCCGACAGCGCGAGCGCCGCCGTGTCGCGGATCAGCGCTTGAAGCGGATCGGCGCGCTCGGCTCCGGCGCTGATGCTGGTCATGACGCGCAGCAAGCAATCCCGCACGCGCGCCTCTCGCGCCGCCGGAGCCAGCGCCCGCACCGAGAGCAACCGCTCACGAGCGGATTGCGCGAGCCCGTTCGGCTCGAGCCCCTTCACGAGCAGCTCGATCGCGCGCGGTGTCCCGAGCGCGCCGAGCCCCAAGATCGCGCGTTCGTGCGCTGCGGGATCCGTTCCGCGCAGCTCACGCTCGGCCAGCGAAATGCCGGTGCGATCGAGCAGCGATTCCGTGACGGGCGCAGTGGGCGGCGGCGCGGCCTGGGCGCTGCCGGCGAGCGACGTCGCGAGCAACCACCACCACGCCCGGCGAATCGACACTACAAGCTCTTCTCGGAAGCGGGCGAGCTCTGCGCCCCCGCCCGGAGAACCAGGAAACCGACCCCGCGTTGGGCGGCCCCCGGGACCTTCTTCACGGCGCTCCAGCCGATCGTCTCGGCTGCGTCGTCGCGCAGCGACAGCCGCCGCAGCAGCTCGACGAGCGTGAAGGAGCGGCTCAGCGCGAGCTGCTCGGCGTCGCGGCCGGCGCCCGCGGGCTTCACCCCGACCAGCACGACCATGCCCGAGTTTTGCGCGAGGATCGCCGCCACCGCCCGCACCATGCCGAGCGAGCGCGTGTCGATCTCCGTGCCCTTGAACTCGATCGGATGCGCGAGCGCGAGCCTCGTGGCCTCGCCTCTGGCGACCAGGGTCGCGAGCGGCTTCGGCTCCGGGTTCCCGGCGTCCGGGCAGCCGTCGCCGTCGTTCACGCCGTCGAAGTCCTCGGATTGCTTCGGGCAGGCGTCGGCGTCACCCCAGAAGGTGTCGAAATCGGGATCCGGGTTCGGGCACCCGTTCAGGTTCGGATCGGTTCGCTCGGGGCCGGCTTGAGCCGGGCACGCATCGACTGCTTCCGGGACACCGTCGCCGTCGTCGTCGTGCTCCGGGCAGCCGTCCGAGTCTTCGACGCCGTCGCGGTCCTCGGGTTCGGTCGGGCATTTGTCGGCGGGATCGGGGATGCCGTCGATGTCGCGGTCCTTGAAGGGACAGCCGGGAGCGCCTCCACCCCCGGACGCGGGTCCCGGTTCGTTCAGGCACTGGTCGGCGCTGTCCGCGATGCCATCGTGGTCGTTGTCCGGATCCGGGCAGCCGTCCTCGTCCTGGAACTCGTCCGCGTCTTCCTTCTGGCGCGGGCACTTGTCGGACTCGTCGGGCACGCCGTCGTCGTCGTCGTCGAAATCGGGGCAGCCGTCGCCGTCCTGGAACCCGTCGCGGTCCTCGGCGAGCTCGGCGCATTCGTCCTCGTCGTCGACCACGCCGTCCTCGTCGACGTCGGGGAAGCGCGGCGCGAAGCCGATCCCGACCGTGACGCGCGCGAGCGGCGCGCCGATCGCGTCCGATACGGCCATTTCACCCCCCAGGTTGAAGGCGAATGCGCCGATGCCGTAGCGCGCCGAGAGCCCCAGGAACGCAGGCGAGGCGCGGCGGGCGCCGAACGACGGGGTCATCGCCACCGCGCCGTGCGACTCGATCCCGAAGCGCAGCCGTCCGCTCGGGTCGATGCCGAACGCTTGGGGCCGCACGATGATGCCGGCGGCCCAAGGCAGATCGTGCCCGAACTCGCTGCCCGCGTACTCCTGCTTCGAGCCGCGGATGCGCGCACCCGCCGCAGCCCGCAGCTCGAGCACCACCAGCCGCAGCTCGCCGAGCAGCTTCAGCTCGCCGCGCGGCGAGGCCTCCGAGGCGAACGACGAGCTATCGCCCGTCGGCATCGAGACGCGCCCGACCGCTGCCAGGCCGAACCCGCCCAGCGCCCCGCTCGGGAGCAGCGTGGCCTTGGCGACGCCAGCGACGTCTCCGAGCGACGTCGTCGTCACCGGCTCCGACTCGGGCAAGAAGCGGCTCACGTCCGCCCCCGACTGGTACAACATCGCCGGCACCACCACGCCGAGCGCCAGTCGATCCGAGAGGCCCAGGTTGGCCACGAAGTCCGCGGAGAACTGGTGCTGCAGCGGGACGCCGAGCGTTCCGCGCACGCGGTCGTCGAGCTCGATCGAGCGGTAGGCGTAGGAGCCCCAGAGCCCGACGTTCCACTCGAGGTGACCCGGCGTCGCCGTCGGTTCGAGCGCAGGGCTCGCTTCCGGATCGGGCGAGACCTCGAACGGACGCAAGTCCAGCGAGACGGGCTCCGCCGCGAGTGAAGCGGGGAAGGCCAGCAGACCGAGCCAGAAAGCCGAAGCGCGGCGGAGGGACCGAGCACTACCCCGAACCATCGCGGCCGAGCCTAGCCGCTCGCAGGCCCGCGCGGCCACCGTTTCCGTTGTTTGCCGCTTTCTTGACCTCTCTGCCCGTTTCACGCCTTTTGGCGAGAGCACCTGGTCGCCGTCGCTCTCGTCTTGCACGGAGGGCGACGACGGCGTAGGGCCCCCGACCCATGGACGCCATCCTGATCCGCGGAAACCGACCCCTCCAGGGTCAGATCCGCGTGAGCGGCGCGAAAAATGCCGCCCTCCCGATCCTGTGCGCCACGCTGCTGTCCGACGGCGCCAGCATCCTGCGCAACGTTCCCAACCTGAAGGATATCGAGACCACGTCGGCCCTGCTGCGGTTCCTCGGCCGGGACGTGACCCTCGACCTACCCGAGGTCCGGGTACAACCCGCGACGCGAGAGGCGAACCCCGAGGCGCCCTACGATCTCGTACGGCAAATGCGCGCCAGCGTGCTGGTCCTTGGTCCATTGCTCGCGCGCTACGGGCGTGCGCGCGTCTCCTTGCCCGGCGGCTGCGCGATCGGCGCCCGCCCGGTCGACCAACACCTGATGGGCCTCGAGGCGCTCGGCGCCAAGATCGCGGTGGAGCACGGCTACATCCATGCCGAAGCTCCGCGGCTGCGCGGCGCCGAGGTCGTGTTCGACATGCAGACCGTGACCGGCACCGAGAACCTGATGATGGCCGCAGCGCTCGCGCGCGGGCGCACCACGCTGGTCAATGCCGCGTGCGAGCCCGAGGTGGAGGAGCTCGGTCGGGTCTTGAACAAGATGGGCGCGCGCGTCGACGGCGCCGGCACCTCGGTCATCCACATCGAAGGCCGGGACGAGCTCTTGCCCTTCGATCACGCGATCATCGCCGATCGTATCGAGGCCGGGACGTTCATGGCG
Organism: Polyangiaceae bacterium; assembly: GCA_025937835.1. GTDB lineage: Bacteria > Myxococcota_A > Polyangia > Polyangiales > Polyangiaceae > PMG-095. Next base: position 60,815 of record JAICQO010000023.1, read on the forward strand.
GCGGTCGGTGCCGCGGGCGGCGACGTGCTGCTCGAGAACGCGCCGCTCGAGAGCCTCGAGCCGGTCGTGGTCAAGCTGCGCAAGGCGCGGGTCGAGATCGAGCGCGAGGGGCCGCACGTCCGCGTACGGCGCCTGGACCGGCTCTCGCCAGTGGACGTCGCCACCGCCCCGCACCCCGGCTTTCCCACGGACATGCAGGCCCAGTTCATGGCCATGATGTGCGTGGCCGGCGGCCGCAGCGTGCTCACCGAGACCGTGTTCGAGAACCGCTTCATGCACGTTCCCGAGCTCAGCCGCATGGGCGCGCGCATCGAGACCCACAGCAATACGGCGATCGTCGAGGGCGTGCGCCAGTTGTCGGGAGCGAGCGTGATGGCCACCGATCTCCGCGCCAGCGCGTCGCTCGTGATCGCGGGCCTGGTCGCCGAGGGCGAGACGCTGGTCCGCCGTGTCTACCACCTGGACCGCGGCTACGAGCAGATCGAGAAGAAGCTGAAGGGCGTCGGCGCCGACGTCTCCCGCGTCAAGGTCTCGTCGGAGGAGCCGTGAAGGTCCCGCTCACCCTGGCCGTGCCCAAGGGGCGCGTCACGCGCGCTCTCGCGCCGCTGTTCCGCCGCGCGGGCATCGATCCCACGCCGCTCGAAGCCGACGATCGCCGCTTGATCCGCGAGTCCGACGACAAGAGCTTGCGCTTTTTGCTGCTGAAGCCGGACGACGTGCCGACCTACGTCGAATACGGCACGGCCGACCTGGGCGTGAGCGGACGCGACGTGCTGCGCGAGCGGGCCTACGATCTGTATCAGCCGCTCGATCTGAACGTCGGTCGCTGCCGGCTGGTCGTCGCGGGTCCGCGCCAGGCGCCGCCCGTGCCGAGCGTGCCGCGCATCGCCACCAAGTACCCGCGGATCGCGGCCGAGCACTTCGCCTCCAAGGGCATCCAGGCCGAGATCATCTACGTTCAGGGCTCGGTCGAGCTCGCGCCGCTGGTCGGCCTGAGCGATCTGATCGTGGACCTGGTCGAGTCCGGCGCGACGCTCAAGGACAACGACCTGGTCGAGCTCGAGACGATCGCGCCCGTGTCGAGCGTGCTGGTCGCGAACCGCTCGCTCTACAAGCTGCGCCACGCCGAGATCCAGCCGCTCGTCGATCGCCTGCGCGCGGCGCTCGCCAGCGAGTGAGCTGGCTCACTTGGTCTTGGTCGCTTCGGCCACGACCTGACCGAGCTCGTTCGCCGTCACCTCGGGCCCCGACATCCAGCGGATGAACCCGAGCGAGTCGAGCACGACCGCGGTCGGCACCGAAGACACCAAAAATAGCTTCTTCAGCCGCTCCTGCTCGTCGATCACCACCGGGTACTCGAGGCCGGTCTTGGCGGCGAACGACTTCACCTTCTTGTCGTCGCCGGGTGAGAAGATCGCCCAGGCCACGGTGCGCTCGTTGTCGTGGAACACCGCGGTCGTCGCCTCGAGCATCCGCTCGCACGGCGCGCAGTCGGTCTTCACGAACGCCAGCACCACCGGGTGGCCGCCGAACGAATCGCTCGACACGGCCTTGCCGCTGAGCGTCTCCGTCTGGAACGGCGGCGGGCGCTGATCGAGCAATTCGCTCGGCTGCGACTTGGGCGGGGGAGGCGAGGCGCACGAGAGCGACAGCGCGAACAGCGAGAGCAATGCCAGCGGCTTCACGCCGAGCACGGTAACACCCCGCGCGATCTCGACTCAACTCGGCCCCGTGGGCGGCTTTTCGGGGTTTGCGGGCGGCTTTTCGGGGTTTGGCGCAGGTGTCGGTGGATCGAGCACGAAGTGCGGCTGGAGTCGCTTCAAGCTCTTCACGCCGATGCCCTTCACGCGCAAGAGGTCGGTGGCGCGCTTGAAGCGCCCGCCGAGCTTCTCGCGCAGCAGGATGATGGCCTGCGCGCGCTTGGCACCGATCCCCGGTAAGCGCCGGAGGTCGTCGGCGGAGGCCTTGTTCAAGATCACCTTGCCGTCCGCCGTGAGCGCTTCCGAGGGCGGGGCGGGCGGAGGCGCGGCGCTCGCGGCCGGCAGCGCGGCCTCGCCCGAAAGCGAAGCCGTCAGTGTCGTCACGAGCCCTGCCTCGGCGGGTGGCGCGGAGTGACGCGGGGCCGTGCGCGCGAGGCCCGACGCCGAGGGCTCGGCGAGCGCGATCCGCTCACCGCCGAGCCCTCGCGCCGTCGCGAACGCGCCGATCGCGGCGAGCGCGAGCATGCCGCAGGTGATGCCCGCGACCTTGCCGAGAACTTGCGACCAGACGCTGCGCTGCAGCCGTCGCACGATTTCAACGAGCCGCTCGCGATCCATGGCCCGTTCCTCTCAAGCCATGTCCGCGAGGGAGTCTTCCTCGCGGTGGTGACCGTTGGACCCGCGCAGCGTGGTGCCCGTGACCTCTTCGCGCGGGACGTAGTCCCTGATCTGAATTTCGCCGCTCACGGGCACGGCCTCGAGCTTCACGTTGATCGAGCCGTCGCTGTTGACGAACGCGACGCCCACCCGGTTCCAGAAGCTCCGGCCGTTGCGGTTGACGATGACGTACGCGATTTTCATTTTGGTGTTGTCCATGTGTGTCTCCTCGCGGCGTGGAAAAGGCCGCCGCACGCGCGGGACCATTGCCAGGCGCATGCCACGCACCGACACCGCAAAATCCGGCGCTTTCCCCACGAAGAGCGCGCGATGTGCGCTGGCGGGCGCTGGCGGTCCCCTGGCGGCCCGGCGGCGCTGCCGCTCGTTGCTCGGGTGCAGTCGGCGTGTTACTCGACCGGTCTGGAGGCTCCGATGGCCAACGCACCTGCTCCCGTTCGTTCTCTCTCTCGTCGAACCCTGGTGCAGGGCGCTGCGCTGGCAGCCGGCAGCGCGGCCTTGCTCCGCAGCGAACGCGCGGAGGCAGCGGGCCCGAGCCTCGATTCGTTGATCGCCGCCCCGCCCGCCGCCTTCTCGCCGCTGAACGCGCCGGGCAAGGTGACGAAGGTCGCCGCCAAGGGCGACTTCGCGTCGATCATGCAACCGAACCAGCTCTGGCCCAAGGCCGAGGTGGCGAAGCGCCTGCTCGAGAAGGCGATGATGGAGTTCACGGGCGCGCCGGATCTGAACGCCGCGATGGGGCGCTTCATCTCCAAGGACGACAAGGTGGCGATCAAGGTCAACGGCATCGCGGGCCAGACCGGCGCCACCATGGCCACCAATTTCGAGTTGATCCTGCCGGTGGTCGAGGCCGTGCTCGCGGTGGGCGTACCTGCCGAGAAGATCACGGTGTACGAGCAGTTCCCGAATTTTCTCGCGGGCACGCGCGTCAACGTCAAAAACTGGAAGCTGCCCGCTGGCGTCAAGGCCGGCACCCACAACAACAACGACCACCGGATGCCGGATATCCGCGTGTATCAGGGGATCAAGACCCGCTATTGCCGGTTCTTCACCGAGGCGAGCGCCGTGATCGACATGACGCAGATCAAAGATCACTCGATCTGCGGCTACACGGGCACGCTCAAGAACATCACGCACGGCAACATCAACAACCCGCACGAGCACCACGCGACCAACGCCAGCCCGCAGATCGCCCTGCTCTACAACCACCCCATCGTCACGAGCCGCGTCCGGCTGCACATCACCGACGCATTCAAGGTCACCTACGATCAGGGCCCGCTCGACAAGAACCCGAAGACACGCATCCCCCACGGAGCGGTCTACGTCTCCACCGATCCGGTGGCGATGGACACGGTGGGCTGGAACGTGATCGAGGCCGAGCGCAAGCAGCGCGGCCTGAAGACGCTCAAAGACGCGCGCCGCGAGCCCCGCTACATCAAGACGGCTTCCGACCTCGGGCTCGGCGTCCACGATCTGAACGCGATCCGCCTCGATACGTACGAGATCTGAGCGCTAGCGCGACCGAGCCATGCGGACGGTCACGATACTCGCACTGCTTGTCGCCGCGAACGCGTGCTCGTACGTGAAGAGCCAGGTCTTCGCGCAGAACGCCAACGGCTGCATCGAAAAGAACTGCCACGACCCGGAAGCTGCGGCGCACACCGACTGCGAAGCGGCGTGCCGGAACCGCTATGGCAAATGACCGCCGCCAGCGACGGCACGTGAAACTACCCGTGAAACCCCGGGCGGCTGGCCGGTTCTCGGATCCGGAGCAATACTGATCCGGGTTCGTCCGTACAACCGAGAGCAATGAAACGGATCGCGCTGGCACTGCTCGGCACCCTGGCCGCCGCCTGTGCGGCCACCCCGCCGCCGAGCACCAGCGCCCCGCAGGCACCGCCGACCCCCGAGAGCGTGACTCGCGCCGAACCGGGTGGGGACGCCGCGGATCCGCAGGCCGCCGCGCTCACCCGCTTGCTCGACAGCCCGTGGGGGCTTCGGCCCGACAAGGACGATCAGCTGCTCTTGCCGCTGCCCGACTCCGACAACTGGAAGCGCGTGCGCTTCTGGGGTGTCGAGCACTTCGTCGGGTTCAAGTACGGAAACGAGCACCACGCGCTCGCCGCGGTGTTCGTGCAGGAGGCCAAAGGCGTCCCGAACCTCACCAGCGCCGAGTGCCTGAAGCGCTTCGAGGCCTGGGGCCGGCCGAAGGTCGAGACGTTCGACGTCGACTTCCAGCCGTTCGGCGTGAAGCATGCCCGCTTCCGCGACAAGGCGCGGATCGCCTTCACCATGGACGGCAGCCTGCTGCTGGGTTTTTCGCGGCCGGAGTTCTCCGCCGCCTGGTCCGCCTACCCGATTTACCCTGGCGCCTGTCTGATCTCGACGATCGCCGTGCCGTGGCGCAAGCACCCGGACCTTGCCAGGCGGGTGCGTGACCGCTTCGTCGCCGAAGGCTTCGACCAGCTCGAGCCCAAGACCGAGACCGCTCCCTATCGGCACTGAGCTCAGTACACGAGCCACACGCCCGCGACGTAGAGCACGAGCCCGCCGAGCCAGAGGGCGCTCCAGGCTCGTCGCCCGTCGGTAAACCCGTAGTAGGCGGCGAGCGGCGCCACGAACAGCGCAGCCAGGGCGCGCCAGCGCGGTCTCCGGAAGCACAGCCCGAGCAGCAGCACCAGATGTGCGCACGCCAGCACTCCGAAGCCTCCTGCGAGGAGGGCGAGGCGCGCGATATCCATGTCCCACCCGGGTATCACGTCGCCGGCGTCCGGGCCTAGGCCGGAGCCCACGCAGACCGGCCGATCCTGCTGAAATTGGGCGGTCGCCGCGGCGCGGGGCGGCGGCTACACTTTGCGGGCAGTGCGCTTACCGACCTGGCTCGCCGTTCTCGTCGCCCTCGGGGTTCTCCTGCCGTTGCCGCTCGGTTTGCGGCGCGCGGAAGCGGGCAGCGCGATCACGCGGAGCGACGTCTTGCCGCTCGAGCAGGTCCATCGCGGCATGAAGGGCTACGGCTTGACGGTGTTCCAGGGCACGAAGCCCGAGCGCTTCGACGTCGAAGTGATCGACGTGCTCAAGAATTTCCGTCCGCGCCAGGATCTGATCCTGATCAAGACGAAGCACCCGCGGCTCGAGGTCGCGAAGGTGGTCGCCGGCATGAGCGGCAGCCCGATCTATCTGAACGACAAGATGGTCGGCGCCTACGCCTACGGCTGGACGTTCGGCGCAGAGCCCGTTGCCGGCGTGACTCCGATCCAGAACATGCTCCAAGATCTGGTGCGGCCGCTGCCCGACAAGATCGACGGCTGGCCGCTGCGCGTGTTGCCACCCGGAGGAAAGCTCGCTTCGAACGAGCTCACGCTGCCGCGGCCGAGCCGTGGTCTCGGCGATCCCACGCGCTACGATCTGCGCGAGCACGCCAGCCGAGTCGCCGCTCAGCGCGCCGTGACTCAACCGAGCGACACTCCGCTGCGCCCCGTGGCCACCCCGTTGCTCGTCGGCGGGCTCACCTCCGGGGCCGTCGCGCTCGCCAAAGATCTGCTCGGCCCGCTCGGGCTCGAGCCGCTTCAGGCCGGCGGTGGAGGCGGCACCGAGCCGGGCGCGCCCCAGCGCTACGAAGACGGCGGCGCGATCGGCGTGCAGCTGATCCGCGGCGACATGAGCGCGATGGGGCTCGGCACCGTCACGCGCGTCGAGGGCGACCGGCTGGTGGCCTTCGGGCATCCGATGATGGAATCGGGCGTCACGGCGCTCCCGACGGCGATCGGCAAGGTGCTGTGGTTTCTGGCGAGCGACATGCGAAGCTTCAAGATCGGCATGCCGGTGCGCGACGTCGGCGCGCTCGTCAACGATCGCCAGGCCTCGATCGTCGTGTCGCACGGCGCGAAGGCGCCGGTCGTCCCCGTCAGCATGCGGATCCGCGGGGTGCCGGGGCTGCCGAACGCGAACTGGAACTTCCAGATCGCCCACGAAAAATTCATGACCCCGTCGTTCGTGGCGGTCGCGCTCGGCAGCGCTCTGCAAGCCATCGCCAACGAGCGCCAGGACATCAGCTGGACCGCGGTCAGCAAGCTCTCGGTCAAGGACTACGGGACGCTCTCGCTCGAGGATTTCGGGGTCGCCGTCGGCGGTACACCGGAGCCGGGCGAGTTCTCGCGCTCCAACCTGGTGCGCGCGGTCGGCGCGATCATGAACAACCCGTGGAAGCCCGCGTTCATCGAGGGCGTGTCGATGGACATCGAGCTCCGCTACTCGCGGGAGATCTTGCGCTTGCGCGGCGCCGAATCGCTCGCTCCCGAAGTGGACGCCGGGCAACCCGCGAAGCTCCGCCTCACGTTCCAACCGTTCTCAGGGCCCGAGGTCACGCGCGTCATCAGCGTGCCGATCCCGGCCCACCTCGCGGGGCAGACGCTCACGCTCGAGATCACGCCGGGCTACTCCGAAGAGCCCGAAGCGGCCCCGCCCGACACGCTCGAGGCCATGATCAAGAACCTCGAGACCCAGACCTACCCGCCGAAGTCGGTCGTGGTCTCGTTCTCGACCGGCAGCCCGGCGGTCAGCTTCCGCGGGCTCGTGGCCAAGAATCTGCCGCCCTCGGCGCTCGATGCGCTCCGGCCGACCACGAGCTCGGTCGGCCCCGACGCCTTCCAGTCCAACGCCCGCCTGGTCGTGCCGCTGTCCGAGTTCATGGTCGGTCGCGACAAGGTCTCCGTCAAAGTCCGCCCCGTTCTGCGCTGAGGCGCGACGAGCACCCGACGCTCTGATAACAAGTCTCGATCGGACCCGTGATGCAGCGATCTCGCTTCTTTTTCTGGACTGTACTCCTCTCTTCCCTCGGCTTCGCGGCGGTCGCGGGCGCGGTCGGCACGCGGCGCTTCGTGCTCGACGACGGCGCTGATTTCAAGGGCGGCGATCTGGAGGGCGTCGCGGTCGACGCTGCCGGCGGCGTTCGCGCCGGGTTGAGCCTCGGCTCGACGCCGGTCAGTCAGGCTTCGACGATCTGGTCCGCGCTGTCGCTGAAGGACGGCTCGCTGCTGCTCGGCACGGGCAACGACGGCAAGATCGTCAAGGTCGTCGGCGGCACGAGCAGCGTGGTCGCCGAGACCAAGGCGCTGGCCGTGACGTCGCTGGTCGAGGGTTTCGGCGGCAAGGTCGTGGTCGGCACCTTGCCCGAGGGCAAGCTGTTCACGCTCACCGGGGACAAGCTCGCGCCGCTCGCGACGCTGAAGGGCGCCGAGCACGTGTGGCAGGTCGCGTTCGACGCCAGGGCGGGCGTGGCGTACGCGGCCACGGGCCCCGAGGGCAAGCTGTTCCGCATCACCGCCAACGGCGATGCCCAGGTCTACTTCGACGCGGAAGAGCAGCAGCTGATGAGCGTCGCGGTGGCGCCGGACGGCAGCGTCTACGTGGGGGCGAGCGACAAGGCCAAGCTCTACAAGGTGACCGGGCCCGGGCGCGCCAGCGTCGTCTACGACTTCGAGCGCACCGAAGTGCGCTCGATCGCGATCGCGCCGAACGGCGACGTCTACGCGATCGCCAACGAGATCAAGCCCGGCTCGCAGGTCCCGCAGCGCCAGGCCAAGACCCCGGAAGGGCAGCCCGCGGGCCCGAACGCGGCGACGCCGCCCGCGCGCGGCAAGGGCACGCTCTTCCGCTTCTCGAAGGACGGCAAGCCCGACGAGCTGCTCCAAGACAAGGACGAGCACTACACCACGCTCAGCCTCGGCGAGGACGGCCGCCCCTACGTCGGTACGGGCGCCGAAGGCCGCGTCTACACCGTGGACCAGAGCCACAACTCGGTGCTCGTGGCCGACGTCGACGAACGGCAGGTCACGGCGCTGCTCTTGACGGGGCAGAAGCGCGTGGTCGCGGCCAGCGATCCCGCGGTAGTCCACCCGGTGAAGGGCGTGGGCGGCGCCGACGCGGTCTGGACCAGCAAGGTGCTCGACGCCGGGATCCGCGCGCGCTTCGGGCGTATCGAGTGGGAGTCGAGCGGCACGCTCGAGTTCTCGACCCGCAGCGGCAACACCAATGAACCGGACGAGAGCTGGAGCGCCTGGAGCAAGCCGTTCACGGGCCCGACGCGCATCGACAGCCCGCCTGCGCGCTATCTGCAGGTTCGCGCTCGCTTCGTCAAAGATCCGAAGGCCACGCTGAATCAGCTTTCGATCGCCTTCGTCACCGACAACCTGCGCGCGGTGCTGACCGAGGTGAAGGTCAAGGGCGCCGACGACGGCAGCAGCGAGGAGGCGGTGCGGAGCTCCGGGGGGCCCATCGCCAAGCGCTCGGACACGAACCTGAACCTGAACTGGAAGATCGACAACCCGGACAAGGACGAGCTCCGCTACCGGTTGCGTTACCGCTTGGTCGGTTCGAACACCTGGTACGAGCTGACCAAGCCCGACGAGCGCCTCACCAAAGAGAGCTACGTCTGGGACACCAGCGATTTGCCCGAAGGGCGCTACCGCGTGCAGGTGTCGGCCAGCGACGAGATCTCGAACCCGCCCGAGCTCGTCACCAAGGACGAGCTCGAGAGCGGCGTGGTGATCGTCGACAACACGCCCCCGGTGGTGGAAGGCCTGAAGCTCAACGGGCGGCGGCTCAGCGCCGTGGCGCTCGACGGGGTCGGCCCGATCGCTCGCGTCGAGGTGACGGTCGCGGGCCGCGACGACTGGCGACCGGTCGGGGCGCAGGACGGCATCTTCGACGAGCAACGCGAAGAGTTCGATTTCGACGTGTCTTCGATCCTGCCGGCTGGGCCGGCGCTGATCAGCGTCCGCGCCTACGACGCTGCGGGTAACTTCGTCGTCCGCAGCCTGCCGCTGAAGTAGTCGGAGATGGCCGGGTTCTGGTCGCCCCCTGCGAGCGTGCTCGCCCTTTCGGCGTGGGGAGCGCTGCTGGTCGTGGCCTGCTCCGGGTCGGGCTCGATCCACGCGCCCGAGGGGCCGGGCAGCGCCGGCGCGGGCGGGGACGGAGCCACGCCCGTCACGCCACAGGACACCGAAGCGCCGGTCCCGGATCTGAACGCGAACTACGGCGGAGCCGCCCCGCTCGACCCGTTCTGTGGAAGCGGCGAGTGCGTCCCCGATGCGCTCGACTGCAACCAAGAAGGCGAAGGTCCGAGCGAGCCGGGAACCGGTGACGAAGAGCTCGCCTGTCGCCTCGAGTCCGTCGAAGGCGAGCCGGTCGCGGTCTGCGCGCTGGCCGGGCCGAATCGACTGGACGAGCCGTGCTTCTCGGCGAGCGATTGCCAGGCGGGCTACGCCTGCATCGGCGCCGGTTTGACCGGGCGCTGCCGGCCGTTCTGCTGTCACGGCCCGAGCTCGTGCGACGCCCTGAGCGGAACGTATTGCTCGCACCAGCCGCAGCGCGTGGTCTCGGACGATGGTGACTCCGAAGAGCCGTTGATCGTCCCGGTCTGTATCCCGGCCGACGACTGCGATCTCACCGATCCCTACCCGTGTCCATCGGGCCGCACCTGCGGTTGCCCCGAGGGCAAGGCCTGCGTCGTGGTGCGCACGGCGGACGAGAACCAGGACCCGGCGATTAGCACCGCGTGCGTCGAGCCAGGCCCGGGCGAGGTCGGCGAGCTGTGTCCGGTGGAGGGCCGCATTCCGAAGACGGGTGAGCCGGAGCCGAAGGCCTGTGGTCACGGCCTGGTCTGTTCGCGCGCCACCGGTAAATGCATCGAGCTCTGCTCGACGCTCGGCGTCGGCACCACCAAGTGCGCGGGGCTCTGTCAGGCTTCCCCCGCGCTCCCCACGGGCTGGGGCATCTGCATCGAACCATGACCACCGTTCACCAAGAATTGCTCGAGCTCCGGACCCAGAAGGGGCTCACGGACGTCACCCGCAGGGTGGCCGAGGTCGTCGTGAAGAGCGGCGTCTCGCAGGGCCTGTGCTCGGTGTTCCTCCAGCACACCTCCGCCAGCCTGTTGATCCAGGAGAACGCCGATCCGAGCGTGCTCCGCGATCTGGAAAAATGGCTGTCGGAGCTGGCGCCCGAGAGCCGGCGCTGGGAACACGACGACGAGGGCCCCGACGACATGCCGGCTCACGCGCGCTCCGCGATCACCCGAACCAGCGAGAACCTCCCGATCGCCGGCGGAAAGCTCGCGCTCGGAACCTGGCAGGCGCTGTACCTCTGGGAGCACCGCCAGCGCCCGCACCTGCGGCGGCTGATCGTCACCGTGATCGGCCGCTGAACGAAGCCATGCTGGACCTGCGCCATCAGACGCCGCCGGAATGGCTCGACGCGGTGTTCGCCGACTTCGACTCGTTCCTCATCGACCACGCCGCCTGCGAGCGCAAGGCTTCGGCAACGGGCATGAATTTCGTGGTGCGCTACCCCGACCGGCCGGAGCTGGTCGAGCCCCTGATCGAGTTCGCGCGCGAAGAGCTCGAGCATTTCCAGATCGTGTATCGCTTGATGCGCGAGCGTGGTCTCTGCCTGCGCGACGACTACAAGGATCCGTACGTCAACGCCCTGCGCGCCCAGTGCCGCTCGGGGCCGAGCGAGCTCTTGCTCGACCGCCTGCTCGTGGCCGGCGTGATCGAGGCGCGCAGCTGCGAGCGGCTGTTCCTGCTCGCCGAAGAGCTGTCGCGGCGGGAAGCACCGTTCGCGCCGATCTACCTCGAGCTCGCCCGCGCCGAGTCCCGCCACCACGGCCTGTTCTTCCGTCTCGCACGCCAGGCCTTCGGTGAGGCCGAGACGCTCGCGCGCGCAGCCGAGCTGCTGGATTTCGAGGCCGAGCTCGTGCAACGCCTGCCCCATCGCGCCGCCGTGCACTGAGGTTTTGGTCTAGGCTCGACCCTTCGACACGAGCAGAGGCTCGCTCTCACCATGCCGACCCCGCGATCGACGCTGCGCTGGCTCCTCCCGTTGTTCGTGGTCGGCGCCACGGCCATGGCGGCGTTCTGGCTGTTGTACGCGGCCGATCGCCAGCGGTCGGCGACGAGCGGGGACGCGCGGGGGCCGCTCGAGATCTACAGCGACTTCGATCCGAGCTCCGTGAACGACCCGACCGGCGCGCTCGCCGGCACCAACGTGGCCGTGCTCGGCATCGTGATCACCGTGGTCAGCATCATCGTGCAGCTCGCGGCCGGGCGCTACGCAGGCGTCACCCGGCGCTTCGTTCGCGATCGGGTAAACCTCGGGATCCTGGCCTTTTACGTGATCGTGTGCGTGTTCGCGATCTGGGTCAGCATGGCTATTGGCCACGGCTTCGTCCCGCACGCCACGCTGCTCACGTTGATGGTCGCGACCTCGCTCGGCCTGTCCCTGATGGCGCCGTACTTCGGTTACGTGTTCTGGTTCTTGGAGCCGCGCAACATCATCGCTCGCATCCGCCGCGGCGCCGAGTCGATGGCCACGCGCGGCGCGCGCCTCTCCGAGCTCGCCGCCGCCGAGCGCGCGCAGATCGAGGTCGTGGACTCGGTCGAGGAGCTCACCGACATCGTGAGCAGCTCGATCTCCAACAAGGACAAGGTCATCGCCAGCACCGCCGTCGACGCCTTGCGCGACTTCACGCTGCGTTATCTGCGCGAGAAGTCGCAAGCCTCACCGCGCTGGTTCGCGATCGGCCGAGGTATCGGCAAGAACCCCGATCTGGTCGCGATGGATCCCGAATCGCTCGCCGATCTCGAGCGGCGCAAGACCTGGCTCGAGTGGAAGGTGATGCGCCAGTACCTCGGTATCTACAACGAGGCTCTGGCGAGCATGCGCGACATCAACTACCTGATCGCGATCGATACGCGCTACGTGGGAGAAGCGGCGCTGCTCGCGGGCGATCTGGATCTGCTCGAGCTCACGTTCCGGTACATGAATTCGTACCTGCGCTCGACGCTGAACGCGCGCGACGTGCGCACGGCCTACAACGTCCTGAACCAGTACCGGCTGCTGGTCGAGGCCACGATCCGCGGAGGCAGCCGCGAACAGGCGCTCGCCGGCTTCAACCATCTGAGCTACTACGGCCACGTCAGCTACGACGGGAAGCTACCGTTCGTCACCGAGACCATCGCCTACGACATGTCGGCGCTGTGCCAGGTGGCCCACGAGGCGCGCTCACCGGACGAGCCGGCGATGCTGAGCAAGCTGCTCGAACTCGACCGGCCGCTCCGCGCGAGCAGCCAGGAGAGCGCCTTGCTCGGCATCCGCAAGGCCCAGGTCAAGCTCGCTGCCTATTACCTCGCCGCCGGAGAGACCGAGCGCGCTCGCCGCATCGCCGACGACATGAAGCACGAGCCGGAGGCGCGGCTGAGATCGGTGCGCGGCGCGCTCGAGGGCGTCGTGACCAAGGATTTCTGGGAGATCAGCGATCGCGGTCGCAACTTCGAGTACATGGCGCTCGCGCAGCGCGAAACGCTCGGGACCTTCTTTTCCTGGCTCGGGCTGCCGTGAGGGCGAGCGCCGGGTTCGGCCTGGCCGCGCTGTTCGGCCTCGCGCTCGGGTGCAGGCGCAGCGACGCCGAGCTCGAACGAATCTTCGAATCGCGCACGCCGAGCGCGTCGGCCTCCACGGGCGCGCGCCGGCGCGCGGCGCACCCGCCCGGAGAAAACCCGTTCGGCTTGCCGTCGCGGCCGCTCGCCGTAGCCGCGGGCGACGTCGTCCTCGTGCCCTCGCACGAAGCGCTCCAGCAGGCCTTCGAGCTCGGCCCCGATTCGCAAACCTTCGTCTACTACGCGGCGGTCGTCGAGGAGACCGCGCCGCTCGAAACGCGCGTGCGCTACCCGACCCACGAGCCACGCAGGCTGCCGAACGCCGTGATCGTTCCGCTCCGGCGCGGCGCGCTCGGAAGCCCGGGGGACGTCGTGCTCACGACCCAGAACGCAGGCTCCGGTCTGGTCCGCGCGATCGTCGTGGGCGGTGAGCCCGCTTCCCCGCGTGTTCGCTACCTCGAGCCTTCGTTCCAGAAAGAGAAGCTCCCGGGTCCCGACGCCGCTCCCCAGGTGCTGTCTCCCGGCACCTTTCACGTGTTGCGCGAGCCAGGCGAGCCCGGAACGACGCTTTCTTGTGCAGAGGGGCCGAACCAGAGCGCCGTGATCGCGCTCACGCGGGTCGACGAGCGCCGGCTGGTGCTCGGCTTCGGCGGGCGCCTGCGCGTCATCCAGGCCTCGGCATGCCAACCGCTGCCGATTGTTCCGCGGGTTCGGAGCGGGGAGACCGTGCGGTTTCCGCTGCTGCTAGGGCTCGGAGAGGGGCAAGTGCAGAGCGTCGACGCGGCCTCGGGGCGAGTCTGGATCCGCTCCGAGTTTGCCGGCGAAGTGCGCGAAGTCGCAGTGGGCTTCGGCAACGTGCTGCCCGGGCCCGCGAAAGCTCCGAAGTGATGCCGGGCTGCTAACCTTGGCCGTGATCCAGCGATGCCAGAATCGCGTCCAGCAAGGCTTCATCCCGGCGCAGGGCGGCGGCTTGGAGCAGGCGCAAGCGTGAGTCGTTGGCGCCCTGCCCGCTCAAACGCCGCTCGGCTTCGCGCAGCTTCTGTTCGATCCGCTCGTCTCGTGTCAGCGGAAGCGTCGAGTCGCGGCGCGACGGCGGCGCGCTCTGTGCTCGGTTCGCCGCGGAAGGCGGAGGTGTCAGCTCCGGTTCGCTCGGAACGCGAGGGCGCGCTGCAGAATCCACGGAGCGGATTTCCGAGTGGTCACCGCTGGTCGGGATTTGGCTACGTCGGATTGGCGGCATCGCGTTACTCGAGGTGTCGTTTATCTACGAACGAAACGAATGCAGCTTTCATTCCTTACGCCGGCTCGAGCCGCTTCGTTTCGGAGATGAGACGACCGAGACGGACAATTCTTGGGAAAGCGCCGGATCTTCGCGACACGCTCGAGGGTCCAGAAGGTGCGCGCGTCGTGGTCGCTGAAGGCCGTCGGTGCACAAGGTGTGACCTCGAAGCTGCGCGCTTGGAGTGCACACCGTGACACGCAAGTCAGTGCCTCGTGCTCTTCGCGCCGAGCGGCAGCGATCGCGCGATGCAGGCCGAGAACACGCGCCCGAGCTCTGGCGCATCGAAAAGCTCATCCCCGGGGGTGACGGCATGGCTCGCGCCGCCGAGGGGCGGATTGGCTTCGCTCATCGGGTCATTCCCGGTGAGCAGCTGCGTGTATTCGCGAGCGCCCGGAAGAAGGGATTTACGCGCGCTACTCGCTTCGAGCTGCTCGAGCGCTCGCCCGAGCGCGTGGAGCCTCCGTGCGTCTACGCGGGGCGTTGCGGCGGCTGTGATTGGCTTCACATCGAGTACACGGCGCAGCTCCGGCACAAGCTGGGGCTGCTCCGCGACGCCCTGTCGCGCGTCGGCAAGCTCGACGCGTTGCCCGAGCTCTCCATCGAGCCTTCGCCGCGAGCGCTCGCGTATCGGAACCGGATCCGCGTGCACGTCGAGCAGGGCAAGGTGGGCTTTCGTGAGTTCGGGAGCCACGACCTCGTCGATGTCGTCAGCTGTGCGGTGGCCGCACCCGAGCTCGATCGCGCGCTGTCTCGGTTTCGTGCGGTGCTCGCTGCACAACCGTCGCTGCCCGCTTCGTTCGAAGCCGAGCTGCGCGTGGCGCCGTCGGACGACCGCCCCCTGGTGCGCTTGTCGATCGTGCCCGGTAACAACTTGCTCGCTGCGCTCGAGCAGGAGTTCGTGGTCGCGTTCCCGAACGTACCGGTCGAGTCGGTTCAACGCTTTCCGTTCGCGTCGGGCTCCTGGCTCACGGTGCCGGCCGACGCGTTCGTGCAAGTGAACTGGGAGCTGAACCGCCTGCTCGTCGAGGCGCTGGTTCAGGGGGCGGTGGCTCGGCGCTGCACCCGCTTCCTCGACCTCTACGCGGGAGCGGGGAACTTCAGTCTGCCATTGCTGGAGTCCGGTCTTTCCGGTGTCGCTGTCGAGGGGATCGGTTCTGCCGCCCGGGCCGCTGGCCGCTCCCTTTCAGAGTTGAGACTTCCCGGCGAGGTCGTGAGCGGGGAAGTCGGCGCTTGCGTCCAGCGATTGCTCGAGGAGCGACAGAGCTTCGACCTGGTCGTCCTTGACCCACCCCGGAGCGGCGCGGCAGAGGTCGTGACCCGGCTCGGGCGGCTCGCCCCGCGCCACGTCGCGTACTGCTCCTGCGACCCCGTGACGCTGGCGCGCGACCTGCGGGAGCTCTGCGCGCAGGGCTTTTCGATCGAGCAAATTCGCGCCTTCGATCTGTTTCCCGGTACACACCATTTCGAAACGCTGGTGTGGCTACGGGCCGAGCGTTAGGCCGCCTGCTCAGGCCGCTTCACGGCCACAAAAAGACAACGGCCTGGAGCGAGGGGGACACTCCAAGCCGCTGGGAAGATTAGGGAGGCGGCGACCGAGGCGGAGGGGGGGGCACCAAGGGCGCCGCCTGCACGGAGGAATAATGCACGGACAGTGCCAACTCCGACCTTCAATGTTTTCAGGTCGTTACAGCGGCTTGTCGTGGTCATTTCTTTCACTTTCGAAAATGCCCATTCGCAGACGCAACGAGCCCGGGTTTTTACGGGGTTTTTGCGTGTTCCGGCTCCAGGGCGGCCTTGAGCGGACGATTGAACGCCCACATCGCCAGGCCCGCGCCCATCCCCAGCACGGTCAGCAGTGAGAAGAACGCCTGATTCGACCAGCGCGTATAAAACACGCCGATCGCGCCGCTCAGGAAGTTCCCGAGGAAGCTCGAGGCGAGCCACATGCCCATCATCATCGACACGATCCGCGCCGGTGAGACCTTGGTCACGAGCGATAGCCCGATCGGCGAGAGATAAAGCTCGCCCACCGTGAGTAGGAGCGTGCAGACGACCAGCCAGAGCAGGCTGCCCTTGTCGCCGGCCAGGACCTGCGCGCCCAGGATCATCACCAGGAACGAGCTGCCGAGCACGAAGCAACCAATCGCCATCTTGCTCACGCTGGTCGGCTCCGTGCCGCGCTTGGCCTGCCGCCGCCAGAACATGTCGAGCAGCGGTGCGAGCAAGATGATGAAGAACGGATTGAGCGACTGGTACCAGGTCGAGGGCACCTGAAAGCCGAACAGGGTCGGCCAGATCGTGCGCTCGTCCGCCCAGGTTTGCATGGTGTTGCCCTGCTGCTCGTAGACCGCCCAGAACACGATGTTGAGCACGCACAACACGACCAGCGCGAGCACGCGCTTCTTCTCGCCAGCGTCGAGCGGCGCGTGCTCTTCGCCGTGTGCCGCGCGCGTCTTGCTCAGGTTGTCCACCGCCAGGTGCTTTTGCCCGAACATGTAGACGATTAGCCCGAGCAGCATGCCGATGCCCGCCGCGGCGAAGCCGTAGTGCCAGCCGTAAACCACGGCCAGCGTGCCGCACACCAGGTTGCAGATGAAGGCGCCGAGATTGATGCCCATGTAGAAGATCGTGAACGCGCCGTCGCGCCGCGGATCGCCCGGCGCGTACAGGTTGCCGACCTGCGTCGAGATGTTGGGCTTGAACGCGCCGTTCCCGAGGATCAGCAGGCCGAGCGCGAGGAAGAACGAATCCTCGCTGGCCATCGCGAAGTGCCCGAGCGCCATCAAGGTACCGCCGAGCAGGACCGTCTTCCTCTGGCCGAGCCAGCGGTCCGCGATGATGCCGCCGAAGAACGGCGTCGCGTAGACGAGCGCCGTGTACGTGCCGTACAGCAGCGACGCCTGCTCCTGCGGGTTGTCCGGGAGGAGCCCGCGGATCGAGCTCCAGAACAACACGCTGTCCGGATTGCCCGCGACCAGCTCGCACGGCGGAACTCGCTGCTTGCAGCCCTGCAGCGCCTCGCGCGCCGTGACGAACAGGTAGTTCGCCATGTAGAGCTTCAAGAGCCCACGCATGCCGTAGTAGCTGAAGCGCTCCCACATCTCCGCGAAGAACAAGATCACGAGCCCCGGCGGGTGGCGGAATCGCTTCTCGAATGCGGTCATCGGCACCGGCCGCGCGAGCTCGGGATCGGAGGGAGACGAAGCGCTCATCTCTGCGACGTTACACCGGAGCTCGCCGGCGGAGCTACACGTCTCGCACCTTGTCCCACCCTCGCGCCGGCACGCTTTTGCCGAATTTTTCCCTCGAAACGCGTCTAGGGAAAACTTCGGAAACGGCTGCGCCGTCGAGTGTGCCGGCGTAAAGTTGCCGACCCGCTGATGAACACCGACGCCGACGACTTCCCGAACGCGCAGCCCGACGATCCGAAGACCGTGATCATGGCGCTCGAGACCGGCAAGAACGAGTGGAATCGCGGCGATCTTCACGAGGCCGTGCGCTGGATCCGGCGCGCCGCCGACGCTGCCGAGGCCGCGGGCAACGACATGCGCGCGCTCAGCCTGGCGCGCATGGCAGCGGACTTGAAGAGCTCGCTCGAGCTGCCCGCGACCATCGTTCCCCCGCGGGATGAAGGCGCCGCGCTCGCGCCCTTCGACGACTTCAACGACAAGACCATCGTCGATTCTCCGGTCGCGCTGTTCGCGCAAAAGCCGCTGACCGAGGTCTCGGATCCCGACGACACCTTCGAGTCCGAGAGCGAGAGCAAGCCTGCGCGCGCCACGAACGGCCGCGCTGCGGTCGAGCCGCGGCTCCGCAAGCGAACCGCCCTGCGCGTCGCGGTCTCGGCCACGAGCGCGAGCGACGGCACGCTGCGCGTGAGAGTGCTCGACGAAAACGGCGACGCGGCAGGCGGGGAGGCCGAAGCGCTGCTCGTCGTCCTCGACCCCGACGCGGAGCTCCCGAATTTGCCGGGACTGAGATAGAGGGCTGCCCACCCCCCACGTGCTCGGCTTCGCCTGCGCGCGTGGCCCCTCCCAAACGCGGGCCTGCGGCCCGCGTGGGAGGGGAAGCGGGGAACGGGCGATCGCGAAGGCTTGGGCGATCGCGATCGCGAAGGGCTTGGGCGATCGCGATCGCGAAGGGCTTGGGCGATCGCGATCGCGAAGGGCTTGGGCGATCGCGATCGCGAAGGGCTTGGGCGATCGCGA
>JAICQO010000120.1 GCA_025937835.1 Polyangiaceae bacterium
GAGCGTGTCGCGCCGGGCGCGGCCTACTGCGAAGGGAACGAGCTCGTGGTGTGCGGTCCCGACCTCGTCACCGTCGAACGCGAGATCTGTGAAGGGCGCTGTGCCTCCGGTGCGTGCGTGAGCGCGGATTGCGGCGACGGCACCGTCAACGGCGACGAAGAGTGCGACGACGGTAACCCGAGCGACTTCGACGACTGCACCACGCACTGCAAGCTCGCCACCTGCGGCGACACGTTCGTTTCCCTGCTCGCGGAAGAGTGCGACGATGGCAACCTCGACGACACCGACTCCTGCACCTCCGAGTGCAAGACGGCCGTCTGCGGCGACGGAAACATCTCCCTCGACGAGGAGGAGTGCGACGACCGCAACCTCGACGACACCGACTCCTGCACCTCCGAGTGCAAGACGGCCGTCTGCGGCGACGGTCTCGTGCGCAAGGGGGTCGAAGAGTGCGACGACGCGAATCCCATCGAAACCGATGAGTGCCTGAGCACCTGCAAGCTCGTGATCTGCGGCGACGAGATCGTGGCCGGCGCGGAACAATGCGACGATGGCAACCCGGACGACGACGACGCTTGCCCCACAAATTGCCGGAACGCGGTCTGCGGCGACGGCTTCGTGCGGGCCGGCGAGGAAGAGTGCGACGACAACAACGAGGACAGCGGCGACGGTTGCTCGTCGGATTGCCAGGCCGAGCCGAAATACTTGGCTCTCGGCGCCTTCCACAGCTGCGCCATCCTCGGCGATGGCCGGCTGAAGTGCTGGGGGAACAACGACTACGAGCAGCTCGGGCCCATCAACGATGCGAAGGTCGGCGACAGTGCAGACGAGCTCGGGCCCAATCTTCCGGCCGTGCTCCTCGGCGTGAGTGCCGTCGCTGCAGGCGAGCGGCACACCTGTGCCATCCGCTCCGGCTCGGCCCTGTGCTGGGGCGCCAATCACGACGCCCAGCTCGGGCCGGGCGTGAGCGTCTCGACCAGCGCGGCGCCGGTCAGGATCCCCCTCGAGGGTGAAGCGGTCGACCTCTGCGCCGCGGGCACGGTCAACGCCGCGCTGATGAAGGACGGAAAGGTCTACACCTGGGGGAGCACGCTCGTGAATCCGACCGGCGAACTGTTGCTGCTCGATGATTTTCCCAACACCGCCAGCAGCGCGCCGCTTTCCGTGAGCTGCGGCGAGAACCTGATCTGCGCGCGTTATGCGCAAGGCGCTCATTGCTGGGGCACCTACCTCGATAACTTCCCGCAGGGCGCGCGCGAGGCCAACCTGATGGAGCCCATCGTCGCGTTGTCCGCTGGTCGCCAGCACGTCTGCGCGTTGAACACTTCTGGTGAGCTCAAGTGCTTCGGCTACAGTCCGTCCGCAGGCGCAGCGCTCTTCCAGGACCCCGCAGTACTCTTTACTTGGCCGGACATCGCCGCCGTGAACCCTTCGGTGACCGGCGGCAAGGGAATCGCAATCGGTGCCGGCGGCGAGTCCTCGTGCGTGGTGTTCGAGGACGGCGCGCTCAAGTGTTGGGGCCAAGACGTCGCTGGGAATCTCGGTCAGCCCGCGATCACACTGCAGGATCCGGCCGTCGGCGACGAAGCCGAGGACCTCGGCGAGCTGCTGCCCGAAATCGACCTGGGATTCGGCGTGACGGTCCAATCGGTCGTGACGAGCGGAAACCACACGTGCGCGCTGTTTCGCTCGGGACGACTCAAGTGTTGGGGTCTGAACGACAGCGGACAACTCGGTATCGGCACCGCCGAGTCGATGGGCGACAGCTTCGGAGAGCTCGGCGCCACCCTGCCGTACGTGTCGCTCGACTGATCGTGCATTTCGATCCAGGGTCCGCCAGATGCAGCGACGCACCGCTCAACCGACGCCGGTCAACGCCCGATCCCTGTCTCTCTCGTGCATCGCCGCGACGGCCGTCTGCCTGTTCGGCGCCTGTTCGGAGACGGCGTCGTATCCGCTGTGTACAGACGACTGCGCAGGCGAAGAAGTGAGCGGCGGCGACGGGGGAGCTCCCACGGACACGGCGTCGGGCCGCTCCGGCAGCGCCGGCTCGACGACGGGCGGCTCGACCTTCCCCTCTGGACGCGGCGGCGATTCGGGAGCGTCCGGCGCAGGCGAAGCGAGCGGTGGCGCCGCTTCTGGCGGAGCGCAAGGGCAGGAGGGCGGCGTCCCTTCTGCCGGCGAGGGCGGCGCACCTTCTGCCGGCGAGGGCGGCGCACCGGAGCCCGGGCAGGTCTGCGACTCGAGTCTCTCCCCCGTCGACGCGCCCTGCCTCGTCAGCGACGCTTTCGCGGTTTTCGCCCGGGCAAGCGACAGCTCGACGGGCGGCGACGGCTCACTCGCCGCTCCGTTCTCTTCGCTGTCGACGGCGATTCAAGCCGCAGAGGACCAGGGTAAACACCTGGTTATCGCTTGCGTGGGCACGTTCCGCGAACCGCTTGAGATCAGCCGCTCGGGGGGAACGACGTTGCGGATCTTTGGGGGCTTCGAGTGCACGACCGAGAAGGCCAGCTACGTCGCGCTCCCGACCGCGATCGAAGCCGAGAGCGGCACGAGCCTGTGGCTCGACGGGGCGAACGACGTCGAGCTCACCGATCTGGAAGTAAGGGCGCGCGATGCCGAGCAGGCGGGTGAGAGCAGCATCGCGGCGCTGATCGCCGACTCCTCGAACGTCGTCCTGCGGCGTGTGAAGTTGCTCGCCGGAACCGCACGAGATGGCGCGGACGGGCAGGAGACCCCAGACCGCGCGACGGCGGCGCCGCAAGGCAACCCGGGAAAAGCGCTGAGTGGCGGCGCCCCACAGTCCGTGTGCTCCTGCGCGGGGACGGTGGGCGGGCGCGGCGGCGATCCGGGCGGCGTCGCATCGCGCGACGGAATCGGTGGCGAGCCGCCGCTCGGAGCCGGAAGCGGCGGCAAGGGCGGCAGCAGTTGCGCCCCCGGAGGCGCGGGAGCCTCACCAGCTGCCGGGTCGCGCGGCAAGAATGCGGAGACCCTCGGCTCCCTCGAAGGGACGCTCTGGCAACCTTCGGCTGGCACTCCGGGGGCGGATGGCTCGCTTGGGCAGGGCGGCGGCGGCGGCGGCGGCGGACCCAGTGACGGCGGCGGTAGTGGCGGCTGCGGCGGTTGCGGCGGTCGCGGAGGCGCGGCGGGAACCGGGGGCGGCGCCAGCATCGGTCTGCTGCTCCTGGATTCCGACGTCCGAGTGATCGACTCCGTCGTCGAGACCGGCGCAGCAGGAGCCGGTGGGGACGGACAACCCGGACAGCTCGGTCAGCCCGGTGGTGAGGGCGGGCCTGCCTCGGCCACAGGATGCCAAGGAGGCGACGGCGGCGGCGGCAGCGACGGCGGCCCCGGCGGTGGCGGCGCGGGCGGCTTCAGCGCGGGAGTCGCCTTTCGCGGAACGCGACCGCTGATCGAGAGCGACGTGGCGCTCTGGACGATCGCCGCCGCGGGAGTCGGGGGCGCTCACGGGGACGGGCTTTCCTCGGCGCCGAGTGGAACCAGCAAAGCGCTGCTCGAGCTGTGACGGGTCCTGCAAACCTCCCTATTGACGTCCGACATTTACCGCGCAACCGCGGCTAGGTCCTGTCGATAGGACGTGTAGCGGGTCGCTGGGCTCGCGTGAGGGAACCATGACGCAAATCAAACCTGGACTATTTCCCGGCGTCGCCGGTGCAGCGCTGTTCTGCTTTTCCGTCGCCGGTTGCACCGAGGCCGACTGTCTCGAGACCAAAAAGTGCGTCGAGACGCCGAAATCCACAGGCGGGACCGGCAGCGCGACCGGGGGCGCCGCAGCGACCGGCAGCGCCGCAACGATTGGCGGCACCGCGATCGGCCCGAGCCCCGCGCCCGATGACGGCGGCGGTGGTGGCGCAGAGCCTACCAGCGAAGCCGGCAGCGGCGGTGAAGCCGGGGGCACCTCGACCGAACCGTGTTCGGACCAGGGCGCGCGCCAGTGCGCGGCTGCAGCCGAAACGACCGTCCTCGAGTGCAGCGGCGGCTTCTGGGTACTCGCGGAGACGTGCGCGCGGGGCGAGCTCTGCGACACCGCCAAGGCCGCCTGCGCGCCGATCGCCGCGGGCTGCGAGCGAGTCGCGCCGGGTTCCTCTTTCTGCGAAGGCAACGAGCTCGTCGTGTGCGGTCCCGATCTCGTCACGGTCCATCGCCAGACGTGCGACGGGCGCTGTGCCTCGGGCGCGTGTGTGAGCGCGGACTGCGGAGACAGCGTCGTCAACGCCGACGAGGAATGCGACGACGGAAATTCGAGCGACGAAGACGCTTGCACCACGCAGTGCATTGAAGCCGCCTGCGGCGACGGCTTCGTGTACCCCGTCGCAGAAGAGTGCGACGACGGCGACAGCGATGATGAGGACGACTGCACCAGCGACTGCAAACAGGCGAGCTGCGGTGACGGCTTCGTTCAAGAGGGCCTCGAAGAGTGCGACGACGGCGATCACGACGACAACGACGCGTGCCTTGCCAGTTGCGAGGAAGCGACCTGCGGCGACGGCCTAGTCCAGGCCGACGTCGAGGAGTGCGACGACGGTGACGACGACGAGCAGGACGATTGCACCACGACGTGCCGCTTGGCGACCTGCGGCGACAAGCACGTGCACACCGGCGTCGAAGAGTGCGACGACGGAAACGCCGAGTCCGGCGACGGCTGCAGCCCGGACTGCCAGGCCGAGCCCACGAAGCTCGCGCTCGGCAACGGCCACAGCTGCGCGCTGCTCGGCGACGGCCGAGTGAAGTGTTGGGGGAACAACTCCCTGGGCCAGGTGGGCGACTTCCTGGACGTGTACATCGGGGACGAGAGCGGCGAGGTCGCGAGCTCGCCGGCGGTGCTCGAGGGTGCGAGCGACGTCGTCACCGGCGGCGCACATACCTGCGCGATTCAGGACGGCGCGGTGTTCTGCTGGGGTGACAACACCTACGATCAGCTCGGACCACAAGCTACTTCACTCAGCGCGAGCAATACCCCAATAGCCGTGGACATCGGCGGCGTCGCGAAACAGATCTGCGCCGTGGACGACTATTCCGGCGTGCTGCTCGAGAGCGGGGAGGTCAAGACTTGGGGCGGCTTCGGCTACGCTTCCGACGGCCCCCCGGCACTGCTGACGATCCTGTTCACCGACGCGCATCAACCGTCGCCCGCGGAGTCGCCCGCCGCCATCGCCTGCGGTGACAATTTCTTGTGCGCACGGTACACGCACGAGCTCCACTGCTATGGGTATTTCGGCGACCGCGGGCTGTTCACCCGGGAATTCACGCTCGGCGGGAATCCAACCTTCGTTGACCTAGCCGTCGGTAGGCAGCACGTGTGTGCGGTGCTGCAGGACGGTGATGTGAGCTGTGGCGGCTCTTCCTCGTCGTACGGCGCCCTCATGCACGACCCGCCGGTGTCGTACGGTTGGCCCTTGCCGACCGAACCCCTGCTGTCGAGCGCAGGCGGCAAGGTCGCTCACGTCGCCGCCGGCGGCGATGCCACCTGCGTCGTCTTCGCTGACGGCTCGCTCAAGTGCTTTGGCCAGGACGTGGAGGGCTCTCTGGGCCGCTCTCCCGCGGGCGGTGCCATCGGCGACGACCCGAACGAGCTCGGCACGAATCTTTCTCCGCTCGACCTCGGCCCTGGACTCAAAGTCCAGTCTGTGGAAACCAGCGGAAACCACACCTGCGCCCTGTTCACGAACGGCCGCGTCAAATGCTGGGGCCGCAACACCAGCGGCGAGCTGGGCATCGGCTCCTTCGTATCCAAGGGCGGCGACGGGCTGCTGGGCAGCTCGCTCCCGTTCGTCGAAATCGACTGAGCCAGCTTGCCGCAATTCCGACCACTCGAGAATCAAGTACAGAAAATCAAGTACAGAATGGGAGTTGCGGGCATTGGGAGCTAGCACGGGATGGCGGGACCGATAGCGAAGCTCTCGAGCCCACGGCGCCGGCAAAGCGCCTGATCGTGATGTACACGCACAACGGCTGCATCACGACGCGCTTCTTCCCTCTGTGTTCCCACGGCGCGCTCAGCGCTGCGGATCTGACTTCATCCACCGCGGCACCAACCCGCCGCTCCGCAGCCCGGGCGGGTTCGACGCGCTCAAGGCGAGCTGAGCTTTCGTGCGCGGCTATCCACGGGCGGCACGAAGCGAAAGCCCTCGCGACGCACGGTGCGGATCAGCTGCGGTGACTTCGGATCCTCACCGAGCGCCTTGCGAGCGAGGTGTACCGTGCGCGACAAGGCGGAGCTCGTAACCTTCGCGCCGCGGTAGGGTCCGTCGAGCAGCTCGCGCCGGCTCACGGTGCGCGAGGCGTTTTCGGCCAGGAACACCAGCACGTCGAATACGCGGCGCGACAGGCGCATGGCCCGCCCGCGCCGCCGCAGCTCGAAGCGACTCTCGTCGAGCTCGAACGGGCCGAAGCGAAAGATCCTCGGCCCGAACCCCGAGATCGTCACACCGTCGCGCCGCACCAGGCGCGCCCCGCGGACCACGAAGAGATCCGCGTCGGGGTCTGAAATTCTGCTGCTGCGTCGAGCTCGGGCGCCCTGCACGCCCTCTCATCGGCAGGGCAGCAACCCGGTTGCGTGCCGCGCGAGTCGCTAAATATCGAGGTTGCGGACGTTCAGCGCGTTCTCTTCGATGAACTGGCGCCGCGGTTCGACCTGATCGCCCATCAGCACGCTGAACAGCTCGTCCGCGCGGACCGGGTCGTGGATCTTGACCTGGAGCAGCGTGCGGGCGTCCGGGCTCATGGTGGTGTCCCAGAGCTGCTCGGCATTCATTTCACCGAGGCCCTTGTAGCGGGTGATGGTCATGCCCTTGCGACCGCGCTCGGTGATGAAGGCCTCGAGCGCTTCGGGATCGGGCAGCGATTGCGGGTCGTGCGAGCCGACGCGCACGGTGTACGGCGCCGGACCGATCGAGCGAATGTCCTCCCAGATCGAGAGCAGCTCCTGGTACTCCGCGGACTCCGCGAGCTCCCAGTCGAGGGTTGCGGGGCGCGACGAAGACCCGGGACGGAACTTGGCGATCAGCCGCCCCGCGCCGTGCGTCTTGTCCCACTCGACGTCGACGCTGAGCGGGCAGAGGTCGGGGTAACGGACGGTGAGCGCCTCTTGCAAGATCTTCGCGGCGGCGTCGACTTTGTCGCGGTCGCGGTAGTCGCTCAGGCTGAGCGGGGTCGTGCGCAGCAAGGCGGCCACCACGCGCGCGTCGGCGCGGCGGTCGATCTTGCCCAAAATTCCGCGCAAGGAGCGTAGCCGCGTGGCCAGGTTGAACAGCGGCACGCCGCTCAGCGCCGGGCCGCGCTGGGCCTGAACCGTCAGATCTTCGATGCCGTTCTCGGTGAGGAAGCGCTCGAGCGCGGGCCCGTCCTTCATGTACAGGTGGCGCTTGCCCTTGCGCACGCCGAACAGCGGCGGCTGCGCGATGTACAGGTAGCCGCGCTCGATCAGCTCGCGCATTTGCCGGTAGAAGAACGTGAGCAGCAGCGTTCGGATGTGGCTGCCGTCGACGTCCGCGTCGGTCATCAGGATCACGCGGTGGTAACGGAGCTTGGACAGGTCGAACAGACCGTTTTCGTCCATGCCGCAGCCGAGCGCGCTGATCAGCGTCGTCACCTCCTGCGACGACAGCATGCGGTCGAGCCGGGCGCGCTCCACGTTCAGGATCTTGCCTTTTAGCGGCAAAATTGCCTGAAAATGCCGATCCCGTCCCTGCTTGGCGCTGCCGCCGGCGCTCTCGCCCTCGACGATGTAGAGCTCGCTCAGCGCGGGGTCCTTGCTCTGACAGTCCGCGAGCTTGCCGCTCAGCGAGGTGCTGTCGAGCACGCCCTTGCGCACGACCTCGCGCGCCTTGCGCGCCGCTTCGCGCGCCTTGGCGGCGATCACGGCCTTCTCCAGGATCTTACGGGCCGTGCCCGGGTTCTCTTCGAAGTAGCGCCCGAGGCTCTCGTTGACCGCGTTCTCGACGATGCCCTTCACCTCGCTCGAGACCAGCTTGCTCTTGGTCTGCGAGTCGAAAGAGGGATCCGGATGCTTGACGTGAACGATGCACACCACGCCTTCACGCGCGTCGTCGCCCGTCAGGCCGCTTTTGGCTTCCTTGAACAGGTTCTGGGCCTGCCCGTAGTTGTTGAGCGAGCGGGTGAGACCGCCGCGCAACCCCGTCAAATGCGTGCCGCCGTCGCGGTTGAAGACGTTGTTCGTGTAGCAGAGGATCTGATCGCTGTAGCTGTTGGTCCACTGCAGCGCGAGATCGATCGCGATGTCGGCCTTGCCGTCGCCCGCCGGGAAATCGCCGGTGAACGCGATGACCTCCTCGTGCACGGGCTCCTTGGTCTTGCTGAGCAGCGACACGAACTCCTGGATGCCGCCCCTGAACTCGTAGGTCTCGCTGCGGCCCTCGCCGCGTTCGTCGGTCAGCTTGATGATCAGGCCCGAGTTCAAGAACGCGAGCTCGCGCAGCCGGTTGGCGAGCGTGTCGTAGTTGTATTCGGTGCTGGTGAAGATCTGGTGATCGGGTTTGAAGGTGGTCTTGGTGCCCGTGGTGCTGCTCTCGCCGATGGCGGCGATCGGCGCGACCGGCACGCCGCGGTGGTACTCCTGGAACCAGACCCGGCCCTCACGGTGGATCTCGAGACGCAGCGTCTCGGACACGGCGTTGACGGCGCTGACGCCGACACCGTGCAGCCCGGCGCTGACCTTGTAGCTCGAATGGTCGAACTTGCCGCCAGCGTGCAGCACGGTCATCACCACCTCGGCAGCGCTCACGCCGCGCTCCGGCATGATGCCGACGGGGATGCCGCGACCGTCGTCTTCGACGGTGACCGAGCCGTCGAAGTGGATGGTGATGCTGATGATCTTGCAGTGACCTGCCAGGTGCTCGTCCACCGAGTTGTCGATCACTTCCCAGACCAGGTGATGGAGCGCCGAGCCGTCGTGGACGTCCCCGATGTACATGCCGGGACGCTTGCGAACTGCCTCCAGCCCTTCGAGAACGGTGATGTTGCTGGAATCGTACGTGGACGTCTTTTGCGTCGCTTCGTCAGCGGCAGTGGTCAAATCCAGGTCCTTTGCTGAGGCCGAGGTGACACGCGGGGCGGAGCACCAAAACCCTCGAAAAAGGGCCCGGTTCATATAGCCTTTCAGGGTCGCTTTTTCAAGGGTTTTCCGGCGAAAACCCCCGCAAAAACCGGCTCAGCGAATGCGGGTCAGCCGACCACCGGAAACGGTCCAGTCGGCGCGGCTCCGGGCGGCCGCAATCGTGGTCGGAAACAGCTCCGGTCGAGTGGTCGTGACGAACACCTGGCTCACGGCAGCGCGCACCACGTCGTAGACCGCGCCGGTGCGGGACGGGTCGAGCTCGCTCGAAACGTCGTCCAGCAACAGCACGGGCTCGGCGCCGCGCGCCTCGAGGATGCACTCGAGCTCGGCGAGCTTCAGCGCCAAGGTCACGATCCGCTGCTGACCTTGCGAAGCGTGGAAACGCGCGCTCTTGCCGCCGAGCGAAAGCTCGAGCTCGTCCCGCTGCGGACCGAAGCTCGGGGCGCGCCGGAGCATGTCCTTGCGCCGGCGATCGCGGAGCTCGCCGAGGAAGCGAGCGGGGTCGCTGGTACCGCCGGGCACGTGCCGCAGCGAAAGCTCGAGCTCGGCCGGCGCCAGGCGCTCGAAGCCCGGCGCGACGTTTCGCGAAAGGGCCGCCGCGGCCTGCTCGCGCGAGCGCTGGAAGCGCGCCCCGTGCTCGGCGCACAAGAGCTCGAAGGGGTCGAGGTCCAGGGCGTGCTCTCCGCGCTCTTCCAGGGCCTTCTGGCGCTCCTTGAGGGCCCGCTCGTAGGCCGCTCGCGAGGCATAACCGTGCGGATCGACGAACAGCGCCACGCGGTCGAGCAATCTCCGGCGCTGGCTCGACGCACCCGCGACGAGCTCGAGGTCGCCAGGGTGGAAGACCACGACGGGCGTCTTCTGCGCGTAGTCGAGCAGCCTCGGCGGGCGCTTGCCGTCGATCGCGACGCGTCGCACGCCGCGGACGATCTGAGCGCGCTGCTCGCGCGGGCGCCCGGCTTCTTCGATGCTCGCTGCGACCGCGAGCTCGCTGCGCTCGTGCTGCACCAGCGCCGGCAGCCTCTCGGTCCGAAAGCTGCGCGTCGTGGCCGCGAAGTACAGCGCCTCGAGCAAGCTGGTCTTGCCCTGGCCGTTGTCGCCCGTGATCACGTTCAGGTCCGGCCCTGGCTCGCACACGCCGTCGAGCAGGTTTCGGAAGCCGAGCACCGAGAGACGCCGAAAAGACAGACGCCTTCGCGCGCTCGCTTGAGGCTTGGAGTTCAAATCCGCATCGGCATCACGACCGCGAGGTAGGTCGTGGTGCCGCTGGCAGTGGCCGGCTTGATCACCGCAGGATCGAGCTCGCCGCTCACGCCGAGCACCACGTCCGCGTCATCGATGGCGCCGAGCACGTCGAGGAAGTAGCGCGCGTTGAAGCCGACGGTGACCTCGGGGCCGTCGTAGTCCACGGCCACCTCGTCGAAGCCCTGGCCGCTCTCGGGGCTCTCGCTCTCGAAGCGCATCTTGGACGCCCCGAGCGTCAGCCGAATCCCGCCCGTGCGATCGCTCGCCGCGACCGACACGGCCTTCAGCGTGTCGGCGAGCTCGGCGCGGCCCGCGCGCACGATGTGCTCGCTGTGCTCCGGGATCACCTGCTGGTACGGCGGGAACTGCGCGTCCACGAGCTTCACCGAGAAGCGCAGCCCGGGCAGATCGAAGAAGGCGTTCGGGCCGCCGTGCGAGATCATGATCTCGGTTACGTCGCTGCCGCCTTCGGCCTTGGCCTCGGTCGCGGCCTCGTCGCACAAACGCTTCAGCTCGAGCACACCCTTCAACGGGATCAGGAAAGTAACCGTGCCTTCGCGGCCGCGAACCAGGGTTTCCATCTTCGACAGCCGGTGGCCGTCGGTGGTGACCATCCGCACGCGCTCGCCTTCCCACTCGAACAAGGCGCTGTTCAGGTGGGCGCGCGTGTCGTCCGTCGAAATCGAGAAATAGGTTCCCGCGATCAGCTGGCCGAGCGCGCGCACGTCGATCGGCATCGGCTGCGAGCCAGCGTCGGGCGCGGGCAGCTGCGGAAACTCTTCGCCGGGCATGCCGTGCAGCGTGAAGCGGCGCGCCGAGCCCACTGCGCGGATCGTGGTCGCCGCGCCACCGCTGGTCGCGATCGCCAGCTTGCCTTCGGGCATCATGCGCACGCGCTCGAAAAGATCTCGGGCCGGCAGCGCGACACTGCCGCCGGTCTCGACCTCGGCGGTCACGGTGCCCGTCACGGCCAGATGCAGATCGGTCGCCGAGAGCTTGAGCCGATCGGTGCCTTCGACCTCGAGCAGCACGTTGCCGAGCACGGGCATCGTGCTCTTTTTGTCGGCGACACCCTGGCAGCGGCCCAGGATCTTCAACAGGTCTCGTTTCGTGACGACGACGTGCATCTCGCGCCACGTTTAGCCCGGCTCGTGGCGTGGGAGTAGCCCCAGGGTGCTTCCCGAATGCGATTCCCGAGCCAAGGCTTCCGGACAGCCCCGCGGAGCCGCTCTCCGATCAGGATCTATATGGAAATTTAAGAAACGCGTCGTAGCATTAGGGGCTGTGGAGACCGGGGATATCTCTGCAAGCCACTGAATCTAATCAAGAATTAACTGTGCGGGGCTGTGGGGGGATGGCGGTGTGAAGCACCTGGAACATCTGGGGGAACTCGCCGTCGGAGAACTATCCACCAGCCCATACCCCAACCGTCCAGAGAGTTACCCGGAAGTTATCCTCAGCCTGTGGATGGAGATCCCGGCCGCTCGGCTGGCTCTTCGGAGCGTCGTGACCCGGCGGTTTTTCGAGACTTTTTCGGGGTTGGTAGCGCCGTCTCGAGCGCGGCGGGCCCCAGGCGCGCCAGGGCGTCGAGCAGGGCCTTGCGCGCGTCGCTGTGGGCGCGCGGCCCGAGGTCCCCTTCGCGCCGAGCCCGCTCCACGACCACGAGCTCATCGAGCAAGAGCTCGCGCGCGACCTGCAGCTCCTCGTCGCGCCGGGTCTTGCCGGGGGCGTCGAAGCTCAAGTAGCCCCACGCCGCACCGAAGCCGGATGCCGCGAGCGCGGCTGCCAGGAGCGCCGCGATCCAGCGCCCGGGACCGGGCACGGGTAGGCCCGACAGCGTGATGTTGACGGCTTCGACTTTGTCGCCCGCGTCGAACACGCGTCGGGTCACGACCACGCGCTGGCCGTTCTCGGTTTGATCCGTGCGCGGCGGCTCGTAGCCGTCGACCGTCAGCGTCATCCTGGCGGACGCCGCTGCGATCACGCGCATCTCGAAGACGTGCGGCAGCATGCCGAGCGAAAAATAGGCGTTCGCTTCACGCTGCTTCGGTACCTGGAAGCGGAACGACGCGTCGTGCTGCCCGGGCGTGAAGGTGCCGAGCAGCTTCGCGCCGCGGTCCTCGTCTGCCTCCCAGCGCACGTCCGTCATGCCCTTCTCGGCCGCAAAGGCCTTGAAGCCGCTCGGCAGCTTGATCAAGACGTTGTCCGGAACCCAGCTCACCGCGCCGAGGTTCAAGATCCGCATCATCACCTGGAACTGAAAGACGTCGTCGCGGGTCTCGATGTAGATGATGCCGCGCATGCCGACGTGGGCCTGATCCACGTCGCGAACCACCGGAAAAACGTGGAGCCGCACGCGCTGACCGGAGTCTTCCGGCAGGCTGATCGGCATCGAAGAGTACTCGGCGGCACCACTCTTCAGCGTGACGCGGTAGCTGTAGCCGCTGCCGATCGTCAGGCCGTCGAAGCGCACCCGGCCGAGCTGGTCGGTCTTCGCGAATTTTTCGGAGCGCGACTCGCCTTCGGCGACGCTCTGGAACATCACGCCGAGGCGCACCTGCTGCCCGACCACGGGCTTCTCGTCCTGATCGGCGATCAGCGCCTCGATCGTGCCCTTCGGCAAATCGGGCGCGGGTGCGCTGAGATCGCGCGGGATGGTCTTTTGCGCGTGCGGGTTGGCGGGAGCTGCTTGCGCGCGCACGGGCAGCGCGAACGCGAGGCAACACACGGCCAGGAGCAGCGACACGAAGTGGCGGATCATGGCTCCGTCTCCTGTGCGGGCGCGGGAGATGGTGCGGGTGCCGCAGCGGGCGCAGGCTTCTCGTCGGGCTCGGATGCCGGCGTGGGTGGTGCGGCATCCGGCGTGACGGCTTCCGCGGACAGCCCGGCTGCGGCGAGTCGGGCAACCGCGAGCTTTTCGGCCTGCGCTTGAGCCGGGCCGAGCGAGGCGTCGACCGCAGCGATCAGGCGCCGGGCCTCGGCCCGGTAACGCTCGGAAAACTCTCGATAATCTTGCTCACTGATCTTGCCGACGCTGCGCTCGAACTCGAGGTCCTTGAGCGCGCGCAAGACCGCGCGCTTCTGCTCTTCTTCGGTGCTCGGCGCGCCCATGCCGAGCGCTTCGTCGAGCGTGAGCGGCGTGTCCCCCGAGAGCCCTGCGACGCTCGACCACAGCAGCGCGATCACGAGCACCAGCGCCCCGGCGGCCAGCACCAGCACGGCGAGCTCGATCCCGACCCAGGCACCCGCGGCGAGCGTGGCGACGAGCGTGGTGGCGGCGAGCGCTGCGGCGAAGATGCGCGCCTGCGCCTGATTGAAGCGTACGATCATGACTTCTTTCGCGTGAGGAGACGCGAAACTCCGAACCCGAGCACGAGGCCCGCGACGGGCGCAACCCAGGCTCCCGAGTGCAAGAGCCGCGGCAAGGGTGACCTGGCGATCATCGCCAGCGGTGCGCCGCGCGGCCGTGGCTCTGCGGACGCGAGCGACGGGCTCATCGCCAGATAAATCGAGAACAGGATGCCCGTGGCGGCGGCGGCTCCGGCCTTGGAGAAGGCCCAAAAACGCGAGCCTCCGAGCGCCACTTCGGGCCAGAGCGAGATGCCCGTGCCGCCCATCAAGATCAAGAGCCCGACCCAGATCCACGACACCAATGGGTTCACGTGGAGCTTGAAGGTGGCGCGCTTGGTCTCGGGGTTCACCGTACCGAGCACCGCGTACAGATCCTCGCGCAGCGAGCGCCGCATGCTGACCTCGGTCGTCGGCGACTCGGGGCTCTTGTTGAAGATGAATTTGGCCGGCTCGAGGCGCCCGAGCGGCTTGCCGTCGCGTGTCACGTCGAGCTCGGCGAAGATCATGCGCTTGCCGAGATCGGCTTGCTCGGTCGGGCTGCAGCGCGGGTTGCCCGGGCACATGCGCGAGCCGGCGTAGGTGAGCTCGTAAGCGCCGAGCTTCACGCTCTGGCCCGGCATCAACCCGACCTCGCGATCGACGTTCCAGGAGCCGCCCAAAAACCCGAGAAACATCGCGCAAATGCCGATGTGAACGATGTAGCCGCCGTAGCGCCGGCGGTTCTTGTCGAGCAAGCGGAAGAGCGCGAGCAACACGCCTTCCGGCTCGCCGCGCTTCACGGCCGAGCTCTGGCGCGCGACCACGCCTCGGTAGAACTCCTGCGCGATGACCGCCAGGTTGAAGACCACCAGCGCGAACGTGATGACGGGCGCCGCGCTCGAGATCTTTTGCAAGAGCTCGCCGATCATGCCCGGGAACATCGGGTCGCGCGCCACGAGCGGCGGATAGCCGAGCGAAGCTCCGAACAGCACGTGCAGCACGATGCCCCCGACGAACGCGGCCAGCGGGACGCGCAGCGCCTTCTTCAGCGCGTCATCGCTGGTCTTGCGCCAGCCGAACAGCGGCGCGAGCCCCATCAGCGCGAAAATTATCAGGCCGATCGGGGCCATCCAGCGGTTGAAAAAGGTCGGACCGACCGTGGTGGTCTCGTCCCAGAGCTCGCTCAGCTTCGGGTACATCGTGGCGCACAGGATGAACGTCATCCCGCCGAGCAGCGCCCAGTTGTTGATCACGAACATGGCCTCGCGGCTGGCCACGCTCTCGAGCTCGGCCTTGGCGCGGAGCTGCGGCAGTCGCCACACCAGGAGCCCGGCGCTGACCGCGAACACGAGCCCGATGAACCACAGGAAGTAAGTGCCGATGTCGCTCTGCGCGAAGGTGTGGACGCTGGTGATGATGCCGGCGCGCGTCAGGAACGTGCCGAAGATCGTGAGCAGGAACGTCACGCAAATCAGCACCACGTTCCAGACCTTGAGCATGTTGCGGCGCTCCTGGATCATCGTGGAGTGCACGTAGGCGGAGGCAGTGAACCACGGCAAACAAGCCGCATTTTCCACCGGATCCCAGGCCCAGAAACCGCCCCAGCCGAGCTCTTCGTAGGCCCAGGCCATGCCGAGCACGTTGCCGATCGACAGGAACAGGAACGCGAACAGCATCCACTTCCGGACCGCGACGATCCACTCGTTGTCGAGCCGTCCCGTGACCAGCGCCGCCACGCAGAACGCGAACGGCACCGAGCAGCCGACGAAGCCCGTGTACAGCGACGGTGGGTGGATGATCATCCAGTAGTTCTGGAGAACCGGGTTGAGCCCGTCGCCGTCGGGCCGCGCGCCCGCGATGCTGGCTTCGAACGGGTTCGCCGAAAACAGCATTAAAACCGCAAAAAACGCGACGATCACCATCAGCGTCGCGATCACGTAGGGCTGGAGCTGGCGGTACTTGCCCTTCAGCCACATCACGCACGCCGTCACGTAACCGGACAGCAGCAGCGACCACCACAAGAGCGACCCGTCCTGCCCGCCCCACAGGGACGTGAGCAGGTAGGTCGTCGACATGCTGCGGTCGCTGTAACGCGTGACGTAGCGGATCCGGAAGTCGTGGGAGACGAACGCGTAGGTGAGCAGCAGCACGGCGAACAGCACCGTCGCGCTCGTCGCGTAAGCCCCCATCCGCGCTGACTGGAGCAGCCGCGGGTGACCGCGCCCGGCAGCGAGCGAGACCGCGAAGGTGTACGCGGCGCAAATCAGGATCGCGTACACGACACCTGTGCCGAACTCGGGCAACGATTCCCACATGGCCCGCGCAGCTTAGCCCCAAGTTTGC